>JBKHDI010000035.1:0-36472 GCA_046541415.1 Phycisphaerae bacterium | reverse complement strand
TCGCCTCTTTGCGTATCGAATTTCGGCTCACCCGTATTGTATAGACTCGACCGGGACGAACGGGGAATTGAGAGGATCCGACGACCATGTGTCTCTGGGTGGTCTAGGAACCTATCGCCTGGGCCTCTAGACCAGAAGCATCGAACTTGCGGGCTCGGGGCAGAACCTGGGTCTCTGCCCATCGGACCCAATCTATTGATGAGATGTCCTCGCCTGTTTCCGGTATGACGGAGGTCGGAACAGGAACCCATTGGGTTGGATGCTGATCGGTGGACAGCATGACGCCGGTTCCTTCTGGGATCTGCCAACGTTGGCCGTCCACGTACACTCCTGAATCGGGCCCAATCGTAACCTGGATTGTCGGCCTGTCCTGAGCGGGCCCGCTGTCCAGACTTGAAGAGGACCATATGTAGGACTCGCCATCCATCAGTTGATTCTGCCTGTACATCAGGAACACGATCAGGCGAATATCACCATAGGGGTTTCTGTGGACCTCGATATGAAAACTGCGGTCATCTCCGTTCCCGATGAATCCGCTGGCAATGAATCGACCCATAAGCCTGTCCGGATCAGGGGTGATACTTGAGGCCACACGTTCGACGGCCACCCCTGCTAACGTCGCGACAAGGCCCAGACCAAAGACGCCAAGCCGAATCTTTCCATTGCCAGCTGGCCGGGTCGGGATGGCTTGGCGCGACATGATCAGGCTGAGGTGTTTGCTGGTCTTTCGGATTGCGATCCACAGCAGGAACGGGCTGACGGCCAGCAGGATCAGAACGATGGGCAGCGAAAGGCCGGTTGGCATCAGTGACCACCAAGTGTCGGCCAGGTCTGGACGAGTCTGCAGGAAGAGGTAGTCCAACAGATCCGGCAGAAAATGGATTGCCAGCACTGCCGACAACCAGAATATCCAGAACCGGACAGGGGATCGCATTCCTAGGTGACGACACAGCTGGAGCATGCCCCAGCCGAACAGCAGCAACTGCACCGAAACCAACAGGCCAGCGACATGGAACATCGACTCCACATACGGCGGCGTATAGGGTTGAACCGCCGCGACGGCCCCGCTGATGAAAAGCCGTACCAGCGACAGCCACGCCGCCCAACGCATGACAGTTCGATACGTCGTGCTGAATTCCAGCCGCCCCAATCGCCAAAGCCCGATGAATACCAGAACAGCCCCGGCCGTATCGTTGAGCAGATCCAGCTTGAATCCTTCCCCGTTGACCAGCCTTGTGTAGTTCAGGTCAAACGTCCATAGCACTAGACCGATCAGGATCAACCAGAGATTCCGACTGATCCACTTGGCCTGCTCGGGTGCGAAGAGTCTGGCCTCTGCCTGTTCGATCGGACTTGACATGATCAACCCTTTTTCGGCCCTGTCGAATTCATTGTCCCGCGACACGTAAGGATTGTCGGATCAACAGGAGAAGATTTCTGCTTTCCCACTTTTGGGTCAGCCACCCGCCTTGCGCTGTCCGTTTTCGTGCGTATCGTTCCTGCAGGAAATCCTTACCCCACCACCTCATCGGCGATGGCGCGGACTTTGGCGACCAGGTCGTTGGCGGTCTCGGCGGAGGGGGCTTCGGCGAAGATGCGCATGATCGGTTCGGTGTTCGAGGCGCGGACGCACAGCCAGGAGTCTTCCAGGTCGATCCGCAGGCCGTCGGCGGAGTTGAACTTCGCCCCGGGCGTCTCGGCGAACAGGGCGCGGGTTTTCTCGGCGACCTTGTCGGCAGCGTCGGCCGGGCAGGGCAGCTTGGTTTTCACCAGCGTATAGGACGGAATCTCGGCCACCAGTTCGCTGAGCTTCTTGCCCGTTTCGGTCATGTAGGCCAGGATCAGTGCAATGCCCACCAAACTGTCGCGGACGGGCACGACGCGCGGGTCGATGACCCCGCCGTTGCCCTCGCCGCCGAAGTAGCAGCCCCGTTTTTCCATCTCTTCGACGACGTTGGCTTCCCCGGTCGGGGCGCGGAAGACCTCCACGCCGGCGGCGGCGGCGATGTCATCGATCATCCGGCTGGTGGCCAGGTTCGTCGCCATATTGCCCTTTTCCTGTCGGAGGCGGTAGGCGGCCGCCAGGGCCAGGGTGTATTCCTCGCCGATGAACGCACCGTTTTCATCCAGCAGGACCAGGCGGTCGGCGTCGGGGTCCTGGGCGAAGCCCACGTCGGCCCGGTGGCTGCGGACGGTCTCGGAGAGTTGGGCGAGGTTCTCGGCGATCGGCTCGGGTTGGTGGGCGAAGTGGCCCGAGGGCGAGCCGTTGACGTGGAAGACCTCGCAGCCCAGGCGGGTCAGCAGCATGGGCGTAACGGTGCAGCCGGCCCCGTTGATGCTGTCCAGCACGACCTTGAACTTCTTGCCCGCAATCGCGGCGGCGTCGACGATCTTGAGCACCAATTCCAGGTGGCGGTCATGGGTGGTGTTGTCTTCGGACAGATGGCCGAGATGGTCGACGTCGACGAACTTGAACTGGCCGCTCTGCCAGATCTGCTTAAGCTGGCCGGCCTGCTCGGCGGTCAGGCCCACGCCTGCCGGCTGGAGGAACTTGATACCGTTGTACTGCTTCGGGTTGTGCGAAGCGGTGATGACGATCCCGCCGCCGGCCTTGCCTGTCAGTGTCATCAGGGCAGCGCCGGGCGTGGTAACTACACCCAGGTCGATGACGTGGATCCCCGTGGCGACAAGTCCGGCCGAGACGGCAGAGCGGATCATCTTGCCGCTGGGGCGGGTGTCCGAGCCGAGCATCACGGTCTTGCCCGCCCCGAGCATCGTGCCGAACGCGCAGCCGAACTGGGCGGCGACTTCGGGCGTCAAGGTTCCACCGATCGTGCCGCGCACGCCGGAGACACTGACCATCAAGCGATCCATATTCCACGTCCTCCCGGGAGGGGTTGCGAGCGTCACCGGGCCATTATCCCGCTGAGCGGCTGCAATGCAAGCATGCAGATCTCAGGTCGCCGGACCCAGGCCGGGCAGGAGTCACTCGCCCGGCAGGGACAGGGCCTTGCCCTGCTTGCTGGATTTCTCGGCCGTCTCGATCACGCCGATGACGCGGCGGGCCTGGTCGGCCTTGACGACCAGTTCATCCCCGGCCAGCAGGTGGTCGGCGAGGTTGACGTAGTATTCTTCCCATCGCGACGGGCCCCATTTGACGATCTGCTCGACAAGCTGGCCTGTCTGGTCGGCGTAGAAGACCTTGCAGCCCTTTTCCACGCTGCCGTCATCGAGGATTGCGCCTTTGGTCCCGCAGATCCGCCAGCGGGGCCGGCCGGCCGCGGCGATCTGCGAGATGACCAGGTCGGCCATCGCACCGTTCTCGAACCGGATAATCGCCTGGGTGTGGTCCTCGTTGGTCTGGTGCAGCCAGACCTTGCCAAACTGGAAGAACCCGCTGATCTCGGCGATCTTGCCCGGGATCAGCCCGAGGATCCAGTCGGTAAAATGGGCACCCCAGTCGTAGAGCGTTCCGCCGGAGATGTCCTTGTTCGACCGCCACCAGTCGCGCGGGCGGCCGTAACGGGCGAAACCAGCCTGGATCTCGAAGACCTCGCCGATCCGGCCGGACTCGATGATCCGGCGGATGGTCCGGTAGTCCCCGTCCCAGCGGCGGTTGTGGTAGCAGGTCAGCATCTTGCCGGCCTTTTCGGCCGCGGCGATCATTTTGTCTGCCTCGTCGAGGCTCAGGCAGAAGGGCTTTTCCAGCACGACGTGCTTGCCCGCCTGGAGGGCCCTGATGGCATATTCGGCGTGGAGATTGTGGGGCAGGATGATGACGACCAGGTCGATTTCGTCATCGGCCAGCAGTTCATCCGGGTCGGTGAAGGTGCGGAATTCGGGGAAGTCTTCCTTGGCCTGGGCTGCCCGGGCCGGGTCGGTGTCGCAGGCGGCCACCGCCTTCATGCCCGCAACAGCGTTGATGTCCTCGCTGTGTCGCTTGCCCATCGAGAAGGCCCCGCCGTAGCCGAGCATGGCGCAGCGGACGGGCTTGGCAGGCTCTTCGATGCCGCACGCCCAGTCCAGACCGCGCAGGTAGCTCTTGGCCAGCACGGGATCGGCCAGCTGCTTCGGCCCGTGGCCCAGGGCGTTGAAGTAGACGCGGCCTTGTCCCTGGCTGCGCGTCCAGATCAGCGGCACGTCCTGGTCCTTGAAGCGCGTGGTGGCCAGGACCTCGATGTCGTCGGCCCGGTTTTTGGTCAGGTAGAGTTCATCGAAGATCTCGAAATCCAGCACGCGGCGCGTGGCCGGGTGGGTCGGATCGAGCATCCGGACCGGAAAGGCCAACTGCGGCGGGTGGAAGTCGAACTGTCCGCCCAGCAGTTTGACCCAGGCCTCGGATGCGGGGAACTGGCAGGCGGCGCAGTGCAGGCCCACCAGGGCCCCGCCGTTTTCGACGTATTTGACCAGGTTCATCTCCGCCTTGGCCGGCAGGGATTCGGTGCCCATCGAATAGACGGCCACGGCGTGGTAGGCTTCCAGGTCGCCGGAAAAGACGTTGACGTCGTCGGTGATCTCGAAGCGGTAGCGGTTGCCGTTGCGTCCGGCCCAGTCGGCGACCATTTCGGCGACCTTGCGGGTCTCGTGCCACGGTCCCCCGACGTGAAAGAGGACCTTCTTCCTGCCGCGATTCGAACGGCGCGATTTCTTGCTGGTCTTGGCCATGGATGACTGCTCCTGCTTGCCTGTTGCCCCAGGATGGCCCGAGCCTATCGGGCCGGGCCGGGCGATGCAAGGGGCCGGCAAATCGCTCTTGTCGGATGGGCGAAATCTGGTAACATGCACGGCTTGTAATTGCACCACCAGAGTACTTGGAGAAACCCCCCATGGGCGTAAAGGCTAATGATCTTCGCCGCGGCCAGGCCGTGGAATACAAGAACGGCGTCTGGGTCTGCCAGGACAACACCAAGATTGCCAAAGGCAAGGGCCAGAGCTACCAGTCGATCCAGCTGAAGAACATCGAATCCGGCCAGCTGATCGAGGAGCGTTTCCGGACGACCGAGGAGTTCGAACCGGTCCACGTCGATCGCAAGACGATGGAATACCTCTACAGCGACAATACGGGCATCGTGGTGATGGACCCGGAGACGTACGAGCAGGTCAACATTCACACGGACCTGATCGGCGACCAGGCGGTCTACCTCAAAGAGAACATCGCGCTGGAGATCGCCTTTATCGGTGGCAACCCGATTACCGTTGAGCTGCCGAACACCGTGGAACTGGTCGTCGAAGAGACGCCCCCGCAGATCAAGGGCGCCACGGCCACCAACCAGTACAAGGACGCCACCTGCGAAGGCGGCGCACTGGTCAAGGTCCCGCCGTTTGTCGAGAATGGCGAGTTGATCAAAATCGACACCCGGACGGGCGAATACATCGGCCGGGCCTGAGAAGACCCCTGCCCGGCGCGGCGCAGCCCGGGTCGCCGGGGCTTGACGGGAAAACGCCTCTGTGCCACTGCTGCGGCTAAAAGCTCTGCCTGCGAAGGGTTGCAATTGGCCGCGGCCTGATTACAATCACGCCCATGAATGCGATCGCCATGATACCGGCCCGATATGCTTCGACCCGCCTGCCGGGCAAGCCCCTGCTGGCCGAGACGGGCAAGCCCCTGCTGGCCCACGTGGTCGAGCAGGTCCGCAGGGCCAGGCACATCAACCGGATCGTGGTGGCCACCGATGACGAGCGGATTCGCCAGGCCGCCGTCCGGGCCGAGGCAGAAGTGGTGATGACCTCCCCCAGCTGCCGCTCCGGGACCGACCGCCTGGCCGAGGCGGCCGCTTCGCTCAAACTGCCCGACGAGACGATCATCATCAACGTCCAGGGCGACGAACCGGAGATCCCGCCACGCTGCATCGACCTGCTGGTGGAGATGATCGCCCGCGACGATGCGCCCATGGCGACCCTGGCAACGCCCCTGCCCGCCCAGCAGGCCGACGACCCGGCCCGCGTGAAGGTCGTGCTGGACAGCTGGAACCGGGCGCTATACTTCTCGCGGGCCCGGATCCCCCACGACCGCGACGGCGACGGCCAGACCGACTATCTGCTGCACCTGGGAGTCTATGCCTACCGGGCAGGATTCCTGCACTGGTTCGCCGTGGCCAATTCGACCCCGGCTGAATCCGTCGAAAAGCTCGAGCAGCTTCGGGTCCTCGAATCCGGCCACAATATTCGCGTGCAGGTCGTCGACTACCACGGCCAGGGCATCGACACGCGGGAAGATTACGATCAATTTGTCAAACGGGTACAATCGGCCGGCTGAGCCATATCCACCAACCCAGGAGCGATACGATGAAACCCCTCGCCTTGCAACTCTACTCCCTCCGCCAGCAAGCCAAGGAAGATCTGCTGGGAACCCTGACCCATGTCGCCCAGATGGGTTACAAGGGTGTGGAACTGGCCGGTCTGTACAACCACTCCGCCGACGAGGTGGCCAGGATGTTCAAGGATCTGGGCCTGGACCCTGCCGGGGCCCACGTGCCCCTGCCCACCGAGGAGAACATCAACGAACTGGTGGATACCTACAAGACCCTGAACGTGAAGTTCCTGGGCTCGGGGGCCGGGGCCGACCGCTTCGATTCGCCCGATTCAATCAAGCAGGTGGCCGAGCAGTTCCAGGCCGCCGCAGAACTGCTCAAGGCCCACGACATGCAACTGGTCTACCACAACCACTGGTGGGAGATGGAGACCTTCGACGGAACGATCGGGCTGGACCTGCTCTACCAGGAAGCTCCGGATCTGGCGGCCGAGATCGACACCTACTGGGCGAGCAACTTCGGCCAGGTGGACGTGCCGGATTTCGTGGCCCGCCATGCCGACCGCACCCCTTTGCTTCACATCAAGGACGGGCCCTTGAAGAAGGACCAGGCCCACGTGGCCGTCGGTTCGGGCATGATGGACGTCGCTTCGGTCATTCAGGCAGCGGATGAGCAGACGCTGGGATGGTTGATCGTCGAACTGGACCGCTGCGATACCGACATGGTCCAGGCGGTGGCCGATTCGGCGAAGTACCTGATCGACAACCGCCTGGCCCAGCCTCGCTGAAGCCCGCACCCCGACCGCTTTTCAGAGCAATTTCGTGAAAAAGCCGGATCGGCCCCTTGCCCATTCCCGCCGGTGTCCGTAGACTGTAGCTCCATGAGCAAAGCCATGGATCTACTCCGGTCGATCAAAGATCGAACCGACGAAACGGAATTCTACACGCCCCTGCCCGACGGCTATAGGGTGGGATCTACCCGCTATGTTTTCGTCTTCGGCACGGTCATCAGCGGCCTGGGCAAGGGCATTTTCTCGGCCTCTTTGGCCAAACTCCTGAAAGACAAGGGCCTGAAGGTCGCCCCGATCAAACTCGAGGGGTACCTCAACGTCGACTCCGGAACGCTGAATCCGTATCGTCACGGCGAGGTTTTTGTCCTGGATGACGGCATGGAGACGGATATGGACCTGGGCACGTACGAGCGGATGCTCGACCAGGACCTCTCGAAGCACAATTTCGCCACCAGCGGGCAGATCTTCTCGGCGATCCTGAACAAGGAACGGGCAGGCGGCTATCTCGGGCGCGACGTGCAGATGATCCCGCACGTGACCGGCGAGGTGAAACTGCGCCTGCGGAAGCTGGCCGTCGAGACCGGCGCCGACGTGGTCTTCGTCGAGGTCGGCGGCACGGTCGGCGACATCGAGAACACGTTCTACATCGAGGCCCTGCGCGAAATGCGCTACGAGGAAGGCCCGGCCAACGTCTGCAACGTGGCGCTGACGTACGTAATCCGCCCGCCGGCCCTGGGTGAGCAGAAGTCCAAGGCCGCCCAGTTGGGTATCAAGCGGCTGATGGAACTGGGCGTCATGCCCGACCTGGTCGCCTGCCGGGCCGAGACGCCGGTGACCGAAAAGGTCCGCCAGAAGATCTCGGTCTACACCTCGGTCCCCCAGCAGCGCGTCTTCTCGATGCACGACCTGAAGAGCATTTACCTGCTGCCCGGCCTGCTGCGCGAGCACAGTATCGATTCGGAAATCATCCAGATGCTCAACCTCGGCGCGAAGGTCAACTCCGCCCAGGACGCCCGGGCTGCGATCGGCTGGGAGAAATACGTCGCCAGGATCAACAAGACTTCCGGGTCGGTGACGATCGGCATTACGGGCAAATACACCGCCCTGCGGGACAGCTACGCGAGCATCATCAAGGCCCTGGAGCATTCCGGGGCGGCCCACGAGACCAAGGTCGATATCCGCTGGATCGACACGACCGACCTGACCGGCGATGACGATGCGGTCGCCAAGGCGCTGGAAGGCGTCGACGGGGTGATTGTCCCGGGCGGCTTCGGCGTGCGAGGCACGGAAGGCAAAATCGCCTGCATCAAGCACGCGCGGGAGAACCGGATTCCGTTTCTGGGCATCTGCCTGGGCTTCCAGATGGCGGTGATCGAGTTCGCCCGCAACGTCTGCGGCCTGGAGGGCGCTCACTCGACGGAAATCCAGCCAGACTGCCGGGAACCGGTCATCGACATCCTGCCGGATCAGAAGAAGATCGAAGGCCTCGGCGGGAATATGCGCCTGGGCGGCCAGGACATCGACATCACACCGGATACCTTCGCAGCCGAGCTGTTCGACTCAGCCGACCGGATCCGCATGCGATTCCGCCATCGTTACGAGGTCGATCCGAAGTACATCCAGATCTTGGAAGACCATGGGTTGATCTTCTCGGGCAAGCACCCGACCCACCCGATCATGCAGATCCTCGAGCTGCGGCGCGACAAACACCCGTACTTCCTGGGCACCCAGGCCCACCCCTGCCTGACCAGCCGCCCGCTGCGTCCCCAGCCGATGTTCCGCGAACTGGTGGCTGCGGCCATCCAAAAAAAAAAAATCGGACAGTACCAGTCTGATAACGAGTTGAGCGGGCAGAAAGAATCGGCCGAAACTACCCGTCAAACCGACGGGGCCGGGACTTAAACCGCTTTGAGCATCGGGGGCAAAGAAATGCCTAGAACCGCCTGCATCTTTTTGCTGCCTGGTCTGGTGGCGTTGATCGTCGGCTGCGGCCCGACGGTCCGTGCCGGCCAACCGCATGCCGAATCCCTGGAGCAGCTGGAACTCGAGCAGGTTGCCCCCCACGTCCGCTTCCTGGCCGATCTATCCCTGGGCGGCCGATGCGCAGGCACTGCGGGCAACCGCGTTGCAGGCCAGTACATCGCGGCCCAGTTCGGTGATATGGACCTGACCCCTGCCGGATCCGACGGCAGCTTTTTCCAGATCTTCACCCTTCAGGACGTTTTAGAACCTACCGACCGCAGCGATCTCAAGGGGCCCGGGCTGGCCGATCTGAAAGCTGGTCGGGATTTTTCCGTCTCTGCTGCCGGGTGCGATGGGGCGTTCTCGGCCCCCCTGGTTTTCGCCGGCTATGGCCTGCACAACCGAATCCGGTCTTACGATGACTACCAGCGGATCAGCGTCAACGGTGCTGTGGCGATGATCCTTCTGGGCGAACCGCATGACAGGACGGGCCAGAGCCTCTGGGCCTTGCGGGGCAAGTTTACCCGCCTGGCGGGGGTCAAGTACAAGCTCCGACAGGCCGCCAATCGCGGGGCCGTCGCTGCCCTGCTTGTCGCCCCGGCGAGTCTGACAGGCCCGGAAGATCCCCTGGAGGATACCTACGGAGACGGTACGGGACCGATCCCGGCGATGCGGATCTCCCGGGCTGCGGCCAATGCGCTGCTGGCCAGGGCCGATACCGATATAGAGACGCTCGTCCAGAAGATCCGCACCACTGGCAGAGCGGCCTCATTCGCTGTTGGACAGAACGTAGCGGGAACGGCCTCGCTGACCGAGGCAACCGGTCGGAACATCGTGGCCTACCTGCCGCCCACCGAACCCGGACCGGAGCGGGTAATCCTCGTCGGAGCCCATTACGACCACCTGCCCGCCACGGGCGAAAATGCCTACGACCAGGGGCCCGGCATCCGCCCGGGGGCCGATGACAATGCATCCGGCATGGCGGCGCTGTTGCAACTGGCCCGGGCGGTCCGCCTCCAGCCCCGGCGGCGCGTGGGGTACTATTTCGTGGCCTTCGATGCCGAAGAAGCCGGCTTCCAGGGCTCGAAGCATTTTGTGGCCAACCTGCCGGTTGAAATCGAACAGATCGCTGCGATGGTCAACATCGATCAACTGGGCCACGTGAAGAACAATCGCCTCCTGCTGCTGGGTTCGGTAATCGATGGACCGGTGGCCGTGGCGGTCCGCTCTGCCAGGCCCTTCTCGGCCCTGCGTCTGCAAACGGTGGCGGTGACCAATGGCATCGGCTGGTCGGACCAGATGGCTTTCGCCCGGGAGGGCATCGACACGCTTTTCGCCTACGCCGGCCAGGGCCCCCACTATCACACCCGACAAGACACGATCGAGACGCTGAACTACCCCGGCCTGGCCGCCGCAGCCCGGAGCCTCTACCACATCCTTCGCCACCTCGAAGCTGCCCTGTAAGTTCCGTCTGCCCCGCCCGGGACAATTGCAGCCCGGGCCCTGCTTGCCTATACTCTCTCCCGGCCCGAAAGAGCTGACAGGGAAAGGAGTTTATTGATGTCCGACCAACCCAACATTCTGCTGATCACCTCCGATCAGCAGCATGACTCGACGCTCGGGGCTGTCAATCGGACAATCCACACGCCAGAGCTGGACCGCCTCTGCAGGGAGGGCACGCGGTTCGACCGGGCGTACTGCCCGAATCCCACCTGTACACCGACCCGGGCGAGCATCATCACCGGGATGTACCCCTCGCAGCACGGGGCCTGGTCGCTGGGGACGAAACTCTTCGAAAACGTGCCCACCGTCGGGCAGCTGTTCAGCCAGGCCGGCTACCAGACCTCCACCATCGGCAAGGTGCACCTCCAACCGCTGGCCTCGACCGAGCAGTACCCTTCGCTGGAGGCCCAGCCGACCCTGCGGGACCTGGACTTCTGGCGGGACTTCCACGGACCCTGGTACGGCTTTGACCACGTCGAAACCGCCCGGATGCACGGGGATGAATCCCACGTCGGCCAGCACTACGCGATCTGGCTGGAAGAAAAGGGCCTGGACAACTGGCGGGACTACTTCCGTCCCTGGCCCGATCAGCCCGGCTGCGACAGGCCCTGGGACGACAACGGAAGCTGGTCTCTGCCCGAGGAGTTACACTATTCGACCTGGACGGCCGAGCGGACGATCGCACAGATCGACAAGGCACATGCCGCAGACAAGCCCTTCTTCTGCTGGGCCAGCTTCCACGACCCGCACCCGCCGTACATCGTCCCCGAACCCTGGGCGAGCATGTACGACCCGGCCGAGATGCAGCCCGGCCGCCTGGTCCCCGGCGAACACGACCGCAACCCGGAGCACTTCGCCCTGACACAGGACCCCGACGGACGCGAGAAGCTTTACGAACGTTTCTTCGAAGATTTCGGCATTCACGGATTCGGCTATCACGGGATCAGCGAAGACCAGGCCAAACGCAACATGGCCATCTACTACAGCATGGTCAGCCTGATGGACCAGCAGATCGGGCGCATCCTCGATCGGTTGGACCGGTTGGGCATGGCAGAAAATACGCTGGTGGTCTTCAGCACCGACCACGGGCACCTTCTCGGCCAGCACGGCCTGCACGCCAAAGGGCCCTTCCACTATGAGGACCTGCTGCGGATTCCGTTCCTGGTCCGCTGGCCCGGGCAGGTCCCTGCAGGCCGGTCCAGTGATGCGATCCAGAACCTTCTCGACCTGCCCCAGACTTTCCTGGCCGCTGCAGGGGCAGAGGCGCCCGGCACGATGACCGGTGTCAACCAGCTTCCCTGCTGGCAAGGCGGTCAGCCGGCCCGGACGTGGTCGATCACCGAGAACCGCCATACCTTCCAGAACGTCCACCTGCGGACCTTCGTCAACCAGAGGTACAAGCTGACGGTCTACCGCTCGATCGATGCCGGCGAACTGTTCGACCTGCAGGAGGACCCGGCCGAGGTCAACAATCTCTGGGATGACCCGGGCAGCGCCGAGATCAAGGCCCGCCTGCTGCAGGAGTTCTGCCAGGCGACCATGGCCTGCGAGCCGACGCCCATGCCCCGTATCGCCACTGCCTGATCGGTCGCGGGCGAATGACTGGAACGCGACGGACAGATGATTACAATGGAACGATCCGCCGGCTGACCCCAACCGCAAACCAACTCGAGGACAACCACGATGGCTGAAGACCAGGACAAACCGAAGATCATCGTCGATGACGACTGGAAGACCCAGGCTGAGCAGGAGAAGAAACGCCTCAGCGAGCAGGTCGAGCAGAAGAGTCAGACCGCCCAGGCCGGAGCCCAGGCAGCCCAGGCCGCGGCCGGCGGACCGAAGCCCGGGCCGCGACAGCTGCCCCAAGCCAACTTCCAGACCTTCGTTTCCACGCTGGCCACACAGGCGATGATGGCCCTGGGGGGCATGCGGGACCCGGAATCCGGCCAGCCGATGGTCGACCTGGACCTGGCCAAGTTCCACATCGACTGCCTCAGCCTGCTGGAAGAGAAGACCAAGGGCAACCTGGACGAAGACGAGAAGGACACCCTCGACCACGTGCTCTACGAGATCCGGATGCACTACGTCCAGATCGCCCAGCAGATCGGCTGACCATGCCCACCACGGACCAACAGGCCGAGTTGATCTGCGACATCGGCAGGCGGATGACCGCGGCGCAGATGGTCGCTGCCAACGACGGCAACATCTCCTGCAGACTGGATGACGGCACGTTCCTCTGCACGCCTTCCGGCGTGGCCAAGGGACAGATGACCCCGGAGATGCTGATCGTTGTCGACGCGGAGGGCAACCAGTTGGCAGGCACGGGCAGGACCACCAGCGAGATCCAGATGCACCTGCGGATCTACCGCGAGCGGCCCGCAGTCCGGGCCGTCGCCCACGCCCATCCGCCGCACGTGTCGGCCTTTGCGATTACGGGCACGCCGATCCCGGATGGCATCCTGCCGGAAGTCGAGGTCCTCCTGGGGCCCGTGCCGGTGGCAGCCTACGCCACACCCGGTTCGCCGCAGGTCAGCCAGAACGTGGGCGCCTGCCTGGCAGAAGGGATCAACACCGTCATCCTCGACCACCACGGGGCCGTAGGCTTCGACGTCGAGCTGGAACTGGCCTACGCCCACCTGGAAACACTCGACAGCTACTGTCGGATCCTCCTGCTGGCCCGACAACTCGGCGAGCCGATCCGCCTGAGCCAGGCCCAGATGGACGACCTGCTGGCAGCCAAGGCCCGGATGGGCCTGGCCGATCCGAGAATCAACGCCCCGGCGACCAAGGACAAATCATGACCGAACAGATCTCACATGCATGGGCCTTTCTCCTTGTTCCGGCCGCCTGGCTGGCTGTCGGCTGCGGCGGGATGGAACCGCGGGGCAAAGACCTGCTATTGGACGCCTACGCCGCCTACAACACCAGCGACCATGCCGAAGCGGAGCAAAAGGCCACCCGCTTCCTGGCCGAGCACCGCCGCTCGCCCCAGGCCCCGGAAGCCTACCTGATCCGCGGCCTGTCGCGGTTCGAACAGAAGCAGTACGAGCTGGCCGAGCTGGACCTGCAGTCGGTTCTGGACCGCACCGCCCAGCGCCCCCTGCGGGCCCAGGCCATGTTCGCCCTCGGAGAGATCGCCTACCGCCAGAAGGAGCTGGAGATCGCCCGCATGCGCTTCGACTCCTGCCTGCGGGAGATCCCGCGAGGCCAGAGTCCCGCCGAGCAGGTCCACTGGCGCCTGGGGCGGATCCACATGGCCATGGGCAACTTCGAGCAGGCCGACATCCACTACGACCATATCCTCCAGCTCTTTGGCGAGTCCCCCCAGGCCCAGGGCGCCCGCCAGGTGCTCGGCGCCAAGGCGTGGACGGTCCACGTGGGCTTGTATGAGTCCATCGAGGCCGCCCGCAACCAGGTCGAGAAGCTGCAGGGCATGTCCCTGCCGGCCTTCCACCAGGCCTACCTGCACGAAGATGCCCTTCGCTACGCGGTGCTGGTCGGGCGATTCAACACCCTGGCCGAGGCCGAGAAGATGCTCGACAAGGTCAAACCCTCCGTCCCCGACGCCTATACCACCATCGACAAGGCCCGGGAGAACTGACCGGCGTGGCCAGCAGGCTGCTGCACGTCGGGTCGATGTCCCAGTCGCTGGGCATCTACGTCCCGGCCAAGGTGCTGACCAAGGCCCTGGCCCTGGCGCGGATGCTGCTCTGCGTCCACCTGCTGAGCAAACCGCAGTACGCCCTGTGGCTGATGGCCGCGATGGTCATCGACGTCGGCTCGCTGGTACTCAGCCTGGGCACAGGCCAGAGCCTCGCCCGCTACACCGCCGGAATCGCCCGGGCCGGACGACTTCGGGCCCTGCTGGCCCGCGCCGGGACGACCGCCCTGTTGATCGCCCTGAGCCTGGCAGCGGCAGCCGGGGCGGCGTGGCAGTGGATCGGGCGGACGTTCATCCTGGCCGATGCTGCCGGGGCGTCGGTTCCCGATCAGCAGCTGATGGTCCTGACCCTGGCCGCCATCGGCTGCGCGACGCTGACGGTGCTTTGGTGGATGCTCTGTTCGGTTCTTTACGGCCTGCGGACGTACCTGCTGCTATCGGTTCTTGAACTGCAGTTTGCAGCAGCGTTTATACCGTTTACTTTCGGACTTCTGGCCGTCGAGCCGACCGCGGCGATGACACTGGGGGCCTACGCGGCGAGCATGGGCCTGGCCCTGCTTGTGGGTCTTCTGGCCCTGCCTTCTGCGATCGGGACGCTGGATGGGCGGACCCCATCTGGCCCGGCCGTCCCGGAACCCGGCCCGGTGGGGCTCTGGCGGTTCTTCCGGTATGGCTTGGGCTCGCTGGGTGGCCTGCTGGCCTGGAAGCTGGCGATGTATGTCGGGCTCTACCTGGCCAAGGCGACCCTTCCGGAGTCCGAGGCGGCGGTCTTCGGGGCCCTGCTGACCCTCTCGACGATGGCCCTTCTGCTGGGCGATGCCAGTTGGACGGTCGTCTTCACGCATGCTGCCGGGGCAGGACGCCAGGGCCGCCAGCAGGCCATCTCCGCCTTCAAGCGGATCGCCCTGGGCCTGTTGACCCTCTCGGTGCTGGTCTACCTGGGCTCGCCGCTGTGGATCCGGATCCTCCCTGGCGGATATGCCCCGGGGGCCGAGCTGCTGGCCGGACTGCTGACGATGTCGCAGTCGGCGGTGCACCTGGGGCTGTTGCTGATCCTCTGCCGACTGGACGAGAGGCCCTGGGCCCACGGCCTGGCCGGGCTGGCCGGGGCAGGGGCCATCTGGGGCCTGTACCGATTTGCATTCTCAACCGGCAGTGGACCTCTCAGCCTGGCCTGCGGTCTGGGCATGTACGCCGCGGGGCTGACCGTTGCCGGGATGTACTTCCTGCTCAGCCGCGCCCGGCTGGGCCCGGGTGGGTGGCTGGTCCTGGCCAGTCCGTTGATACTCCTGGCCCCGCGCCTGGGGACCCTGCTGGGTTGGGCGGGCCTGGTCCTGCTGCTGGTGGCCGCCCGGCAGATCCGCCTGCCATACCCCGGCAGACAGCGCCTCGAACAGGCCGATCCGCCGCCTGCCGACCGCTGAGGGGGTCAACTGACCCAAACCTGCACGATTTTTCTTCTAATCGTGCGGATTGTGGGAATTCTTGGGCGACATCCATGCCAAAAAAGGCATATCGTCTGCGTCTGTGACTATATCGAGCCCCACTTCCTGCCGATAGAACAAGTGGAGCGCGAACGGCGCGAAACCGGCAGCGTCCGCCGGCGCAAAGTTGCAAGAGAGGCAGACATTGAGCTATCTACTGGAACTACTGGGCAAAGGACTTCAGACGGATCTGGTCGACGTGCTGACCGAATTCTTCTGGACCCCGGGCGGGCAGGATCTCGAGCAGATGCTCGACTCCGCCCAGGCCCATCCGGACCTGCCCGAGTTGCAGTTGCAGATCGGCTCGGCCTATCTGAGGCAGCTGGATTACGACAAGGCCCGAACGCACCTCCAGGCCGCGATGGACCTGGAAGACAGCTTCGCCGTCCGCTGCGCCCTGGCCTGCCTGGACGACGAAACCGGACAGGCCTACAAGGCCCTGGAGCACCTCCAGAGGGCCCATGAATCGCGTCCGGACGAACCTTTGCTGCTCTACGGCCTGGGCTATTGCTGCGAACGCGTGGGCAAAACCGAGCAGGCCGCCGAAATCTACACCCGGTGCGTCGAGCTGGATGAGGAATTCTGCCTGGCCCGTCACCGCCTGGCCGCGGTGAACCTGGCCCTCCAGGACCTGGCCGGTGCGATCGAACAATACGCCGCCCTGCGCAACCTCGAACCCGAGCAGGGATGGGTCCGCTCGGTGTTGGGACACCTGTACTATCGGGCGGGGCGATACTCCGATGCCGTGGGCGAGTTCGAGACCTCCATCGCCATGGAGCCGGAAAACTGGGCCATGAGCGACGAGGACGTCGAGCACCTCGTTTCGACGGGGCAGGTGGAAAAGGCCGTCCTCCAGCTCGAACGCCTCATCGACCAGCAGGGCCCCTTCCCGGATCTCTACGTCCGCCTGGGCGACCTGCTCAGCCAGTCCGGCCACGACGACGACGCCCTGCAGGCCTATCGCGAGGCGCTGGATCTGCAGGCGAACTACCTCGAGGCGATGGTCAAAATCGGCACGCATCACCTGATTTACGGCCGATGGGAGGAGGCGGCTGAATCGTTCTTCCAAGCTGCCGAGCTGAACGACTCGCTGCTGATGAACTACGTCGGTACCGGCGCTGCCATGCTGGCCGACAACCGGCGCAACGAAGCGATGCGCAGCTTCGACCTGGCCGCGGCCGTCGAACCCAACAGCACGCTGCTGCTGACCGAGATGACGCGTCTGCAACTGAAGTCCGCCATGGCAGACCAGTTCAGCGAAGACTTCGCCGCAGGCCAGAGCATCTCCGTTCGCGAACTGGAAGTCGACGGCCAGGAGTTGATCGCCAGGCAGATCCAGCGTCACAAGGCCCAGCTGCAGCGCAGACCCGACCAGGCCGACGTCCGCTACCGCTACGGCGTGCTGCTTCGCTCCGAGGGGAGGCTGGAAGAGGCCCGAGAGCAGTTCGAGCTGGCCTGCCAGATCCGTCCGCCCTACACCATCGCCATGCTCAAGCTGGGGATCACCCTCCAGGAACTCGGCGAAATCGAAGCCGCCATCGACGCCTTCCGCAAGGCCATGGACATCCAGCAGGACCAGATCGACCAGCACTACCGTCTGGGCCTGCTTTACACCGACCGCCAGCGGTTTGAGCAGGCCGTCCGCGAGATGGAGCAGGCCGAGGACGACACCGAACAGCCCCCCCAGATCCGGACGGGCCTGGCCCTTTCGCTGCAGCACATGGGGTTGCTGGACCGGGCCGCGGCCGCCTGGCGGAGCCTGAACAGCATGACCCCCCCGGCAGCGTCCTCGGAAGTCTGACCGCTCCGCCGGGAAGACCTCCCCCAGCCGCTGCGGACAAACTCCCACGCATTTGGGGTCATTTCGACCTGCAAGCCACCCTCTCTCGTTCCGATAGCAGAGATGTTCGGCAGTCTCTTGCGCAGGTCAGACATGGACAACTCCCCCCAGAACGGAATTCGCTCCCTGAAGATGGTCCAGAAAGTCACCGCCCGTCTGAAGCGCCGCTTCAGCTGGATCGACGATGACGAACTGGCCAGCTACGCCTACATCGGCCTGCGCAAGGCAAGCAGCAGCTTCGACCCGAATCGCAGTGCCGACTTCGGCGCGTTCGCCTCGGTCAAGGGGATGTACCTGGCCATTGATGAGATGCGACACGACGGCCTGGTCCAGCGGCAGCACTGCGCGACCAGCCAGTCGGCCCGGGACGTCGATGAACAGCTACAGGACCCGGGGGCAGCAGACGCGATGAGCGACCTGGTCAACCGGGACCTGACCGAGGCACTGCTCTGCGCCCTGCCCGAAGAGGACAGGGACCTGCTGATGATGTATTACTGCCAATCGATGACGCTTCGGGAAATCGGACAGGTACGAGGTGTGTCCGAGGCGGCCGTGTGTGTAAGGCACCAGCAGTTGATCCGGAAACTCCGGCGATTCGCCCGTCGAATGGGCCTGCTGGGCAAGTCCGCCGCGACAGCGGCGACAGGGGCAAGGAATTCCGATGATTATGCACGAGCTACAAAGATCGTTTGAGGGACTGCGGGTCCTGGCCGTCGACGACTCCGAGCAGATCACGTCTATCCTCGCCGGGATCTTCGGCCAGTGGGGCGCCGACTGCACCGCCCTGACCAACGGACACCAGGCCCTGGACCTCCTGCATCGCCGGCGGTTCGACCTGATCCTGCTGGACCTGATCATGCCCCACCCCAATGGTTGGGAGATCTGCCGGGACCTGCGGGACAACCGGCCCGACCAGCTCCGACGCGTCCTGCTTCTGACTGGCGACATGCGCCTGCCCGGCACAGAGGTCGGTTTGTCTCTGCCCGTGCTGTACAAGCCCTTCCGCCTGGCTGAGTTGCAGCAGCGGGCAAGAGACGTCATCCTGGCCGCCGAGCTGGTGGCCTGAGGCTCCCGGGCGCATCAGCCGCCCAGCCTGCTGCGGTCCAGCAGTTCCTTCAACGGTCCGAACTGCTGCTCGAACAGGTACCGGTAGTAGCCCCCCTGGCCGAGCAACTGCTCGTGGGGCCCCTGCTCGACCAGGCGCCCCTGCCGGAAAACCAGGATGCGGTCGGCGTCGATGACCGTGCTGAGCCGGTGGGCGATGATCACGCAGGTCCGCCCGACCATGACCCGTTCCAGGGCCTCGGTGATCAGGTTCTCCGATTCGCTGTCCAGGGCGCTTGTCGCTTCGTCCAGAATCAGGATCCGCGGATTCTGCAGAATCGTCCGGGCCAGCGAGATCCGCTGCCTCTGTCCTCCGGAAAGGCTCAGGCCCCGCTCGCCGATCATCGCGTCGTAGCCGTCCGGCAGCTGGAGGATGAACTGCTCGGCGTTGGCCATGCGGGCCGCGTCGCGGATCTCCTGGTCGGTGGCATTCTTTCGCCCGTACCGGAGGTTCTCGCGGATCGTACCGGAAAACAGGATCGTATCCTGCAGCACAATGCCGATGCTCCGCCGCAGCACGCGCAGACGGTAATCGCGGATGTCCACGCCGTCGATCCGGATCGCCCCGCCGGTCACGTCATACAGGCGGGGGATCAGTGTCACCAGCGTGCTCTTGCCCGCGCCGGATTCGCCGACGATCGCGATCCGCTCGCCGGGCTGGACCTCGAAGCTCAGGTCTTCAAGGACCGGCAGTTGCGGGTCATAGCCGAACTCGACGCGGTCGAACTCGATTCGCCCGGCCTCCGGCGACTGCTGCCTGGCATCGGGTCGGCTGGTAACTTCCGGGACGATGTCGAACATCCGGAAGACGCGCTCGATGGCCGCCATGGACGTCTGGTACATGATGTTGATCTGGCTGAAGCGGCGGATGGGCAGGTACAGCTGGCCGGCCGCGGCGGTAAAGGCAACCATCTGCCCGGCGGAGAGATCCCCCTCGATGCAGAGGTAGCTGCCGGTCAACAGCACCAGGCCCGAGACCAGGGCCATCAGGAAGTTGCTCCCCGAGCCAAGGATCTGGTTGAGCTTGCCGCGTCGGACGGCCTTGGACCGCAGATCGTACGCCTGCTCGGCGAAGTGGGCGGTCTCAGCCTTCTCCTGGGCGAAGCTCTGGATCACCGCCATGCCGGCCAGTCGTTCCACGGCCGAGCCGCTCATCACGGAAGTCTGCTCCTGTACGTCGCGACTGGCCTGGCGCAGCCGCGGATTGACCAGGCGGTAGAGCACGCCGTAGACC
Source organism: Phycisphaerae bacterium (assembly GCA_046541415.1). Taxonomy (GTDB): domain Bacteria; phylum Planctomycetota; class Phycisphaerae; order SM23-33; family SM23-33; genus CAZOVB01. The sequence continues at coordinate 16,643 of JBKHDI010000035.1, read as the reverse complement.
GGCAGGACGATCAGCACCAGCAGCGTCAGCCGCCAGCTGATCGACAGCAGGAACGCCAGGGCCACGGTCGCCGAAGCCGCGTCGATGCACACATTGACGATGCCCGTGTTGATCATCTGCTGCGAGACGGAAATGTCGCTCATCAGGCGGCTGAGGATCGAACCGGTGGGCCTGGAGTGGTGGAAGTTCAGGCTCAGCCTCTGGATGTGCCTCCACAGATCGTGCCTCACGTCAAAGGCGATGCGCGTCGAGACGCGGGAGGTCATGTAACCCCGCACGAAGATCGCCACGGCCTCGGCGACCGCCACCGCAGCGAGAATGCCCCCCAGGAACCAGAGCAGGTCGATCCGCTCGGAGCGGGACAACTCGCTGACGTTGTTGACGACTTCGTCGATCAGGATGCCGGTAATCTTGGCCGGAATCAGCGGGAAGGTGAATTTGGCTATGCCCGCCAGAATCACTACCACAATCTGCCAGCGATACGGCTTTGCGTACGACAGGTACCGTAACAGGTAACGGGTGCTGGATTGTTTCTTCTTCATTGACGTTTCTGCCCCGTCGCTGATCCAGTATACAGATAACGGCGGGACGAATCGCGGAGAATCCCTGCCGGGCAAACCCCCAGCAGCCCGTTTAGAAATGGAACTCGTAGCGAGATCAGACCGGATTGTCGAGCACCAAGGAACGAAAACGCAGGCGAATCGCGAGATTCGCTGAGTTTTTGTGACGCCGGGTCGCAGACAATCGGGGCGATCGCAGCAGAGGCAGCTTTCTAAACGAACTGCTAGTGTTCGCCGATAAGCATGCCCCGGATGGCAAGAGGCAACCTGCCCGGAGGCCAGGGCTTGGCCATGACTTCCACCGATCCGATGCCCTCGACGCAGGAGCGGATCTCCCCGGAATCGCAACCGCTGGTCATCAGGACCGGCAGGTCGGCCCGCAGCGAACGGATCCAGCGAAGCAGGTCCAGCCCGCTGCCATCGCTCAGCACCAGGTCCAGGACCACCGCATCCCACCTGGTGGGATCCTGCTGGAAAGCGGATATCGCCTCGGCCACAGCCGAGTAACACTCGGTCCGGTATCCCTCCCGCTCCAGCAGGCCCCTGCCCAGACGCAGAATCCCGGGCTCGTCGTCGACGATAGCCACCAGAGGCAGAGACTCGGATGCACGACAGTCGGGCTGCTGGGCTTCGGGCGACTCGATTTCTGCCTCGTCCGATTCCAGAGGCAGCTGGATGACCATCCGCGTGCCCTGGCCCCTGCCGGAGCGGATCTCAATCTGGCCCGAGATCTGCTGGATGTGGTAAAAGACCGTCGAAAGACCCAGACCCGTACCCTGCCCCAACGGCTTGGTCGAGAAGAACGGGTCGAAAGCCCTCGCCCGCGTCTGCTCGTCCATGCCCACACCGTCATCGGCGAAAACAATCTCCAGCACCCGGGATTCCTCGCCGGCTACGAAAAGAATGCGGGTAGAAATGGTCAACACGCCCTGCTGGTCCTCCATCGCGTCGCGGGCATTGAAGATCAGGTTCGCCCAGATTTCCCGCACGTGGGCAGGGTCGGCCCAGCAGTTGCAGGCCTCGGCTGAGAGGTCCAACCGGATCTTCATCGAATCCGGCAGCATGGGTCTGAGCATGTCGACCGTCTCGGTGATGCTCTGGTGAATGTCGGTATGTCGAGGCCGGCCGATCCTCTTGCGCGAAAACTCCATCAACTGCCTGGTCAGCTGCGCAGCCCGGTGAGCGGCCGAGAGGATATGACCCGTCGCTTCAACCGCCTGGGGCCGGTCCTGGAGATCCTGCTGCAGCAGCCTGCCGTACCCTTCGATCACCGTCAGAAGATTATTGTAATGGTGCGCGATGCCCGTGGACATCTGCCCGACCAGGTGGTACGACTGGCCCGAGTGGCCCAGTTGCCCGTAATCGCTGGCAAAGCCGGAAAGCAGCATGACCAGCACCCCCGGCGGGTTCTGCCCCGAAGCCGGCAAGGGACGAATCTGCAGCCAGGACCGACGCCTCGGGCCCGAACCCACCTGCAGGTAAACCTCCTGCTCGTGCGTCTGACCCGACCGGATCGCCTGGACAACCGGGTGCTGACCGGTGCGGATTTCACCTTCCACGGGCCTGACGTCCAGAAGGGTCTCGATGTTGTCACCCCGCCAGGTCCGCCCCTCCAGACCCAGTTCCCGGCAGGCGTGCCGGTTGGCCATCTCAATCCGCAGGTCAGGCCCGACAGTCAACACGCCGATCGGCAGATGGTCCAGCGCCTCGGCCCGTCGGAGGTCCAGCAGTCCCCGGCAGGTCCGGCTGCGACGGAGGGCCGTCTCCAGAACTGTCTGGAGTTGTTCTCTGCTGCAGGGCCAGACCGCACAGGACGCGGCAGGAATGTCCCGGACCTCGCTGGCCAGTTCCTCGCTGCACGCGCGGTCCAGGCAGACGATCGGAAGCCCCAGGCGGAAGTGCACCTGCCGCGGCTGCGGCAAGGACTGCCAAGGCCGGCAGAATACCGCCAGATCGGCCCTGGCACGCTGAATAGCCGATTCTGTCCCCTCCGGGTCGTCCTGCACCAGATGGACTTCGTGTCCCAAGTCCCTGAGCACCTGACAAGGCTCGGGATCCGAACCAAATTGCTTACCCGAGAATACCAACAATTTGTATTTGGCCATTGTTTTGATTCCGGCACATGCCGCGATAAATCGAGCAACGACTCATGCGCGGCCGGATCCGGAATATCCTCCATGTGAAGATCCCGTGATCGACCAGGGCATGGATTCTGCGCCACCCTGAATGACGCAAAAACAGAGGAAATGAAACAGATTACCCCGTTACTAAGACCAGTATACCTGCTGGGACGGGATCCGGCATCCGTATTCTCTCATATTCTGTCGGAATATCCCGAATTATTCCTTCCGCTGGACCTGGCGCCACTGGTCGAGTAGTATGATCTCCAATCCCCCAACTGAATCAGGATACAGGAGTTACACCATGGCTGCAGACGCGGTTTTGTTGCTGGCCCACGGCAGCCGGAATCCCCAGTGGAATCAGCCGCTGGAAAACCTGCTCGACGGCCTGGTCAGCACCACCGGCAGAGAGGAACTCCGGATCTGTTTCCTCCAGTTCGGCCAGCCGGATCTGGCAACGACCCTGCAGGTTCTGGGCGAGGCCAACGCCAAACGCATCCAGATTCTGCCCCTGTTCTTCTCCTCGGGCGGGCACGTCCAGAAAGACATCCCTGCCATCGTCGCAGAGGCACAGCAGAAGTATGATCTGTCGGTAGAGGTCCTGCCTGCGGTCGGAGAGATGCCCGAGTTCGCCGACATGCTCCGCCAGCTGCTCCAACGTCTGGCCTGACGCCTTGCCCCAACCGCCCGGGCCCGATAGACTGGCCCAGGCAAGGAAGGAAGGCATGATGACCCGAACGGATCTGTCATTCGGTTTCTCCCAGCGGGCCCGTCGCTCCAGCCGCCAGCCGATCAGCGAACTGATGGCCCTGGCAGTGACCAGGCCGGACCTGATCTCCCTGGCTGCCGGCCTGGTGGATTACGATCTGCTGCCCAGCCAGTCTACTGCGGAATTGGCCCATAAAGTCTTGGCCGATCCCCGCCGCAGCCGGGCCTCGCTGCAGTATGGCACGACACCGGGACTGCGCAGCCTCCGATCAGCACTGCTGGAACACCTCGAACAGCTCGACGGCACAGGCCCAGGAGGGCTGGACGCGACCGTCAACGACCTGATTGTCACCACCGGCAGCCAGCAGATGCTCTTCATCCTCACCGACCTGCTGGTCGACCCGGGCGACATCGTCATCACCGGCTGGCCGAGCTACTTCGTCTATACCGGCACGCTCGCATCGGCGGGGGCCCAGGTCCGCTGCGTCGATGTCGATGCCGACGGCTTCGTGCCCGAATCACTGGAATCGCTGCTGGCCGAGCTGCAGGCCGAGGGGCAAATCGAGCGGGTCAAGATCGTCTACATCGTCAGTTACCACCAGAACCCGACGGGCCTGACCGTCGCGGAGGACCGGCGAGCGCGGCTGGTCGAGATCGTCCGACGCTACTCAACCTGCCACCGGATCCTGCTGCTGGAAGACGCCGCGTATCGCGAGCTGACCTACGAAGGTCACGTCCCCCGATCCATCAAGAGCTACGACGAGGGCAACCAGACCGTCGCCCTGCTGCAGACATTCTCCAAGCCCTTCTCCCCCGGGCTCAAGACCGGCTATGCGCTGCTGCCGACCGATCTGGTCGGCCCGGCGGTTATCCAGAAGGGCAACCACGATTTCGGCTCGGTCAACTTCGTCCAGGAGATCCTGGGCCAGGCCATGGCCGGCGGAGAATACCAAAGGCACCTCCGGACCGTCTGTGCAGGCTATGCACGCAAACGCGATGCGATGCTGGCTGCGATGGAGGAACACTTCGGCGGCGACGAGCACGTCCATTGGACCCGTCCGACCGGGGGCCTGTACGTCTGGCTGACGCTGCCCTCGCGCATCGACACGGGGGCCGACTCGCCGCTCTGCGCCGCAGCCTTGGAAGAGGGCATGATTTACGTCCCCGGCGAGTACTGCTTCGGGCCCGATTCGAGGCGGCAAAGGCCGACCAACTGCATCCGCCTGAGCTTCGGCCTGGCCGGTACCGACCAGATCGCAGAAGGCATTGCCCGACTGGCGCGGGCCTATCACGGACTGGCAGACGCCTGAGAGCACTTGTTCGAACCGGGGGTGGCGATTCTCTCCGCATCTGCCGCAGCAGCAGATATAGTTCCAGTTTGGCCTTGCGGGAATTGTACGGGAGACGATATAGTTCTATATACTACAAGTGTCTCACAATGCTACTATTGTGCCACGCGCCCAGCCCATATCCTGCAAGAGAATCAAGGAGCATGTCATGAGAAAACGGGACAGGGGTTTTACCCTCATCGAACTGCTGGTTGTCATTGCCATCATCGCACTGTTGGTCTCGATCCTGCTGCCCTCTCTGAAAAAGGCGCGGGATATCGCCAAGACCGTCGCCTGTTCCGCCAACTTGCGAAACGTCACCCAGGCCGTCTGGCGGTACGCCAACGACAATCGGGAATTCGTGGTCTGGCATCGCTTCCGGGAAGGCAGCATCCCGCAGTATCCCAACGGCGAATTCTTCGCCAACATGCTCGTGCGGGAGGAGTTGCTGGAGGCGCCCAATGGGTCAAGGACCAAGGCAGAGGCCGATCAGAGCACATTCCGCTGCACCAACGGGACCAACAAGCTCGTCGACGTCTGGAACCCGGCGTCCAACACGGATAGAGAGAACTTCGGCTGGGACTACGACTCCCAGGCCAATCCGGTAGACGGGGACCTGCTCGAGGTCGACGGCGTGGCCGTGCGCAGCTGGTACGCGATGAACGCCCAGAACCACAAGGGCCGCACCCCTTCCTACTTCGGGTATGCCAAGCAGTTCGACTGGAACAGCGCCCGCATGGGCGGGTTCAAACGGACGGCTGAACTGGTCATGGTCACCGAAGGTCCGTTGTCCAAGCAGATCGAGGACGACAAGCGCATCGCCGCCAGGCACGGGGACTTCACTTCCAGCGGCCACGGCCTGACGAATCTGGGCTTTGCCGACGGGCATGTCGCGACCGTCCACACCAGCAATCTGATCGGCCCTTCGCACATCTACACCGGCACGATCTTCCGCACCGGCGACCAGTGGAGAACCGAGTAACACCCCGAAATCCCCACGCCGAAGGCCCAGGCCCTGAACCGGGGTCCGGTACAATTACAGGCCAGCAGGGCCGTAGATTGTACCGGACCCCAAGCCGACCGCCCCTGCCACGGCCAAGCCCAGCGAAGACGAGAGCCAAGCCGAGGAAAATACGGACTGCCTGACGCCGAAGACCAGGCCATGCGCCGAGACACACCAAGCCGGCCGCTGCACTGCCCCCAGCCGAGCAACCACGTCGGATCGTCCCTCTCGTGCGAAATGTCCCGTGCCCCGGCCGTCTCTCGGCCATGCACGTCCCCCTAAAGCGTCCATAGCCATCTCCCTCGGAACTGACCATGCCACCCGTCATAATGGGTGTCCCGGGAAACAGCGTAGACACAGGTGATTCTCCCCATTGCCCCCAGCAGTCCGTTTAGAAATGGAACTCGTAGCGAGATCAGACCGGATTGTCGAGCACCAAGGAACGAAAACGCAGGCGAATCGCGAGATTCGCTGAGTTTTTGTGACGCCGGGTCGCAGACAATCGGGGCGATCGCAGCAGAGGTAGCTTTCTAAACGGGCTGCTAGCGATCTGCCTCTACATCCTCGGGGTTTATCTCAATTTGTGGCTCTCCTGGAGCCTTGTGCTCAACCACGAATTCCCACGCCTCGATCCGTCTGGCCTGCGCCGGATTCATGCACCAGTTGCCATGAGATTCGGCGCTGGTAACTGTTCGGATTCCTGATCAGGAAGGAGCCTCGCCGGACCGACCGGATGGTATGCCATCGCGGTCCTTTGGGGCCGGCCACGCTGGGCTGCCGGACCTGGCCGGGGGCACGACGCCCGCCTTTCGGTGCGCGCATAAAGAAACGCCCTGGAAGGGATCTCCCAGGGCGTTTCGTATAAAAGCGGCATTAACCTACTCTCCCGCGATCGCAGTACCATCGGCCACTACGGCTTGACTTCTGTGTTCGGAATGGGAACAGGTATTTCCCGTAGTGTAAGCACACCGCCAATGCTGGGAGCAGGCCTGTTGAGCCTGCCCCAGCGGAATATAATATGCATAGGGAACAGCACGTTGAGAATGTGTCTGATCAATTCGAATTGTGAGTCGCTGCTTGGCGGCAGCATTTGCCGAAGAAGGTCGACGACAAATGCGGTCAAGCAATCGTCCGTTAGTACTGGTAAGCTTAAGACATTTCTGCCCTTACACACCCAGCCTATCAACCACCTGGTCTAGATGGGGACTCACTCCCAGAGGGAATGGAATGTTTATCTTGTGGTGGGCTTCCCGCTTAGATGCTTTCAGCGGTTATCCTTTCGCAACTTAGCTACCCTGCGCTGCCCTTAGCAGGACAACAGGTGCACCAGAGGTTGCTCCTTCTAGGTCCTCTCGTACTGAAGAAGAATCCACGCAACATTCCTACGCCCACGGCAGATAGGGACCGACCTGGCTCACGCCGGTCTGAACCCAGCTCGCGTACCACTTTAATCGGCGAACAGCCGAACCCTTGGGACCGCCTTCAGCCCCAGGATGTGATGAGCCGACATCGAGGTGCCAAACCTCCCCGCCGCTATGGACGCTCGGGGGAGATCAGCCTGTTATCCCCGGAGTACCTTTTATCTGATAAGCGATGGCCCTTCCACACGGAACCACCGGGTCACTAAGCCCTGCTTTCACACCTGCTCGACGTATAGGTCTCGCAGTTAAGCACCCTTATGCCTTTACACTCTGCGCACGATTGCCAACCGTGCTGAGGATGCCTTTGGGCTCCTCCGTTACCTTTTAGGAGGAGACCGCCCCAGTCAAACTGCCCACCTAGCACGGTCCCACGTCCGGATTCACGGATCGCGGTTAGGTGGCTCATGACACTAGGGTGGTATTTCAAGGATGGCTCCACCCCTGCCGAAACAAGGGTTTCACAGCCTCCCACCTATCCTACGCAAGTGGCATCAGACACCAATACCAGGCTACAGTAAAGGTTCACGGGGTCTTTCCGTCTTGCCGCGGGAACGCGGCATCTTCACCGCGTCTGTAATTTCACCGAGTCCGTTGTTGAGACAGTGCTCCAGTCGTTACGCCATTCATGCACGTCGGAACTTACCCGACAAGGAACTTCGCTACCATAGGACCGTCATAGTTACGGCCGCCGTTTACCGGGGCTTAGGTTGCAAGCTTCTCCCGAAGGATAACCTACTTCCTTGACCTTCCGGCACCGGGCAGGCGTCAGACTCTATACATCCTCTTGCGAGTTAGCAGAGTCCTGTGTTTTTGATAAACAGTCGCCAGAGCCATTTCTCTGCGCCCTTCCCGACGAATCGGGAGAGGGACCCCTTATCCCGAAGTTACGGGGTCAATTTGCCTAGTTCCTTAACAACGGTTCTCTCGAGCGCCTGAGGATACTCTCCTCACCTACCTGTGTCAGTTTTAGTACGGATTCGCACATTGTCCCTGTGAAGCTTTTCTCGGCACCTGCGTTACAGACTTCGCCAACAATTCGGGCTCGAGGCAGCCGGTTACCCGGCAACCAACCCACACGTCTAGCCGTGGGATCTGCTGTGTAGATGCGTCATTCACAGTTCAACCGCAATGCGAAGCAAAGGAATATTAACCTTTTGTCCATCGTCTACGCTTTTCAGCCTCGACTTAGGGCCCGGCTAACCCTGGGCGGATTTACCTTCCCCAGGAAACCTTAGGTTTTCGGCGAGCAGGATTTTCACCTGCTTTATCGTTACTCATACCGGCATTCTCACTAGCTGCCGCTCCAACGCTCCTTACGGTACGCCTTCAGCGCCGACAGCTACGCTCTCCTACCAATCTTGCGATTCCGCATCTTCGGTATCATGCTTAGTCCCGATCATTATCGGCGCCGGGTTGCTCGACCAGTAAGCTATTACGCACTTTTTAAATGGTGGCTGCTTCTAAGCCAACATCCTGGCTGTCACTGCAATTCGACTTCCTTAGTCACTTAGCATGAATTAGGGACCTTAGATGGCGATCTGGGTTGTTTCCCTTTTGACCACGAAGGTTAGCCCCCGTAGTCTGACTCCTGAGATAAGCGTAACGGTATTCGGAGTTTGGTTCGAGGAGGTAGGCGGGTAGCCCCCTCGTTCGATCCAGTGCTCTACCCCCGTTACGTAGTAACTCAAGGCTAGCCCTAAAGCTATTTCGGAGAGAACGAGATATCTCTGAGTTTGATTAGACTTTTACTCCTCCCCACAGCTCATCCCCTAACTTTTCAACGTTAGTGGGTTCGGTCCTCCGCCTCCTTTTACGGAGGCTTCAACCTGGCCATGGGTAGATCACTCAGTTTCGCGTCTACCACATGCGACATACGCCCTATTAAGACTCGCTTTCGCTACGACTCCGAGCCGGAGACTCTTAGCCAAGCCGCATACGGTAACTCGCCGGTTCATTATGCAAAAGGCACGCCGTCACTCATTGCCCAAAGGGCCATAGAGCTCCGACTACTTGTAGGTACATGGTTTCAGGTACTTTTAACTCCCCTAAAAGGGGTTCTTTTCATCATTCAGTCGCCCTACTTGTCCACTATCGGTCGTGATGGAGTACTTAGCCTTGGAGGGTGGGCCCCCCAGCTTCACACGGAGTTCCACGAGATCCGTGCTACTCTGGAACGCTAAACATAACGGAGAGCAAACACCGTCGCATACGGGACTGTCACCCTGTATCGTGAGACTTTCCAGACTCTTCTGCTGGTATTGCTTTTGTAACTCCTGAATAGCGCCCGCAACCCCGGTCCGAAGACCGGTTTGGGCTCTTCCGCTTTCGCTCGCCGCTACTAACGGAGTCTCTGTTGATTTCCTTTCCTGCAGATACTGAGATGTTTCAGTTCTCTGCGTTGGCTCCATACGGTCTATACATTCAACCGCAGGTTCCGCTATCTGCTTGCACAGTAACGGTGGGTTTCCCCATTCGGAGATCCTGGGATTAACGTTCGTTTGACAACTACCCCAGGCTTATCGCAGCCTACCACGTCCTTCATCGCCTCATCACGCCTAGACATCCACCATGCACCCTTAGTAGCTTGACCACATCTGTCGTGGACCCTCGCGGGTCGCGACATCTGCTTCAAGCCGCCATAGGACACTCAATTCGGTGAACCTGACAAGAATTCTCTTGTTGCTATTCCCTATGCAATTTTCAAAGAGCCTTTGGCCTCTTCTGCCGGCCCTAGCGGCCGGGGGAGGCCTTCGAATCGCTGTCAGCTTTCCGACAGGTCGAAGATTTGAAATCATACTCTTTTGTTCCCGCCTTGCAAGAGCTTTGTTCACAGAATCTGAAAAAACTTTTGCTGCCCTTCCAGCCACCCTTCCAGGCAGCTTTCGAGGCTTCGGCAGGCACGTCGGAGCGTCCCGCTCGGCAGTCGCCAAGACAGGACATGGAGACGATCGGACTCGAACCGACAACCCCTAGCTTGCAAAGCTAGTGCTCTCCCATTGAGCTACGTCCCCGGGGGACTCGATCAAACCAGCCGGGGCCGGTTGCAGGAAGAACCTGGCAGCCAAGCCGCCGGGCTGAGATATCGAGCATGACGTTCCATATGGGCCTGGTTGGATTCGAACCAACGACCTCACCCTTATCAGGGGTGCGCTCTAACCAACTGAGCTACAAGCCCGGTACGTGTGGAAACCCCTGCGGATTCTGCATCCGAGGGGCTCCGGCTCTCTGTGTTTTTCAAAAAACACGGACAGCAGACCGCAGGGTCAACTGCCCTCGCTACCTATTGTGCGAGCCCTTCAGTGTACGCGCCACAGGAGGCGTGTCAATACGGTTTCGGACAAAAGCCGGGAAATCTTGAGCAATGGTTGCCAAAGCCCTGCAAACAGGGCGTTTTCTCTGGCCTGACGGGCCGGGGATAACCGAGTTTCGACGACGGTTGGTCCCCGACCCGGGCCGAGGCCGCCAGGGCTGCTAGCTGGCCTTGCTGACCAGAATGCGCCAGCCGAACGGGGGCAGTTCGATCGACCCGCCGACGGCCGAGCCCGAGAGGTGATCCTGCAGATCCATGCCCTGCAGATCCACCTTCGCCGGGGCCGCCGCGAAGCTCATCAGGAAGATGAAGTCCCGATTGCCGTCGCTGCGGAGCTGGGCGGTCACGCCCTCCGGCAGGTCGGTATCCAGCACGCGCCGCAGGCCGATCTGCCCGGCCAGGGCACGGTAGAAGTCGTACAGGAAAGCATCGTCGTTCCGCGAGGCGAGGTAGTAGGCCTTGCCTGCCCCGAAGGAATTGACGGTCAACGCGGGCCTGCCTTGGTAGAACTGGGCCCCATAGGTGGCCAGCACCTCGGCCGATTCGGCGTGGATCTGGTCGCAGAAGATCCGGGCCTGGTAGGTCCCTGAAAGGCCCAGGGCGTTGCCCTCCGCCGGGATGACGGGCACGGATTCGTCCTCGTAGAGACAGTCGATCTCCTCTGCCCAGACGCCGCAGACCTCCCGCAGCGGGCCAGGCCAGCCGCCCAGGAAGCAGAGGTCCGACTCGTTGACGATGCCCGACCAGTACGTCGTGACGAACGTGCCGCCGTTGCGGACGAATTCGGCGATCCGCTCGCCCACGCCGGGGCGGACCATGTAGAGCATCGGGGCGATCAGCAGCCTATAGCCACTGAAATCGCGGTCCATGTGCATCACGTCGGCTGAGATGCCGGCCGACCAGAAGGGCCTGTAGTGGCGTTGACACGTCTGGGCGTAGTCCCGGTGCTCCTGCCGGGGTCCGCAGGCCGCGTCGATGGCCCAGCGGTTCTCCCAGTCGTAGATGAAGGCGACTTCGGGTTTCGTGGTCGTACCCACAACGTCGTCGAGGCGGGCAAGGACCTTGCCCAGCTCGGCGACCTCCCGAAAGACGCGGGTGTTCTCGTGGCCGGCATGGTCGACGACGGCCCCGTGAAACTTTTCGTGGGCTCCCCTGCTCTTTCGCCACTGGAAGTACTGGACGGTATCCGAGCCGTGGGCAACGGCCTGGAGGCTCTTGACGGTATGCACACCGGGCCGCAGGAGCTTGCCGACGCGGTTCCAGTTGGTCGCCGACGGGCAGGATTCCATGAGCATCCAGGGCTTGCCGTCCTTCATCGTCCGATAGATATCGTGGGTGAACGAGAAGTCGGCGGCGGTCTTCCAGTCGCCGGTGCGATCATGGTATTCCGGGTAGGCGTCCCAGCTGAGCACATCGAGGTCGTCGACCATCTTCCAGAAGTTGATGGGCTTGTAGAGACCCATGCAGTTATGGGTGATCGGCGCGTCGGAGACCTGGCGGATGGGGGCAATTTCCTCGCGCATGAAATCGACAACCAGGTCGGTGGCGAACCGCAGCCAGTCGATGGCCATGGCGTTGACGGAGCTATCGACGCGGCCTATCTCGGCCCAATCGGTATAGGTGTGGCCCCAGAAGGCGTTCCACCAGGCGTGATTGAGTTGGTCGAGGCTGCCGTAGCGATCCTGCAGCCACTTGCGCCAGTTTTCGATGCACAGGTCACAGTGGCAGCTGCCGCCGTATTCGTTGGAGATGTGCCAGACCAGCAGGGCCGGGTGGTCGGCGTAGCGGTTGGCCAACTGGGCGTTGATGGCCCGGACTTTCTCGCGGTAGATGGGGCTGGAGGGGCAGTAGTTGACCCGTCGGGCGTGGGGCTTGCGGATGCCATCAGGCCCTGCCCGGAGGATGTCGGGGTACTTGCGGCTCATCCAGGCAGGCTGGGCGGCAGAGGGGGTCGCCAGGACGGCCCAGGCGTTGTTTTCGGCGAGCATGTCCATGATCTTGTCCAGCCAGCCGAAGGTGTAATTGCCCTCATCGGGCTCCAGGTGGGCCCAGGAGAAGATGCCGACGGACATGGCATTGCAGCCGGAGAGCTTCATCAGTCGCATGTCTTCGGCCCAGACATCCTGGGGCCACTGGTCGGGGTTGTAGTCTCCGCCGTGGAGGAAATGGGGGCACTTGGGGTTGATCGGGTCGAAACGGTCGGTCACTGGGGATACTCCTGGGGCTCGGGCTGGTGAACTGGTGCCTTGGAAACACGCCGGGAGCAGTGAGGATACAGATCGGGCCAGTGACCGTCAACGTCTGCTCGGGCGGGGAAGTTACTTGCCGGGCTGATCGATCCTGTAGATGCTGATCGTGCCGTTGTAGTTGGCCGTCGCCAGCGAGCCGTCGGGCAGGAAGTGCAGGTGTTCGGGCCAGTTGGGTTCGTGCAGCGTCTGCAGGATGCGGAGTTTGCCCCCCTCGACGGTGCCGAGGATGATCTTTCCCTCGTTGGCCAGGCCGACCTGGGCGGCCCAGGTTTTCCCGTCCGGACTGGCAGCGAGGCTCCGCAGATCGGTTACCGGCAGGCTGCCTGCCAGCGTATAGCGGAGGCTGAGTTTCTTGATCCGGCGGATCACGTTGGCCAGGCGGAGCGAGGCTTCGGGGCTGTGAGGCTGAAACTGCAGGAGTTGCTCGATGGCGGCCGGGCCTGCAGCGACGAGTTTCTCCGAGGCCTGCTGACGCTTCTGGTAAGACGGGTCGTCCAGTTGGACAATCAACTGCCGCATCTGATGGCGACTGAACTCGGAACCCTTGGTATCGGGACTCTTGAGGAAGTAGAGCTTTTCATTGGCTGCCAGAAGCACGCCGACCAGGGGCTGTCCGATCGCCGTCAGTCTCCGGTTGCCGGAGGATTCCTCCTGCTTGAAGGGCAGCTTGTAGCGTCCGATCGACTGGCCACCGGTCATCTCGAAGATGTGGATGTAGTCGTCGGAGAGCACCAGGACCGAGTCTCCGCCCGGGGAGACCTGGGCGTCTTCGACTTCCTCCCCGACCTGGGCGGAGTTGACCGCCTTTCCGGATTTGGCTGAATGGAACGAGACCCATCCGCCGTAGGAGGGATAGGCCATGATCGTCTTGCCGGAGGCGGAAATCCGCACGCCGCCGATGCTTCTGTCTTCGCCGACGGGGATGTTCCGGGGCTTGCTGCCAGGCTGGACGACCTGGACAACCTGTCCGGTCAGGACGGCCGCGGCGGGGGTATCCAGGGCCACGGCGATGGATTCGATTCGCCCGCCGGGCAGGATGCGGTCCAGCAGTTTTCCCTTTTCGGTGTCGAAGTAGAGCACTTCGCTGCGGTCTGCGGTAACCAGGATCTTGCCCGAGTCGGTCGAGCCCAGGCGGTGATAGCCGTAGGGCATGAGAGGGGCATCGTCGGCGGGGAATATCCGCCGGCCCGAGCTGACCTCGAAGGCCGACAGACATCGCCCCTGGCTGCAGTAGACCGTGCTGGAGTCATGCGAGAATGCCATCGCGTAGTTGTAGCAGCCGTCGTCCAGTTCGATGGTCTTGCGGACCTTTCCCGTGGCCGGATCGACCAGCAGGATACTGTCGGAAGATTCGCACACCGCCGCGACGGTCCTGCCATCGGGAGACAGGCTGCAGCGGAGCACGTCGGCGTAGTTGGCCCTGTCCAGGGCCCAGAGCTTCTTGCCTGTGCGGATGTCCCAGAGCTGCAGACTCTGGTTGCCGGTGCAGAGGAAGACCTGGTGGCCTTCCGGGCCCGGGGAGATGGTCTGAATCGTCCCGGGGCCGTTCTCTCGGTCGGGCACCATCTCGCCGTCTTCGTCTTTGCGCATGGGAGGCTTGAGCAGGACGGTCGCCTTGCCCGTGTCTACATCGAAGACCCGTACCGTGCTGTCGTCCCCACCGGTGACAAGGCATTTGCCGTCCATCGCGAAACAGAGGCTGTAGGTGCTGCAGCGTTCGGGCAGTTTCAGGGAGCGGACCCTCCGTCCGGTTTTGAGGCTCCAGATCTCGCAGCCTCCGCCGGTTGCGCCGATGGCGAAGCTCTCGCCGGTGGGACTGACGGCCAGGCGTATGGGCGAGCCGGTTTGCGGTTCGTATTTTGCCAGTCGTTTGCCTGTGTTCAGGTCCCACCGGGAGACCCAGCCGTCGTAGCAGGCGGTGAGGATTTCGTCGCGGTCGGGCACGGCCTTGCTGTCCCAGACGTAATCGCTGGACTCTTCCAGGAAGCGGCGAATCTCCTTGCCGGTGGCAGCATCCCAGAGCAGGGTCACGCCGTCGGAGTCGCAGGTGATGATCTGCTTGCGATCGGGCAGGCACATCACGTGGGTCAGGTTCGACATGGTCCGGAAGCTGGGGTCGCCGTGACGGCGATGCAGGCGCAACGCTCGGGGCGGATCGGCCGGAGCCGCCGGTGCAGCAGCGGGCGTCTCTTCCGGCTCGGGATCGGCGGGGGGATTCTCCCGGAGGCCCGCCTGATACTGGGCCAGGGCCTTGGCGATCCGCTGGAGTTCTGCCGGATCGATATGCGGTGGCTGGCTGAGCCCTGCCCGGGCGATCCAGAGGACGGAAACAGAACAGATCGCCGCGGCCAGAACGCCCGAGATAACGCCTCTTGCTGATTCTCTGCCTGCCGTGTCCATAATCGGACCCCTTCCCGCCGGCGTTGAGGCTACCCCCCGCCGACAATCAACGTCTTTTTCGATTCCGCCTCCGTTTGGCTCGCTGCTTGGGCGAGAGGCGCTTGGACCGCTGCTTGGTCTTGAACTGGGGCTGACCGCCGGCCATGCCCACCTGGCCCATCTGCTGGGCGAATTTCATCCGATCGCGCATGCCCATCCCGGCCATCTGCTTCATCATGTTGCTGGCCATGGAGAAGCTCTTGATCAGCCCGGAGACATCTTGCGTCTGCGTGCCGGAGCCGCGGGCGATGCGTCGGCGTCGCGAGGCCTCGATGACTTCGGGGTCCTCTCGTTCGGCCGGGGTCATGGAGTTGATGATCGCCTCCATGGTCTTGAACTCGTCGCCGGACATCTGCATCTGGTCGATCTGGCTGCCGACACCGGGCATGAGCTTGAGGATCTGCTTCATCGGGCCCATCTTCTGCATCTGCTGCATCTGGGCCTTGAAGTCATCCAGGGTAAACTTGCCCTTGGCCATCTTCTGCTGCATCTGCTCGGCTTTTTCGGCGTCGAACTGCTCCTGGGCCTTTTCGACCAGGGTCACCACGTCGCCCATGCCGAGGATGCGTCCGGCCATGCGGTCGGCGTGGAATTCCTCGAGATCGTCCATCTTCTCGCCGACGCCGATGAACTTGATCGGCTTGCCGGTGACCTTCTTGACCGACAGGGCGGCCCCGCCGCGGGCGTCGGAGTCGAACTTGGTCAGGATCACGCCGTCCAGTTCGAGTTGCTCGTTGAACTCGCGGGCGGAGTTGACGGCGTCCTGGCCGGTCATCGCGTCGCAGACGAGGTAGATCTGGTGGGGCTTGACGGTGGTGGCGATGTCGCGGGCCTGCTTCATCATCTCATCGTCGACGTGCAGTCGCCCGGCGGTGTCGATGATCACGACGTCGTGGCCGTTGTTTATCGCGTGTGTGACGGCCTTGCGGGCCACGCGGACGGGGTTCTTCTCCCCCTCAATCCGGTAGACTTCGGTCTCGACCTGCTGGCCGACGATGGTCAACTGGTCCACAGCGGCAGGACGCTGCAGGTCGCAGGCGACCAGGAGGGGCTTTTTGCCCTTCTTCTTGCAGAACCTGGCCAGTTTGCCGGAATGGGTGGTCTTACCCGATCCCTGCAGGCCGGCCATCATGATGATCGTCGGCGGCGGGGATACGAAGTAGATGCGGCTGTCGACGGGGCCCATCAGGTCGACCAGTTCGTCGTGGACGACCTTGACCATCATCTGCCCCGGATGGAGGGACTTGATGACCTCCTGGCCGAGGGCCTTTTCGACTACGTCGTCGCAGAAATCGCGGACGACCTGGTAGTGCACGTCGGCTTCCAGAAGGGCCGTTCGCACCTCACGCATCGAATCGCGGATGTTCTGCTCGGAGATACGTCCGCGGCCGGACATCTTGCGGAAGACGTCGGAGAATTTGTCAGTCAGTGCTTCAAACATAGGTACTGTAGGATAGCAGAGCAGTCCGTCGAGGCAAAGCAAGGAATCCGCAGCGGCGCCTTGC
>JBKHDI010000034.1:0-37675 GCA_046541415.1 Phycisphaerae bacterium | reverse complement strand
AGACCGCGAAGACGACTGAACCTCAGGCCGATCACTCGCCCCGCCGCCAGCAGGACGTCCCTGCTCCGGCGGGGCATATGATTTTGCGGGAAGATATGCGACTACTCCTGGAAGATGCCCACCGGCCCGACTCGCTCGACGTCCGCGCCGACACCGCCCTGCTGCAGGTGATTCTCAACAACCTCCTGTCCAATGCAGTCATGTACGCCCCGGCCGGGGCCACGATCTCCGCAACCGGACGAGCGATCGACGGTGTGGCCTGCCTGGCGATTTCCAACCCCGCCGTCGACCTGCCGCCCGAACCGCAGCGGTGCTTCGAGCGATTCTGGCGGGCCGAGCAGGCACGCAGCCAGACGGGCGTGCATTGCGGCCTGGGCCTGAGTCTCGTCCGTCGCTGTGCTGAGGTGATGGGAGGCTCGGCAGAGGCCTCGACCACCGGGGCGATGTTCACCGTCGAGTCCTGCTTCCGGCTGGTTCGGTCGCCAAGGATGGCCAGCGGGAATGAAAAAAGCCCGCTGCTGGCGGGCTTCTTTCGGGGGTGTGTCTATCGCCGACCGATCAGTGGTCGTGTCGTTCGGCCGGCTGTCTCTGCTCAGGCAGCGTCAGCTTGCCCTCTTCGATAAGCTTGTCCCGCAGGCGGATCAGTTCCTCGGCCCGCTGCTGGGGAGTCATTTCCTGCAGGGCCTGCTTCTGCTGGTCGGTCAGTGTAGAGACGACCTCTTTCAGCCAGACGGCCCGGCGGCGATAGGCTTCCCGCTTCTCGGCCGTCATGCGGATGAGCTTCTCGTAGCGCCGCAGCAGTTTGGCCTGCTCTTCCGGGCTCTTGTCCAGGAAGGCCTTGGCGTACTGGCGGAACTGGTCCTTCTGGTCGGGGGTCAGCCGTTCCCAGCTCTTTCGGTTGTGGTCGACCATCTGGGCCAGGGTCTGGTCCTTGCTGGCGGCCAGGAGCTTGCGCTTCAGTTCCAGCTGTCGCGCGATGGACGGCGAGAGCTCGGGAGCCTTGTCGGTCTGGGCCTTGGAGACAGCAGCGGCATCTTTTTCCGCATTGTCCTTCTTCTCGGCAAGGACACCGGCGCTGCAGAGGCTCATCGTCGCCAGAGCGACCAGAATGGTGTTGAGGAGCTTCATGTTACAACTCCCCCGTTTCCGATTCGATCCGGTCGATGGCTTCGAGAGTGTCGAAGTCGACCAGGACCTGGTAGTTCTCGATCATGTCCAGGTTGCGGACGCACAGATCCTCGACGACCTCGCCGGCAGGCGGATTGCCCGCCACGGGTTCGCCGGGTTTGACGGCTTTCTCCGGAGCGGTCCAGACCAGCGCGGCCACGACAATCGCCGCGGCGGCTGCGACGGCCCCGCCCCACCGGACCAGCCGGAGAATGACGGGCGTGACCGTCCGACTCCGCCGGACGCCGGCCAGCACGCGGCAGGCCAGGTCGGCATCTCCAGCGGGGACTTTCCAGCTGTCCATCGCCTGATCCAGACGACGCAGCTGGTTCAGGGCCTTGGCCAGGTCGGGCCGCTGCGAAAGCGTCTGCTCGAAGGCCTGGGCCTGCTCGGCGGTCATCTGCCCGTCGAAGTAGGCAGATACCTGCTCGAACTCGGATTGTCTGAGTTGGTCGTTCATCTCTCTATGGGCTTAAACCGGGTCGGACTCGATTGTACCGCGCTGAATCAAAAATCTTCGAAAAACTCTTGACGGCTGTCTGGCCACAACAGGTGGTTTGACTCCAGGTTCCAACCCGCCCCTGCCTCGATAGGGACGCGGAAAACCGCGAAGTCCGCATTTTCAGGGCAGTTACTCGGGTTCCACGTACCGGCCCAAGGCCTCCCTCAGGTTGCCTCGGGCGCGCGAGAGGAGGCTCTTGACGGCCATGGTGGAAATCCCCAACACCTCCGAAATTTCCTCGTAGCTCTTGTTTTCGTACTTGTTCAGCACGATAGCGATCTTCTGGTTCTCGGGCAGGTCCTCGACGGCCCGGGCGATCTGCTCGCCCAGTTCCCGGGTGTCCAGTCCGGCGTGCGGGGTCTCATACTTCTCGTCGGTCAGGTCCCAGCTGAACGTCTCACCGTCCTCGTTGCTGACCACCTCCAGGGGCACGGTGTGGGCCCGCTTGCGGCTGCGGAGGACGTTGAACGACAGGTTGGCCACGATCCGGTACAGCCACGTGCTGAACTTGGCGGTCGGCTTGTATCGCGGCGCGGTCCGGTAGATCCGCAGGAAGACCTCCTGGGTCAGATCCTCGACCTGGCTGGAATCCCGCAGGAATCGGTAGACCAGGGCGTGGACCTTGTGGACGTTCCGCTCGACGAGCTTCTCGAAGCAGGACTCGTCCCCGCCGCGGAAGCGGAGCATGAGCTGGACGTCCTCATCGGTCCTGGCCCAACGGGTATCGTCGGGATCCTCCGATTGGGCGGCTCGTTTTTTGCGTTTCCTGGCTGCGATCGTCGGCATCCTTGCTTCAGCGGCGGATCTTTCGCTGCCGCAGTTGTCCGCAGGCAGCGGCTGAGCCCGTGCCCCGGCTGCGGCGGACCTGGACATTGGCCCCGCCATCCCGGCAGCGGCGGGCGAAGGCCTCGACGGCCTTGTCCGGCGGCGGCTGGTACGGCAGCGTAGCCACCGGATTGTAACGGATCAGGTTCACATTGCAACGCAGGCGTCGCGACAGGCGGGCCAGTTGATCGGCACAGTCGTAGGAATCGTTCACTCCTGCCAGCAACGTGTACTCCAGGGTAATTTCCCGGTGGCAGGTCTGGTAGAACTCCTGGCAGGCGGAAATGATCTCGTCAATGCTGATCTGCCTTGCAAGGGGGATCAGCTCCTGCCGCAACGCGTCGTTGGGCGCGTGCAGGGAGATCGCCAGGGTAATCGGCAACTGCAGTTGGCCCAGCCTGCGAATCGCCGCCGGCAGGCCCACTGTCGAAATCGTCACGTGACGGGCCGATAGCCCCAGCCGCTGCGGATCGACGATCGCATGGACGGCCTCGACCGTCGCGGCGAAGTTCGCCAGCGGTTCGCCCATGCCCATGAAGACCACGTTGGTCACCGTCCGGCCGGTCTGTTCGGACAGGTGCAGGATCTGCTCGATGATCTCCCCGGCCGTCATGTCCCGCACCAGCCCGTCCAGGCCCGAGGCGCAGAACCGGCAACCCATCGCGCAGCCGACCTGCGTGGAAACACAGGCCGTGGCGCGGTGCTCGGTTGGAATCAGCACGGTCTCGGTAGACTGGCCGTCGGCCAGTTCGAGCAGCAGCTTGGTGGTATCGTCCCGGCTGTCGTGACGATCGACCAGGCGGGCAGAGCGGAGGGTGCAGCAGGCGGCCAGCTTGGCCCGCAGGTCGTCTGAGAGATTGGACATCTGCTCGATCGATCCGACCCGCTTCTTCCAGACCCAGTCGAGGATCTGCTCGGCGCGGAAGGCCGGCTCGTCGAGGCTCTCGAGCAACCCACGCAGCTGCCCCGGCGTCAATGACAGCAGTTCGATCCTCATGCCTCACGCGTCCGAGTCGATTCGACCAGTTCGGCCAGTCCCCCGCCGGAGAGGAAATCCGCCAGCTCGACGACGCTCGGAAAGATCCGGTGGCTGTAGCAGCGGACGACCCAGTTGGCCTGCATCGGCGTAACGGTCAGCACGATCGCCCCGCGGCGGAAGGCCTCGTACATCTCGATGGCCGTGCCCATCGACGCGCTGGGCAGGTAGCAGATGACCAGGTCCGACTCGGCGGCCGCTTCGACGCCCTGGGTGAACGTCCGGCGGATGTCGTCCATGCCGTACTCGATCGAGTTGGGATGGGCCGAATAGTGACAGTAGATCTCCGCGTCGCTCAGGTGGGTTTCGATCGCTTCGCGGATCGGCCCGCGCCAGTCCTGCTGATGGATCGCCGCCTCGATCATCGAGCCCTGGATGATACCGGCCAGGAAGATTTTCATCGTCTTGTTTCCCTTCGATCTGTGCCACCGTCCGCCTGGCGACGGACAAGATCGGCGACCTGTTGCAGGCTGGGGTGTGTATCGAGCAGCCACCTCGACAGCCTGTGCGGCGGGCGCATCGGCCCTGCCGGGTGCACCGCCGCCATCGCGGCCAGGTACGTTTCGGCGTCCTGCATCCACCTGGCTGCGGTCCGGTGGGCCCGACGCTCCTGGAAACGACTCAGTACGTTCTCGGCGACCAGGCCCAGCAGACCCGTCGCCCGAAAGGCCAGAATCACCAGCGGGCCCAGGAAGACCGCCGCGGCTACGGGCCCATCATACCGCCCCAGCAAGGGCAGGCAGACAACCATGGCCGCTACGACCTCGGCCCATACACTGACAGATGAAAGCAGGTTCGTCCAGAGCGAATCTTTGCCTGCGTGGTGGGCCAACTCGTGCAGGAAGATCGCCTCGACCTGCTCGCGGGGCAGATCCCGCGCAAGGTCCCGGTCGATGCGGATCACGCCGTCCTGGAAGCAGGCAGCCGGCAGGGCGCCGGGCAACTGGCCGGCCTCGCATAACTCCACCCACACGTCGACGTGTCCCAGCCGGGCTGCGGCGTCCTGCAGGCCGCTGGCCAGCGGGTCCTCCTGGACGGGTTGAATATCGCCCCTGCGCGACCGCCGATGGCTGATCAGATCACCGGCTATCAGAAAACCGGGAAGCACGAGGGCGGCAATCCATAAGGCCGGCAGGAATCCGGTGACCCACAACAGCCAGCCAAACCCCATCGCCAGGAGGACCAGCGCCAGTTCGCGCGGTACGATCAGGAACTGTTCGACCAGCTGGACCCATCGGTTCGGTCGCCAGCCCATCCTCCGCAGCGAGGCGATGCGGATGCAGGCCACCGGCTGAAAGAACAACTGACTTCCCGCAACGTGCAGGGCGACCAGCAGCAGCCAATCGGCCCCGAAGGTCCTGCCAAGAGGGCCCCAGAGCAGGACCAGCACGCAGGCCCAGGCCGTCAGGCCCAGCTGGCCCAGGACCTCGTAGCGTCTGAGAGACAGCGGCCTGCTGATCCATCCTGCGTCCATGGCAAGGCCATACCCCCTCTTACTGATCCGCGGATCCGGTTTTGCGTTTGGCCTCGCGACGGGCATTGGCCAGCCAGTGGAGCATCAGCACGCCCACACCGACAACCAGGTAGACGTCGGCGACGTTGAAAACCCAGGGGTAAACGGCCTTGCCGGCGATTTCCAGGTCGGAGAAGTCGACAAAATCCCGGACGTGATAGCAGATGGTCTCTGCCGAGGGGATCTCGACGCAGGCGAACAGGCGGTCGTACAGGTTGCCCAGTGCCCCGGCCAGGATCATCGCCAGGGCCAGGTGCAGCCCCCACATCCGCACCGGGCTTGTCAGGAAGATGATCAGGACGATGAGAATCGTCACGCAGGTGGCCGTGGCAACGGCCCAGCGCGGCATGGGCATGCCGAAGGCCACACCCGGATTCAGCTTCAGGGTGAACCGCAGGCCCGGGAAGATCTTGCGTGTCAGTTTCTCGCGCAGATGCAGGCGGGCGAGCATTTCGTCGGAGTCCATGTCCGGCCCGAAGCGGGAGCGGATCTGCTCGGCCGTCGGATCGAGGGTCGGATCGGCCTTGAGCCATGCAAAGACCGCCTGCTTCGTCCACAGGTCGACGCCGGCTGCTGCCAGGACGACCAGCAGGAAGACCAGCACTCTCGGCCAGGCCCGCCAGACGGGTTTCTCGGCCGGTCGTGGGTTGTCAGCTGGTTTGCATCGGGCCAACGGGCACCTGGGGGCTAGAAATCGTCGTCATCGGCGTCGAGATCCTCCTCGTCCAGGTCGGCCGAGTCCTCTTCGTCTTCCTCTCGGCCGTCCTCGATGTCCTCGTCCTCGTCCTCGTCTTCGTCTTCGTCTTCATCGAGGCCGTACCCGTCGTCATCTGGGTGGACCAGCCCCTGCTCCAGCAGGCGTTGGTACTCGATGCAGTACTTCGACCAGGGCCTGGCCCGCAGGCGCGGCTCGCCGATCGGATCGCCCGTGCCCAGGCAGATGCCATACGTGTTGTTGTCGATCCGCTCCAGGGCTTCGTTGATCTCGGCCAGGAGGATCCGCTCGCTCTCCAGCAGGCCCAGGGTGAACTCCTGCTCGTAGTTGTCCGAACCGACGTCGGCCGGGTGGGTGGGCATGGAGAGGGCTTCGGAGGACTCGTTGTTGCGGAATTTGCCCAGCGCGTCGGCCTCGATCCCCGACATGTCGCCGATCAGCTCGCGACGCTTCTCGATGAGCATCTCGCGGAATTCCTTCAGCTGCGACTTGGACAGCGGGCTTTTGACGGCCTTGCGCTTCTTGCTCCCGTTACCCGACCCCGAGCCGGCCGGGGCCTTCTTGCTCGATGCCGATCGCGACGACTTGCGGCTGGTCTTCCGGGCCGAAGCCTTCTTCGCCGTCGAGCTTGCGGTCTTCTTGCTGGAGGTCTTGCTGGTGGTTTTCTTGGCCTTCTTTGAACTACTCTTCTTCTTTGCCACGACGAGCCTTTCCTTCCCCCGGCTTCGGGGCGGGTCTAACATCTCGGGTAAACAAATGCAGGAACCCGGTGAATATAGTCATTGGGGCATTTTTGTCAAGCTGATGCTGGTTTTCAAACGCACCGGTCACCGGCCGGAACGGAACAAATTTGTCCTGCCGGTTGAAACACTGCTTCCTTCTACTCTATTGTGTGGGCAGAAGTTCGCCGAAAGGGCCTCGTCGGCACCTCCGGCCAGTGCTGTTCAGGTATGGTAACCTTACGATGACCGTCGAATTGACAATTCTGGTCGATGACCAGGTCTCGGACCCGGCGCTTCGGCCGGACCATGGCCTGTCGATCCTGGTATCCGGCCCGAACCGGAACATCCTTCTCGATGCCGGCCAGGACCCGGAAATCCTCTTTTCCAACGCATCGGCCCTGTCGGTCGATCTGGCGGGGATCAGATCGGTGGTCGTTTCGCACGGGCATTACGACCACACGGGCGGGCTGGCCAGGTTGGCCGGTCGGATCGAACAACTCGAACTGTTCGCCCATCCCGGCGCCTTTGCCCGTCGCTGGGTCGAGCAGCCGGGCCAGCCCCTGAAAAACGTATCCTGCCCGCACAGCCTGTCGAAACTGTGCGACCTGGGGGCCGTCTTCCATGCCATCCGCGCCCCGGAGCTGGTCGAGCCCTGGATGCTGCTGACCGGGCCCATCGGAGGCCCCCGCTTCGGGCCCGAGCACTTCGTGATCCGCAAGGGCGAACAGATCGTCCCGGACTGGTTCGAGGATGAGATCGCCCTGCTGCTCAAGGGCAGACGCGGCTGGGTCGTCGTAACCGGCTGCTGCCACCGGGGCCTGCAGAACACGCTCAAGACGGCCCGGTTCCTCTGTCGCGGCGAGCCCATCGTCGCCGTCGTCGGCGGGTTGCACCTGCACAGTTGCTCCAACGACGAACTGCGCAGCCTGGTCAACCTGCTCGGGGAGTTCGGCAACCCGGGCCTCTACCCCTGCCATTGCACGGGAGACAAAGCGATGGAGTTCCTCACAAGGCGACTGGGTTCGCAGGTCCACCCGGTTCGGGCAGGCAGCAGGCTGACGTTCTGAGGCCCAACAGGCTCAGTTGCCCTGCTGCTTCTTCTGCGAATCGCTCTTGAGGAAGTTCAGTACCGTGGGAATGCCCCCGCAACTGCACTCGGGGCTGCAGTGGGTCATCACGACGTTCTCTTCTTCGGCCATGATGCGCTGGGCCTCTTCGTGGGGCACGCATTGGCCGCAGCAGTTGACGTACCCGCACCCGCACGTGCCGGCCTGGTCGGACAGATTGTTCTTCACTGGCAGGGAATGTTCCACGGTACCACCTCGATACGGACAATACGACTTTGAACAAGTCTAGGAGGCCTGCGAGCCATTCTCAAATGCTGTAAAAACGCCCCGTCGTCCGAAGATGACGGGGCGTGGAGGGAATTCCATAAACCCTGGATGCAGAGGCCTTGGCAGCTGGTTGGCCTCAGGTCTTGGCGGCGGCCTTCTGTCCGGTCAGGCCCGGGACGGTCTGCAGGATCGTGGCGGGCTTGGCCTGCCCGTCTGCCTGGTAGTTCCGTTCGTAGTGGGTCTGGGGCTCGTAGGTCCAGCCCTCGGCGAGGCGCTTGTCTTCCTTGCGGATCTTGCCGAGCACGTAGCGGCCGATCAGCGGAGCGACCAGCCTGGTCTTGAGCCCGAACTCTGCGTAGAGATCCTTGAGCAGGGAATCCAGCTTGCCGAAGACCACGGGATTCTCGCGGAAATACTTCCGGGCAGCCCAGACGGTCCCGGCGGAGATGCTCCAGAGGCCTTCGGCCTCGAAGGCAAACCGCCTGCGAATCCGCGCATCCGGATGGTTCTTGTACCGCTGCCAGCCCTTCAGGACGGTGCGGACGATGCGGATCGTGCTCGGTCCGTTGGTGCGATAGTCGGCCTCGAAGGCCCGCAGGAGCATCTCGCCCTCCTGCCCGGCGGGGATGTTGGCATGGCGGAAGTTGAACTGCAGCTGGCCGTGAATGTCGGCTGCGTCGTACTCTGATTCCTCCAGCATCGACCCGTCGGCCTCGTGTTGCTTGTGCAGGGGCGTACCGGGCACGGGCGTGTAGAGCATGAACTGGTGGAAGTCGGTATCGTGGCTGACGGCGTGCTCGATCGCCTCGTCGAAGTTCTCCGGCGTGTGCTCTTCCAGCCCGACGATGCTCGAGCCCAGCACGCGAATACCATGGTCCTGCAGCTGGCGGACCAGATGGTGGGTGTCGGTCTCGTTGAGCTTGTTATACTGGCTGTCCTTGCCCTCCAGGCCCATCCACAGCCAACTGACGCCCAGACCGACCAGTTGTTCAAACGTGTACTGGCGGATGGCGTTGGCGGAACTGAAGACGTACAGCGCCCAGGCCTTGTCGTGCTCCTGCATCAGCTCCAGCAGGCGCAGGGCCCGCTTCTTTCGCAGCAGGAAGTTCTCGTCCATCACGAAGAAGGAACATGTCTTCATGGCTTCTTCGAGCTGGCACATCACGGCGAAGAGTTCTTCGGCCGTCTGGAAGAAGTCCACGCAGTGGCCCTTGCCCCCGAACATCGCCGAGGTCGAGCAGAAGTTGCAGCCCAGCGGACAGCCCACAGACGGGATCAGCGCCGCCGCGGCGGTGTGCGGGTCCAGCGGCAGGTCCATGCCCATGCACCGCTTGCCCAGGCCCGACCAGATCTGCGGGTGGATGATCGGCTCGTCGGTGTCCTGCCCGAGATACTCGCGGAACCACCGCACGCCGTCGCCGCGGACGACATGGTCGACCGCGACCTTCTTGCGAATGTCGGCGACGTTGGAAATATGGCCGCCGATGACGATCTTGGCGTTGGGCTGATATTCCCGGATCAGTTCGCACATCCTGGCGACTTTGGCGGTATTGGGGATGATCGCGCTGATGCCGATGATGTCGTACTGGTTGTCCCGGATCTCTTCGATGAAGCGGTCCTGGGTGGGGAAATCCAGCACGGTGCAGCGGGCCTCGATGTTGGCCTGGATGAGCATCAGCCCCCAGCTGCGATGGAACATCCGCAGCGAGAACGGCCCCTGGACGCGTGTGACCTGGTTGTGCCACAGCTCCATCGGGTTGATTGTCCGGCTGCCGAACTCGTCATCCTGGGCATAGGGCCCGAAGACGCTGGAGAACAGGATCTTGGCGTCTTTGCCTTTCGGATGTTTCGGCGTCGGGTCGGGATCGATCGGGATATACGGTGATGAAACGCTTGATGCGTTGAGAATATCTTGAGGATTCAGGAGAGCACCTGTGTCTGCTGGAATGAAAACACGAGCCGCTTCCGGCCCGGGTACTTCCCGGACAGTCAAACGCGAACAGCGGCCCGGACTGCCGCAGTTGTCAGGGCAATCCGGGCGGGGGGCCTACTCTGCCACCCGCAGGGCCTTTATTTGAACACATCGGCAACAGCTGGGACAGGAAAATACCCGAATCCCGGAAAAACCATCGGCCACGCAACACGTATCTGCTGCCGGTGCAGTATTCTATCCCATTGCGGCCTGCCGTGGCGCCGATTCCGCCCCCGGCCTGTGGCAGGTGCGACTCCGAAACCGCCTGCCGACGCCTACACGCAGGCCAGCGGAACGACACGCTTCTTTGGTTTCAGGCACTCCGGGGGCGATGCGGGCAATGACTATCGCGGCACCACGAAGACCAACCATGCCCTCTTCTTCCCGGAAGGCATCGACCAGGGCGACGCTACGAAGTACGCAACCTACGAGATCGGGCAGGCTCCCCGGCCGGCGGTCCCGGGCTCGGTGAGCCGGCCTTGGATTGATCGATCTCACCCCCGGCTCAGCGTCGTGGAGATCGTATGCAACTGGCCCGGCTGGATGGTGACGGCGTTGTCGTGGGCGTTGGCGGTCTCGATACAGACCATGCCCGGCCATTCGTCGTCGCCGAAGTCCTCCATGCGCCCGGCCTTGCCGATCCAGGGGTTCCAGACGACGGTGGAATCCGAACCGTCCTTGGTCATGCGGATCTGCCTTTCGGCGGCCGGGTCTGACAGGATGCAATCGTCGGTCGTATTCAGATAGACCCGGTCGGTCTCGGCAGTGAATCGGATCGCGCCGTGCTGGGTTTTCCGGGCGGCGGAGTCCATCTTGTCCAGATATTCCGCGCCGGCCAGGCCGGTGATTTCGACCTGTCTGACATCCACGACGCCGAAGTAGGTGTGCAGGGCCTCAGTGATCACAAAGGCCTTCTGATCGGTATTTTGCGTCGTCAGGGCCAGCTCCAGCGAGCCGTCGCCCCGGACGCTGATGCGGTATCGCAGCTGGAAGTCGAAGTCCCAGTAGCTGCGGGTGCATTCGTTGGCGTCCAAGCCCAGCGTGGCCGAGACGGTATCGCCTTCGGCGACCACCGATTCCACCGACCACTGGCAGAGGCGGGCAAAGCCGTGGCTCGGCAGGTCGGGATTGGTTTCGCAAGGCCCGAACCAGGGAAAGCAGATCGGCACGCCGCCGCGAATCGGTTTGCCCTTCTCGAACCAGCTGGAGCCGCTCAGCCAGAGCATTTCGTCACCGTCTGCGGGGACGAAACTCGTCACGTGGGCGCCGTGCAGGTAGATTTCGGCACTGCCGCCGGGCCCTGTCAGCACCAGCTTGGCCAAGCCCCCCCTGCCGGTCTCGATCTCGCCCAGTCCCGCCGGAATATCCTCTGGTGTGGCGTTCATCTTACTGTCCTGCCACGTAGACTTTCTCGTCGTCGAGCGTCTGGGTAAAGGGGCTGGCAAAGACCACCCGCAGCACGTATCGCTGCCCGATGGGGATGGCGTTGTCCCACTGGAGCAGGAACTTGTACGACCGGGAGATCTCGTCCCAGTGAACGCTGTTGGTCTGGGGGTCCATCAGGTCGATATCCCACGTGGGCCCCCGCTTGCCCCTGTGGTCGATCGCACTCGGGTCATAGCCGTACAGTTCGAACCGGAAGTGGCCGTACGCCTTGGTCGAATCGCCGAAGGCGTCCATCGCCCGGACGCGCGTCTCGATGCCCTTCAGCCCGCCGGCATTGTCGAAGGTCCGGACCCCGGACTCGGTGAACGGATGGAACTCGACCCGCTCGGGGAGCATCCTGTCGATGGGCTGGGGCACCTCCAGGCGGTCTTCATCGCGTCCGCCCCGGGTTTCCAGTCCTCCCGGGCCTGTACATCCGCCCATCGGGGCCAGCAGGCATAGGCCCAGGCCCGCCGCCGCGGCGATCCACAAGTTCTGTTTCACCAATGACTCCTTTTCATGGGAGAAGCTGCGATTCGGGCGGATTATATACCCGCCTTGCGGCTGGGGCAAGGCGGGGCCGCTCAGCGGGACGTTTCCGGGCTGGAATCGATGATCTTGATGATCACCGGGCGGACCGCCCGGCGCGGCTGGGCTTCGGACGGCTGGGCCGAGGTCGCAGGCCTCTGCCGGGCCTGCTCGGCCGGGGCGGACTGGCGGATCAGCGAGCGGCTCTGTTCCAGCAGTTGGGAGATGCGGTCCAGGTCATTCAGCGGCTGGTCCGAGCCGTTGGCGGCAGACGGCTGGGCAGGTTCGGCGGGTTGATCCGGTTCGGCAGCTTCCGCCGGCTCGGCGGTGACGAACCGGCTGAGCTGGTCGGGCGTCAGCCTTGCGCCTGTCAGGGAGAGATACGAGCGGGCCTCCTCGGCCGTGGCGTCGCGGATGGCCAGGGCCCGGAACGGCAGGGAGGATAGATTCTGCTCGATCCGGGCCAGTCGGTCTCGAGGGACCTGGACCTTCCAGTACCGGGCGCGGTCCTGGACTGCCCGTGCTTCGGGGATCAGGCCGTTGGCACGGAGGACCTTCTCGACGATCTGGCGGTCCGTCGAGGCGGGGTCCTCGGTGCGGATGATCACCAGCAGCAGGCCGGACTGGTCCTTCTGGCCTGCGGCGTAGCTGGGCGGGGCCGACGGCTGAGGCTGATGTGGATCGTCCTGCGTTTGGGCCGGTGTCTCCTGTTGCTTCGGCTGATCGGGGCGGTCCTTCGGTTGCTGCCTGGAGATGGCCTGCTCGTCGCTGATGGGCTTTCCCGCCCCTTCCGACAGCCACACCGTCGTCAGAACGCCCACCGACAGAGATATCAGCACGACCGCGACGATGGCGATCCGGCGTGCCCAGCGCATTTCCATGGCCTGTACGGGCAGAGACGGAGGATTGACCTGGGCCAGAACCTTCCGCTCGTGTGCGGCCAGGACGCGCTGGGCCATGTCTTCGGGGGCCTCCTGCCGAGGCAGGTCGCCGATCATCCGCCTCAGCTTCCGGAGCTGCTCGACCTGCCTGCGCAGGTCCGGGTCGCTGTCCAGCAGGGCCCGGATAGACTTGTGCTCCTGCTGGGGCAGCTGCCCGTCCAGCCAGGCCGAGAGCTGGTCGCAGATCGGATCGTCGAATTGCATCATGGTTCCAGCAGGTCCGCCAGCTTGTCTTTCAGCAGGCAGCGGGCCCGGTGGAGGCGACTCTTGACCGTGCCGACCGGCAGGTCAAGGACCTCGGCAATGCCCGCGTAATCCATCTCCTCGATATCGCGCAGTGCAACGACAATACGAAATTCATCGTCCAGTTCGTCCAGGGCCTGCATGATCCGCTGGGAGGTTTCCTGGTTGATCGCCGCATGGTCCGGCCCGGGCTGTCTGCGCCGGGCAACCGAGGCGGTCAGCGAATCGGATTGGGCCTCGTCGAACTCCTCCGGGCCTGTCATGGAATGGAAGCGGATCCGCCCTGCCCGGCGGCGGTGGGAAATCGTCAGGTTGGCCGCAATCCGGAACAGCCAGGTGTAGAACTTGGAATGGCCCCGGAACTGGTCGATGCGTTCGAGGGCCTTGAGGAAGGTTTCCTGGGTCAGTTCCTCGGCATCGGCGCCGCGGCCGCACATGCGGTAAGTCAGGTTGTAGATCCGGTCCTGGTACTTGGCCACCAAGGTTCCGTAGGCGCGCATATCCCCTGCTCGACTGCGCTGGACGAGCGTGGCGTCCTCGAAGGCGATCGTCGCGTTGCCCTCGCCCTTACGGCTGTCTTTTGCGTCTTTTTTGCCCAAACTATCCTGCGTCTGTCGGGTCACAATCTTCCCGGAGTGTACAACCCAGCCGGGCCTGGACCCGACCGCATGGATTCTGTATATCATTGCGGGGGGCCATTGCGCCGCGGAAAACCGGATTCTGCAATGGCAAAAACCCGTCGGCGGCTGAGTCGATCCTGGAGGATCGCATCATGCAGCCGGCGGGCTCTTGTCCGGACCCGCATGTCGGCGGGCCCTTGTCCCTGAATCGAAACAGCTCCCGCCAGAGGCGGGACACATCACGTAAGGTTTTGTCAGTCCTGGGGTTCCTGCTCGTCCTCTTTGTCCTTGCTGGGCCTTCGGACATTGAACAGGTACAGCCTGACCTTCCGGGCCGGGGTGTCGTTGGCGGCCTGAGGTTGCGCATCGGGTCCCTGGTCATCCCGGACCTGTCGATTGGCCAGGTCTTGTTCGGTATAGGCCAGTGCCTGTCCGGCATCGACATCTTTGCGGACCTGGGCGGCGAAACGATCGGTCAGTTCGCGCTGGACTTCCGGCTCCAGATCGGCCGGGACATCCACCAGGTAGCGTGCCTGGTTGCCCTGGATCTGCTTATTGCGGGTGATCAGGCCGTGCTCGACGAAGAAGGATTCCAAGGCCGCAGAATCGGCGGTGGAGATCTCGACGAGGGTCACCGCTGCGGAGACATGTTGATCCGGCGAGGTCCGGTCGCTGCCCCCGGGCCAGGCGAAGACCATGGCCAGGGAGATCGCGCCGACCACGACCGCGGCTGCGGCGAATCGGCCGATCCGGCCCCAGCGGGACGGCTGCTGCGCTCTGCCGGCAGCCAATCGCACCCGGGCAGCGAGGTCTTCCGGTGCGTGCTGAACCGGCAGCGAGCCCACCAATTGACGGACCGACCGCAGTTGCCGCACCTCGGCCCGCAGCGACGGGTCCTGTTCCAGGGCCAGGCGGACCTTTTCTGCCCGCTGCGGGGGCAGTTCCCCGTCGATGTAGGCTGACAGATCCTGCTGAATGTCTCGTTGCGTGTCCATGGTTTCCGGTGTCTCTCGGGCGAAAGAATCGTGGCAGAGGCTATTGGTTCCACTTCTTCTGACGCCCGGTCTGGTGGGGTGTTCCAGGAATTTCAGTGGAAAAATCCAGCCCGGACCTGCCCGGCAAGACAGGTCCGGGCCGGGAATGCACCGTCGGGAAGGCCCGTGGGCCTCAGCCGTCGATAATCGAGAGGGCTTCTTCCCGCTGTACGTCCATAACATATTTCAGTCCAGAGACTTGCGCAGCTTCTGGCGTCAGGGCGAACACATCGTCGCGGCTGATGGTGTCGGTCCGGAAGTTCCGGCTGCCGGCCATCAGCTGCTGCAGGCCCGTCCGGAGCTTGTCGGCGAAGCAGTGCATCGCCACGGCGCCGAGGGGCATTTGGCGGGCCGTTTCCAGCCCGAAGCGGTCGACCAGCGTCTCGTAGCCGATGAAGATCTCTTCCTTGGTCGTGCCGAACTGGCTGACCGTCTTGGGCAGGTCGCCGGACTCGATCCACTGGCCGATGTGCTTGCCGACCATGCCCGGGATCATCAGGGCCCGGCCCATGCAGACGGCCTTGAAGTGCGGAGCGCCCATCGCCAGGACCTTGAAGACGTGGTCCTCGGCGCTGAACCCGCCGGCCATCGCCAGGTCGGGCACGAACTGACCGGCCTTGGCCAGGCGGTCTGCCAGTTCGATCGCCATCGACTGCAGATAGAACGTCGGGATGCCCCACTCTTCCATCATCCGCCACGGGCTCATGCCCGTCCCGCCCGGGGCGCCGTCGATGGTCAGCAGGTCGAGCCTGGCCTTGGAGGACCACTTGATCGCCATGGCCAGCTCGCGCATGCCGTACGCGCCCGTCTTGAGCGTCACGCGCTTGGCGCCCAGGTCCCGCAGGTGCTGCACGGTGGCCAGGAATTCCTCTTCGTCGATGAATCCCAACCGGCTGTGACGCTCGAAGTGCTTCAGCGCCCCGTCTTTGAAGGCCCGCTGGTTGTCCTGGTGCGACGGATCGGGTGTGACGAGATACCCGCGCTTCTGCAGCTCCAGAGCCCGCTGAAGGTCGTGGACCTGGATCTCGCCGCCGATGCACTTGGCGCCCTGGCCCCACTTGAGCTCGACGCACTCGACGCCGAGTTTCTCGATGACGTACTCTGCCACGCCCAGGCGAGAGTCCTCGACGTTGATCTGCACCAGCATGTCGCCGTAGCCGTCGTAGTAACGCTTGAACAGCTCGACGCGACGCTCCATCTCGGGGCTGCGGGTGACCTTGCCGTTGCTGTCGCGCTCCAGGCCCGGGTCGATGCCGCAGACGTTTTCGCCGGTGACCAGCGTAATGCCCGCCACCGCAGCGCCCGTGGCGAAGTGCTCCCAGTTGGCCCGGGCGATCTCCGTCGAGCCCAACGCCCCGGTAAACACCGGCACGCGGAGCTTGACCGGATGGTCCGTTCCGTATTGCGTCTCGGTATCAGCCAGGGGGAACAGCGTGTTGTCCGGGTTGGCGACCTGCCCGGCGGGCAGGCCCTCGCCGCCCATCGCGTAGCCCATGATGTTCACGTGGGAGTAGTCGATGGGGTAGTCTTTGTCGCCACCGGCGGTGATGGTCCCGAAGGGCCCGGGGTAGAGCACCTCGCGGCCTCGGAATGAGGACTTGAAGACTTCGCAGTTGCCCTTGCAGCCGTCCAGGCAACGCGTGCAGATGCCGCTGACCGGCGCGACCGACCGGGACCGGTTGGCCGTCAGAGTCGCCTCATTGGCGTTTGGTTGTTGCAGATTCATGGTTCCTTTTCCCTTCCTTGAAACTGTACAGCAGGATCTATGGGGCCAAGCGCACGACCCATTGCCATACGCAAGCGTGATGCCCACGATAAGATCACTTACTCTATCGAAGGCGGGGCCGGATAGAAAGCCCCTTCCGCCCGGGATGCCCGCGCAAACAACAGCGTCCGGCCCTGCCGTGTATTGGGACAGGACCGGACGCTCATCCGTGGTGCGTCGCGCCGGGTTCCGTCCGGCACGCCGCCTGCAGGTGCGACTTGGGCTCTAGCCGATCTGTTGGCAGAGCAGGTCGATCACCGTGCGGGCGGAGAGGTTCTTCTTGCCGGCCGGGCTGGGCCAGCTGAAATCTTCATCTGCTTCCAGGGCTTGCTGGACCTTCTGGGCGCCCAGCACGACCGAGGAGTGGTTCTTGCCGATCGCCCGACCGATCTCGGGGAAGCTCATGTGCGTGTATTTCCGGGCCAGGTACATCGTTACCGCCCGGGCCAGCGAGACCGTCCGGGTCCGGCGGGAGGAATGGATATCGGCCGGGGTCACGCCGAAGTAGCTGGCCACGATGGTCTCGATGTCCCCCAGGGCCACGGCAGAATCGGTCCGGGCCAGGTGGTCCGAGAGCGTCTGGCGGGCCAGTTGCAGGCTGATGTGCCCGCCATCCAGGGCCGCCACGGCCGATAGCTTGACCAGCATCCCCTCCAGCTCGCGCACCGAGCCTCGCGTCTGGCCTGCGAGGTACTCGATGACGTCCTCGTCGATGTCCAGGCCGAGCCGGTCGGACCAGCGCCGCAGGATCTGCATCCGCGTCGCGCGGTCCGGCGACTCGATCTTCACGACCATGCCAGCCATGAACCTGGAGATCAGCTGTTCGTTGAGGTCGCCCACCAGTCTCGGGTGGGTATCCGAGGCCAGGACGATCTGATTGCCCCCCCCCGCGATGGCGTTGAAGGTGTGCAGGAACTCGTCCTGCGTGGCGCGTTTGGCGGCCAGGAAGTGCACGTCGTCGATCGCCAGCAGATCGAGATTGCGGTAGCGGGCGCGGAACTCGTCGAGCTTCCTGGCCCGCAGGGAGGCGACGAACTCGTTGGTGAACGCCTCGGCCGTAACGTACTTCCAGCGGATCGGCCCGCCGTCGGGCCTGGACATGCCCGCCAGCTTCGAGCAGATTCCGTGCAGCAGGTGCGTCTTGCCGACCCCGCAGGGCCCGTGGACGAACAGCGGGTTGAACGGCGCCCGGCCTGTGGTGCAGACGGCCATTGCGGCCGAGTAGGCCAGCTTGTTCGAATCGCCCACGACGAAATCCTGGAGCTTGTGTCGCAGCGGCGAGCAGACCGACTGGCGGTTGCCGCGGACCCGTCCGCTGCGCTGGCGGGAGACGATCTCGGCCTGGTCGTCCAGTTGACGCTTGCGCAGATCGTTGCAGAGCTCCGGATCGACGCTGACCATGACGTGGCAGTTCTCGCCGGCGAAATCGCCCGCTGCGGCGGCAAGGTCCCGGCAGTAGTGGGTTTCGATCCACCCGGCCACGAAGGGGTTCGGCACGGAGAGGCAGACCTTATCGTCCCGGACCCGCAGGCACGTACCGTGCTTGAACCACGCATTGTATTTCTTGGGCCCGATTCGATCCAGCAGGGCCGAACGAATCTGAGCTTCCATTTCCGCTCCGTCGGCGCGCAGGGATTCCCCGGTCATTTCCATGTTTACTTTCATCAATTCCTCTGCTCCCAAGGCAGGCCGACCTTGGCCTGCCACCTAGACGAGATGTCCAATATTCTTCAGGCGGGTGTGATGCTTTGCCCGGTTCAAATCACAAATCTATGCTTAATGCGTAAGCAAATGTAGCTGGCCCGGCGGGCGGGCGTCAATGCCCAAAAGCCCCCAGATCTTATCCACATGGGGCAAGTCCCTGCTATTGCTCAGGGTTGCCCGCCGGAAAAAAAGTTCCTCCACAACTTGTTCACAAAGTCTTCATCCAACGTGAACAGATGGTGTTTTCATGCAAAGAAGTAAATGTCTCTGCCGTGGGTCCGGACGAACCCTGCCCGCTGGTAAAGTTTTATGGCCGGTACGTTTAGCGTATCGACAGCCAGCCGCAGCTGCTGGGCCCCGGCCCTCGCTGCATCGGCAATCGCCCGCCGAAGCAGGACCCTTGACAGCCCCTGACCACGACAATCGGCAACAAGCCCCAGGTAGATCAGCTCGCGGTCATCGCAGCCGGGCAGGCCGTTGACCAGCAGGCAGCCGACGTCCCGACCGTCTCGTCGGAGGATCCACCAGTTCTCGGGGCGGAACACCCCGGCCGCCTGGTGCGAGGCGAGGATGTCCAGGCCCGACCGCACCTCCTGCAGGCCGGGACAGTCCAGACCCTGCTGGTACGTCTGCAGGATCAGATCCCCCCACCGCTGCTGCTGGGCCTGCTGGTAGCCGATCCATTCCAACCCGCTGTCCGTCCGGTCCTGGACGATCTGCCCCTGCAGGTCCAGTTGCATCTGCGACAGTCGGGCCAGCTTGCGGTAACCGGCTGCTTGCAGCACGTCCAGTTCGCCCTCCACGTCCGGCCGGGGCAGGGCCTGGACGAACGCGGCCCCGCCGGCCAGGGCCTCTCGGGTGACCGTTCGAACCAGCCGCCCGAGCAGCTCAGCCGCAAGGCCCGTCTGCTCCGGCTCGCTGAAAAACAGCAGCCCCGCCCGCCCGGGCGTCTGCAGGACCAGCGCCGCTGCCAGGGCCCGGCCGTCTCGCTTCTGCCGGACCCACCACAGGACGTACGATTCGGGGGGCCTGGCCCGGATCTGCTCGGCCAGCGCAGCTGCCTGCCGGAGCCCTGCCTGGCCCACCTGGCCGGTGGAACTGCAGAGCAGTCTCGTCGCCTCGATCAACTGCCCGGGCCCGACCCGAGCCAGTTCCAGGGAAACATCCATTGCAGCATCTTATCGC
Organism: Phycisphaerae bacterium; assembly: GCA_046541415.1. Classification (GTDB taxonomy): domain Bacteria; phylum Planctomycetota; class Phycisphaerae; order SM23-33; family SM23-33; genus CAZOVB01. The sequence goes on along the minus strand of JBKHDI010000034.1, from coordinate 18,444 downwards.
CACCTCCAGCCTCCTGCCACTGCCGTTGTTTTGGCGTTGACTTGTGCTGCTGCCCAACGTAGTCTTACCTGCTGGACCCGCAGGTTCGGATCCTTGGTTCAGACAGGAGTCTTCGCATGAATATCAAGTCGACCGCCAAAGGCCTGACCATCTTGCTGCTGCTTGCCGCGGCAGCCTTCTCGACCGCCTTTGCCGCCCCCAAACCCTCGCCGGTCCCGACCGAATGGCAGTTCGAAATCAATCTCGACTCCCTCCGTGCGATCACCATGCGCGTGCCGGGCGAGACCGAGCCCAGGACCTTCTGGTACCTGCGGTACCGCCTGATCAACCGCACCGGCGACGAGCGGATGTTCATCCCCCAGATCGCCCTGTACACCAACACCGGTCAGCTCATCCGGGCCGGAAAGAACGTACCGGTCTCCGTGTTCCGCAAGATCCAGTCGGTCTTCAACGACCCGATCCTGCGGGACCAGACGGCCATGACGGGACTGATCCTCCAGGGTGCCGACAACGCCCCGCGCGGCGTGATGATCTTCCCCGACTTCGACCCTGACGCCGGTACCGTCAAGATCTTCGTCGGCGGGCTCAGCGGCGAACAGGTCCGCGTCAACCTGCCCGTGCCGGTCACCGTCAAGGCCATCAACGCCGACGGCGAACTGGTCGATACCGAGGTCGACCAACTCAACCTCGTCAAGACCCTGCAGCTTACGTTCAAGATCTCCGGAGACCTGAAGCGTCGGGAGAATCTCTCGGCCACGCTGGTCGACAAGGAATGGGTCATGCGGTAACCGACCGCCGGCTTAGAAAACACAGAAACGCCCGCGTCCGGGATCGGTCGCGGGCGTTTTCCCATTCTGCTCAGCGCTGGTCTGGCTCAGGCGATCAGTCCGTCCTCGTTTCCGTTGCCGGCGTCGCTGAAATCGAACTGCGACTCGATGCTCTCTTCCACGCCGTCGCTCTGGTAGGAGCCTGCCTCTCGTGGGCGGTCCAGGGCTTCCTCGACCACCGAAACCATGTTTTCCAGGGAGAAGGGTTTCTGCAGGAAGCCGATGAAGCACTTCGAGTCGCTGAGGTCTTCTGCCACGCGTGCGTCGTACCCGCTTGCCAGCAGGACGCGAACACTGGGGTCGATCTGTTCGATCTGGCGGAAGATGTCGCGCCCGTTGCTGTCGGGCAGCACGACATCGAGGATCACCAGGCAGATCGAGTGGAAGTTCGCCCGCAGCTGCTGAAGGCCCGATTCGCCGTCACTGGCCAGGTAGACCTTAAAGCCGCACTCGGTAAGGATGTCCTCGGCCAGTTCGCGCAGCGGCGCCTCGTCGTCGATTACCAGCACGCCCGGATCGGACTGCAGGGCCGGGTCCAGCCCGGGAACCTGGTAGGCGCCCCTATCCACTGCAGGTTCGTGGCGAACGAGGTCTTCTTCCTGTTTCTCGGTCCGCGGCCCGTCGATCGGCAGGTGCACGGTCACCGTCGTGCCGGATTTGGGATTCGATTCGATCTGGATGTCCCCGCCGTGTCCCCGGACGATGCCCATCGCCGCAGAGAGGCCCAGGCCCCGCCCGGTGAATTTGGTGGTAAAAAACGGGTCGAACGCCCTGCGGAGGACTTCGGCTTCCATCCCGGCCCCGCTGTCGATGACCTTCAGCACGACCTGCGGGCCATCCAGTTCGGCCTGGATCGCCACGTTGCCGCCCGTATCGGCCACCGCTTCCAGCGCGTTGATCATCAGGTGGGTAATCAGGTCGCGCACGCGGTCCAGGTCGCAGAGCAGCTCGGGCAGGTCGCTGGCGACGTCGACAACCAACGAGCCGATGTCGAAACTCGTCCGCAGCCGCCTGCGAACGTCCGAGATGACCTGCTCCAGGTCGTGTCGGCCCATGCGGAAGTTGCTGTTGCCCGTGTAGGCGAGCATCTTCTGGGTCAGCTCGGTCGCCTGCAGGCTCGACTGGATGATCGACTTGAGGTGCTTCCGGGCCGGGTGCATTTCTTCCACGCGCCGCAAGGCGATCTCGCTGTTGCCCAGAATCGCCGCCAGCAGGTTGCTGAAATCGTGTGCGACTCCGCCGGCGAGCATGGAGAGCGACTCGGCCTTTTCAGCCCGGCGGATATGCTCCTGCATGCGCCGGTGTTCCAGTTCCAGTTGTTTGCGATGGATTGCCTGGCGGACCGTCTTGAGCAGCAGCGACGTGCCGATCTGCCCTTTGATCAGGTAATCCTGCACCCCGGCCCGCACCGCGGAGATGGCCAGCATCTCATCTTCCTGCCTGACAAGCAGGACGATCGGCACGGCCTCGGCGGCCTGCTTGATCGACTCGACCGTATCCAGGCCCATCATGTCCGGCAGGAACAGGTCGGTCAGGATCAGGTCGATTTTCTCGTTGCGCAGCAGGCGGACTGCTCCGGAAAAGGTCGTCGCCCAGCGGAACTCGAACCGCGGCTCGCGCGACTCTGCCAGCATGAACCGCACCAGCGTCGCTTCGACAGGTTTGTCCACCAGGACAAGCACCTTCAGCGATTTGCTCTGCTCGGCCCGGCTTGGCCCCTGGCCCTCCGATGTTTCCGGTACGTCTGGGATGTTCTGCTCCAAAGGACACCTTCCTTACACAGCTGTCAAACTCATTGCAGAAGCCTGCGCCCATCTTCCGTCCAGGCGCCTGCCTCTCTCTCATCGGATAGCCCCCCCGCCGGATTCCAGACAAAACCCGGATCCTCCCGGCCAAAACCGGCGCGTGCCGAGATTTTGCCGATTCCTGTCCCTGCGGGGCATTGACAGACTTGCGGGGTGACGGTAGATTGTACGGTTCACTGGTTTTTCGACAGATCCTCTGCACCTGCGTGCAGACAGACAGCTAGATGATTCAGGAGCGAACGCGATGGCACATAAGAAAGGCCAAGGCTCGACGAGAAACGGCCGGGACAGCAATCCCCAGTTCCGCGGCGTGAAGATTTACGGCGGCCAGGCGGTCAAGGCCGGCGGCATCATCATCCGCCAGTGCGGCACGAAGTTCAAGCCGGGCAAGAATTGCGGCATCGGCAAGGATGACACGCTCTTTGCCCTCTCGGCCGGGACGGTCGAGTTCCGCGGTCGCTTCGTCGACGTCCAAACGAACTGACGCGACGCGCCGACTGCGGCGCAAGCAACCAGAACAACCTTTGACAGGATGGTGCCGCCCCGGCGTCATCCTGTCGTTCATTTGATCAGCAAACGGCCCCCGCACATGCCTTCAGCATCCGGAACACCCAAATCCCTGTTTGTCGACGAGGTGGTCATCCTCGCCATCGCCGGCGACGGCGGCAACGGCTGCATGTCGTTCCGGCGCGAGAAGTACATCCCCAAGGGAGGCCCCGACGGCGGAAACGGCGGCGACGGCGGGAGCGTCATCCTCCAGGCCGACGAACAGCTCAACACGCTGCAGCACCTGGCAGGCAAGCACCACTGGCGGGCCGAGCGGGGCGGGCATGGCATGGGCAAGGACCGCCACGGCAGGAATGGCAAGGACCTGGTGATCCCGGTCCCGCCGGGGACGATCATCTACGACGCCGACAAGGAGCTCCAGCTCAAGGACCTGACCGAACCGGGCCAGAGCGTCTGCGTGGCCGAAGGCGGACGCGGCGGACGCGGCAACGCGGTGTTCAAAAGCGCCACCAACCAGGCCCCCCGCCAGCACGAGCCCGGCCAGCCGGGCCAGCAGCGCAGACTCCAGCTGCAGCTGAAGCTCATTGCCGACGCCGGCCTGGTCGGCAAGCCCAACGCGGGCAAGAGCACGCTGATCTCGCGACTCTCAGCAGCCCGCCCCAAGGTCGCCGCCTACCCCTTTACCACGCTGACGCCCTCGCTGGGCATCGTCGAGCTGCCCGGTTACCGGCGGTTCGTGATGGCCGACATCCCGGGCCTGATCGAGGGCGCCCACCGCGGGGCCGGACTGGGCGACGAATTCCTCCGCCACATCGAGCGAACCAAGCTGCTGGTGCACCTGGTGGACATCGACCCGGCCGGGTCCGACCCGCTGGTCGACTACCGTGCGATTCGCCACGAACTGGAGGAGTACTCGCCTTGCCTGGCGGACAAGCCGGAGATCCTGGTGGCCAACAAGATGGACCTGACCGACGCGAAGGTCAACCTGGAGACGCTGCAGGATGAACTGGACGCCGAGATCCTGGCCATCAGCGCCGCGACCGGACAGGGGCTGGATGTCCTGGCCCAGCGGATCTGGGAGAAACTCCGGCAGATCGAAGAACACCCACAGGAGCGATGATGACCGAGACCGACCCGCAAATTCCGCACGTACTGGCCTGCGACGTAGGCAACTCGGCGATCCACCTGGCCATCGTCCACGGCGATACGGTCAGCGAGGCCAAGACCCTGCGTCTGGGCGAGCTGTCCGGCCTGGCCGAGCTGCTCGGGGCACTCTGGGACCAGATGCCCCAGCCCCGCGCCATTGCCGCCTGCAGCGTCAACACCATCGGGCTGAAGGCCCTGGAAGCTGCGGCCGATACGCTGGTCGACAAGCGCCTGCTGCTGGTGGGGCGCGACCTGCCCCTGCCCATGGCCACCGACCTGGAATCCCCCGAATCGGTGGGGACCGACCGGATCTGCGCCGCCGTGGCCGCTTACGATCGCCTGGGTCAGCCCTGCATCGTAGCCGACTTCGGCTCGGCGATTACCGTCGACGCGATCAACGAACAGGGCGTCTTTCTGGGCGGGGCGATCCTGCCGGGACTGGCCATGCAGGCCCGCTGCCTGGCTGAGCAGACCGACCAGCTGCCGCAGATCGACCTGGCCGGGCCGGAGACGCCCGTGGGGCGCAACACCGAACAGGCCATCCGCAACGGAATCATCCAGGGCGCCCGCGGGGCCATGCGACAGCTGGCCGAGGCCTACGCGATGCACCTGGGGGCCTTTCCGCTGGTCATTGCCACCGGCGGCGACGCGCGGCTGATCTGCGGCCACGTCGGCGACAGCGACCTGGTCCAGACAATCGTCGACGACCTGACGCTCCGCGGCGTGGCGATGGCGTACTACAATTACCTGATCCAGTCATCATGACTTCCCGCTGCTCTGCATCGAAGCCCACCCGGGCCGTGCTGCAGACACCCCCGGGCCTGGCGGGAATCGCGGTAATCACCCTGGCCGGTCCCGAATGTCGGGCTGTTCTCCAGCGCGTATTCCAGCCGCTTCGCCCCATCGACCACTGGCCGGACAACCAGATCCGCCTCGGCCACATCCTGGGCCCCGACGGGCCGATCGACCAGGCCCTGGCCTGCCCGCGGTCCGACTGCGTGGAACTGAACCTCCATGGCGGCCCCGCCGTGGCCCGGGCGGTCATGCAGCAGCTGACCCGTTGCGGTGCCGTCGCCGAGGCCCCCGACGGGGTCGACCCCGCCCTGTCCTGGGCGCATCGGCGATTCGACAACCCCGCGATCGGTCGCGAGATTCTCGGCCTGCTCGCCGAGGCCCGCTGCCCGCTGTACGTACGAATCCTCTCGGCCCAGTGGTCCGGGGGCATCAGCCTCTTGGCCGAGCAGGTGCTCGCGACGCCCACGCCTTCAGCCAAGCAGGCCCAGCAGCTGCGCAAGGCCGCCGCGGGCCTGGCCCAGGCCCGCCGCCTGCAGCTGCCGGCCGAGATCGCCCTTCTCGGGCCCCCCAACGCGGGCAAGAGCACCCTGGCCAACGCCCTGACAGGCCGGGCCGTCAGTATCGTCCACCCCACGCCCGGAACCACGCGGGACTATGTCCGCGACGAGGCCCGGATCGGCGGCGTGGGCGTCTGGGTTACCGACACCGCAGGCCTCTGGGACGCAACCGATCACCTGGACGCCCAGGCCATCCAGCGCGTCGGGCCCCTCGTGCAGCGCGCCGACGTGGCGTGCCTGCTCTCGGCCGGTCAGCCCCCCCGCGTGCCTCAATGGGTCGCCCCGGACCGCTGCCTGCTCGTAGCGACCCAGATCGACCGCGTCGAGCCCTTTGACGGCTGTGATGTGGCGATCTCGGCGGAAACCGGAGAAGGGATGGAAGATCTGTCCCGCGCGATCCTGGCTAAGCTGGGCCTGGACCAGATCGATCCGGCCCGGGCCCGCGCCGTCACCGCCCGCCAGGCCCAGTTGCTTGGCGCTGCGGCCGGGGCCATCCACGAGGGGCATTTCGCCGCCGCCCGGCGCGACCTGAACGAGCTTCTGGGCAGGCAGTAGGCTGCTATCAATTTTCGGCAGTGGTGTAACTACGTGTGTGTAACTTCGGTTGGCGGCCCGGACCTTGCCCACGCGGCGACGGTCGGATAGATTAGCGCCCCATGACTGCCCAGGAACAACCCGCCGCAGACGCCACAGGCCGCAACGTCCCGCGCATCGTCGTGGGCGTGGCCATCGCAGTCACCGCAGCAGCGGCGGGCCTGGCCTGGCAGAACAATCCGCAGCTCTGGTGGGACCTGGTCGCCGGGGAATGGATCCTGGCCGCCAAGTCCCTGCCGTCGGAGAACCCCTTCAGTCTGCTCGGCGAGAGGTGGGTCAACATCTCCTGGCTGTGGCAGGCATTGGTGGCGGGCCTTTCAGATCTGGTGAACGTGGCCCTGCTGCAAGCGGCGCTGGTGCTGGGCATGTGCGCGACGGTCTTTCTCGGTCCTTTGCGACGACGCAGGCCCGGCTGGGTCGGAGCGGTCGCCCTGCTGCTGATCATCTCCGAGCTGGCCCAGTTGCGCCTGGGTTCGACGATGCTGGCCGGCCTGCTGACAGGGGCCCTGATTGCCAGCATCCAGAAGGTGCTCGACGAGCCGCGGTCCAAGTGGTTGTGGTCCTGGCCGATCTGGCAGCTGCTGTGGGTCAACGTCGACCCGACCTGGCCGGTTGGCCTGGCGATGATTGCTTCGACGGTGGCTGTCGGGGCGATCTGCCGGAAAAACACCTCGGCCCCCGAGCGGGTTCTCTGCAGCCGGGAGGGCCTGGCCGTGCTGCTGGCCTCGGTCTTCGTGACGCTGCTGAACCCGTGGCTGGTGGACATCTACCCGGCGACGGCGTCGACCTGGTCGGGCTGGATCGGCAACGAGAACCTGCCGGCCTACCTGCGACCGATCACGCAGCACCTGTTGGCGTATCCCTCGGCGGTCCTGCTGTTCGTCCTGGCGGGCCTCTGCCTGCTGGGACGATGGTTCGTCCTGCCGCGCAGTCATGTGTTCTGGATGGCAGCGGCCACGGGAGCGGTGCTGGCTTCGGCGGGCAATCTGCTTCTGGCCGGTCCGGTCTGGGCCTTCCTGGCCGCCCACCACGGGGCCCTGCTGCTGGATGCCCTTGCCCTTCGCAAACGCAGGCGCTGGCGGGGCAGGGGGCGATGGATCGCCGCGGCGGCCGTCGCCGTCGTTGCCGCCGCGATGACCTGGAGCATCCTGACCGGACGCCTGCCGGTCCGCAGCGATGCCCTCGTCCAGACCGGTGCAGGCACGTCGCACTGGCGGTTCGGGGAGTTGCAGGCCGAGTACCTCCGCGACACGGCCTCGGCCGGCGACATCTACTGCATCGACCTGACCGACGCGGGCGTCTTCGCCTATTACAGCCTGCCTCGCCTCCAGCCGCAGCGGAAGGTGCTGATCGACTCGCGACAGAATCTCTTTACCCCTGCCGACTACAAATTGCACAATGATCTGCGGTCCGAGTTGTCCTCCGCCGCGGCCAGTACCGCGGCCGTGCCCTCCGACGTGCGATTCATCTATGTCTCGCGGCGCAACCCGGAGACCATCGAATCGCTCTCGGCCAGCTGGCGGTTCGACCCGGTGCGGATTTCGCCGGCGGGCGTCCTCTTCGCCCGCAGCGACTGGCAGGGCGGCTACGATGCCTGGCGACCGACGGACCGCCTGGAACCCATGCCCGGCTCGCCGCACAGGCCGCGAAGCAACCTGCAGGATTACGTTGTCAGAGGCAGACCGACCAAGGATGCCTGGCAGGGCCAGACCCATGACAGCCATATGAGATGGGCAGGACACGTCGTTCCCGTTCGAGGGATGCTACACCTCGGCTCGCTTTCGTTGGCCGTCGCCCGCGGGGCCTCGCGGTCCTCCCGGTTCAGTTCGCAGGGCGACCGGGTCGCGGAACTGGCTGCCATCGTGGCGCTGCGCCAACTGCTGCTCCGGCAGGATTCCCTGATCGACTCGTCGCTCTACGCGCGGGCCATGCTGGCCGACGCACATCGCCTTCGCTCGCGACAGATGCTCAGCGGCCTGGGGCCGGACACGGTGGGGTTCGGCCAGGACGTGATCGACCTGCACCTGTCGGCGGCGCTGCGGATATATGGCGATCTCGACCTTCCCGAACCCTACGACAGGCCGGCGATCCAGATCGCCCTGGCCCACGTACGCGCGTTGCACGAGGCGGGCTTTGCCGAGCAGGCCCGCGCCCGGATCGAGGGGCTGTTCGAGAAGCTGCCGGGCGACATCCGGGCCCACCCGCCCAAGGAGCTGACGGACCTGCGCAACCGCCTTCGCGAGCAGGTGGCCGAGAGCATCCGCCTGTCGCGCAGGCGGTCGATTCAGCAACTCGGGCCCCAGGCCAAGGCGATCGCCCTGGCCTCGGCGCCGCTGCTGCTGCGGGGTCGGGCCATCGAGGTCCTTCAGCAACACCCTTCTGCCGATACCGCCCTGCTGCTGGGCGACCTGCTGCTCCAGGCCGGCCGCGTCGGCCAAGCGAAGGCAGCGTATGGGCAAGTCGGGGCCTCCCATTCCCACGCCGACCAGGCCCGAGAGCGGGAGATTCTGGCCGAGTGGGTCGCCGCCCCCTGGTTGGACCGCAACGCGGGCGAAGCAGGCCAGCAGAACACCTTCGGGCCGACCGACAATCGCGGGCGGTTCTACAAGGCCCTGATGCTCGAGACGGCCGGGCGGTTCCGGCAAGCCCTGTCGGTCCTGCCGACCCGCGACCCGGCCGATCCGGTCCTGGCCCGAAGGATCGACCACCTCCGTCGGCGCCTGCAGCGCGAGAGTCTCGATGAGCCGGAATAGGAAACGCCGATGGCCCCGTGCGGCAGGGACGACCATCGGCGTTGCGGATCCAGTCGCCGGATCAGCTGATCTGCTGCTGCAGGGCGGCGTCTTTCTGGCGGACGCTCTGGACCTGCTCCTTCTTGAACTGCACGAGTTTCTCGGCCAGCTGCGGATCTGCCCCGGCCAGAATCTGCGCGGCGTAGAGGGCCGCGTTGCGCGCCCCGGCCGAGCCGATCGCCATGCAAGCTACCGGGATGCCGGGAGGCATTTGCATGGTCGACAGCGCCGCGTCGATGCCCACCAGCGGGCCGGAATCGATCGGCACGCCGATGACCGGCAGGGTCGTATTGGCCGCCAGCACGCCCGACAGCGCCGCGCTCATCCCCGCCGCACCGATCAGCACCTCCAGGCCGCGATCCTTCGCGCCGGTGGCGTATTCATGAGCGTCGGCGGGAGTCCGGTGGGCGGAAATCACCCGCACCTCATGGCCGATGCCGAAATCCTTGAGCATCATCGAGCATTTCTGCATCACCGACCAGTCGTTGTCGGAACCCATGACAATGCCTACGCGAATCTTGTCTGACACGAGGAGTTACTCCTTCATCTTGCGGAAATCGAAAGCTACTTTCACCGCCCCGTGGGACGATTTATTCATGGCCGTCTTCATCGCCTCCGGCCAGGCCTCCAGCTCGAAGGTGTGGGTCAGCATGGCGGCGACGTCCAGTTTTCCGGCGACCATCAGCTCATGGACCAACTGGTACGTCCCGATCGTCCGATCGTCCCAGCGTTCCTCGGCCCGGCCGTAGATGCCCTTGACCGTCAACTCCCGGAACCAGATCGCCGTCATGTCGACGCCCACGCCGTCACCCGTGCCGACAAGGATACACTCCCCGCGGGCGGCTGTCCATTTGAGACTCTCGGACAGGGATCGATTCGAGCCCACGCAGTCGAAGACCGCGTCGTAGCCGCCTGCGAGAATGCGGTTGCCGAACCGCGCCCGCTTGACGGTGCAGCCGGTCCTCCGGGCGACCGTCTCGAAGCGTTGCTCCGCCGCCCGGGGCAGGAGCAGGACTTCATCGACCCCGAAGCTCCGGGCCAGTTCGGCCGCGCGTCCCGGCCGGGATACCGCGTCGATGCAGCCGCCGAAGCCCACCGCCCGCAAGGCGGCAATGGCTCCCAGCCCCAGCGTCCCGCAGCCGTAGACCAGCACATGCTCCATCTCCTGCCACCGGGACGAGAGAACCCCGTGCAGGCTGCAGGCCAGCGGATCGGTCAACACGGCCAGTTCGTCCGGGATCGACTCGGGCACGGCGACGAGTTGCGATTCGTGGGCGACGAACGCCTGGCCGTAGGCCCCGCCGGTCCGCGCGTTGTAGCCGATGGACGTCCCGGCCGGCAGGCCGCAGCTGCCCTTCCCGGCGGCGCCGAAGTTCTCGCAAGCGCCGAAGCGACCTTCGCTGCAGGGCCCGCACATCGGTTCGATACCGCGAGGCCTGCAGGAGAGCGTCGGCTCGACACAGACCCGGCGTCCGACCCAGCTGTCATCGACGCCCGGGCCGACCGATTCGACCACCGAGACGTTCTCGTGGCCGAAGCCCATGGGCATGGAACTGAAGGCCTGGAGGATCGAGTCGGGCCTCTGTTTCTGGGCGACGATGGCGGTGTCGGTCCCACAGATGCCCGCCAGCAGGGGTCCGACGCGCACCCAGTCCTCGCCCGGCAGGGACGGCGGGTCGGTCTCGACCAGCTTCAGCCCGCCAGGAAAGCTGCGGACCACGCCAGGCCAGACAGGACGCAACAGCTTGCAGGCCAGCCAGCCGGCAGGTCGGATGTTGAAAATCAACGCTTTCATGCCGATACACATACAGCCCCACCGGCGGCAGCGAAAGCCGAAACTGGCCGCATTTCGCAGATGCATCAACAGGTAGACCCCGATAGGATTCACAATATGAAGCACTTACAATTCCATCTGCTGATGCTTGCAGCCACCCTGGTCGCCGGTTGCAGACCCCCGGCCGTGACCTTCCCGGTCGAACCTGTCAGCCGCAGCGACAACGCGACCGGGTGGGACACCGACGACGACGGGCAGGCGGACTTCTTCCTGATCGCTCCAAACGGACGGATCAGCCGCATCGGCTACGACCGGACCGGCGACGGCAGGCCGGATCACGTCATCGACCTGGACGAAATCCCTGTCGGCCACACCCGCCACCTGGTGATCGTGCTGGACGGCTTCAGCTGGGATGTCGTTTACGAGTTCCGCAAGCAGGGCAACCTGCGGATGTTCCACGAGCCATCGAAGGTCGTGGCCCCCTACCCGGTGCTGACCGACCTGTCCATGCAGGATCTCTTCGAGCACATCCCCGCCCATGGATACGAGGCCGAGTTCTACGACCTGTCCGCCGGCAAGGTCCGCGGCGGGGAGTGGGCGTATCTCAAGTCCCAGAACGCCCCCTACGGCAGGTTCTTTCACTACAAGGCCCCCGTCTGGCTGGACCCGGTGGGCTACCTGCTGCCCAGGCCCTTCTTCCGCCGCGAGATCCACTCGATCAAACGCAACTTCGATGACTTCGCCGACAAGGAATATATCGCCTACATCGTCAGCACCGCGGGGATCAGCACAAAATACAGCCGCCAAGGGCAGGTCGAGGCCCTCTGCTGGCTGCAACGCCTCTGTCGACAGGTCCTCTGGGAGAACCACGGGCTGGTGAAGATCACGATGCTCTCGGACCACGGGCACAGCTACACTGCCGGGCGGCGCGTGGAGATGGAGGAGCATCTGGAATCCGAAGGCTGGAAGCTGACCAACAAACTCAACGGGCCCCGCGACGTGGTCTACATCCGTTTCGGGCTGCTGACGGCCATTGCGATGTACACCCACAGCCCGGCCAAGCTGGCAGAGGACACGCTGTCCTGCCAGGGCGTCGAGCTGGCCAGCTACGCCGACGGCAGCGACGTGGTCGTGCTCTCTGCCGACGGCGGACGGGCGCGGGTCCGTCGCAAGGGCGACCGGTACGGTTATGAGCGGATCGAGGGCGACCCGCTGGAGCTGGCGGAGATTCTCTCGCGGATCGAGGCCGACGCCGATGGCCTGTACGCCGGGGCCGACCTGCTGGCCGCGACGATCGACCACCACTGGCCTGCCCCCCTGCAGCGGCTGCACCGGGCCCATCTGGGGCTGGTGGAGAACCCCGCCGACGTGCTGGTCTCGCTGGGCGACGCGTACTACTCCGGCTCGAAGACCTTCTCGGGGCGTGTCAGCGTGGCCAGCACGCATGGCAGCCTGAACTGGATCAACTCGGTGGCGTTTGTGATGTCCACGGCCGGCCCGCTGCCCCCGGCCATGCTGACCCGCCAGATTTCCCCGGAGATGCGCAAGCTGCTGGGACGCCACTGGCCCCTGCGGCAGGAATAGGCTTCGGCAGGCTTCGGCCGTGTCAGCGGGAGACCGAGACGATGGCCATGTCGGCCTGGCGGTTGATGTCTTCGGTCACCTCCATGCCCGCCTCGGTATTCAGGCCGATGCACCGCTGGATGGTGATCCCCTTCCGGCTGCAGAACTCCTGGAAGTCCAGGATGCTGAAGAAGCGGATGTTCGGCGAGTTGTACCACCGGTGGTGCAGCAGGCCGGCGTCGGGGGCCCGTCCCTGCTCCAGGAGCATCTTGCTGAGCTTGTAGTAGGCGAAGTTGGGGAACGTGACGATCCCCTGCCTGCCGACGCGGAGCATCTCGTCGACCACGCCCTCGACATCCCGCACGGCCTGGAGCGTCCGCGAGAGCACGACCACGTCGAACTGCGAGTCGTCGAAGCGCCCCTTCCAGTCGTTCAGGTCGGCCTGGATGACGTTCAGCCCCCGGCGCACGCAGGTAAGAATCGCCTGTTCGGACAGCTCGACGCCCATCAGCCGCTTGTGGCCCAACTGGCGCAGCTGCTCCAGCAGCAAACCGTTGCCGCAGCCCAGGTCCAGGACGCTGGAAGACGGGGCGATCAGCTCCAGCACGTGGTCGAAGTCGATCCGCCCGGTCTGGAATATGCTGCCCGGTGAGGGCTTGAGCGCCTCGGCCAGCCGAGGCGAGTTGTCCTCCCCGGCCAGGTTGCTGACGAACCCCTCGGCCATGCCGCCGTAAACGTCCATCGCCTCGGGCAGCAGGAACGAGTCGTGCCCGCCGTCGGACTCGACGTTGCAGTAGCTGACATCCTTGCCGGCGTGGATCAGGGCCTGGACCATCTCGCGCGACTCGGCCGGGCTGAACAGCCAGTCGGAGGAGAAACTCACCACCAGCCATTTGCAGCGGCTGTGGCGAACCGACTCGATCAGCTCGGCGCGGTTGGCCCCCAGGTCGAAGAGGTCCATGGCCATCGAGATCGCGATGTAGCTGTTGGCGTCGAAGCGGTCGACGAACTTGGCGCCCTGGTAACCGAGGTACGATCCGACGGAGAAACGCTTTTCGAACTCGACCGGCACGTCGCGGGGCTTGTGGCGGTCGGCCTCGAACTTCTGCCGCATCGACTCGCGCGAGAGATACGTGATGTGGCCGATCATCCGCGCGATCGCCAAGCCCACGCCGGGCTTCTGGTCGGAGCTGTAATACTGACCCTCATTGAAGTTCGGGTCGTGCAGGATGGCATTTCGCCCGACGATGTCGAACGCCAGGGCCTGGCTGGAGACGCGCGGGCTGGTCGCCACGGCCACCACGCCCTTGACGCGGTCGGACAGGCGGGTTCCCCATCTCAGGGCCTGGTGGCCTCCCATTGACCCGCCGACAACGGCCAGGAGCTTCTCGATGCCCAGCTTGTCGATCAGCCGCCTCTGGACCTCGACCATGTCGCCAATGGTGATCGTCGGGAAGTCCTGCCCGTAGGGTCTGCCCGTGGCTGGGTTCTTCGAGCCCGGCCCCGTCGTGCCGCGACAGCCTCCCAGGCAGTTGTTGCAGATCACGAAGTACTTGTCGGTGTCGATGTATCGGCCAGGACCGACCATCGCGTCCCACCAGCCGGGTTCGTCCGCCTCGTCGTGTCGCGCCACGTGAGAATCTCCGCTCAGCGCATGGCAGATCAGCACGGCGTTGTCGCGGGCCTCGTTGAGCTGGCCGTAGGTCTCGTAGGCCACCTCGACCACCGGGAGTTGGTCGCCCAGCTCCAGCTCGATCGGGCCGGGCAGTTCCACCGTTTGTACGTGCTGCAGCGGCGCGGCGCTGCGCAGGTCGTCACTGCTTTCCAGGTGCTGCTTGGATTCCACCAGTTCTCCTTCCACCCATCCTGACCGGGACAGCGCGTTCGGCGGCGCGGGGGCGATCCGCCCGCGCCGCCGAACCCGACGATTCTACGACTGTGAGGCAGCCAGGGCCTGGGCCAGGTCCGCCTTGATGTCCTCGATATCCTCGATGCCCACCGACAGGCGAATGTATTCTTCGGTCACGCCGGTCTGGGCCTGTTCTTCCGGCGTCAGTTGCTGGTGCGTCGTCGAGGCCGGGTGAATCACCAGCGTCTTGGCGTCGCCGATGTTGGCCAGGTGGCTGAGCAGCTTGACCGAGTTGATGAACTTGATGCCCGCATCCTTGCCGCCCTTGATCCCGAAGCCGATGATCGCGCCCTTGCCGTCGGGCAGGTACTTCTCGGCCAGTGCATGATGCTTGTGGCTCGGCAGGCCCGGGTAGTTGACCCATTCGACCGCGTCATGCGCATCGAGGAACTCGGCGACAGCCTGGGCGTTCTCGGCGTGTCGGGGCAGACGCAGGTGCAGCGTCTCCAGGCCCAGCAGGAACAGGAACGCCGCCCACGGGCTCATACAGCCGCCCAGGTCCCTCAAGGCGTGGGTCCGGACATGGACGACAAACGCGATATTGCCGATCGGCGCCAGGGCCTCGGTGAACACAACGCCATGGTAGGCCGGGTCCGGTGCGCAGAATTCCGGCCACTTCTCCGGGTTCGCAGCCCAGGCGAACTTGCCGCTGTCGACGATCGCCCCGCCGACGTGCACGCCATGGCCGCCGATGAACTTGGTCGTCGAGTACAGCACGACGTCCACGCCGTGTTCGATGGGCCTGAACAGGGCCGGGGTCAGCGCGGTGTTGTCGCAGAAGACCGGCAGGCCATGCTCGTGGGCGATCGAGGTGAACTTCTCGAAATCGGGAATGTTGTTCTTCGGGTTGCCGATCGACTCGCAGTACACCAGGCGGGTGTTCTCGTCGACCAGTTCGGCGATCTTCTCCGGCTCGTCGGAGTCGACGAATCGCACTTCGATGCCCAGGTGCTTGAACGTCTGGGTAAACAGCGTCCATGTCCCGCCGTAGAGGCCCGTGGTGGCGATGAAGTTCTGTCCGGAATGGCAGATCGTGGTAATCGCTGCGGAAATCGCCGACATGCCGCTGGCAAAGCCCAGCCCGGCGGCCCCGCCGTCCAGCGCGGCCAGGCGTTTCTCCAGCACGTCGACCGTCGGGTTCATCAGGCGGGAATAGATGTTGCCGAATTCCTTCAGCGCGAACAGATTCGCCGCGTGGTCGGTGTCTTTGAAGGCGTAGCTTGTGGTCGAGTAGATCGGCACGGCCCGGGACAGGGTGGTCGGGTCGGGCTCCTGGCCGGCGTGGAGGGCGTGGGTGCCCAGACGGTATTCGCTTTGCTCGCTCATGTATATTCTCTCCTTGTTTCTGCCCGGGTTCGGCGCGGGGCTGGCGGAAGAACCGAGAGAGCACGCGGGCGGTCGCAGCGGCCCCTGAACCGGCCCGTTGGAGCTAGACCAATCGCCTGGGCGACAAGTGGACTTGAATTGCCTGCTTACCGGCAGGCCTCATCGGTCCCTTGCGGGCTGGTGTGTGGCACCTTATCAGGCCGACGGAAATCGGCCGACAGGTTGCCGTGCGGTCTCGGGGCCAGTTCCCTCGCGCACTCTCGATGACTTGTCCCAAGCATAGGAGGCCTGCTGGACGGAAATCAAGCGGAATTGTCCACCGGCGGGCAAAAAGCCTCCGCCCCGGGCCTGACTGGCGGTTCCATTTGCCGCCGCGGTCTGTATGATAGTGGCCAACCCGTTCTGCAACAGGAGATATGCGAAATGGAATTCTGCAGCCTCGTCTGGGACTCCAAGACATTGACCATCCCGCCCCGCATGGGTCAGCCCAACAAGGACCAGTTGGCCGGGTCCGACCTGGATAACCTGGTCGAACTGGCCGGTCGGGTCTGCTACGACTCGCTCGGCGGCAAGCGTTCCAGGCCCTCAGACTCCTACCACGCCCACATCATCCAGGTCGGGCACGGCAGCGTCTGGGAGCACGCCAACCTGACGTTCCAGACCTCGCCGATCAGCCTGGAAATGCGGGGGCGGATCGCCCTGGCCTGCGCGAACAGGCCCGGGCTTTTCCTGCGGGCCGGCAACGACGCCCAGACCAGGCCCCTGCGGCTGACCGCCAATCTCCGGACGATCCGCGAATGGTTCGACTGGCCCACGCCCTGCCAGGTGGGCACGGACCTGGGCAGTCAGCTCCAGATGCTGGCGATCGACAAGGCCCCCCTGGTCTGCCAGCAGCTTTCGCCCCCCGCGGTCCAGCACGATTTCGGCCTGGAGCTGGTCGCCCCGGAAACCGACGACGAGATCTGGATCTCCCTGCACATCGCCGACGTCTCCCGCGGGTTCAGCCACGAGCTCGTCCGCCACGGCGACTGGACGGCGATCAGCCAGCGGTCGACGCGGTTTGTCAACGAGGCCAAGAGCCCGTGGTGCTGGCACCCGCTGCAGGAGAAGTTCCTCTATGGCGATGGCGAATTGACCGCCCAGATCGAACAGGTTCAGGAGGCGGCGAGGCTGGCCTACGATGACGTGGTCGGGAAGATCCAGCGAGGCCTGGAGCAGGAAGGCGTCGATGCCTTCACCGCCCGCAAGCAGGCACGCGGCGCTGCCCGGGGGCTGCTGGGCAACGCACTGGAGACGCAGTTGATCTTCTCAGCCAACCTGGCCCAGTGGAAGCGGATGATCCTGATGCGTGCCTCGGCCGCGGCCGACGCCGAGATCCGCCGCGTCTTCGATGAAGTGTACACGCTGCTGAAGAAACGATTCCCCAACCGCATGGCTGGGTTCGCCACCCGCAGCTGCCCCGACAAGATCGGCCAGGAAGTCTACAAGGCGTCCTGAGCGGGCCACGGGCTGGATCGATCCGCCGGACCCCGCTACTTGCGTTCCTTGTGGAACAGGCCCTTGAACCAGTCGAGCACGCCCTCGTCGCGGTAATCGGCGAACTCGCCGGCGTCGAAGAACACGCCGTAGCAACGCGGGCAGGATTCATACCAGATGTGCGCCTGGCCGGGGTCGACCATCCGGAGCATCTGGACGTCGCAGTGCGGACAGTCAACGTCCTCGACCTTGTTGTACTGCCGGCCGACCTTCGGGTCTCCGCTGTCGATGGACTCCGACCCCTTGACGTTCCGGAGCTTGTCGGCCTCGAGCGCATCGAGCCACAACCCGCGACAACCCAGACAGCGGTCGACCTCGATCGACGCGTACGTCACCTTCTCCATGTCGGAATCGCACTTCGGACATTTCATGGGCATTCTCCCTGTTGCCTGGACTGTCGCAGTCGCTGCGGCGGGGTTTCAGGATTCGCTCAGGACAGGCCGCTTTCGGACAGGAAGCGGTAGCTGGCAGCCAGTTCCGCGAACGGATCGGCCCCGTAGGCGTTGTCCTGCTCGACCAGGGCGTACTGGGCATCGACCTGCCTGCAGGCGTCGATGATGGCAGGCCAATCCAGGTTGCCCTTGCCGACCGGCGCGAAATGCTGCTCGCGCTCGGGCGTGATGGTCATGTCCTTGAAGTGCACCAGGGGCTGGCGCTTGCCGAGTTTCTTAATCCACGTCGCCGGGCTGCCGCCCCCGGCGGTAACCCAGTAGACGTCCAGCTCGGCCTTGAGCATGTCCGCAGGGGCCGACTCGTAGAGCATCTCCAACCACGTCTTGCCCGTATCGCCGTAACGCTTGAATTCGTTGTTGTGGTTGTGGTACGAGAAGTCCAGCCCGGCAGCGGCAAGCTTCTCGCTGATCGGGGCCAGTTCGTCGATGAACTTCTTGAGCCCCTCCTCGGTGTGGTAATCGGCCGGCAGCCCGCCGATGGCGGCGTGCTTGCATTCCCAACACTGGTGTTCCTCGATCACAGCGTCCAGTTCTTCCCGGAAACGCTTCCAGCCGACGTGCGTGGCGGCGACGTCCAGGCCCGTCTCCTTGGCCAGCTTGCCGACCTGCTTGTAATCGACCGGGCCGAAGCCGGAGATCTGCACGGCCTGGTAGCCGATGTCCTTGATCTTCCGGAACGTCTCGGCCACGCCTTCGATCGTCTTGGTGTATTCGCGAACGGTGTACAACTGGGCGCCAACGGTAAGGGCCATGGAATCTATCTCCTCGTATCTGATGGAAAATACCCGTAGAGGCGAAATTCTAGTCGACCCGCCCCCCGACTACAAGAGCTCTACCCGCTGCTTTTCGCCGCTCGCGGCG
>JBKHDI010000033.1:0-39389 GCA_046541415.1 Phycisphaerae bacterium | reverse complement strand
CCCCCATCGCCCGGAGCGGGTGATTTTCCTTGCCAGATCGACGCGGGCTGGCACAATACGCCTTTGCCTCAAAGGACCCCAGCCCCATGCGCGTTATTTTCTTCGGTTCCGGCAGCTTCGCCCTGCCCACACTGCAGGCCCTGTGCGGTTCGAGCCACCAGGTCGCCGCGGTGATCACCCAGCCGCCGCGCCCGGCCGGGCGCGGAACCCGTCTGCGCCCCACGCTGATCGCTTCTGCAGCACGGGCGGCCGGACTGGAAGTCCACGAGGCAGAGAACGTCAACTGCCCCGACCTCGTCCAACGCGTCGGCGACATCGAGCCGGACGTGGAAGTGGTAGTCGAGTTCGGCCAGAAGATCCTGGCCCCCATGCGTCAGGCGGCGAAGTTCGAGGCGTTCAACCTGCACGGCTCGCTCCTGCCTCAGCTTCGCGGGGCCGGGCCGGTCAACTGGGCCATCATCCGCGGTTATGAAACTACGGGCGTGACCACCTTCCGCCTGGTCGACCGCATGGACGCCGGACCGATCTACCTGACCAGGCAGGTCGCCATCGGCCGCCGCGAGACAGCCGAACAGCTCCGCCTCCGCCTGGCCGAGCTGGGCGCACAGTTGGTCCTGGAGACGCTGGGGCAGATGTCGGCCAACTGGTCAGAGCCTTCCGAACAGGACGAAGACCAGGCCACACACGCCCCGCGTCTCAGCCGCGAAGACGGCAGGCTGGACTTCGCCGAACCGGCCGATGCACTCCGCTGCCGGATCAACGGAACCTACCCCTGGCCCGGGGCCCACGCCCGGTTCATCTCCCAGCAGCGATCGGGCCCGATCGACGTCGTGCTGGCACGGGCGGACAGCGACGATCAACCTCTCGACGCCCCGGCCGGGACCGTCGATCCGCAACACCGCATCGCGACCGGAAAAGGGTCGCTGGAGATCCTGGAAATCAAGCCGGCCGGCAAACGATTGATGGACTGGAAAGACTTCGCCAACGGCTACCGCGTCCGACCCGGCGACCGATTCGAGACACTATGAGCAGCAAACCGACATCCCCGCGCGGCATCGCCGTCGATGCCCTCCGCGACCGCAGCGGCCACGTATCGGCCCGTCTGGACCGCCTGGTCGACAAGATCAAACCCGCCCCGGCCGACCGGTCCCTGGCCCGCGAACTGGCCCTGGGCGTCCACCGCAGGCAGGGGACAATCAAGCAGGTGCTGCGGGCGTTTCTCAAGCGCCCCAAGCGTCCGATCCCCTCGGCCGTCAAGCAGATCCTCCACGTGGCGATCTACCAGCTGATCTGGCTGGACCGCGTGCCGGATTTCGCCGCCGTCGACGAAGCGGTCAACCTGACCCGCGCGTTCCATCAGCCGCGATACGCCAACATGGTCAACGCCGTTCTCCGCAGCATCGAGCGGAGCATGACCGACCGGCTGCAGGGACAGGCGCCGTTCGACGTCCAGGCCGTCCCCGTCGATCCGACCAGCCACGTCCGCTTCGACAAGCCCATCCTGCCCGATCCGGGGAAGGACGCCCCGGCCTATCTCGCAGGGGCCCACTCCCTGCCGCCCGTGCTGGTCAGCCGATGGCTCAAGCAGTTCCACAACGCAAAGAAGGTCGCCCAACTGGGCTACTGCGCCAACGCGCGCGCGCCGCTGGTTGTCCGCGTGAACACCGCGAAGATCTCCCTGCCGGAGATGCTTTCGAGGCTGGCCGATGAGAACGCCCCGGCCCGGGCCCACGCCAACGGACGCAGCGTGGTCTTCGAGACCTGGCCGGACCTGCCCAACCTGCCCAGCTTCCAGGCCGGGCTGCTGGCCCCCCAGGACCCTACGCCCACCGAAGTCGGGGCCGCCACGGCCGTGCGGGCCGGTATGAACGTGCTGGACTTCTGCGCCGCGCCGGGGACCAAGTCGCTGCAGATGGCCGAGATGATGAACAACACCGGGCGAATCGTGGCCGTCGATGTCAGCCAGGACAAACTCGACCTGGTCGGCCAGGGGGCCGACCGCGTCGGCTGCGACATCATCGAAACCTGCCTGGCCCAGGAGATCGGCCGACTCGACCCGCGCAGCTTCGACGTGGTCCTCGTCGACGTGCCCTGCTCGAATACCGGCGTGCTGGCCCGCAGGCCCGAGGCCCGCTGGCGGTTCGACCTGGAAGCCTTCCGCAAGCTCGTCCGCGACCAGCGCCTGCTGCTCCAGGCGGCTGCGTCCTTCTGCAAACCGGGCGGACGCCTGGTGTACGGCACGTGCTCGATCGAGAACGAGGAGAACATCGAGGCCGCCCAATGGGCCGACCGCCATATCCCCTCCCTGCAGCTGCGCGAAAAAAAGCTGCTCCTGCCCGCCGGCGCCACCGACCCGACAGCCTGGCACGACGGCGGATTCTACGCGGTGTTCGAGTCCTGATCCTGCCCGAAACCAGCGCGCCGGTCATCCTGCCAGTCGAACCAGCCCAGCTCGTACCGCTTGTGCCAATATAACAGGCCCGTGACACGCCCGGCGACCATGGCGAAATACATCAGTACGGGCCAGAGCAGAATCAGGAAGAGATAGGGATTCACTTCGAGCCATTCAACGATGGCAACCGTGAGCAACCAGGCGGCATCGAAGATCGCTACCGCCAGAAGATAGCCCGGCAAAGTTATTCTGATTCCCCGCAGAATCCGCATAGGGTTCAGGCCGGTCGCCGAGGGCTCAAGAAGAGACGAAAGCAAAGCCATTGGAAACACAAACCAACCGACTTGGCTTACAAACCAATACGCCAGTCCTGGACCGTGGCTGTGACGGATCAGGATGGCCGGGCCCTGGCAGAGGAAAATCGTCGCGAGAATCACGGCCGAGGGAATCAGCATGTCATCCCAGATTGTTTGCAGATCAGACCAGCCCGGGGGACTCGGCTCGTGTCTGGCTGAATGGCCGACCACAATACTGAGATACCCGGCCAGCATGGTCCCGAGGATATACACGATGATCTGCGTTGCCAGGATCATCGGCGAGAGAAACGCAAACAGGCAGAGAACCAGCATGCCCAGAAGCAGAAACGGGCCGTTACCTTTCCACGGATAGGCAAAAGCTTCGATCAGTTCCCAGCTCAAGCTCGAAGTTGCTTTGGGTGTTTCACTCAAACCGTCCTCCTTTCGGGGTTCCTGCGATACAGGGGTAACTGCTCTGAAGGTCTTTGTCGAATACTTCGGCCGGGAATTTCCAGAACCGACGTCCCGGGCCAGGGGCTTTCGCTATGGGCTTCGGGCTGATACACTTTCCCATCGCATGGCCAAGAAGAAGGAACAATCCGGCAAGAACACGCCGCGGATTCGCAACCGCAAGGCGACGCACGATTATCATTTGATCGAGAAGCTCGAGTGCGGGATCGAGTTGACCGGCACGGAAGTCAAGAGCCTCCGGGCCGGGCAGGGCAAGATCGACGAGGCCTACGCGCGAATCCAGGACGGCGAGCTCTACCTGATCGGCGCCAACATCGCCCATTACAAGCAGGCGTCGGAGGGGATGCAGCACGACCCGACGCGCAAGCGCCGCCTGCTGGCCCACAAGCGCCAGATCGCCCAGCTGGAGTCGTACGTCCGCCAGAAGGGCAAGACGATCGTGCCCCTGGCGATCTACTTCAAGAACGGCTGGGCCAAGTGCGAGGTGGCCGTCGGGGAAGGCAAACGCAGCTACGACAAGCGCGAAGACATCCGCAAGCGCGACATGCAGCGCGACATCAAACGCGCCATGCGCCGCCGCAGATAGATAACGAATGTACTGCAGGGGGTCGGTGAGGGGACTGGCTCGACCTGATCTGCAGGGAACACGTCAAGCCAGTCTGCAAAGGATGCAAAGATGGCTGCCAAGGAAAGCTCCCCTGTTGCAGGGCTCTGGGCGGTTGGTGTGGGGTTGGTTCTGGCAATCTCTGCTCGAGGGCTGGACAACCTCGCCGCACGCGACGTTGTCCGGAAACAGGCCGAAGCAGAGAAGCGCTTGCGGTGGTATCCCGAACAGCGCGACCAGCACGTAAAGAAGATGCAGGACGCAGCCCTGGAAAGGGCCCGCGATGCCTACCTCCACGAGTGGGCATTCCTGACAGGGACGATCCTGTTGGCAGTGGGATTGCTGATCACCGCTGGGCGATCCGACGGACTGACCCGCATCGCCGCGATGGCGATGGTGGGCGTGATCCTGTTCAGCATCTATATCGGCGGCGTTGCCTGGCTGGGCTCGCTGGTCGGTACGGTTAGAGGCCTGGGCGGCATGTAAGGGATCTTGGTCCTGCAACCCTGCCAGCCAGGTCCGGCAGGTCCGGGCCTGGCTGTTTTTGTTGGTCGCGGAACCGCCCCCGGGCTGCTATCGTATTAGAGGGCGAAGTGTCCGATACTGGTGACCCGCTTGCCTGACCCGACCAAGCCCAGCGCCCGCCGACTAGAATCTCCGGAGCCGACATGATCTACACCCTCGCACGACTCTTCCTGATTTCCACCGCCCTGTCCGTGCCGCTGCCTGTCGCGGCGCAGATGCCCGACGCCAAGGCGCCCTACAGCACGATCGAGGTGACCTCCACCGGCGATCAGTTCAAGTCCTGGACGCCCAAGATGCACAACGGCAGTAAGGTGTTGGTTTCCCCGGCCATCAGTGCCCCTGCCGGCGGGGAGCTGAATCACCATCGAATCACGGCCGTCTTCGAGGGCTCGGGCAAGCTGGAGGTAACGGTGGCCCACCACGGCAGCGACAAGCTGGACAACGCTCTGGCTGCCAAGCACCTGACGCGAGGCTACCGGACGGCCGTCAGTGGCCAGGAGATGCGGTTCGCCGTGCCCTACAAGGGCCATCGCTACGTCTGGGTGATCCTCAAGCCCACCGGTGAGCTGACGGTCAAGGGCGTGCGTCTGCGGAGCTGGCAGGGCCTCGGGACGCTGTACGGTCATGTCGGCGAGATCTACACCTACGATGGCGGAAAGCTGCCCTACCGGCTGATGTATCCGCGGAACTACAATCCGGACAAACGCTATCCGCTGGTCATCAGCGTCAGCGGCTCGGGGGGCGTCGGGGCCGACAACCGACGGAACATGGAGATGGTGATCCTCGCCCGCCACCTGTTCACCAATTACTGGTTCGATGAAGACTTCGAGTGCTTCAGCCTGGTCCCGCAGATCCCGACCAGCCAGAACACGCCCAAGGGCTGGTGGCCCAACGGCGAGAAAGGCGGGCCCGAGGGGCCTTGGCACCCGGACTGGGCGGCGGTCAACGAGAACAGCTGGTACACGCAAGGCTCGATCGCCCTGGTCAAGGATCTGCTCAAGTCGCGGGCGATCTCGATCGACCCGGACCGGATCTACTTCTCCGGCTTCAGTTACGGTGGCAAGGCGATCTGGGAGTTTCTCAAGGCCGACCGCGAGCTCTTTGCCGCGGGCATCGGCGTGGCCGGCTGGCCCATGGGCCGGGCCTACAGCAACCCGGAGGGCAAACTGCTGGAACGCCTGAAACAGGAAGTCCAGCGATACAAGCACGTGCCCGTACTGGTGATGGCCGGGGAAAAGGACAGCATGCGGTACGGTTCCAAGGCCGCCGCAGAGGCGATCAGGCAAGCCGGGGGCAAGGCCGAGTACATCGAGT
Organism: Phycisphaerae bacterium; assembly: GCA_046541415.1. Lineage (GTDB taxonomy): Bacteria > Planctomycetota > Phycisphaerae > SM23-33 > SM23-33 > CAZOVB01. Next base: position 33,787 of record JBKHDI010000033.1, on the reverse strand, counting down.
TTCCCGGTGCGTCCCACGTCCAGAGCGCCGGACGGGCCTGGGGCAAGAAGGAGCACATCGAGTGGCTCTTCAGCCAGCACCGGCGGAAAAACCCCCGACCGGGGCCCGACCCGTTCCCGGGAGGCAAGTACGACCAGTCCGAACCTGACCAGAAGTGACCTGCGCAAAAGGATGGCGGACCCGGTTCTCCCTCCGAGAAACCAGGCCCGCCTGATAATCGTTGCGTTCTGCCGGCTGCTACAGATCCGCCGGGGATCGGCTGTCGTTGGGTCGCAGCGTCATCCGGCGGGTGTCGAACCACCAGCCGCTGCTGCCGTCGCGCGGGGCCGAGGCCGGGCCCGCCTTGACCCGCCCAGAGGCCGGGCCTTCAACGAACGGGTTGGCCGGAATCTGCTCCAGGTACGGGCCGTGGTCCTCCGTACCGAGCATCTCGGCCTCGAAGCGTTCAAATCGGAAGCTGCCGTCGGCGGCGAAGCCGGGCATCCGTTCGTTGTGGAACTCGAACAGCAGGATCTGCGTCCGCATGGTCTGCAGATCGGCCCTGAGTCGCGACAGCTCCATCGTCTCCTGGTCGACCGCGTTGAGCTCCTCGAGCACCTGATCGACGGTCGTTTCATCGAGCGGATCCTGTCTCTCTGCCCGGGCCGCGTTCGGCACGTACAGGACCATGGAGCCCAGCAGGGCGGCGACGACCACCGTCCCGGCTGCGAAGATGATCCACTTGCGGTTCTTCATTCCGATTCCTGCGTTGCTCAGACCATTCCAACAGAGCAAATATCGGCTGATTCGGCGAATCGGTTAAGCAGGCCGGAGCAAATCTTGGCCCTTTTTCCAGGCCCGTCGCTGTGCTACAGTTGCCTCCGAAAGGACCGCCCGATGGAGCCAAGCCGACAGCCCCTGCTGCGAGAGATTCCCAGCGTCAATGACCTGCTGAAGACCGAGACCGCATCGACCTGGCTGCAGGGCCATCCGCGGTCCCTGGTGGTTGATTCGATCCGTGTCGGGCTCGACCAGCTCCGCCAGGCGATCATTAATGATACCGCCGGTCGCTGCGGCCGATCGCACGTTACGATCGAGTCCGTCCTCGATCGGATCGGCGTGGTCCTCGCCGCCAGGTCTCGCCCGAAGATCGTCGAGGCGATCAATGCCACCGGCATCATTCTGCACACCGCCCTGGGCCGGGCCGTCTACCCCGCCTGCGTTGTCGAGGACATTGTCGCCCCGGCCAAGGGATACGCGACGCTGGCGATCGACCGGGAATCGGGCCTGCGCAGCGAGCGTGACAACCGTATCGAGCCGATCCTCTGCGAATTGACCGGGGCCGAGGCCGCCTGCGTGGTCAACAACAACGCCGGTGCCACCCTGCTGGTGCTGGCCGCCCTCTGCGCCGGGAAGGAAGTGATCGTCTCGCGCGGCCAGCTGATCGAGATCGGCGGCTCGTTCCGCCTGCCCGACGTGATGGCCCAGTCCGGTGCGAGGATGGTCGAAGTCGGCGCCACCAACCGCACGCACCTGCGGGACTACGCCGCAGCGATCAACGACCAGACCGCAGGCATCTTCCGCGCCCACCCGAGCAACTTCCGCATCGTCGGATTCTCGAAGGAAGTGCCCACCGCCGAACTGGCCGAGTTGGCCCGGGAGCGGAGCATCTACTGCATCGACGATCTCGGGGCGGGGGCACTGATCGAGCTGGAACAGTTCGGCCTGGGCGGCGAACCGACGGTCCAACAAAGCCTGGCCGCCGGGGCCGACGTGGCCCTGTTCTCCGGCGACAAGCTCATCGGCGCCAGCCAGTGCGGCATACTCGTCGGCAAGGCCGAAGCCATCGCCCGGATCCGCAAGCATCCCCTGGCCCGCGCCCTGCGCCCCGATAAGATCTGCCTGATGGTCCTGGAACGCACGCTGGCCCTGTTCCGCGACATCGAACAACTCAAAACGCATCACCCGCTCTATCGCATGCTCGCGACCAGCACCGAGCAGCTCAAGCAGCAGGCCCGCAAGCTGGCCGGGCAGATCGAGCAGATCGACCGCATCGGGGCCCGGGCAGTCGAGGGCTTCGGCTACCTCGGCTCGGGTTCCCTTCCGGATGAATCCCTGGAGACCTGGCTGGTGCAGGTCGATCCGCCATCGGACCCCGCCCGACTGGCCCGGGCCCTGCGAATGGATGAGGCCTGCATCTTCAGCCGGATCGAAGACGGTTGCGTCATGCTGGATGTTCGTACGCTTCTGCCCGGGCAGGCGGAGCTGATTGCCCCTGCCATCCGGCGATGCGTGACGGTCGATTAGCGATCAGTCATCATCTTCGGGCACGTTGCGGCCCAGGACGTTGTTGGTCAGGCCCGTAACCGTGCCGGCGATCTTCCGCACCGCAACGTAAGGGAAGTACGTCATCTGGCGCAACCCGGCGACGTTCGAGACGTGCCGCACCGACTTGCGGACCTCTGCGTAGAGCTCGCTGTAGACGACCTGCTCATCGACCTGCCCGACCTCGTTGACCGCCACCAGGCGGTGAATCGCGTAGAGGCCGACCAGAAAAGCCCCGATGAACAGGAAGTCCAGGCCTCGCAGGTTGATCACCGGAAGGGTGAAGCGGCGGGCGCTGGAGACCCAGGCCATGTCGATTGCCAACTCGCGAGTCTGGAAGAAATCCGCCGCCAGGCCCCCGAGGATCGGTGCCACCGTCGCTGCCAGTCCGGAGACCAGCGCGTTGATCGCCAGGTAAGATGTCGCCTCGCCCTTGGGCGCCAGCCGCATGGCGATGTTCCCCGCGCAGAGGCCCACGCCCGCCGTCGACATGCCGCTTAATGCGTGGATGCCGATCAGCAGCGGGATCGTCAGCACGTGCCTGTCCGGCAGGGTCGTAAACACCCACAGCAGCACCGAGAGCATGAACAGCGGACCGGAGACAGCCAGGACGGACTTGTTGGTGTACCGGTCGGCCAGCTTGCCCCAGATCCGCAGGAAGGCGACGTTGATCAGTTGCGAAAGCACCGACAGGCCGATAATCCAGGTCATCGGCAGGCCGATCCGCCGGAGCATGAAGACCACGAAGAAGGGCCCAGCCAGATTGGCAGCGAAGTTCCAGGCTGCCAGGAAGTGCAACAGCCGGCGAAAGTTCGTGTCTCGGAAGGGCCTGACCAGGCTGGCCAGCAGGGAGCGTTTCTCCTCCGGCGGGACCATTTTCGGCTCGGGCACACGCATCAGGAAGAATACCCCTGCCAGGCCTGCCACTGCGCCCAGGGCAAACAGAACGCTGTAGGCGCCAAGTTCGGCATCCCAGGCCGCCGAGGCGTAGTCGACGCCGAAGGCAGCCGCCATGGACAGCACGGCTCCCAGGGCCATCGAAACCGCCATGCGACGGGAGAAATACCTGCCCATGATCTGCTCGGGAATCAGGTCGCGCATCCAGCTGTTAAACGCGCAACCGCTGATGGCGCCCAGGCCGAAGAAGGCGACAAGGCAGCCGACGAAAACCGGCACGCGGAGCGGCGCCGGCAGCAGCCAGGGAATCACCGCGACGATCAGCCAGAAGCTCCGGCTGGCCAGGGAGGAGAATACCACCAGGGCCTTGCGCAGGCGCGTACGGTCGACCAGCCAGACCGCCGGGATCTGCAGGATCTGTGTAAAGGGCCCGATCGCAGCAAAAAGGCCGATGACCAGGTTCGACGCGCCCAGCAGCAGCGCGAACGCCACCAGAAACGCACCGCCGGTAAAGACCCCCATCGTCTGCGACAGGGCCCCGTCGTACATCAACTGTCGCAGCCCGGAATCCTGCTGCGACTGCTCGATCTTGTCCTGGGGTTTGAGCCATCCCAGCATGCAGGCCTCCTCAAACTGAACCTTCTTGCGACAAAGAAGCCTATCGGTTGATCCCGAATCGCACAAATCCGCCACTACAATACACTGAGAGACAAGATCCCAACGACAGGAGCTGCCGAATGCTCATAGCATCCCAGAAGAAAGTCTATACACTCAGCCTGGAATCCGGGGCCATCAACCCACGCTACGAGGGCCAGATTGCCTGTATCGCCGAATCTTCGCAGGCCGACCTTATCGCCCTGGAGGACGGGCGTATCGTCGTGATCAGCCCGGGACGCGAGGGCAAACCCGACGACGGTAACGTGCCCTACGAGATCGTCACCGGTATCGAGGGGCGGATCACGTCGATTCTTCAACTGCCTGCCACGGGCACGATCGAACTGCTGATCGGCACGGAACCGCCCCACCTCTACCGCAGCCAGGGCGGCCCGGCCGAACGGATTGAGGCGTTCGACCAGTTGGACTGTCGCGAGGACTGGTACACCCCCTGGGGCGGCCCGCCGGCGGTGCGGACCCTGGCGATGACCACCGACGGGCATGTCTACGCCGACATCCACGTCGGCTCGATCATGCACTCGAGCGACCACGGACGCAGTTGGAAACCGGTCACGCCGGAGCTGAACGTCGACGTTCACCAGGTCGCCACCACCCCGGCCGACGACGACTTCGTTGCCGCCAACACAGCCAACGGGCCCTGGGTGAGCTTCGACCGCGGCGAAAGCTGGCAGCACCGGGCGGGCGAGCCGCTGAGAAACCGCTACGGGCGGGCCATCGCCGTCGACCCCAACAACGCCTCCCGTATGCTGGTCAGCGTCTCCGACGGACCCCACGGGTACAACGTGCACGGACAGCTGTACCTGACCGAAGACGCCGGCCAGACCTGGACGCACATCAGCGACCCCTTCCCCGACCAGACTCCGGTGAATATCAACACTCGGCGGTTGGCCTTCAGCCCCGACGGCAGGGCCTGGGCTACAGCGGCAGCGACGCTCTACGGCAGCGATCAGACGGGACAATTCCAGGAAATCCACACTTTCGAGGAAGAACTGGAGTTTCTGGCTGTAGGGTAATTCTCTCTGAACCCGGCCGGCGAATCATCCGATACCCATGCTGAGAGATGCTCTGCGCGGACGGGCGCCAGTTGCCCAGCAGGAAAGGATGATCTGAGATGCGTTTGACAGTAGGCCGGAAAATTACCCTTGGTTTCGCCTGTGCCCTTGTCCTTTCCGTTGCAGTGGGGCTCGTGGCCGTTTTTGGTATCGGCAGCATCGAGGGCCAGTCCACCGAAGCGGCCCGGCAGAACGAGCGCATCGAAACCCTCCAGGCCCGGGAGATCGACCATCTGAACTGGTCGCAGAGTGTCTCACGGTATCTCCTGGATGATTCGGTCTCGAAGTTGAATGTCCAGACCGACCCGCTGCTGTGCAAGTTCGGCCAGTGGCTCAGCGGCGAGGATCGCAAGGAAATGGCCGCCGAAAGCGACAGGTTGGCCCGGCTGATCAACCAGATCGAGCGGGACCACGAGCAGTTGCACGATTCTGCCGTTCGGATCGGCAGCAGCCGGCAACGCAGCGAAGCTGCCGGGGTCTACCGCGATCAAACCCTGCCGGCCCTGCAGGCCCTACAGAAGGGCTTGCACGAGTTGATAGGCCAAGCGGAAAAGCGGGCCAATAGCGCCCAGGCCGCCGCCGAGGGACTGACCGGAACCATCCGGGTGACCATGTGGATCTCCGTAGCCCTGAGCCTGGTTGTCGGTGGCCTGTTGGCGTGGGGCATTACCCGCAGCGTCACCAGACCCCTGAAACGCGTGACGGACTCACTGGCCGGCAGCGCCACCGAGGTCGCCGAGACCTCCACGCAGATCGCCGCCTCGGGCAACAGCCTGGCAGAGGGCGCCTCCGAGCAGGCCGCCGGCCTGGAAGAAACCGCCGGCAGCATCGAGGAGATGGCCTCGCTGACCAAGCGGAACCTGGACACCGTCAAGTCGGCCCGCCAGCTGACCGAGAAGAACTCCGCCGCGGCCGGCGATGCCAACCAGTCCGCCCTGAGATGCCTGGAATCGGCCCGCAAGGCCGGTGAACTGACCGGCCTGACCGCCGAGCGTGCACAGCGTGGAGCCCAGGACGTCCAACGCATGCAGGAAGCGATGCAGAAGATTCAGGCCGGGGCCGAAGCGACCGCGAAAATCGTTAAATCTATCGACGATATCGCCTTCCAGACCAACTTGCTGGCCCTGAACGCCGCCGTGGAAGCTGCCCGGGCCGGCGAGGCCGGAAAGGGCTTCGCCGTTGTCGCCGACGAGGTGCGAAACCTCGCCAGCCAGTCCGCCTCTGCCGCCCGAAACACCACGGAGATGATCGAATCCTCCACCACCGACGCCGTCCAGGGCGCGAAGATCTCACAGGAACTGGCCGAAGGCTTCCAGCAGATCCTCGAAGCGATCAGCCAGGTCACGCCCGCCGTCGATGAGATCGCAGCCGTCAGCCAGGACCAGGCCGACAAGACCAGTCAGCTCCAGCAGGCCAGCCAGGAACTGCTGGAGAACATGGACCAGGTCGACGCAGCCAGTCAGGAACAGGCAGAAGGGATCGAGCAGATCAACCGCGCCGTCCAGCAGATGGACATCGTTACCCAGCGCAACGCCGCCTCGGCCGAAGAGGCCGCCACCGCCTCCGACGCCATGTCGCAACAAGCCCGAGACCTCCAGCAGATCGTCCGCGACATCGAGCAGATGGTCCAGGCCCAGACCCGAAACAACCAGGTCTGGCAGCAGGATGAAGACCGGCAGGAAGATCGCTCCCGTCCGGCTGAACGCACCAGAGAGAGAACCGCAACGGAAACCGAATCCCAGGCGCGGTGGAAAGAGTCGACCCGTCAGCTCTCGGACAACTGGGACTGACGCGGCTGGTAAGGTTACTTCCAGCCGACGTTCTTGCGCGGGTCGCTCGGTTCGGTTTCGGCAAACTCCTCCAGCAGCTTCCTGCCGGCCTCGGAGAGCGACTCGGGCGGCTGAATTTTCAGCGAAACCAACAGGTCGCCGGGATCGCCCTGGGCCGGGGCGATCCCCTTTCCCCGCAGACGCAGCTGGCGGGATGATGGCGTCCCCGCGGGGATCTTCACCGTGGTCATGCCCTCCAGCGTGGGCACGTCGACCTTGGCGCCCAGGGCGGCCTCGGTGATGCTGATGGGCACCTCGATGCTGATGTCCTTGCCGGAGCGTTTGAAGTACGGGTGCTTGTTGACCCGGACGCGGATGTACAAGTCGCCCGCCCCGGCTGGCCCGGCTGCTCCCTTGCCCTTCAGCCGCACCTTCGAGCCGTCCTCGACCCCGGCTGGGATGCGAACCTTCAGCGTCTCGGCCTTGCCCGTATCAGGCCGCTGGAACGTCATGGATATCGTCTTGCCCCGCGCCGCGTCGATGAAATCCAGCGTCACCTCCGACTCGAAATCCTGCCCCTTGCGCGGCCTGGCCGACCGGGCCCGACGCCCGCCGCCCATGCCCAACTGCTCGAGAATCTCATCAAGGTGCATGTTCATAAAGCCGCTGGCGCCCCCGCCGCCGGGGCCAGAGAACATGTCCTCGAACCCCCCGCCGCCCTGGCCCGTCCAGGTGTACGTCCCGCCCCCGCGGCCAGGCCGGAAACCACCGGCACCCGCTCCATCAGGCCCCCCACCTTTGAGGCCCGCGTGGCCGAACTGGTCATAGATCTTCCGCTTCTCCGGATCGCTGAGCACGTCGTAGGCCTCGGTGGCCTCGCGGAACTTGCGCGACGCATCCTCGGCCTTGTTGACATCCGGATGGTACTTTCGGGCCAGCTTGCGGTAGGCCTTCTTGATCTCGTCATCCTTGGCGGACTTGGACACGCCAAGGATCTCATAGTAATCACGATCTGTCACGGTCGAATCATTCCTGGCCATAGAGGGACACCTCAGTCCTGCGGGCGCAGCACGCGACCGGCCCGCACCGTATTGTATAGCAATTTGCATGCCGCAAAACCTCTCCGGGCCGAACTTCGCGCACAAATCATTGACTTACAACGACTTGATCTGTCCTACAGCAGGCAAGGCTGTAATAGGGGCAGGTTTGCGGCCCTGTCGATCTGGCAGGTGGTCGGGCTCAGCCGTCCAGGTGCTTGCGGGCCTCGTGGCCGGGGCTGCGCCGGTTGCTGGTCCGCACGGTCCAGCGTGTCGCGTCAAGATGGTCCAGCAGGGGCACGGCATATTTGCGGCTGACGCCGAGGGCATCGCGGAAGTCCATCGTGGTAAACCAGCGGGATCGGCCGAACAGGGCCAGCACCTGCTGCCTGCCCTGCCCCACCGCGTCGCGGTGCATGTAGATCCCCTTGCCCAGATCGACCAGCAGCCCCTGGTCGCAGAGCAGCTCGACAATCGGCTGGAGTTTCTCGACCGGCAGGTCAAATGTCTCGGCCAGCTCCGGCAGGCCCGGCGGCTGAAGCCCTGCCAGGGCGAATGCATCGGCCAGGGTTTCCGACAGCTGGATCTGCTCGACGTCCAGGGCCTGAGGCATCTGGGCGGGCCTGGCCAGGCCGCGCGTCAGGTGGGCCTTGCCATCACCGGTCAGCTTCTCGACCGCCAACTGTACCATTTCCTGCGGTTGATCGGTCCGCTCGGCCAGTTGATCGGCAGAGAGGCCCATGCGCAGGGGGTTGTCCCGGCAGAAGCGTTCCAGTTGCTCGCCGATCGCGGCAGCCAGTTCGTCGAGCCTTCGGCGGTGGACGAACCGTCCGGACCCGGCCGGGATGGCCTGGCCCTTGATCCGCATTGCATCGAGCAGTTCAGCCGCGACCTCCGCTTTCAGCCAGGCCAGCTCTGCCAGTCGCCCGGCGTCCAGCGGGGTCGAGGCCTCGGCGAGCACCTGGGCGGCCCAGGCGGCCGGGTCGTCGAGCACCTCCGCCCGGCGCGTCAGCCGCCGGGTGGTCCAGGGGCGGTTGCGTCGCAGCTTGATGCCCGTCACGTCGAGCACGCGCCCGCCGCCGAGGGTGGTCACGCGTCCCTCTGCCAGGCCTGCCGCCGAACCGCGGATCACGAAACGTTCCCCAGGCGTCACCGGCAGCGGCTCTCGCAGGCGCAGCTGGACCAGGCGTGACTCGCCCGGCGGGAGCTTCCGGTCGTTCAGGATCGCCAGGTTGCCCATCGCCTCAGCCGTGCCGACGTGCACGTGCACCTCCAGGTAGTCTTTCAGCAAGGTCGGCACGTGCGGCAGGACGGTCAACTCGGTCTCGATGAAAGTGCTCGGCTCGATGGGTCCGCCGCTGAGGACCGAACCGCCGAAGATGGCCTCGGCGGGCACGTCGGCAAGGTTCATCGCCACGCACTCCCCGGCCCGGCCGAGGTCGGACTCCTGCCCGTAGACCTCCAGGCGGCGCAGGCGCGCAACATGGTCCGTGCCGACCAGGCGGAGCTTGTCTCCAACCCGCACCTGCCCCGTCGAGGGCACGCCGGTGACCACCGACCCGAAGCCGTGGACGCCGAAGGTCCGCTCGACCCAGAGTTTGAAAGGGCTGGTCAGCCGGCGCGGGCGGCAGTCGGCCACGGCTTGGTTCAACGCGCTGAAGAAGCCGTCGAACCCTTGGCCGGTGATGTTGGAGATCGGGCAGATGGGCGCGTCGGCCAGGAACGTGCCCCGGACGAACTGGCGGACCTCATCGACGGCCAGGGCCTGCAGTTCGGGGTCGACCAGGTCGACCTTGGTCAGGGCGACCAGGCCGCTGCGACAGCCCATCAGCGTCAGGATGTCCAGGTGTTCGCGACTCTGGGGCATGACGCCGTCATCGGCGGCGATGACGAAGATCACCACGTCGACCCCGTGGGCCCCGGCGACCATGTTGCGGATGAAATCGACATGTCCGGGCACGTCCACCACGCCGACGATGTCCTTGTTGCCCAGTTGACAGGGTGCGAAGCCGATCTCGATGGTCAGCCCCCGCTTCTGCTCCTCGGCCAGGCGGTCGGTCTGACAGCCGGTCAACAGCTTGACCAGCGCGGTCTTGCCGTGGTCGACGTGGCCGGCCGTGCCGAGCATGATGTTCCTTCGCCCTTGGGACATGTTGGCTTAGTATAGGCCCGCCCCGCCGGCTGGTCCAGCCGGGTCAGTCCTCTTCGCAGGGCAGGAAGTCCTGATCGCCGGGGCCCGCATGGTCCAGCGGCCTGTGGGAATGGATCAGGCAGGCGGCCTCGTCGAACTTGCAGTTTTCCAGCAGCTTGGCCGGGCTTTCCGGATGCGCGGTGCGGTTGGCCAGGTAGAGTGCGTCGACCACGGCGTGGTTGAGCAGATTCTCGCGTCCCGAGCAGGGGTAGATCTGCTGGTCGTGGAGGATCGCCTGGCAGAAGTCCGCGACCATGGCTTGATAGGCCTTCTGCGGCGTGGGCCTTTCGACAGTGAAGCTTTCCAGCACATTTCCGTCCGGCCCGCGCATCAGGCAGCTTTCGGCACTGGAGGCCAGCGACCCATGTTGGCCGTGGAGACAGAGTTCCTGGCTGACCGGCCCGGAAGAACGCGTGCAGACCACCGAGGCCATCGCCGCCTGCTTGTAGCGGAGAATGCTGGCGGCGGTATCGTCGGTGTCGTACGGGGGGACGGGCTGGGCGTCGGCATCGGCCAGGTCCGGGCGGAAGCCCCCCACGTTGCAGCCGAAGACCTCCTCGGGCAGGCCCATCAGCTGGGTCAGCAGGTCGATCGGGTGGTAGGCCAGTTCCAGCAGGACCCCTCCCCCGGCCGAGGCCTTGTCGGTCCGCCAGCCGAGGTTCGGGCCCCAGTTGAACAGGTAGTGGGCCCTGCAGAGGAACACGTGCCCCAGCTGAGGACGCAGGGCCAGCGCCCGCGAGTAACCGCCTTCGTACCGCCACTGCGTGCCGACGGCAATCTTGCAGCTTGCCTTCTCCATCCGCCGAACCATCGCCGCTGCCTCATCGAGACTGCGGGCCAGGGGCATGTCCTTCCAGATGTGCACGCTACGCTGGGCGCATGCGGTCAGCAATTCCGGAAACTGCATCGGCGGGATCGAGACGAAAACCACTTCGGGCTTCGACTCGGCCAGCAGCGAGCGGTTGTCGGCGAAGTGGGCGATGCCCTTGGCCCGGCCGAACTCTTCGGCCCGCGAGCCCCGGCGGTCGGAGACCCCGACCACTTCGACGTCGTCGATCTCCAGCAGGGCCTGGAAGACCTGGCCGCCAACCGGTCCGAGACCAATAACAGCGGCGCGAAGTTTACTGGATGATGTGGCCTTGGGTTCGCTCATGGGGCCCACCAGACTACGTCGAACGCGCCCGCCCTGTCAAGCCGCCGCAAGGACTTGTGTCAACCATCGCAGAGCGCCTCGGCGGTGGTGATCTTCGCCCCCGCTTCGGACATCTCCCGGATCGCAGCCTGCCCGTCTCCTTCCTGCAGATCGACCGGCCTGCAGGCATCGGCGATGAGCACCACGTCCAGCCCGAGCTTTCGGATCGCGTCCAGCACGGTGAACTTGACGCAGAAGTCCGTGGCCAGCCCGGCGACGTGGATTCTGTCAACCCCGCGGTCCCGGAGCAGCCCGGGCAGGTCGGTCTGCCGGACGTGACCGTTGTCATACAGGGCCGAGTACGAATCCAGCTCCGGATCCGTGCCCTTGTCAATGACGGCATCGATTTTCCCTGCGTCGAGATCGTCGACCAGCTGGGCACCCCACGTGCCCTGGACGCAGTGGTCCGGCCAGAGGTCCTGCTGGAGTCCCCGGACCTCGACCACATCGCCCACCTGCTTGCCCTCGTGGTTGCCCGCGAAGCTGACGTGTTCCTTCGGGTGCCAATCGCGCGTCGCGATGACCAGCTCGAACCGCGGGATCAGCCGGTTGATCGGCTCGATGATCTGCTCGGCCTGGTCGATCGCCAGGGCGCCGGAGACGAAATCGTTCTGTACATCCACAATCAGCAAGGCATCCATCTCAGTCGCTCTTTTCTTCGGTGTCTCCCAGGCCCCGGGCCTCGAAGATCAACCGCGTCTTGCATTGGTAAAGTTGCTGTTCCAGCCCGACCGGATACTGGTGGGGGTTCTCGAATCGTTTGATCGTCTCGTGGAAGCGGTCCAGCTGTCGGCGGGCGCGGTCTCTGGCCGCCTGAACGTCATCGTCCAGTTCCGCGACGGCCCGTCCTGCCTGGAAGACCGGGATCAGCAGGTCTTCCCCTCTCGCCCCGGGACCGACGACCTTCCGCCGCGTCTCGTCGAGGGGGTCGACGATAACCACCTGGTCGGTCGGCAGGTCGAGCTGGCTGTCGTAGATCGCGTCGGCCAGGTACTCGCCCTGTCCGGGCCTGCTGAACCGCCGGACCTGCATCAGGCCCGGATTGGTCATCTTGGCCCGCTGTTCGGAGAGCTTGACCTTCCGCTGCCACGGCTGGTTCGCGTCGCCCCGGACGGCCGCGAGCTTGTACACCCCGCCCAAAGCAGGCTGATCGTACGCCGTGGCCAGCTTGGTCCCCACGCCATACACGTCGATCTTCGCGCCCTGGTCGATCAGGCTGCGGATGAGGTACTCATCGAGGTCTCCGGAGGCGACGATCTTGGCCTCCTCGAAGCCGCCGGTGTCGAGGATCTTCCGCGCCTCGATGGACAGGTAGGCCAAATCGCCGCTGTCCAGACGGATGCCGACCATCTCGTGACCTTTCTCCCGCAGATCCCGGGCGACCTGCACCGCCCGCTGCGTGCCTTCCAGGCTGTCGTAGGTATCGACGAGGAAGACGCAGTTATTGGGCATGGCCTGGGCGTAGGCTTCGAACGACTCGATCTCGCTGTCGAAGCTCATCACCCAGCTGTGGGCGTGCGTGCCCTTGATGGGGATGTCGAACAATTTGCCGGCCAGCACATTGCTCGTACCCGCGCAGCCACCGACATAGCTGGCCCGGCTGGCGGAGATTCCCCCATCGATGCCCTGGGCCCGACGCAGGCCGAACTCCAGCACGGGCGACTGACCGGCCGCCCAGGCCACCCGCGCCGCCTTGGTCGCCAGCAGCGTCTGGAAGTTGATCATGTTCAGCAGCGGCGTCTCCAGCAGCTGACATTGCAGGATCGGGCCGGTCACACGGACGATCGGCTCGTGAGCAAAGGCAACCGTGCCTTCCGGCATGGCACAGATGTCGACCGAAAGCTCCAGCCCGGAAAGCAGCTTGATAAACTCCCTCTCGAACAGCGCCTTGCCGTCATTGCCCTCCAGGGACGACAGGTACTCCAGGTCCGAATTGTCGAAGCTCAACTGCTCGACGAACTGCCACGCCAGCGATTGTCCGCAGGTGACTGCATAGCCGCCTTCGAAGGGGATCTTCCGGAACGTCAGGGCAAACGACGCTTCCTTCTGCGCATCGACGCCCTGTTTCCAGTATCCCTGGGCCATCGTCAACTGGTACAGGTCCGTCAGCAGGGCCAGGGAGGGCTTGTAGAAATCAGGGATGTATCGCATGGTTCTCCGAGGCTGGCGCCGCTGGGTTTGCTTCGATGGACAACTGCAGGTAGAGTCTTATTACAGTATAGGAGCCCCCACTTTGACCCGCAACGACAGCCAATCCGACCCGCCGGCGATCGTGGAGATGCAGCACGTAGGCTATCGCCTCGAGCAGCGGGCGATCCTCGATGACATCTCCTGGCAGATCCAACCGGGACAGAACTGGGCGATCCTGGGAGCCAACGGGGCCGGCAAGACGACGCTGCTGCGCATCGCGTGCGGATTCCTCTGGCCCAACGCCGGCGGGACCGTGCTGCGCAACGGCAAGAAACTACTGGATCTGCGCCTACTGCGCAGGAGCATCGGGTGGGTCACAGCAGAGGTCGCCCGGCGCATCCCCGCCGGCGAGCACGTCGGGCGAACCGTCGTCTCCGGGCGCTTCGGGCAGATGGGCCTCTGGCCGCCCCCGTTCGACGAACCGCAGGCCGAGCTGTGGGCCCAGGCCGATCGGCGGATGCAGCAGTTGAAGATCGAACACCTCGCCGGGCGGACGTTCGGCACGCTCAGCCAGGGCGAGACGCAGAAGGTGCTCATCGCCCGGGCGCTGATGGCCCTGCCGCTGCTGCTGATCCTGGACGAACCCTGCGCGGGTCTGGACCCGGCCGCCCGGGAGCACCTCCTGCGGGACCTGGCTAACCTGGCCGAACAGGACGACGCGCCGGGACTGATCTACGTAACCCACCACATTGAGCAGATCCTGCCCTGCATGCAGAACTGCCTGGCCCTTCGCGACGGACGCATCCTCGCAGCGGGTCCGACCCGAGGGGTGCTGACCGATTCGATGCTCTCTGAACTCTATGACATTCCGGTACGATTGCATCGACACAACGGCCGCTGGTGGCCCGTCTGCGGGTAGCCTCACCGTAAAAGACAGCCCCGCGACCAAAACGGGCCACGGGGCGGTCTGACACACTTTCACGTCGGCAGGCCCAACGGGCCCGCGCTGCGGGGATCAGGTAAACATGTTGGCCAGTAGGTCGGCGGCCATGCGGGGACCCGGGTTTGCCTGGGCGGCCAGGAAGGCCTCGCCCTTGTCGGTCTGGAAGAAGTTCCTGACCTTCTCAGCCAGGTTTTCGGCGTCGGTGACGTTGTCGGGCACGCTCAGCGGGGTTGTGCTCTCGGCCTGGACCTGTTCGGTCATCGTCAGGGCCTGGTGCTCGGCGATCCGCCGGGTGGCATCGAGCTGCTTGCGGGCCTCGAGAACGCCCGTCTGGGAGTGGTCGAGATTGTCGATCGTTCCGCCGATGACGTTGCTCAACCGCGCCTGGTCCAGTGAAGAGTAGACTTCCTCCACACCGGTGTGGACCTGGTCGCGAAGCAGGTCGCGGTCGGCGGCGAGGGTCTCCTCCAGCAGGCCCTTGATCTTGTCGGCCATGGTGGCGAAGTCCTTGGCAACCATACCGATCGAAGGCTTCTCGCTCGAGAGCGACTCGTAGACCGCGTCGTTCTCTTCGCTGACCTGGTCGATGGTCGCCTCCTGCGACGTGCCATCCGATTCGGCTGCGACGGGCGGTTCAACCGGCACGGCCGCTGCCAGTTCATCCATCACCTGCTGATAGGCCTCGGGGTCTTCGGGCATCTCGGGCAGTTGGCCCTCGACCTGGCCGGACTGGACCTTCCGGGCCAGTTGCTCCATCTTGACCAGCAGATCCTGGACCTCGGCGAGGTTGGCATCAGCCTGTTCGACCGTGGCGATATCCTGGTTGCTCCGGCGGACCGCGGCGGCAAAGCCCGACCCTCCGATCCGCGCGGAATTCTGCACGAACGATTCGTCCGGGCTGTGAAGGGGGGACTCCTTCGGCTGATTCGATAGAGTCAGCATGTGCTGGTGCGTTCTGTCTGTGCCCCGAACCGCCAGCATGGACATTACATCGGGGTTCAAGTGGATAGACATTCTCCGATCCTCAGTGGAAGCTCGTTCCGCACCAGCCGGACGGCCCGGCTGTAGCACGGATCTGCTTTCCCACTTGCACTCTACGATATGTACATGCTGCGGGCAAAACCCGCCCGGGTCGATCGGGCTGCAGTTTGTTGGGAAACGCATTCCTCAACGAGTTGCTCAGCCAGCTTTGCCCATGCGATGGGCCGCAAGGCATTTGTGTCGATGTTGCTGAACTTGTGGTACCCGGGGCACGTTTTTTTGCCTTTCGGCCAACTGCGGCATTGGCCAACAGTTCCCCAGGCAGTACAATGTTCACCAACGTGAACACTCCTGCTCGCCGTGCCTTCCGCGCGGTGAGGCAACCTGCCACCGCAATGCCCATGTCCGAAACCCCCGACGCAAGCTACCAGTCCCGACAGGCCTCCCCTGGAGAACCGTCTGAGAAGCCCGCTGATGTTTCAGCCCTTCGCCTGGCCCTGGCGGGCAATCCCAACTCCGGCAAAACGACCCTGTTCAACAGCCTGACCGGCGAGAAGCAGAAGGTGGGCAACTACGCGGGGGTGACCGTAGATATCGTCTCCGGGCAGGCCCGGACGCGCAACGCCGAGATGGCCGTCTTCGACCTGCCGGGCACCTACAGCCTGACGGCCTACTCGGCCGAGGAAATCGTCGCGCGGAACTTCCTGTTCAACGAGAAGCCCGACGTGGTCATCGACGTGATCGACGCGGGCAACCTCGAACGGAACCTCTACCTGGCGACCCAGCTGTTGGAAATGGGCGTGCCGATCGTGCTGGCGATGAACATGGCCGACGTGGCCGAGGCACGTGGCACGCAGATCGACGCGAAGAAGCTTTCGGACCTGCTTGGCGTTCCGATCGTCTCCACCGTCGCCCACAAAGGACAAGGGATCGAAAAGCTGCTGGAGACGGCGGAGTTTACCGCACGTTTCGCCTCCGACGCGGTCGGCAAGCAGCGGCGCTGCGACTACGGGAGCGACGTCGAGCCGCTGCTGCAGCGACTCCAGGCCGAGCTGACCGAGAAGCATGGCCTCGGCTCGCACGCCCGTTGGTTCGCCGTCAAGCTCCTGGAGGCCGACGCCGAGACGATCCGCCGCCTGCGCGGGCTGATCGGTGACGAGATCGAATCGCTGCTGGACCAGGCCGACAGGGCCCGCCACGAGATCCTCAAGCTGTTCGGCGATCGGGCGGAGATCATCCTGGCCGACCTGCGGTACGGGTTTATCTCCGGGGCATGCACCGAGTCGGTCACGCAGACGGTCGAGGCCCGCCACGAGCGGTCCGACCAGATCGACGCGATCCTGACCCACCGGATCTGGGGCCTGCCGATCTTCGCGGCGATGATGTACCTGACGTTCCAGTTGACCTTCACGGTCGGGCAGATCCCGATGGGCTGGCTGGAAAACGGCTTCGAGTGGCTGGGGCTGCAGACGGCGATGCTCTGGCCGCGAGGGTCGGACAGCATCCTCAAGAGCCTCCTGGTCGACGGCATCATCGGCGGGGTCGGTGGCGTGCTGGTCTTCCTGCCGAACATCCTGCTGCTGTTTATGGCGATCGCGCTGCTGGAGGGCACGGGGTACATGGCCCGGGCAGCGTACTTGATGGACGGGCTGATGCACCGGATCGGGCTGCACGGCAAAAGTTTCATCCCCATGCTGGTCGGCTTCGGCTGCACGGTCCCGGCCATCCTGGCTACGCGGACGCTCGAGACAAAGCGGGATCGACTGACGACGATGATGGTCCTTCCGCTGATGAGTTGCGGGGCGAGGCTGCCGATTTACGCCCTGTTTATCCCGGCATTTTTCCCGCTGGCCTGGCGGGGCCCGATGCTCTGGTTGATCTACTTTGTGGGCATTGCCCTGGCCGTCGTCTGCGCCCGCCTGCTGCGTCGGACGATCCTGTCAGGTGAGTCCACACCGTTTGTCATGGAACTGCCCCCCTACCGCATGCCGACGGCAACGGCCCTGGTCCGCCACACGTGGCAGCGGGCATGGATGTACGTCTGCAAAGCAGGCACGATGATCCTCGGCGCCTCGATCGTTCTCTGGGCGATGTCGGCGTTTCCGCGCACCGACGCCGGCCGCGAAGAAGCGATGGACCAGATGCAGCAGGTACGCACAGCAGCAATCGCCCAGTTGGACCAGTTGGCCGCCGAGGCGCAGATCCCGCCCGAGACGCTCCGCCAGGCCGCACAGGCCCAACTGCAGATGGAAATCAAGCAGGAAGCATACTGGCCCGACGAGCCGGGATTCGCCCAGGCCCAGCAGGCCTACCAGGCCCGCATCAACGAACTGGCCGCGGATGGCGATGGACGACTCGGGCGACTGATCGAAGCTGTCCAGCAGATCCAAACCATCCGCCAGGACCTGGCCGCGGCGATCGAAGAAGACGAACTGGAAGAAGCTTCGCCCGAGCACGCCCTGCTTGTCGGGGCCGCCGAGAGCCGGCTCGACCGGGTCCGGCGCGAGCACACCGAACTCTACCCGGTCGCCACAGCCTGGCTGGACGACTTCGCCGACCCGCTGGACCAGAGACTTCAGGAGATCGAGAACCGTCTCAAGGCCCGACAACTGGCCCACAGTCTCTCCGGCAGGCTGGGCCGCGCGATGGAGCCGGGCTTGGAGCTTATGGGCTTCGACTGGCGGATCGGCACGGCCCTGGTCGGCGCATTCGCCGCCAAGGAAGTCTTCGTCTCGCAGATGGGCATCGTCTTTGCCGCAGGCGAGGCGGACGATCAGTCCGAGTCGCTCCAGGCCCAACTGAAGACCAACTACACGCCGCTGATCGGGTTCTGCGCGATGCTCTTCTGCCTGATCGCCACGCCCTGTATCGGCACGGTGGCAGTGACCTGGCGCGAGGCCGGCAGCTGGAAGTGGGCCCTGCTGCAGTGGGGCGGACTGACGGTAATTGCGTTCATCGTGACTACACTGGTATATCAGGTCGGCCGGCTGGTCTGGTAAGATCGTCCGCAACCGCAACCTTCACCGAAAGGCTTTGAGATATGTGGTGGGAATACGGAATCGTTTTCGCAATCGTGCTGGTCGGGCTGCTGATCGTCTCCCGGCAATTCACCAAACACGCCAAGGCCGACTCGGACTGCAAGTGCGGCACGGGGGCCTGCCAGACGCCCGAGATGAAGCCCAGGGCCTCCTGCGGCCGGGACGAAGACTCCTGCTGCCAGTCGGCCAACAAAGAAGTCTTCACCGGCGACGCGATCGAGCCCAACGGGCCCTCCTCGCACTGATGCCCCACCTACCTCTTGCCGAGGGTGACCTCGATCTCGCGCGTCTGGCCGTCGCGTTGAACCGTCAACTTGACACGGTCGCCCGGTTTGCGGGACCGCAGATGCTTCACGAGAGATGCTGCTGAATCGATCGAGGTCCGCCCTGCAGCGGTGATCAGATCGCCGGCGACCAGCCCGCCCTTGTCGGCGGGGGATTCCGGAACGACGTGCGTGAGTCGAATCGCCTTGCCGTCTGCAGTCGACTCCAGCCCGACACCCAGGTACCCGCCCTTGTCAGCCTTCGCCTCGACGAACGTCAACCTCTCCGGCCGCGTCGCCAGAGCCCGGGTGAGGTTTTCGGCCAGGCGGACAACCTGGACGGCCGGGACCGATTTGATCTTCTCGGCGGTGTCGGTGGGCTTGTGCAGATCGCCATGCATGCCCGTGTTGAAGAAGAGCGACGGGATGCCCTCGCGATGGAACGAGTACTGATCGCTGCTGGGCCAGGTCCCCGGAACCTGCGTCACCTTCAAATCCGTGCCTCCCGCTGCCTGGTCGATCAGCGATGCCCACGCTTCGGCCGAGCCGACACCACTGACGCTCAACTTCCCGGAGCGGCTTCGCCCGACCATGTCGAAGTTCACCATCGCGGTAATCTGCTCCTTCTTCAGCCCCACCTGGTCGAGGTGCTTGAGGAAATACCGCGAGCCATGCAGGCCCAGTTCCTCGCCGGAGAAGTTCACGAACAGCACCGTGCGTCGGGGCGTCTGGTCGCCGGCCCAGGCCTTGACCAGGCGTCGGGCCAGCAGGACCACCGCCGCAGTGCCCGATGCGTTGTCGTCGGCTCCGGGCATGTAGCTTTCGCCCCTTCGCCCGAGATGGTCGTAGTGGGCGCCGAGGACGATGACTTCCCCGGCCAGGTTGCCCGCGCCGCCCAGGACGGCCACGACGTTGTCTGCCTGGAGCACCCGGGGCTCGAGTTCGACCTCTCCGGCCAGTGTCAGCCCGGGCAGTTCGATAAGCCCGGAGGCCTTGTCGGCAGAGCTTTTCAGTTCGGCGAGTTTCTTCTCAGCCCCCATGCCCGCAGCGGTGAGCATATCCGAGAATGCATCGAGTGAGAGGTGATAGACGGGCATCTTCCCGCCGGATCTGCCCACGGAAGCACCGAGAAAATCTGCATCGGCATGGGCAGGGGGATTGACCACAAGCAGGGCCTTGGCACCGACCTCCTCGGCCTGGCTGACCTTGGTCTGCAAGTAGGACTGCCGCGTCCAGCCGCCCGGACGCTGCGACCAGAGGCTGACGCCTTTGTCGTCGTGGGGCTCGTAGCGGAATACGACCAGCACGCGATCGATCTTCTTATCGGCCTGACCGAAGCTGTCGAAACCCCTCTTTCTGTCCGCGATACCGTACCCGCCGAAGACAGGCTCGGCCGAGAAGGAGCCGGCCGCCGAAAGCTGCATCGCCGCGAAGTCCTTGCCCGCTGCCAGCGAAATCCACTTGCCCTGCCCGATGCGATACCGCAGCTGCTGATCGACGATCTTTGCCCCGGCCTTCAGGTCGAACGGCTGGATGTATGACTTGCCCCGAGCGGGATTCAGTCCGGCTGCGGCGTACTGCTCTGCAAGCCAGTCGCGGGCCTTGTCTTCGCCTTCGCTGCCGGTTCCCCGGCCGGCAAACTCCTCACCGGCCAGCTTGACGACCAGTTCCTTGTAAACCCGGGCCTCGGACTCGACCGTCTGGCCCGAGGCCACGACAGTCAAAGTCAGACAGGCCAGCAAAATCCACGCCAGGCGGGCCCGCATGTCGCGGACCGATTCATATGTCATCGGAGCACTCCAGTGCCAGGTATTCGCCGAACCACGTACGCAACTTTCTTGGTCGCTCAGCCGGCCCGTGCGTTCCGCGAATCCGGGGGTTTCTGCGCTCAGTTCGACTCGATGGCCTGGCCCTTGTCGCGCCAGAGGTCCAGTTCCCCCTCCAGTTCGACGCGCAGGACCGTGCAGTTCTCGTCGCACAGGTCACCGGGCAGGTCGATCCAGACGGTCCCGGGGATGTTCATCCAGCCGGCCCCGCCGATCTTCCGGAACGTCAGTTCCTTCTGTCGCGGGCCGAGCTTGCGGATCGATTTGATCTCATTGCGGATGCCCTTGAGGCTGACCGATTCGACAGGCCTGTCGAACTGGAAGAGGTAGAGCGTTTTTCGGTCGGCAGAGAGTGTCGTGGGCCCGTAGAAGTGGCCGCACGGCAGGCCGGCGGTAGTCGGGTAAATCGCCTCGGCCCGAGGCTGGATCCAGTCTCCCAGGCCCTCCAGGCGTTCGATCGCCTCGGGCTGGAACGACCCATCGGCCATCGGCCCGACGTCCAGCAGGAGGTTGCCCCCCATTCCGATGATCTCGCTGAAGATCCGCACCAGCATGGCAGTGGACTTCCAGTTGTTGTCGCCGACCTGGTAGCCCCAGGAATCGTTGACGGTCATGCAGAACTCCCAGACGCCCTCGGGAGCAACGATGGGCTGGCCCTGCTCGGGGGTGGCGTAGTCGCCGTGGCCTCGCATGCGGGAGTTGAGGATCACGCCGGGCGACCATTCATGCAGCAGATCCCGCAATTCGCCCATGCGCCACTGCTCGTCGTCGCGTTCCCAGTCGCCGTCGAACCAGAGCAGCTCCGGCTTGTACTGGACGCAAAGCTCCTTGAGCTGGGCGCGATGGAACTCCAGGAACCGCTGCCATGCCTCGGGGTCTTCGGCGCCGGTAGCATAGCCGATCGGGTTCAACTCGGCCGGATCGCCGAGGTCCCGGTCGTGCGGGCGGACCGAAGCGTAATCCGGGTGGTGCCAATCCAGGTGGCTGAAGTAGATCCCCACGTGCAAGCCGTGATCGCGCAGGGCTTTGCAGTACGGGCCGATCAGGTCCCGCCCGGCCGGGCTGGCCTGGACCGACGAGAGGTCATCGACCTGCGTATCCCACAGGGCAAAGCCGTCATGGTGCTTGGCGGTCAGCACGGCGTAGTTCGCCCCGGCCGCCCTGAACAGCTCGGCCCAGGCCTGCGGGTTGTACTTCCGCGCGGTAAAGCCGTCTGCCTGGGCGAAGTACTCCTCCTTGCTCAGCTGGCCTCGAAACCACGACCAGCTCTCCGGCACGCCCTTGACCGCGTAAATGCCCCAGTGAATGAATATGCCCAGCTTGGCCTGCTTGAACCAGTCCTGCATCATATCGCCTGCTCTCCGTTTCTTCTCTGCCAGCCCCGTCGGCCCAAACAGTGTATCGCTCCTGCGGCAAAAGAACATACCCTGAATCGGCATCCGGACAGGCCCAGCAGGTCAGACGGTTCGCAGGACGACGAGCTTGCCCATCTGCTGGAGCTTCTCGGCCAGCAGGTTCGCGATCTGCTGCCTCTGTATGATGCCCTGCTGGCGGAAGCGGATCGAGGTGTTGGCCGGGTTGCGGGCGGCCCCGACGGTCAGGTTGACCCGGTCGGCGATCCGGAGCATGTCGCACAGGTCGGTGACCCCGGAGATTTCCTCATACGTGCCCGGATCGGCATCGAGGATGTTGTAGGCCTGGTTGAGCGTCACCGCCCCTTCGGTGACCAGGTCGACGCCCTGAATCTCGTATTTCGGCGGGGCCATCAGCGAGGTGGGGTTCTGCTCGATCTGCACGGGTTGGCCGGCCTGGCGGGCGACGATCTCGGCCGTGGTCGCGCCGCAGACGATGTGCTGTCCATCGGCGACCAGGAAATCCCGGGCCACGGCGCGGTCCTTGCCCTTGGCTGAAGGCGGGCCGGTCAACAGGTTGACCACCACACCCTTGCGGGCTCGGGCCAGCAGGACGGTGCAGTCATCCCCAGCCGCCGGACCCCACAGGCCCAGCGCGTGTTTGTGCACCGTACCGGCCAGATTGTCCAGTTCGGCCCCGCCGGCCAGGCAGCGGTTGACGTATTCCAGCAGGCCCTTCTCGGACCAGCCATTGGCCAGGCCGTTGCCCAGACCCGCCTGGGTGACCCCGTCGCTGACCAGCAGCAGAGCATCGCCGGGGGCCATCACGCATTCGGCCTCGGACGCAAGTGGCGCGTCGATCGGTCGATGACGCAGCAGCCGGCCGGTTCGCCCGCTGATCAGAATCCCGCGCGGGGCTTCGTAGTTCAGCACGGCAGCCGTGCCTTCCGGCCCGATCCGTGCGACATTGCAGACTGCATACGGATACACGTCTTCGCGCTGGCGGAGGCGTTCCATGCCGCGAACGACAGCCGCGAACGCGCGTCGCAGCGGGATTCCCGCAGCCAATTGCTCAGCCAGTCGGGCCGTGGTCATCTGGGCGGCCAGGTGCGCAGCGGTCCCGCTGCCGATCCCGTCGCAGCTGATCATCGTGGTCGCCTCTGCCGTGCGGATCACGCGGACCAGGTCGCCGCAGGGGCGCCCGGGTTTCTTGGCGTTCTGGCAGATCGTGGTGTCTAGGTGGAGGTATCCCATAACCAGTTCTTTCTCCGCCCGGTGGCCTTGGTTCGCCCGGCCGCCCCGGCCGGTTGGTTCTGCTCGGCCTCGGCGGTGGCGGTCTCATCGGCCAGTTCCATGAGCTTGTCAACCAGGCCCTCGCCCTTGGCCGTGCCCTCGCCAAGCAGGCGCGCCATCTGCTGGGCCATCTCCAGCTGGTGGTCCAGCAACTGCTGGGCCTGGAAAACGGTCTGGGCCCGGAGCTGGTGGAGCTTGTCCTTGTCGGCCTGGCTGCGGGTGATGTTCACGAAGATGCCCACGTACTGGTCCTCCTCGCCAAGGCGATAGAGGATCTGGTGGCAGAGCAGGCCGTACCGTTCGTGGCGGCCTGGCATCTCCAGCCGCTCTGTCGCCCCGGCTGCGAGCTTCTCGAAGCCCTCCGGGTCCATCAGGCGGCTGATGCGTTTGCCCAGCAGCGCGTCGGTGCACTGGAACATCTTGCGAAAGGCCGGGTTCATCGACAGGATGTTCAGATGCCCGTCGAGGATCACGATCCCGTTGGGGCTGGTCTCGATGATCCGGTCGGTCCGCTGCTCGGCCAGGCGTCGCATGTAGGGCAGGCACATTTCCGGCTCGGCCATGCCCAGCAGGACGGCGACAGCCTTTTCCCGACAGCTGCCATACCCGCACGCACCGCAGTCGAGTTGCTCTTCGGGGGCCGCCTTGCCCGTGCGTTCCAGTTCGTTGCGGATCTGGTCTTCGCTGACTTGCTCGGTCCGGACGCGATGGGGCTGGAAGGTCCCGGCCGTCTTCGTCTCGTCCAATTCGACGGACTCGTCGATGGCGGTGTCTTTGGCATAGCCGGTCAACTCGCGTTTACGATGAAAGACTGTCGGGGCCTGGCTGTCCATCGCCGGGCCGTTGATGCAGCCCTGGCTGCAGAACAGCGGCTCGATGACCAGTCCGGTCTGTCCCTGCCCGGCCAGGTCCAGCGCATCGCGGATCTCGTCGATCCCGCCTGCGGCGATGACTTGGCCATCGGTCAGGTCGGCGACGATTCCGGCCGTACGCAGCGAGCCGCCTTCCAGCGGGAACAGTCTCGCCTCCGGGCCGGGCGTCTGATCGAAGCGGCTCTCTTCCAGGCGGCGCAGGTCGATCTTCTCCTCGCCCAGCCAGTCGGCCAGTTCCTCGAAGGTCAGGACGGCGTCGACCAGGCCCGCATGTTCGGCCCGGTCGGCCTCTGCCTTCTTGGCCACGCAAGGTCCGAAGAACACGACCTTCGTTTCCGGCCACTCGTCTTTGAGCATCCGTGCGTGGGCAACCATGGGGCTGGCGACGGGGACGATCGCGTCGACCAGTTCAGGGGCATACCTTTCTATGTATTCCACCGCAGCCGGGCAGGCCGAGGTGATCCAGTTGTTCTCCGGGTTCTGCCGGATGTGCTTTGCTGTTGCCTGTGCGACGTGCCAGGCCGCCACGGCGGTCTCTGCGACCCGGGCAAAGCCCAGCTTGCGCAGAGCGCTGCCCAGGCGTCGGGCCTTCCAACCGGGAAGGGCTGCGACGAAGCTCGGGGCGATGCTGGCCGTGAGCTGATGGCCCTCGGCCAGCATCGCCTTGACTCTCTCCAGGTCCCGCCGGTAGGTCTTGGCATCCTGGGGGCAGTGGCGGATGCACGTTCCGCAGGCGATGCACATTTCCTCGACGACCTCCGCCTGCCCGCCGTGCATGCGGATCGCCTTGACCGGGCAGGACCGCAGGCAGCGATAGCAATCGCGACACTGAGCCTTACACGTGCTGACGACCTGGTTGTCGGGGGCGGTGGGTTTCATGGTTTCATCTCCCGGCCGGTGGGATGGATTCTCTTACTTCGTCTGACCCGCCAGCTGCTGCTGGATCGCTTCGAGGCTGGTCTCGACCGTCGCAGCGGTCAGCTGGTTATCTCCGACGCGGACGTTGGGACCCTTGTCGCAGGCCTCGGTGCAGAAGGCAGCCCGGATGGCCACGTCGTGTTCCAGGCCCATCTCTTCGACCCGGCGGATCAGGGTATTCAGCAGGGTCTGGGCCCCGCGGACGTAACAACCGGTCCCCACGCAGACGCTGACTTCCAGGGCCGTCTCGGCCGTCTTCGGGCCGGTCAGTTCAATCGGTGCGTCCTGGACGCGTTTGCGGCTCTGGTAGCCGGTATGCAACAGGTGGTGCGCCTGGCCTGTTCCGGGCTCGCCGAGCATGTCGGCGTAGAGGTCCTGGATGTATGGATTCTCCTGGGCCTTGTGCAGCTGGAGCGTCTGGTCGGCGCCGTACAGGCCCTCTGCCCGGCGCTTGTTGGCCTGGCGATCCTTGCTGACCGGCTGACCCGCCCCGCCAATGCAGCCGTTGGGGCAGCTCATCACTTCGATCAGGTCGTAGTCGCAGGTTCCGGCGGCGATCTTCTCCATCAGCTGCTTGGCCACGCGCAGGCCGTGGACAACCGCAAGCTTCAGTTCGGTATCGCCCAGCTTGACCTTCGCCTCACGCAGGCCCCCTTCGCCGCGGACGGCGGAGAACTGGACGGCCTGGAGCTTGACGCCCGTGAGCTTCTCGGCTGCGTATCGCAGCACGGCCTCGCTGACGCCGCCGGAGTTGCCGAAGATTACGCCAGCCCCGGTCTTAAAGCCCATCGGCAGGTCCATGCTTTCCGGCGTGAGTTGATTGAACTGCACGCCGGCCTGTTCGATCATCCGTCCGAGTTCCTGGGTGGTCAGGACGTAGTCGACATCCGGGCCGACCTCGGTGCGGAACTTCTCCAGCCCCGCCTCGGTCTTCTTGGCGGTGCAGGGCATGATGCTGACGATCTTGAGCTTCTCCGGTTTAATGCCATACGCCTCCGGCAGCAACTTCCGGGCCAGGACACCGAACATCTGCTGCGGGCTGCGGCAGGTGCTCAGGTGGTTCAGCTGGTCCGGGTAGTACTGCTCGGCGAAGCGCACCCAGGCCGGGCAGCAGCTGGTCATCAACGGCAGGTCTTCGCCGGCCGTCTTGCGCCGGATGAACTCCTCGGCCTCTTCGATCACCGTCAGATCGGCGGCGAAGGAGGTGTCGAACACGCGGTTGAAGCCCATGGCCTTCAGGGCGGCGACCATCTGGCCTGTCGTGGCCGCACCGGGTTCGAGGCCGAAGTGCTCGCCCAGGGCCACGCGGACCGCCGGGGCGATCTGCACGACCACGAAGGCCTCTTCGTCATCCACTTGGCCCCAGACCTGGTCGATCTGGTTGGCCGGGGTGATCGCGCCGGTCGGGCAGACGCGGGCGCACTGACCGCAGTGTACGCACTCGACCTTGTCCAGCGTCTCGTTGTGGGCCGGGCAGACCGTGGCCTGCGCGCCGCGGTGGGCGAAGTCGATCGCGCCGATATCCTGAACCTCGTGGCAGAAGCGGACGCAGTCGCCACAGAGCACGCACTTGTTCGGGTCACGAACCAACGCACCGCAGCTGTCGTCGACGGCCAACTCCTTGCGGGTCGGCTTGAAACGCACCTGCCGGACGCCCAGCTGACGGGCCAGGTCCTGCAGCTGACAGCTGCCGTTTTTCGGACAGGCGGTGCAGTTCTGGTGGCCGTCGGCCAGCAGCAGCTCCAGCGTCAGTTTGCGCATCTCGCGGATCTCGGGCGTGTGCGTGCGAATCACCATGCCGTCTTCCGGGGTAATCGAGCAGCTGGACTGGATGCCTCGCCCTTCCACGTCGACCAGGCACAGGCGGCAAGCGCCGTAGATGCTCAGTTCACTGTGGTAGCAGAAGGTGGGCACTTCAATGCCCGCCGCCCGGATCAGCTCCAGCAGGTTCCGCTCGCCCTGGATGGGTACTTCGCGGCCGTTTACGGTTACGGTTTTCTTGGCGATCATGTTACTCACATCCCTTTCACGGCGTTGAATTTGCAGGCGGCCACGCAGGCGCCGCACTTGATGCACTTGCCTTCGTCGATCACGTGCGGCTGTTTGAGCTCGCCGGTGATCGCGTCGACCGGGCACTTGCGTTTGCACAGCGTGCAGCCCTTGCACAGTTCGGCGTCGATCTCGGGCATGGCCAGGGCCTTGCACGCCCCGGCCGGACAGCGCTTGTCGTGTACGTGGGCCAGGTACTCATCCTTGAACTGCGTCATGGTGCTCAGCACGGGGTTCGGCGCCGTTTTGCCCAACCCGCACAGGCTGCCCTTGCCGACCGCATCGGCCAGCTTCTCCAGCAGCACCAGCGTCTCATCGGTCGCCTCGCCTTCCATGATCTCTTCCAGCAGGGCCAGCATCTGCTTGGTCCCTTCACGGCAGAGCACGCATTTGCCGCAGCTCTCGTGCTGGGTGAACTGCATGAAAAAGTGCGCGACTTTCACCATGCAGGTCGACTGGTTCATCACCACCAGCCCGCCCGAGCCGACCATCGCGCCGACGGCGCGGAGCGAGTCGAAGTCCAGCGGCAGGTGCAGGTGTTCTTCTGTCAGACAGCCGCCGGAAGGCCCGCCGATCTGGACGGCTTTGAACGGTTCGCCGGTGACCTGCCCGGTCTTGTCGGTCACCCCGCCGCCGATGACGTTGACGATCTCGTCCAGCGTGGTCCCGAAAGGCACTTCGATCAGGCCCGTATTGGCCACGTGGCCGGTCAGGGCGAAGGTCTTGGTACCCGGGCTGGTCTCGGTACCGATCTTGCGGTAGGCGTCGGGCCCGCCTGCAAGGATCAGCGGCACAGAAGCCAGTGTCTCTACGTTGTTGATCACCGTGGGTTTGCCCCACAAACCGCTCTGGGCGGGGAACGGGGGCTTGGGCATGGGCATGCCGCGACGGCCCTCGATCGAGGCGATCAGCGCGGTCTCCTCACCGCAGACGAAAGCGCCCGCACCTTCCATCACGTGGATCCGCAGATCCCGACCTGTACCGAAGATGTTCTCGCCCAGCACGCCGATGGCCTCGGCTGCCTCGACCGCAGCCCGCAGACGCTTGACCGCCACGGGGTATTCCATCCGGACGTAAACGTACGCTTCGTCGGCCCCGACGGCCTGGGCAGCAATCATCATGCCTTCCAGCAACCCGTGCGGGTTGCCTTCCATCACGCTGCGGTCCATGAACGCGCCCGGGTCGCCTTCGTCACCGTTGCAGATGACGTACTTCTTGCCGCCCGGCTGGATGCGGGTAATGTCCCACTTTCTGCCGGTGGGGAATCCGCCGCCGCCCCGGCCTCGCAGGCCCGAGGCGATGATCGCCTGGCAGACCTCTTCGGCCGTCATCTCCGTCCAGGCCTTCCGGGCGGCTTTGTACCCGCCGGCGTGGACGTATTCCCGAACATCGCCGGGGTCCAGCATGCCGCAGGCTTTCAGGACGGTGCGCTTCTGGCGGTTGTAGAACGGCGTATCGGCCGGACCTCTGCAGACCTCGCCCGTCCGCGGGTCGGTGTACAGAAGCCGCTCGACCAGCTTGCCCTCGGTCAGGGTGGTCTGGACGATCTCGGCTGCATCGGCGGGCCTGACCCGCGTGTACTGGATGCCGTCCGGCTCGATCGTCACCAGCGGGCCCATCTGGCAGAAGCCCTGACAGCCCGACTTGGATACGTGCGTGACTTCGTTCGTGCCCCCCTGTCGCTCGTTGCAGGGGATCAATTCGGTTACTACATCGAGCCCGGCGGCGTCAATGGCCTCGACCAGGGCGTCGACGACCTTCAGCGAGCCGTTGGCCATGCAGCCCGTACCGGCACAGACGACGATGCGTCGGGTGACGGCCTGGGCGGCGGCAGCGTAGTCGGCCGCGAGTTTGTCCAGGTCCAGAAGCGTCTCGGTCATGGTTATGCGTCCTTTCCGGTCTCGTCGTTGAGCATGGTTTCAATCAGTTCCACGGCCCCCTCGGGGGTCACCTGGCCGTGGACGTCTTCGTCGATGACCACCACCGGAGCCAGGCCGCAGGCACCCAGGCAGCTGACGGTCTCGACGGTAAAGAGCATGTCTTCGGTGGTGGGCTTTTCTTCGGTCACGCCCAGCCGCTCGCGGATGGCCTCGAGCACGGGAATCGAGCCGCGTACGTTGCAGGCCGTGCCGTTGCAGAGCTTGACCACGTGCTTGCCCTTGGGCTCCAGGGAGAAGTGGGCATAAAACGTCGCCACGCCGTACACCCTGGCCGGGGGAAGCCCCAGCGAGGTGGCCACGAAAGTCAGCACTTCCTTGGGCAGGTAGCGGTAGACCTCCTGGACCTGCTGGAGGATCGGGATCAGCTTGCCCGGGTCGCGGTTGTAGCGGTTGAGGATCTCGCAGACTTCGGTGAAGTCCGCGGCCTGCTTGTTGGCCGGCTTGTCGCCGTTGCACTTGCATTGACAGTCGGTCATGGTTGGCTCCTGGTTTTCTTCCCTTCCCTGTGCGCAGACGATGGGTGTCTCCGCTGGGCGGTTGGTATGGTTGTCCTGCCGTTCGGCAGGAGGGTTACATCAAAGTTTCAGCCGGTGGTATTGCTTACGCAGGGTTTGGCTCATGCAGAGGGCGGCGAGACCTTCTCTGCCAGTTTACTTGTCAGCACGGCCAGCGATGCCCGCAGGTCGACGGTTTCAACAATAATGCCGTCCGGCACGTCCAGGCGGATGGGGGCGAAGTTCCAGATCGCCTGCATCCCGGCCAGGACCATCAACGTAGCGACCGACTGGGCGGCCGCGGACGGAACGGCAATAATGCCAATTCTCACATGCATCCTATCGGCGAGGTCCGGCAGCTTATCCAAACCGAAAACGGGCCGGCCCTGGATTTGTGAATCAATCTTCCGCACGTCGACGTCGAACGCGGCGACGATGTTCATGCCGTAATTCTTGAACTCCTCGTAGCCGATCAGGGCGGCCCCGAGGTTGCCCGCCCCGACCAGGAACGCGTCGGACACGTTGTCCCAGCCGAGGAAGCTGTCGATCGCGGCCGCCAGTTCGCCGACGTTGTAGCCCACCCGGGGCCTGCCGACGATGCCGGTAACCGCCACGTCCTTGCGGACCTGCGTGGGGTCCTGCCCCAAGGCGCCCGCGATGTCGGTGCAGCTGACGTTCTCGTTGCCCTGCTCGGCCCAGCCCCGCAGGAAACGGCGGTAGCTCGGCAGTCGCAGGAGCGTCGGTCGCGGAATGTTGACTGTCGGATCGGGGGGTGTCATGTTTCTGGCGGTCTTTTGTTGTCCGTTGAAAGATCGGAAGGTCCCGAGCGCCTCGGCCGGGGGGCAGGAGACCGTCGAAGGCCCGGGACCTGTCCGAAGTCATCCTTTCAGTATCGATATCTTCTTATCGATAATCTCTTCTCTATTTACTATACGAAACCATCGGCCTGTCGAGAAGCCAAATTCTCCTTTATTCGAGATTTTTTTATCGAGATCTATTTGCTGATTTGTGGCGATGTTTCGCGAGTAGCTTCATATACAGGACGGGACTGTCCTGGGGCGCAGTGCCCGGCCACATTCGGTCGGACAATGGGCCGGAGTTCATCGCCAAGGCGATCCGGGACTTCCTGGCCGCCGCGGGTGTCGAGACGCTGTACGTGGAACCGGGCAGCCCGTGGGAGAACGGGTACGCCGAGAGCTTCCACAGCCGTCTTCGGGACGAGTTGCTGGACGCGGAGATCTTCGACGACCTTCGGACGGCGAAGGCCCTGGCGGCGCACTGGAAGAACGAGTACAACCATCGTCGGCCGCACTCGTCGCTGGGGTATCGGACCCCGGCATCGTTCGCGGCGTCGCTGTCAGGGCCTCCGGTCGGGGCTGCGCCCCTCCCTCCGGCCCTGACAGCGGCGGACCCATTACCCGAGACTCTCATAGCGGCTGGTACATAGAATGGGGGCAGGCCAGAGGAGTATGGAAGATGGCAGAATCCGTGGAAGGTTTGAGAAACAAGAACACACGAATGGGTACGTATGATTCCGATCTTAATCGGATAGGTGATTGACAATGCAGGTCAGGGTGACCAAGTACAATCCTGCATTCCGAGATGACAACGGGGAATACCTTGCCCATGACTGGACCTATTGCTCGGACATTGGCAAGGTGTTCTCTGGTGCGAGTCTTACTGCTAACGACTATCTGGAGATAGAACACAAGTATGTACACACTTTGTGCAGCATCCTCACCGCATATGGCATCAAGGCCATGCGGATCTCGGAACTACACAATGATGTCTCCGGGCCGTATGATTTGCTTCTGGCCGGGGTTCCTGAATGTTTAACAGAGTCATCGAGAGAGATGCTGGAAAACGTGTGGGAACGATCGGAAATGTGCAACGGCCAGACACTGGAGAAGTCGCTATTTCGTGATGTGTTTCGGCTCTGTCTTCGCGAAGTGTTATGGATGAAGTTGGAGTCTACAACCGGCGGCTATGTTCACTTTGGCTATGATTACTACGTCTATGTTGGGGTCGATGCCAAACCAACCTTGTGGTCAATTGAGGTGCCAGATGGCATTTTCATAGAGTGTTGCTCTTCCCCTTACCGAGAATCCTGGTTTGAGTGACTCCTGGTTGCCCGGTGACATCCCGTCAACCTCTTGACAACGACTTGCTTATGGATGTCCCCATAGTACCGTAGTTCCTATCTCTGTTTTGTTGCCGGGACTCTGGTACACTGCGAACAGCAGCCCGAGCCCATTGAGCAGGTCAAGCCCGGGGACCGCGTCTGGGCGTGTGACCCGGCCACAGGGAAATGGCAACTCCAGGCCGTGACGCGAATCTTCGTCCGACAGTACGAAGGCGACTTGATCAGCGTCACCGCCGGTGATACAACAGTGGAGGCTACTGAAGGCCATCCGTTCTGGGTGCCCGAGGTGGCCGAACAGGACGAAAGGCCCGAGGTGGCCGGTCTGGCGAAGGTCGGCAAGGATGGTCGATCCACGGGCCGATGGCTGCGGGCCAGTCAGCTGCGTGTCGGCGACCGCGTCCTGCTGCGATCGGGCCGGACCGCCCCGATCTCGGCGGTCTCGGCCAAGGCGGGCCGGTGCCTGGTCTACAACTTCGAAGTTGCCGGCCTGCACAGCTACGCCGTTGGCGCCAACGGCCTGCTGGTGCATAATCAGGGCAATTGTGATCTCCCTCGCCTGACCAAGGGGATGCGTGCAAAACAGCGGGTGATCGCCAAGGGCAGAAAGATTCGGGAGGTCGATGGTCTTGTGGAACAATACGGAGGCAGGGCCAGCGATTGGAAGAAATACAAGAGTTGGGATTCCAACGGACAAGAGTGGCATTGGTACGAACGGCCAGGAAGTGGGCCAGTGAAAATGAAGCCAAAATAGAGGCGGAACCATGCTGGTGCGAGTAAGAACTGAACTGGGAGAATCGCTACTTGGCGGCCTGACGCCAGGAAAAACTTATCCCGTTGTGGGAATAGAAGCAGATGAATATCGCCTGGTGAACGACAAGAAGGATCCGGTTCTCTATCCACCAGACCTGTTTGAGGTGCTGGATGAGCAGGAACCCCATTGCTGGATTCATAGCGTCGGTTCTGAAGGAGAGCGATATGCGTATCCTCCGGAACTGAATACTCCCGGGTTCTTTGAGGACTACCATGATGGTGTTCACACAGCGGTGTCCGAGTTTCGTCGCTATATGGAGTCTCTAGGTGGCTAGAGGTTGCCAGCATGGTGAGGGTGCCTGGTCTACAACTTCGAAGTTGCCGGCCTGCACAGCTACGCCGTTGGCGCCAACGGCCTGCTGGTGCATAATCAGTGCTCGGATGCGGTAAAGAACAAGCTTGGTGGCCTTGCCAAGGGCAAGCAAAAGAACGTGAAAACCGTCAAGAGCGAAGCCGAGCTCAAAGATGTGTTTAACTCCCTATCGCAAGGCGGTTCGCCGGTCAACCAAGGGTCATACCCTGGGAAAATGGTACAGTTGCCGGATGGTACGCGTGTCGGGCTTCGAAGCACTTCAAAGACTGGTGGTTCTACGATTGACATCAAGCACCCTGACGGTTCAAAGCAAAAGGTGCACATCAAATGAGCCCGGACTTTAAGCATACTGGAGAGATCAGGAGCGCCGTGCGCGAAGTACTGTTTGCACTTGAGGACGATCTCGTAAGCCTTGGCTGGCTTCGACAGATAATGGGATACGCGTTGCCAAACAAGCCTAAGGATAACGACCTCCTAGCTGTGGTTTTGCATCGACTTCTACACGAAGGCGTTGAGATTGGTCACGCAACTGATGTGGGCGGGCATGTTAAGTTTACCGCATGGAATGGCACCGTGGAGACCCGGATTGATCGGGCCTTTCGCGAAATGGAAACAGCAAGACAAGTGGAGGGTGAGGATGACTGGGCATTCTGGTTATGCCTACGTGCCTACGTAGATGAATATGAAGAATGCTGAGTTCTGGGTGTGCCATATTCAATGGTTCCCCAGTACCTTCGACCAGAGGGGTGCCTTGGCAGGCGTTCAAACATCTTCAAAAGAACCATGGGTTGAATCCGAACACTGCCAGCAACAGATTGCATAAGATCAAATCTGGAGCTGGACTTGGTGGTGCTGCTGATGTTGTGATTGGGAAGACAGGAGATGTATACGAACCAAGGTCTGGTACGAATACTGGATCACTCTTGGACAAGGGTTTGGGAAAGTAAAGATAGTATGGCCGAAATACCTCACAGTCGTTTTCAGCACGTTTATGCCATTGTGCGTTTCCACACGGAAATGCGAGTAAACGTGGAATACTGGGAGAACAGTGTAGCGGTCGTCAAGGTAATGGAATCACGAGAACAGGCAAATGCTGAAGAGGAGAGACTCAACAAATTGAACAGCCACAAGGGATACAGGTATTCCATATGGACTACGCGCCTCATTCCGGCTGACTGCGATGGGGAGTCATGAAGAGCGCCTGGACCGGAGGCTGCCTCCCCGGGGCGGGGCTTGTGGAGGCATGGCACCAGCGGCGTGAAGTGCAGGAGATGACGTGGGGTGCTGGACTGGGGGCCTGGCAGG
>JBKHDI010000032.1:0-39431 GCA_046541415.1 Phycisphaerae bacterium | reverse complement strand
CGAGGATGTGGGGATCGGTCTGGATGGAGGTTCGAGCGCAGGGTCAGGGGACTCTGCGCTTGGGGGTTTTGGATTGAAAAGCCCCGCAGGCGGGTTGGCCTGCGGGGCTTTAAGCTGGGGATAAAGGATTCGAACCTTTACTAACTGATCCAGAGTCAGTCGTGCTGCCGTTACACTAATCCCCAGTCTGGGTTTTGGGCACTATCGTCGGGCAGGGCCCGGCGAGTTCTGGATCAGTATTGCGGTACCTTACGGATCGTAAGGTCCAGTTTCAAGGGAGATTTTTGGTCGAACCGGGCCAAGGGGCGAAATTTCTGGTCTGGGGCCGACTCAGGCGGCTGCGAACTCTTCGGCGACGCCGACGGAGGTATCGACGCTGGTACCGTCGAACTCCATGCCGACACGGAACTGTTCTTCTTTGCGGCTGCAGCGGACGACGGTGGCGCAGATGTTCCGCATGCCGTCGGCATTGGCGCGGGGCATTTGCAGGACCATGCGTTGGCCTGGGTAGAAGCTGCGTTGGCAGAGCACTCCCAGGCCGCTGCGGGAGACGTCGACGGTCTCGAGGGCTTCGACGATGTCGCCGCCGTCCGGATCGAGGCGAAGTGCCTTGACGTTCTTGGTCAGCTTGATCCGGTGGTGTCTTCGTCTTTCCATGCCGTGGTTCTGTTTGGTTGCCATATGTTTTCTCCTGGGGCTGTTTTGCCACTAGAGAATCGGCAGGGAGGCGGTTGGAATTGAGCTGCCAGGGGGTTTTTTGGGACAAATGCGAGATCTGACCGGGTACAATCCGGCGCATGTGTGAAGCAAGTTCACAATTGCCCCCCGCGATGGTGGCCCTGGTCGGTGCCGGTCCTGGAGATCCAGGCCTGATCACACAGGCCGGGATCGACCTGCTGGCCCGCGCCGACGCGGTGCTGTACGACCGCCTGAGCCCCGATGCCCTTCTGGACCACTGTCGGCCGGGGTGCGAGCGAATCTACGTCGGCAAGCGGCCGGATGGCCCGTCGATCAGCCAGGAGGAGATCATCGAGCTGCTGATCGCCCATGGTCGTCCGGGGCGGCTTGTGGTACGTCTGAAAGGTGGGGATCCGCTGGTTTTCGGTCGCGGTGGCGAAGAGGCCGACGCGTTGGCTGGGGCTGGCATTGCGGTGCGGATCGTGCCCGGGATTACCGCAGCGTTGGCCGCCGGGGCCTGCGCGGGGATCCCGCTGACGGACCGGCGGGTGGGGCCCAGCCTGGCGATCGTGACCGGCCACGAGGACCCTGCCAAGTCCGAGCCGCAGCTGGACTACGGTGCATTGGCCAGGCTGGATACGGTGGTCTTTTACATGGGAGTGGGTCGGTTGGAGCAGATCGTGGCCGCCCTGATCGAGGCGGGCCGCGACGGGAAGACCCCTGCGGCGATGGTTGAGCAGGCCTCGACGCCGGAGCAGCGTGTGGTCACCGCACGGCTGTCGGAGATGCCGGCGGCCGCACGTGCCGCTACGATCCGGCCGCCGGCGCTGCTGATCGTCGGGCAGAGCGTGTCGCTGCGTGCGGGTGTCGAATGGTCCTCTCGCCTGCCGCTGTCGGGCAGGACGGTGCTGGTTACCCGCAGCCGCACGCAGGCCTCAAGGCTTTCGGCGGGGCTTGGGCTTTGGGGGGCGAGGGTGATCGAGGCTGCCACCATTTCGATTCAGGCGCTGTCCGACCAAGCCGAACTTGACGCCTGCCTGCAGCGACTGTCGGAGTTTGACTGGCTTGTGCTGACGAGTCCCAACGGGGCCGAGGCCCTGGCTGGCAGACTCGATGCGCTGGAGCTGGACGCCCGGGCGCTGGGGGGCCTGCAGATCGCGGCGATCGGCTCAGCCACTGGCGCGGGGCTGAAGAAGATGGGCCTGCGGGCGGACCTGGTGCCCGAACAGTACACGACGGAGGCCTTGTCCGAGGCCCTGACCGGCCGGATCGAACGGGGCCAGCGGGTGCTGATGCTCCGCTCGGACATCGCGCCGGACAGCTTGGCCGAGGTGCTTCGGTCGGCCGGGGCCGAGGTCGCCGATGTGGCCGCGTACCGCACCTGCCGCCCTGCCGCCCTGCCGGCCGAGGCCCTCGAGGCCCTGGGAGATGGGAGGGTCGATTGGATCACCTTCACTTCCTCCTCGACCGTCGAGAACTTCCTCTCCCTTGCCAGCCAGGCAGAGCTGTCGGGGATCAAATTCGCATCAATCGGCCCGGTGACCAGTGCGACGCTCCGGGCGGCCGGGCTGGAACCGACGGTGGAAGCATCACCTCATACGATCGACGCGTTGCTGGCGGGGATCCTTTCGACCACTGGGTCGCCACGAAACCGCCCATGAAGGTCCGGGAAATGGGTCCGGAGGGATCTGACGTCAGTCCCTGTGATGATGGAACTGACCCGCACCGCCGCAAGCGGCGAGGACGCCGTGCGGGAATGAAAAAACCCCAGGAGCGCCGGTGTGGCGCTCCTGGGGATCGCTTCGCAGGGAACTGTTCGGGCGAAGGTCAGTCTGTCGTGCTGTGGACTTCGCTGAGTCTGGTGGGCTTGGCCGGGTCGCCGATGCAGTAGATGTCGGTGTAGCTGACGGCGAATATCCGATTGCCGCTGAAGAACATCTGGGAGCCCTCGTTGAAGAAATCGTACTTGCCGTAGATCCGCTCGCCGAGGCGGTTATGGGCGACGATTTTCGGCTCTGCACCGATTTTGGCGACCAGGCACTGCCCGTCGTAATCCATGCCGAAGAGGTAGTCGCCGGCGATGACGGAGAAGTGGTGCGGGGCGCCCTGGCCGCGGCCGAGCTTGGCCTGGCCCAGCACCTTGCCGGTCATCAGGTCCCGGGTTTCCAGGACAGAGTTGTTTCTGCCGCCGAAGCCGTAGACGATGTTGTCTTTGACGACCAGGCGGACGGGCCCTCGCCTCTCCTGCCAGAGCAGCTTGCCTGAGACGACGGGGTCTCCGCTGTCACCGGGTTTGGCGATCAGTTGGACAGCGATGGTCGCCTCCGGCCAGGTCTTGGCCGAGCCTTTTCCCCCGTCGGAGGAGCCGTTAGCCATGACGATGATGTTCTTCTCGCGGCTGACGCCGACATGTCGCCCGTTGCCGTGACAGCCGATGTCGGTTGCGAGGATCTTCCCGTCCCTTGCTCGGATGACATTGCCCGGCCCGGTCCAGACCACGTCGACGGTCTGGTCCGTGCCTTCAATCGGCAGTGTCAGGGCAACAGGGGTGATACGGGTGTAGGAAGAGCCGGTGTCGAATTTCTCTACTGTCCAGAGCACCTTGCCGGTGTTCTTGTCCAGGCCGCGAACGTAGTTGCCTCCATTCAGGCTCTTGTCGGCGCCACCGTTGACAATCAGCACGTCGCCGACCAGTACGGGCGAGCCAAGGCACGTGCCATGGTGGTCGCCCATCGGGCCGAACCAGGTGACCCACTTGCGGTTGCCGTCCAGGTCGTAGCAGAACACGTCGTTGTAGCCGGTGTGCACGTAGATGTGCTTGCCATCGCTGACAGGCGTCTGCATGCCCGCCCCGACGTACGAGCCCTGGCCGTACCAGGCGCACCAGTCGTAGCCGTACTGGCCGAGGCCTTCGCGTTTCTTCTTCAGCTCGGGACGATACTCCTTCATCAAATTTCCGAACGCCAACTGGGTGTAGTTCCAGGTGAACATTCGTTTGGCTCGCTTGTTCTCGGAGGCGAACTTGCGGAATTCTTCGACGGTCTTGGGCACGCCCGGCCAGAAGCCCGAGAAGGCCTTGGCCTCTTTCTCGTAATCCTGGTCGAACCCTTCCGGGGCCTTCTCGGAGTAGTCCGGCATGCCGTGGCCACCGCCGACCAGGGGCCCTGCCACTTTCCGGAAAGCCAGGAACCCGCCGTAGCCCTCAACGTAAGCCTTGTTGATCTCGCGGAGGTCGGCTTCGACCTGCTTGGCCAGATCGGGCTCGAGTTGATCGAGGTGGTGCAGGTCGGCATGCCAGAGGATCTTGCCGGTCTTGGGGTCCAGGCAGCTGAGGCGGTTGCCCAGGAAGTCGGGAACGATGTCCCGGGCGTAGCCGACGCCGCCACGGTCGGACTGGACAAACAGCTTGCCCCCCGCCAGGACGAACCCGCCGTTGCAGTAGTTGTCCAGCGGCGTCTTCCAGACGATGTTGACCGGGTTGGGTTTGTCCGGTACGAGGCCGTCTTTGATCCTGCCGCGGCGGTCCCGCACCTTGCCGGTCTTGAAATCCATCTCATTCCAGGTGGTCACCGGTTCGCAATCAGCCGGGTAGACGCCGGTGGTGTCATTCCGGTAGCCGATCATCTCCTGATCCTTCGACCCACCGACGGAAGGGTCGCTCAGGATCAAGAGCAACAGACAGGACAGCAGGATCGTACATCGTTTCATCGTTCGCCCTCATGCAATAAAGGAATATTGGCCCGGCGCACGCACCCGGGCCGTCCGGATATTGAACCGTACCAGAACGAAGACGTTTTGTGCGGATCGAATCGATTTACTGATACGATCTGATCTCGCGATGTTTGGGGATGGGGGGAAGTTGGCATCCGCCCGGGGGCCGGTCCCCCACTGGGAGGAACGTTTGCGGGACAGAAGCATGCCGAAGGCGCAACTGCTCCTTCTGCCGGACAAGCTGCTGGCATCCTGGCAATGGGCCCGTGTCGGTCCGGATCCACGGTGGCAGCGAAACCGCCATTGATTCCCGCCGGGGCGGGAGCTAGTATGGCAGGAATCGTCGTCGGCCCGGATCGGGGCTGACTGCAATGCACGTGTAGCGATTTCCGGAGTGATTTGAATTATGGCAATGACCGTTACCGAGAAGATCCTGGCCAAGCACGCCGGCAAGGCCTCCGTCAGCCCGGGCGAGAATATCTGGGTCGACGTGGACATGCTGATGACCCACGATGTCTGCGGACCGGGGACGATCGGCATTTTCGAGAAGGAATTCGGCAAAGACGCGCCGGTCTTCGATGCCGACCGGATCGTCATCATCCCCGACCACTACATTTTCACCGCCGACCCGCTGGCCCACCGGAACATCGAGATCCTGCGAGACTTCGTCCAGCGCAAGGGCATCCGGTACTACTACGATCCGGACTTCATCCCGGCCGGGCTGGAAGGCATGCCCACGCCCTACGAAGACCCCCGTGCGACCAGCTACAAGGGCGTCTGCCACGCCGCCCTGCCCGAGTGCGGCCACACCCGCCCGGGCGAGGTGCTGCTGGGCACGGACAGCCACTCCTGCACGGCCGGGGCATTCGGTCAGTTCGCCACGGGCGTGGGCAACACCGATGCCGCCTTCGTGATGGGAACGGGCAAGATCTGGCTGCGCGTCCCGCCGACGCTGAAGTTCGTCTTCCGCGGCCATTTGCCGGGCTACCTGATGGCCAAGGACCTGATCCTGCACGTGATCGGCGAAATCGGCGTCGACGGCGGGACCTACAAGGCCCTGGAGTTCTCCGGCGAGGCGCTGACCGAGCTGAATATTGATGAGCGGATGACGTTCACCAACATGGCCATCGAGGCCGGCGGGAAGAACGGGATCATCCCGGCAGACGACGTAACGGCCGAGTACGTCAAGGCCCGGACCGACATCCCCTTCGAGATGGTCGCCAGCGATGCCGACGCCCAGTACGAGACCTACACGGAGTTCGACGCCGCGAAGATCGAGCCCACCGTCGCCAGGCCCCACAGCCCGGACAACCGGGCCCTGGCCCGCGAGCTGAAAGACGTCAAGCTCCAGCGGGCCTACATCGGCTCTTGCACGGGCGGCAAGACGACGGACTTCCTGGCCGCGGCCCAGATCCTGTACGATCAGAAGGTCGCGGTGGATACGTTCGTCGTCCCGGCCACCACGGCCATCCACGCCGAGTTGAAGGAACAGACCTACAAGGGAAAGACGATCGAGCAGATCTTCCTGGATGCGGGCTGTCTGATCGGGCCGGCCAGCTGCGCCGCCTGCCTCGGGGGGCCCAAGGACACCCTGGGACGGGCCAATGAGGCGATCAACGTGATCTCGACGACCAACCGCAACTTCCCCGGGCGCATGGGCCACAAGCAAGCCGGCGTGCACCTGGCCAGCCCGCTGACGGTCGCAGCCAGCGCCATCACCGGCCACGTGACCGACCCGCGCGAGTTCTACGACGCCGAGCAGACCATCGGACTGATCGCCGCCGGATAGCACAACGTCCAGCCGAATCAGGCAGGCCCCGGATGATAGTCCGTCCGGGGCCTGCTGACATCGGCCTTGCAGAGTCGCATTATGCCTATTGCCCTGCCGGGGCGGTCTGGGTACACTCCGGGCTTTGCCAGAATCATTACGTCAAGAAAGGACGGTAGCTGCCGATGACCAACGCCCCCAGAGGCCTGCACCTGTTTACCAGTGAATCGGTCACCATGGGACACCCCGACAAGGTATCTGACATGGTTTCCGATGCGGTTCTGGACGCCCTGCTGGCCAAGGACCCGGCCGCTCGCGTCGCCGCCGAAACCATGGTCACCACCGGCCTGGTTGTCCTGGCCGGGGAAGTGACGGTCCACAACGCCGAGGCCGAGAAGGCCCTGCTGAACATCGAGGACGTCGTCCGCGCGACGATCAAGCGGATCGGCTACGACGACCCGGCCACCGGGTTCGACTACCGAAGCTGTGCGGTTCTGCGGGCGATCCACGCCCAGTCGGCAGACATCTCTCAAGGCGTTACCGAGGCCGACGACCGTGAACAGGGCGCCGGCGACCAGGGACTGATGTTCGGCTTTGCCTGCAACGAGACGTCTACCCTCATGCCCCTGCCGATCTACCTCTCGCACCGGCTGACCGAGAAGCTCACCGAGGCCCGCGAGAACGGCAGCCTCGCCTGGCTGCGACCGGACGGCAAGAGCCAGGTCACCATCGAGTACAACAACGGCACCCCGGCC
Organism: Phycisphaerae bacterium; assembly: GCA_046541415.1. Classification (GTDB taxonomy): domain Bacteria; phylum Planctomycetota; class Phycisphaerae; order SM23-33; family SM23-33; genus CAZOVB01. The sequence continues at coordinate 32,519 of JBKHDI010000032.1, read as the reverse complement.
AGGCTGCACACGGTGGTCATCTCCACCCAGCACACCGAGGAGGTCGTCGATCCGGCCACGGGCAACATGACCGACGCGGCCAAGGATGAAATCATCCAGCAGATCATCAGGCCGGTAATCGACGATGAATGCCCCGAACTCTGGAAGGATGACGTGATCTTCCACATCAACCCGACCGGGCGGTTCGTCATTGGCGGGCCCCACGGCGACTCGGGCCTGACCGGGCGGAAGATCATCGTCGACACCTACGGCGGTCGCGGCGCTCATGGTGGCGGGGCCTTTTCCGGCAAGGACCCCTCGAAGGTCGACCGCTCGGCCAGCTACATGGCCCGCTACATCGCCAAGAACATCGTCGCCGCCGGGATCGCCGACGTCTGCGAGGTCCAGCTGTCTTACGCGATCGGCGTAGCCGACCCGATCAGCGTGCTGGTCAACTGCGAAGGGACCAGCAAGGTCGACGAGGAGAAGCTCGAAAAGGCCGTCGCCGAAGTCTTCCCGCTGAAACCCAAGGAAATCATCGCTCACCTGGACCTGCTGCGGCCCATCTACAGCGAAACCGCCCACGACGGCCACTTCGGGCGGAAAAGTGGAGATTTCCCGTGGGAGAAAACGGACATGGCTGATACCATCGCCAAGGCCGTCGGCCTGTAACAAAGGCCCCAGAACGCCACGCCACACGCCCGCCGGCCCAACGGACCCGGCGGGCGTTTCTGTAAGCTCCTGGATGAAAACGATATGACACCACTGACAAGCAAGGAACGGATCGCCCGCACCCTGGACCGCAAGGAAATCGACCATATCGGTCTCAAGGAGTCTTTCTGGCACGACACGCGGGACCTCTGGGTCAGCCAGGGGCACATCGGAGCCGAGGAGTCCCTGGAGGACCACTTCGGCCACGATATCCGCGCCGCCGGGTGGATCAACATAATGTGCGATCCGACGGTCAGGAACGAAGTGCTCGAAGAGACCGAGGAAACCCGCCTGACGCGCAACCCCAACGGGGCCGTTCTGCGATGGCACAAACAGCACAGCTCCACGCCGGAGCACGTGGATTTTCTCGTCCAGGACCGCAGCGGCTGGGAGGAGCACATCCGCCCGAAGTTGCTGGATGAATCGCTGGACCTCCATCGGGCGAACTTCGAGAGCTACCGGAAGATCCGCGAAAAGTGCATCCGGGAAGATCTCTTCTTCGTCTGGTCGGGGGTGAACGTCTTCGAGTCGATCCACCCGATGTGCGGTCACGAGTACATGCTCATGGGCATGGCCCTGGACCCGGAATGGGTCGCGGACATGTGCGACGTATATTCCGACGTGATCCTCCGGGTCCAGACGAAGCTGTTCGACGAAGTCGGCCCGCCGGATGCGGTCTTCTACTACGAGGACATGGGCTTTAAAGAGCGTCCGTTCATGTCCCCGGCGATGTACCGCGACCTGGTCCAGCCGGCCCATGCCAAGACCTTCGACTTCGCCCACAACCGGGGCCTGAAAGTCATCGTCCACTCCTGCGGGTTCGTCGAGCCGTTGGTCCCCGGCATGATCGAGGCGGGCATGGACATGCTCCAGGCGATGGAAGTCAAGGCAGGGATGGACCTGGTACACCTGAAGAAGACGTTCGGCGACAAGATCGGCTTTATGGGAGGCCTGGACGTTCGTCCGCTGACCCGCAACGATTTCGACGCGATCGAGGCCGAACTGCAGGCCAAGATCCCCGCGGCCATGGAAGGCGGCGGCTACGTGCTGCACACCGACCACAGCATCCCCACGCAGGTCGATTACGAGACGTACAAGTTCTTCGTCAAACGCGGAATCGAGATCGGCACGTACTGAGAATCCGGCGCGGTCCGAGCTTGTCGGCGCATGAAAAAACCCCTGCCAGCAGGTTCAGCGGCGGGGGTTTTTTATCTTGTTTCGCCGGTCGGTCAGATGGCCTGGGCCTGCTGTCCCTTTCGGCGCCGGCTGTTGATGATCTTCCGCCCGTTCCGGGTACGCATGCGGGCGCGGAACCCCATCTTGCGGGCTCGTTTGCGTTTCGAGATTCTGTGCGGGTAATGCATATTCTACCTCAAGTATCAGTATCTGTCGGCTTCTCGGGTGGAAAGACTGGAAATCTTACCGGACAAGCCCGGGGCTGGCAAGGGCAAAAAAACGCCGAATCCCCGTTTCTACCAGCGATAGTATCGGTACGGATCGTCTCCCCACTCGAACGGGTCGCGGTAATCCGGGTGATACCAGCTCTGGCGCTTGGGCAGCAGGCCCCGGACCAGCCACATCTTCTCGGCCGGGCCGTAAAGCCCGCCGCCGAGGTACTGGTCGAACACGCGGACGTGGATGATGTTCTCCTGGCCTGGTTTGACCAGCTCGGCCGGGATGGTGTACTGCCGCAAATCGTTCCATCCAGCTTTGGCTCCGACCTGTCTGCCGTTGAAGAACGTCATGTCGCTGTCGTCGATCTTGCCCAGGTGCAGTTGCAGATCTTCGCCCTTCCACCCGGCCGGGACAGTCACCGCCAGACGATAGACCGCCTCGCCGTCGGTGCTGCCGAACGGGCCGGTCAGCTTTCCCGAGCCGTATGGCACGTCGACGGGCTTGTACTGCGGGGTATTTTCGGTCCCGTCGATCAGGCGTTTGGCCAGATCGGTCATGCCCGGATCGGGCGTCATCTTGCCGTGATGCTCGGCCGCAGGCAGCGACAGGGTCGTCCGCATCTGCCATCGCCCCGCCAGCGAGACCCGGTAGTCGGACAGATTTCGCAGCGTGAAGACCTCTGCATCGGCGGCGAAGGTGCAACCGGCATTTGCCAGCACCTGGGCCAGGGCCCGTGTCGTTCGCCAGCGGGTGAACCGCAGGTAAGGGCGCGCCTGGGTCTCGAAGCGTCGCGGGTCGAGTTGGGCAACCCAGTGCTCCGGGCCCGCCAGGCGGCGCCGGGCAAGCAGGCCGTCGGCAGCGACTTCCAGCGTCCGCGCCGCTCGATCAATCAGCACGGATTCAACCGGCACGCGGGTTCGCAGGTCCGATGCCGCCAGACCTCGGCCCATCGCTCCATGCGGCCGCGTCAGCGAGCCATCGAAGCGGTCGACCTTCCCGAGCACGCCCTTCCAGGCGGCCGGGTCGACCTGCGGCAAGACCACGAGTGGACCGGCGTGTTGGCCGAACCGGGCGGGATCGTCGGTAAGCAGCAAACCCCTGGCCGAGGGCTTGTCTGTGCTCTTGTAAACCACGCCGAGCGAGTCCAGCAACTTCGCCCCCTCGTGCGAACCGGAGAACTCAGCCTGGCCAACGGGCCGGAGCGGTTCGGAGGCGGCGTAATCCAGCAGATTTGCTGCCAGCCGGACAGCGGCGGCGTCCTGCCCGACAGCATCTTCCAGGTCCAATTGGCAGAGGATGACCCGTCCCTTGCCCAGCGACAGCTCCATCAGGGGGGTGTACTGCAGGTCGAACCCGCACTGGAGGATCGGCGTCCAGCCGGACCGGTGGGGCTTTTCGATGGCCGCCGAGCTGACCGACCCGTCTGTCCCCCACCGCCAGCCGTAGTAGGGCTTGCCGTGCGGGCCCATGGGCTGTTCTTGCGGGTAGGGCTCGACCAGTGTCCCGGCCCCGGCCCAGTCGCGCAGGTCTTTCTCATCCAGGCCTGCAAGGACCGCGTGGTCCGGATCGACCGCGAAGACCCGCCGCTGCACATGGCCGCTGACGCGGAAGCCCATTCGCCCGGTCAGGTCGGCCGGCCTTTGGGCCATCACCAGCACGCGCCCGCCGGCGCGGACGTACGCTTCCAGCCCGGCAGGCCAAAGCCGGCCCTCGGCCAGGGCCTGGCGCCCGATGACCAGCAGCGGCATGGAAGCAACATCCAGCCGCCCTCGCGGGGCCGGTTTGGTCTCCACGCCCAGCCTGCCGAGCATCTTGCCGGTCAGCCCGGCAGGGTCGTGCAGGGCGACCGTCGCGACCTTCGGCTCGGCCGGGGGATGGACAGTGAAGGCAAATGCATCCTCGTGCGTCTCCTGCCCGATCCGGGCTGTCAGTTTGATCGTCCCTTCGGCCCTTCGCCGGCCGGGCAGAGAGGCGGGCATGGGCAGCTGGATCGCCAGTTTGCGGATCTCCCCTGCGGCCAATTCTCCCGAGAGTCGCTGGGTGCCGAGGACCTCGGCCGCCGCCAGGCCCTGCCAGAACACCTGGTACTTCTGCGGCCCGAGAGAATCATTGATCAGCACGACCTGCTTCTGGACCACCTGGCCGGGCGCGAAGTTGTGGCTCTTTTCGGTGAACTGCCCGTCGTTGCCGGCGATCCAGGCCAGCGTGTCGGTCATCACTTCCTGGAACGCCCGCCCGGCCGGGGTGAGTTCGTGCGTTGTCGACGAGCCTTTTTCCAGCAGGCCCCGCTGGACCCTGGGCCAGTACGAGCCCCGCCGGCCCGGCTCGAACGCGGGCGCGTCGACCAGTTCGTTCGCCGCCGTCAGCTCGACCAGCGCATGGCCGGAGTTCCACGGCAGGGCCCCGCCGGAAAGGCCCCACGTGCGGATCGACCGCCAGAGGCGCCTCGTGTGTTCGGCGACCATGGCCTGGAAGGCCGCCTGGTCGTGAATCTCCGGCTGACGGAACTGCCAGCGGTCCTCGCCGCGATAGGCTTCGATGATGCCGCGCCGGTAGCTGCCCTCCTCGACGCGGTAGGCATGTTCGCCCAGCCAGGATGCGGCGAATTCGGTGACCCACGGCTCGGACTTGTCCGCATTGGCATGGCCGGTTCGGGCGCGTCGCATGGTCAGGTTGATCGGCATTTCGTACTCGACGGCCAGGAAGGGCATCTGCCCCTTCTCGGCCCAGTGGCTGAACCACTGCTCGCGTTCCTGCAGAGGGATGAAATTCAGGTACATGTTGGCTGTGTGCACATCGCCGACGTAGGCCCCCTGGTGGGTGAAGACCGGGCGGGTCGGGTCGAGGCTGCGGACGAAATCGCAGGCGGCCTGACCCTTGCGGGCATGGGCGACCCAGGCGGTGTTGTCATCGGCCCAGCCTCGCATGCCGATGTTCCGCGGGTTCTGGTCCTGGTCGTTCCCGAAGTAGTTCGCACTGACGGCCCACATCAACATCGACGGGTGATTGCGGTAGTGCTTCCACTCGCGCCTCACGCGCTGCTGCCATCCGCTTGACACTGCGTCGTCCTGCCAGTTCCGGGCTGCGTCGTTGACGCTGGGCAGCACGCCGGTCAGCAGGAAACCCTTCTTGTCGGCCCGCTGGGCGATCCACCGGCGTGAGAGGTATTTGCCCCGCTGGTCGTGGTCCCAGGGCCAGAGCTCGGCCAGGTTGAACCCCATGTCACGGACCCAATCGATTTCCGCGTCGATCAGCTCGGCCATCGCGTGCTCCTGCATCAGCCAGGGGCGCAGGCGGATCCGCTTGCCGTTGAGCGTGAAGTGACGCCCGTCGACATTGAACTCGCGGAAGCCGAATCGCTGGGCGAAGGCATCCTCGATGACACCCTCCCCGGCGACCCGCAGCCGACAGGTGTAGAGGTAGGGGTCGTCCAGTTCCCAGAGTTTTGCATCGGCCCAGGGCCACTGGAGGGAAATTGTCTGGCGGTCTGCGGCCCGGGCCTTGGATCGGCCCTGGAAGCTTTTGGTCACGCCTCCGTCCGGACCGAGCATCTCGGCGGTGATGTCCACGGCCCCGGCGCGGTCGACTCCGGCCAGGTCGATATCCAGGCCCAGCGTCTTGCCCGCCACCGAGGTCCGGACGAAGACCGATTCGATGTGCGCCCCACGGGGGCGGCTGGTCAGCAGGACATCGCCGATCAGCCCGCGCGACTGCAGAAACGAGTCGGTCTGGCTGACCTGCTGCGTGGCCGATTCCATGTAGACCCTCACCTTGCCCGGATCCGGCACGGCCGCGACGAGCAGACGCAGGTTGTGGCGCCGGCCCGGCTTGACATGGGCGGTCAGGTCGACGGTGCCTTCCGGCCAGGTCACCTGCCCGACCTGCTTGCCGTCCAGGTACACCTTCGCGTCGGTGCTCACGCGCGTCAGTTCCAGCAGCACCGAACGGCCTGCCCAGTCGGCGGGGATGTCAATGGGCCTGTCGTACCAGGCCCGGTCGACCTTGCGGAAATCGTCGACATTCCAGCCCGGGCCCTTGTTGGTCACCATCTGCGAGACCGCCGCGTACTGCCAGTTGCCGCTGGGCGACCACGAGCCCGGTACGCGAATCCAGCCGAAGGGGATCTTGTCGGTCTTTGCGGCCGGGGCGAACCGCCACCAGCCGTTCAGGCAGATCAGGCCTCGACCCGGCGCGGGTTTCTCGTCGGGTTCGAGGCCCCAGTGGGTCTTCTCCCCGGCCGGCAGTTGGCCTGGAACGATCGGGAGGATCTCGATCTCGTCGAAATCCGCCACGCCCGTGCAGTTCATCATCGCCGGCTGAACCCGCAGCGTCCTGGCCCCGGGCGGGATCTTGTTGCGGACCTCCAGCTGCGTCCAGTCGGCCTCTTTGGCCAGAGACGGCACGGCGGGCCAATTGCCTGCGCGCTGCCCCGTTTGGTCGAGGAAGACCATCTGCACCCGGGCGTTCTCCCAGATGTTGCTGCCGCTGTTCAGTGCGGTCGCCCGCATTCTCACCCGGGTGACGATTTCCGACCATTCGGGTTCAAGAGGCAGGTCCACCTGCACCATCACCGTGCCCTGGTCTTTGCGGACCAGTCGCAGGAAGGCCTGGCCGCCCTGTTTGATGAACATCGTCCGACCCTTGTCGGTCACCTGCCAGCCGCGGCCTGCGGCGTCGAACGAACCGATCTTCAGCACATCGGCCTGCTGGGCAAACAGGGCCGTGGACGATGTGGCAAGGGCCAGACAGAGCAGGCGGAATCGACTGGAAGAGTTGATCATTCCCGTATCCTTTCAGTCAGCTGGTTCAGTTCCGGCCGGTCCAGAATATCCGACAGCCCCGCCCGATGCAGAAAAAAGCGGCAGAATTCACACTCGTCCGCAAGACATCTGCACAATCGTAGTCTATAAAATCTGTATCGGCAGCGTGACGGGACGGCGCGACGGGGTCTGGTGAGGCAGGACGAACGCCGACGGGCAGGACGATCTCCGCTTTTTCGCGTTTTGAGCAAACTCCCCCTGCCCCTTGTGCCGAGAGAGTAAGTTGACAGACTGCACCGGCTGGGGCGAATGCAAGACCGGCGGCGGCGACGGGACCTCGCCCCCGGCCCGACACCGAACGCCGAAGGTCCGTGACCATGTTTTCCTGGCGCAACAAGGCCTACAACGAGCTGCCCGCGATCTCCGTGCGCCGGGGAGAGCTGCGGCGGTCGCTGAAGCTGGTTACCACGGCCTGGATGTTCGGCATCGTCTGGATGACCTGCATCGGCGGCAGCAGGATGAACTACCTCGGGCGGATGGTAGGCTTTTCGGACTTCCACTTCGGCCTGCTCCAGGCCCTTCCCTTCGCCGCGACGTTCATCCAACTGTTCGCGACGATCCTCATCGAGCGCAGCGGCCTGCGGAAGTACCAGTTCATCACCTGCGCTTCGATCCACCGGATCATCTGGATCGTCGTGGCGATGATTCCCCTGCTGCTTCCGCTTCCTTCGGCGACCGCGGTGTGGGCCATGCTGGTGCTCATCATGATCAGTTGGTGCGTCGAGGCCCTGGCCAGGCCTGCCTGGATGAGCTGGATGGGCGACCTGATCCCCAAACGCATCCGGGGTCGGTATTTCGCGGCGCGCGGCATCATCACGCGGATGATCCAGATCCCCGTGGTGCTGTTCCTGGCCTTCTACGCCAGCTTCGCTATCGATGAATCCCGCCCGATCACCGCGGCCGATCAGCCCCTGCTGATCTGGTCGCTCTCGGCGATCTTTGCCGTCGCGGGCCTCTTCGGCCTGGTCGACATCCTGCTGTTTTTCCGCATCCGCGAGGTCATCCGCACCCGCCACGACGGGCTGCGGACCCCGGCCGTCCAGGTCTTTGTGAAACCGAGATACCGCAAGAGCCCCCTTTATCCGTTGGCGTACCTGGCCTCGATGGGTCGCGAGTTCGTTCTGGACCCGCTGAGAGACTACGCCTTCCGCCGTTACGTGATCTACGGGATGACGATCACCTTTTCGATGGCGGTCGCGGGCCAGTTCTTCTACCGCCACCTGCTGGAGAGCGTCGGGCTGGGCCCGATCGGCACGGACCTGCTGTTCATGGTCATCGGCCCGATCGTGGCGATGTTCGCCTCGCGAGTCTGGGGTCGCCTGATCGACGCCTGGGGCCGAAGGCCCGTGCTGATCTTCGCGACCGGCTTTACGGTCTTTTCGGTCACGCCCTACTTCTTCGCCTCGTCGCAGACACCCAACCCGGCCTGGCTGGTCGGGCTGCTCAACGGCATGTTCGGTGCCATCGGCGGGCTGTTCGGGCAGGACTGGTCCTCGCTGCTGACCGGCTATCCGCTGGGGGCCTGGCTGATCATGACGCTTTCGGTCAGCTTCGGCGGCTGCGGGTGGACCGGCGTGATGCTCGCCCAGAACACGATCATCCTGGGCTTCGCCGACGGGCGTGGCCGCAGCCGGTACGTCGCGGCCAGCAGCCTGTTGATCTCGCTGGGCGGCATGGCCGGCTGGGTCGGCGGCGTGGTGGCCGAGTCGCTCAGCCACTTCAGCCACGACGCCAACCCGATCCATCTCGGGCCCTTCCTCTGGAACAACTGGCACGCCGTGTTCCTGCTGAGCTTCCTGGCCCGCGCCGCGGCCCTGCTGCTGCTTGGCAAGCTGCCCGATCCGGGCTCCGGCTCGGCCGCAGCGATGGTCCGCGCCATGGGAGCCAACGTCTACCACGGTGTCTTCAGCCGCATGTTCTACCCCCTGCGCCTGATCGGCTGGCAGAAGCGCAGCACCGAAGTGATCGCCGAGGCAGGCGATTCTCAAGACGACCAGCACGACCAGCAGCGACGCGGCGCTGCCTGAGCCGGCCTGCGAGAACCGGCTCGGACAGCCTCACGAGGTCCGACGGGTCACTCCGCCTCCAACTCGCCACGCGTCCTGCGGACGGGAAGATGGATGGCCAAGCGGGCCCCCTCTCCCGGTGCGCTGCCGATTTCCAGCTGCCCGCCAACCATCGAGACCCGTTCGCGGATGCTGAGCAGGCCGAATTTGCGGGGGATCTGCCGGCCGCGGTCCAGGACGGCCGGATCGAACCCGCAGCCGTGGTCCTGGATGCGGATTTTGATGCGGTTCTGCCCATCGTTGGCGTACAGGATTTTGGCATGCTTGACCCCGGCGTGCTTGACGATATTGAACAGGATCTCCCGGACAGACTGGAAAGCGATGACCCGGATGTCTTCATCAACAACGAGATCGCAGGAGTCGGTTTCCAGATCCACCTCCAGGCCGTGCTTGTCCTCCATGAACCACACCAGCCACTCCAGGCCCGCCATGAGCCCCTGTTCGTGCAGGATCGGAGGCGACAGTTCGACCGTCAGGGTGTTGGACAGTTCCAGGGCCTGGTCTGCAGAGCGGCAGGCACGGGCAACGATTTCCTCGAGCTCAGGAGGTACCCGGTGCAGGATATTCTCCAGGCTGAACTTGACCCCCACGAGCATCTGCTGGAGATGATCGTGCAGCACGTTGGCCATCCGTCGTCGCTCGCGTTCCTCGGCCAGGGCCAGTTCGCTGGTCAGGCGAGAAAGCTGGTCTGCCCGCAGCTGGAGCTGCTCGGTTCGCTCTGCGACACGTTGCTCCAGTTCGGCCCGATCGGCGGCCAGAACGTCCTCCGCCTGCTTCTGGTCGTCGATATCGCGCGTCACGCCGATAAGACTGTGGGGCCTGCCCTGCTGGTCGCACACCAGCGAGCGACTGTCGCTGAACCAGCGGTACCGGCCATCCTTGACCTTCCACCGATACCGGATGGGCCCGGGGGGACAGTGCCCCTGGATGATCGACTCCATGAAAGCCTCCACCAGCGGGCGATCCTCCGGGTGCACGCGAGCGATGGCTTCCTGTCCGGGAAAATTCCTCAATTCCTCCTGGCTGAAGCCCGTCAGTTTCTCCTGGCTGGGGCTGACGTATGTATAGCAGTTGGTCCTCAGGTCCAGCTGGTGGATCCCGTCGCTGCAGTTCTCCACCACGAGCCGGAACCGCCGGTCGCGGGATTGGATCAGTTCGCCCAGGGAGATCTCCAGGTTCCCGCGGGTCTGGAGGGCCGATATCGTGCCGATCAGGATGTACAATCCGCCGAGGTACTGGGCCCCCCTGCCCACCCAGCCGAGAGGACTGCCGACATGGTCAATCAACAGCACCGCCAGCAGGCCCGTGGCGATCAGCACCAGCCCCAGACCGTACCACCGGTAAAACCGGTTCCCGTCGCGGAACGAGTGGACCAGGAACACCATACCTGCCATCGTAAAAGTGGCCATGGCCGAAAACAGCACGCCTTGGCGAAGCATGCTGGGTCCCTGGCCCTGGGTAAAGAACCGGGGCAGAAACCCCGCCCAGGCCAGCAGCGAGAGCAGTCCCAGCCCCGTCAGGGCCGTGCCGTAGCTGACCGCCACGACCAGAGCAGAACCTTCCAACGGCCTGTTGCCAAGCCGGAACAGCGGCGCGATGCTGCCACTGAAATGGCAGATCCCCGCAAACAGCACCGCCGTGTTGAAGATTGTCAGGGCCGTGTTGATCTGCCCCAGGTGAATCGCCGCCCCCGCCAACAGGCTGGCCAGACCATACAACAGTGAACCCGAGCCCAGAAGCAGAAGCGAACCGTATGGCCTCTGCTGGTAGCTCCGGGCCGCCAGGTAGGCCACGAAGACCATGATGGCCGTGCTGAACAGGAAGTTCAGCGTCAGAAGCAGCAACGGAGGTTCCAAGGCATCTGCGGGATCTCGCCACTTGAACAGCACCAGAAGCAACAGGGCCAGAGGCACGGCCAGCCAGTTGATGCGCACAGCGATCGACCTGAGCCGCTGAAATCTCTCATTGCCCTCGGGGCGGTTGTCCGCCTGCCGATCGGCAGGTATGGGATGTACTCTGAAGGGCGAAATCCTTTGTTCCTCAGTGCTCCAGTGCAACAGAATATCCTATCCGTCAGTCGAACAGGATGCGGATTGTTGCAGGTTTCCGCGGCCTATGTCTGGGGCTCCTTCTGCTTGCCAGCAAGCCTTAGTCGACTAGAATAATGTCATGAGCAACGAAGTCGAAGCAAAACTCCCTGTCGATTCGTTTGATCCTCTCCGCGATGCACTGAAAAGCGCGGAGGCGGCCTTTCTGGGCAGGGTCCTGCAGACCGACACCTACTACGACACGCCGGAGAACGAGATGGCCGGGTCGGACCGCGGCCTGCGGATCCGCCGGCTGGAGCTGCTCGAACCGGGCCGGGATGACTGGGACCTTCGACCCCAGTTGACCTACAAGGGCCCGCGCGATACCAAAGCGGAGTTCAAGACCCGCCGGGAGGTCGAGACGCATTTCGAGGACGCTTCCGTCCTTGACGAGGTGCTGGGAGTCTGCGGGATGCGGGCCTCGATGGTCATCCAGAAGCGTCGCAGCAGCTACCGGATGAACGACTGCAAGATCGAACTGGACGAGCTGCCCTTCATCGGCCGATTCGTCGAAATCGAGGGTCCCGACGAGAAGAGCATCCAGTCGGTGCTCGATGCGCTGGGGCTGGAGGGCCAGCCGATCCACGACTCGTACCTGCTCATGGCCGACGCCGCCTGCCGCCGGCGCGGCCTGCAGAGCGGGAAGATCACCTTCCAGGCGGAATCTCAGCAGGGCTAGCTCGCCCGATCAGGCCGGGAGGATCTCCAGCCATTCGGCGACATGCTGGAAGGCCGTCATGGCTGCTCCGAACACGTGGCCGATCAGCCACCCGACCGGATCTGCCCAGACAGGCAGGTCGCGCTGGCCGGCGCCCGACAGGATTCGCGGCAGGATGATCAGCCCCATCAAGGCGAATCGCCCGTACTGCATCTGCCACCGCATGAAGTCGTACCGCTTGTTCCGGGGCAGCAGCTCGCGGATCACGTGATGGCCGTCCAGCGGAAACAGCGGGATGAGGTTGAAGGTCATCAGCACCAGGTTGACCATCATCGAAACAAAGAGCACCTGGAAGAGCAGCTTGCCGTAGTCACTCTGCAGCGGGGTCCGCAGGTACATCAGCAACATCGCCGCTGCTGCCGAGAGAATCGCCAGCAGCAGGTTGCTGCACACCCCGGCCAGGGATACGGCGATATCGCCCCACATCGGCGGGTGCAGGCGGGAGTTGTCGACGGGCACGGGCCGGGCCCAGCCGAAGCCGACAAACAGCAGGCAGAGCGTGCCCATCGGGTCGAGATGGGCCAGGGGATTCAGCGTCACGCGCCCCTGGTAATGGGCCGTCGGATCGCCGAAAGCCAGGGCCGTCCGCGCATGGGCAAACTCGTGCAGCGTCAGGCCCAGCAGCCCGCCTGGCAGGAACAGCAGCTTCTCCATGATCCACTCGTTGGACAGCAGCTCCATGCCGACCCTTTTACTTGACCGCCGCCGGGCCAGCAAGCATAATGCGCAGCTGTAGAATCCGCACGGATGTGGATCGATCAACCCGCAGACCCACGCCGGCCGGCGTGGGTTTCGCCGTTTGCAGCCCCCGGCCCCCGCGCCGCACAACCGACAGGACCGCCTATGACTGCCGCCCGCGCGGATATGCAACTGGCCCGGAAGGTTCTCCAGGCCGAGGCCCAGGCCATCGATTCCCTGGCCGACGGGCTGGGCGAGAGCTTCCAACGGGCCGCGGCCACCATCCACGACTGCACCGGCCAGGTCATCGTCACCGGGATCGGCAAGGCGGGCATCATCGGCCAGAAGGTCTCGGCGACCTTCGCATCGACCGGCACGCCGAGCATCTGGCTGCACCCGGTCGAGGCCCTGCACGGCGACCTGGGACGCGTCAGACGCGACGACGTGGCGATGGTGCTGACCCACAGCGGCGAGACCGAGGAAGTCGTCCGCCTGATCGACCACCTGACCGCCCGCGGGGCGACCATCGTGGCCGTTACCGGAGACGAGAACTCCACGGTCGCACGCTTCGCCGACATCTGCCTCTGCTACGGTCGGATCCAGGAAGCCTGCCCCCACGGGCTGGCCCCGACGGTCTCGACGACCTGCATGCTGGCCGTGGGCGACAGCCTGGCCCTGACGGTCATGGATATGCGCAACTTCAGCCCCGAGGACTTCGCCGTCTTCCACCCCGGCGGCTCGCTGGGCAGGAAGCTGCTGAAGGTCGAGGAGGCGATGTCCTTCCGACAGGACGAACAACTCGTGCTGGTCGACGATTCGCTCTGCCTTGGCGATGCCCTTCGCCAGGCCGAGGATGTCAAGCGACGCACCGGCGCGATGCTGCTGGTCGACGGCCGGGGGCGACTCAGCGGGATCCTGACCGACGCGGATCTGCGCCGTCAACTGCTGGGCTCGTCCGGGCAGGACCTGATGTCCCGCCCGGTCGACGAGGTGATGACCCGCGATCCGAAGCACATTCATACCGGCCAACTGGCCAGCGAGGCCCTGGCGATTCTCAACCAGTACCGCATCGACGAGTTGCCCGTCGTCGATGACAGCCATCACCCCGTCGGCGTGATCGACGTACAGGACCTGCTGGGCATCAAGACATTCAGCCATGACCGAGATTGACTACCACAGCCTCAAGCTTCTTGTCCTGGATGTCGACGGGGTGCTGACAGACGGCAGGATCATGCTGACGCCCGGCGGCGAGGAGATCAAGTCGTTCCACGTCCGGGACGGATCGGCGATCAAGGCCTTCTCGAAGATGGGAGGCAAGGTGGCGATCCTGACCGGCCGCGGCTCGGAGGCCGTAAACATCCGCGGGCGCGAACTCGGGGTCGACCTGACACGTCTGAACGCAGGCAGCAAGCTGCCCGCCTTCCGGGAAATACTCACCGAACTGGGAGTCCAGCCGCATGAGACAGCCGTGATCGGCGATGACCTGACCGATTTGCCCTTGATCACGCGGGCGGGCTTCGCCGCGGCCGTCGCCGACGCCGCCGCGGAGGTCAAACAGCGGGCCGACTATGTCACCCAGGCCCGCGGCGGGGCGGGGGCCGTCCGCGAAGTGATCGAGTGGATCATGAAACGAACCGGCCAATGGCAGGCCGTCGTCCGGGGTTACCTCGAAGACGACGCCAGGAGCTGACCGATATGAAACGCAAGATCCTTCTGCTTCTCGCAAGCTTCGTGCTGCTGGGCGGGGCCTTTCTGGCCTACCGCGCTGCCAGCCAGTTCGGGCAGCTCGACCTGGGCGATACGGTCGTCGCGGTCGACGGCGACGGCGATCCGCAAGGCTCGCCGGGCAGCCTCTCCGGCTGGAAGCTGAACATCAAACGATCCGGCCCTGACGGGCGGCTGGAGAGCATTTACCGCGCCCGGCGGCTGCTCAAACAGACCGACGGCAGCTACAAGCTGGTCTCACCGCAGTTCGAGATTTTCCTGCGGAACGGTCAGAACCTGCTGATCCAGGCCGACGAAGGCCAAGTCACCGGCGAGGAGGTCACCGGCGGGGTCGAACCCCACCAGGGGACATTGCGCGGCAACGTGAAGATCTACATCGACCGAAACCCCGGGCCCGTGCCGGTCGAGCAGCGGCTGGAGGAGTTGATCCGCATTCACCTGGATGACATCACCTTCGACAACCAGTTCCTGACCCTCCGCTCCCATGGCGACGTGGTTGTCTACTCCCGCGAAGTCGACATCTACGGCCGCGAGTTTTTCATGAGCTGGAACCAGCAACCTCGCGAGCTGCGTGAACTCCGCATCGAGAAGGGCGACTCGATGCATATCAAACAGATGCGCCGCGACGTGGACATGCTCTTCCTTCCCGGGGGAGACACCGAACAGGCACATGCCGGGGATGAAATGGCGAAGACAGACCCGGACGATACCGCCGCCCAACCCGATGCCGAGGCCGAGGAGCCCGAAGATCCGTTCGCCACCCGCCCTGCCCGCAATGTCTACGTCGCCGACCTGCACGACAACGTCCGCGTCGAGTCCACCGACCAACGGTTCCTCCGTGGTGCACAGAGACTGACGCTGGTCTTCGAGTGGACGGGCAAGTTCGAAGACCCCGCTGCCCGGCCCGACCCGATGAGCGACCAGACAAGCGACCAGCCCAACGGCGGCACCGGGAACAACGCCCAGGCCCCCGCCGGTTCCGAGAAGTCCACGCAGGCTGACAAGCCGGCCGAGCCATTCGAAATCTACTGGACCGGCCCGCTGGTGATCACCCCGCAGGGACGGACGGAGAATCCCTCGGCCAAGCGGTATACCGTTTTCGCCGAAGGCCCTAGCCTGCACATGGCCGACGGCCAGGCCGAAGCCTGGTGCCAGCAGTTCGCCTTCCGCAACCCCGAACGCGTCGGCGAAATGCGAAGCGACGACGAGCCGGTTCGCCTGCAGTTGGAAGACGGGCAGGTCATCCGGGCCTCGCTGATGCAGTTCGACATGCGCCGGCGAAGGGCGTACTTCACCGGTCCCGGCGAGATGATCAGCCCGGCCGGGGCTTCCAGGCCGCTGATCACACGCGACCCCGACCTCCAGGCCGCCGGCCAGGACCAGCCCCCCCTGCCGCAGATCGGCCAGGGCGGCGACCGCATCACCTGGACCGACAAGGTTACCGCCAAGTTCTCCGAGCACACCTTCGCCGACCAAACGGGCCGCACGCAGAGTCGCGAGTTCATCGACGAGGTCATCTTCACAGGTGATGTCGAACTGCTCAGTGCCGCCGGCGACTACGTCCTCTGCGACCGACAGTTGGAAGTTTACATGGCCGTCGGAGACAACGGACGGTCCTACCCGTCGAAGGTCATGGCTGCGGGCAATGTGGCGGCCAATTGGGAAGAAAGCGCCATCGAGGCCGCCTCGATCATTCTCGATTTCCGCGAAATGCCCGTAGCCGATAAGACCGGCGCCAAGAGCCTCGCCATCCGCGCCACGAACCTCCAGGCCGACCAGAACGTGTGGGCGGCATCGGTCTCCAACGGCCAGCTCCTGGAGGTCACCTGCGACAGGCTCGCCAGCGACCTGTTGAGCCGGACAGCCCAGCTGACGGGCGATCCGGCCACCGTACGCAGCGGCGAGAACGCCCTGTCCGGCCGACAGATCGACCTGACGCGCCTGCCCGGCGAGGCGGATCGGCAGCCGGCCCACATGCTCGACGTCAACGGCGCCGGGCGACTGCGGTTTTTGACCGACCGCGACCTGGACGGCGGACAGCTCAGCCGCCCCCGCCCGATCACCATTGACTGGTCGGAGCACATGAGCTTCCACGGCCGGCGGAAGACCGCGGCATTCGTCGGCAACGTCGTGCTCGATTCGACCATCACCAAGCAGACGCCCGACGACCCGAACACCGTGGAGTCGGAGATCATCCAGTGCAGCCGCATGGAGGTGGAATTCCTCGACAAGCCCGACACCCAGGCCCGGCCCGATGCCGCCGAGAAGACCGAAAACCAGGAGGACTCCGCGCGGGCCAATCCCTTGGCGATCCGGCTGGACAGCTACTCCGATCTGTCCTTTTCGACCATTACCGCCGACGGCGGGGTGACATTCATCAGCCGCCAGTTGGACTCCAAGAACCAGAAACTGCTTCGCCTCTTCCTCCAGGGCCCGCGGATGGTCTACGACGCCAGGGAGCAGGCCAAGGAGATCAAGGTCGTCGGGACCGGCAGCCTGTTAATCGAAGATTATCGCCCGTCACGCCTGCCGGGCAATGTCAAGAGCGGCCGGGACGACGCAGGCCGAAGCGGCCTTCGCGGCGACCTGACCTCCCCCTCCCAGACGTCTTTCGCCTGGACCAAGGCCCTGACGTTCAAGCAGCTGGACCGGGAGGTCATGGCCGAAGGTGATGTCCGCATGGCCCGAGTCAGCGGCAACCGCGTCGTCTTCGCCGACCGGCTGAACGCACCGGCGTGGCCCGAACAGTCCAGCGGCGACCGCTGGGACCTCCGCCACGCCGACGTGGCCATTGCGACATTCGGCGAGTCGGAGCAAGACGAGCAGACCGAGAAAAACACCAATCCCCAGATCGGCGTGCTGCAGACGCTTTCTGCCACGGGTTCGGTGCTCTTCGAAGTCCCCGATATCAGCATCACCGCCCAGTCGATCCGCTACTCGCGACAGTTGGAGATGTTCACCGTTCTGGGCTCGCTGCCCGGCCAGGCCCCTTCCCGGGCCCTGCTGACCCGCAGGGACCCGAAAACCAATCGCACCACCGCCTTCCGCGGCCGAGAGATCCTCTGGTTCCTCAAGAACAACCACGTCCAGGCCCGCGACGTCGCCGCCGGTGGGGCCAGGTAGTTCAGGCCGCTACGGCTCCAGATCCAGCGTCTCGTTCATCGATCCACTGCGGAACCCCTGAAGATCCAGCGTTACGTAGGCAAAGCCCAGGGCCCGAACCTGCTCGACCAGCGACTCGCGCATGGCCACGAGACGGTCGATCTGGTCGGCGGGCACTTCGATGCGGGCCAGCTCACCGTGGTGTCGCAGACGGTACTGCCGGAAGCCCGCCTGGCGGAGCAGCGCCTCGCCCTGCTCGACCTGTCGGAGTTTCTCGGCTGAGATCTCCTGCCCGTACGGCACGCGGCTGGCCAGGCAGGCCATCGAAGGGGAATCCCACGTCTCCAGGTCTCGTTGCCGGGACAACTGGCGGATTTCGGCCTTGCCCAGAGCGGCTTGCAGCAGCGGTTCGCGGATTCCCAGTTCCTTCTCGGCCAGCAGGCCCGGGCGGTAGTCACCGGTATCGTCGGCATTGGCGCCGCTGCAGACGGCATGAAGGCCCCGCGACCGCGCCAGGTCGACAAAGGCCGAGAAAATCTTCTTCTTGCAGTGGTAGCACCGGTCCGGGCGGTTGGAGACGAAGTTGTGGTCCTTGAGGGGCTCGATGCGGAGCTCCACCAGTTCCGTGCCGATCCGCTGGACCATCCGGTGGGCCTGGTCGATCTCCCAGCCACTCATGACCTCACAGACGGCCAGGGCGGCCAGGACGTTCTGCCTGCCCAGTTGTTCAACCGCCAGGGACAGCAGCAGCGTGCTGTCAACGCCGCCGGAAAAGCCGATCACCACGCTGCCGAGCTGGTCGAGTATGTCCCGGCAGGTCTGGAGTTTGTTCTCGATGGTTGCTGAGCTCATCGGCAGTGGAGGCAATGGGAATTTCGGTCCGGCCGGGGGCCTCCTGCCGCCCGGCAGGACAGTATAGGCGCCTATCGCGGCGGTCCGGCGGTCTGGTTCGGGTCGCTTGGCGGCGCAGCGGGCAGGTGGATGATGAATGTCGTCCCCTCGCCGGGCTCGGATTCGACATCGATCTTGCCATGGTGTTCGCGGATGATCTTGTCGGTCACCGCCAGGCCCAGGCCGGTACCCTTCTGCCCCTTGTTGGAGTAGAAGGCGGTGAAGATCTCGCCCAGTTGGTCCGGCTCGATCCCCTTGCCGTTGTCGCTGACGCGGACCTTGACTTCAGCGGGCTTGTCGATGTACTCGCTGCTGACGGTGATCACGCCCTCGCGATCTTCCACGGCGTCGAGGGCATTGCCCAGCAGATTCAGAAAGACCTGGTTCAGCCCGGAGGCATCGGCGGGGATGGCGGGGATCTCATCCAGGGCCGTCAGGACCGCCACGCCGCGTTCATCCGCCTGCGGCGTGACCAACTCGACACACTCCTGGACGATCTGCGAGACGTTGACGTTCTCCAGCAGGGGCTGACGGTCCTTGGAAAACGCCAGCATGTTGAGGATCAACTGGTTGATCTTGCCGAGGTTCCGCTGCACGATCGGCCAGGATTGTTTGGCCTTGCCCAGGTTGTCCTTGTTGAGGCACATCTCGACGACGTCGATGCCGGCCGAAAGCGCCTGCAGGATGTTCTTGATATGGTGGGACAGGTGCGCGACCGTCTCGCCGACGGCGGCCAGACGCTCGGACTGCACGGCCGACTCGTAGAGTCGCACGTTCTCGATCGCCAGGCCCGTCTGGTACCCGATGGCCGTCAGAAGGCGCAACTGCTCGGTGGAATACGTGTGCTCCGATACGCTGCAATCGACCTGGATGACGCCGAGGATGCGATCGCGTCCCTTGATGGGAACGCAGATGGCCGAGCGGATGCCGAAATCGTGCACGCTCTTGCCCGCCGCGAACCGCTTGTCGGTCATGGCGTTGGAGCTCAGCACGCCCACTTCGTTCTTGACCACTTCGTTGACGATCGTCCGGGAGATCGGTGCCTGCTCCATCGTCGCGCCGTCTTCGTCCGTCAGCCGCGCCGCCTTGAGCGACAGGTTGCCCCTCTCGTCGATGAGCATCATGTAGCCGCGGTCGGCCTTGAGGACCGAGAAGACCTTGTCCAGGGTCTTGTTGAGCAACTGGTCGATGTTGAAGACCGAGCTGATCTCGCCAATCAGGTCGTAGATGATCCGCAGCGTGCCGATTGCCTGGGCACCGGCCTCGGGGGTCGGGATGATCACCGAGTCCTCATTGGACGGCACGGTGGCGACGATGGCTGCGTCGATCAGGCGCCCGTCTTCATCGACGTCGATGGTCCCGCGGACAACCGCCTGGTCGCCTTCGAAGACCAGCAGCGACGAGCCGCAGCGGATCTGGTCGCCCCGGTTGAGGAACTGCACGTCCCGCAGCTTGACGCCATTGAGAAACGTACCATTGGCCGCCCCGAGATCCTCCAGCGCCCAGCGACGGTTCCGCTGGATCAGCCGGCAGTGTCGCCTCGAGACCGTCCCGTCGTTGAGTTCCACCTGACAATCGCCGCGCCCGATGAGGTTCTCCCCATCGATCAGCTCGTAGGTGCGCCCCTTGTCCGGGCCCTGGATGACTTGCACGGAAGCCACGATCGCTGCTTTCCCGAATGTTCGTCAGCCCCGCGCCGAAGATCGACCTCCAGGCCGATCCCTCAGGCGAGTCCGACGCGGTTTCTGCGCCGAAATCCCATTCCGACGCGTTCATCCTATGTCCCCAGAATGCGTTCGTCAATCAACCAGTCCGCCTCCGCTGTGCTGGAGGAACGGATTGTCCCGCTTCTGGCGGCCTATCGTCGTCGCCGGTCCGTGGCCGGGCAAGACCACAGTCTGCTCCGGCAGGGACAGGAGATTCCGCTTGATATTCTCCAGCAGGCGGGCTGTCTCGGCCCCGGGCAGATCGGTCCGCCCGATGCTGCCGGCAAACAGTGCGTCGCCGGTGATGACCGTCTCGGCTGACTCGCAGTAGAAACTCACTCCACCCGGCGTGTGGCCGGATGTGTCCAGCACCTGCCATTGGCTCAGGCCGCAGGACAGGCCCTGGCCGGGCTCGATCAATACGTCGGCCGGCGGCGAAATCAGGTCAAACCCCAGCGAACGCGACAGGTTGGCCGCCGGGTCGGTAAGCATTCCCGCATCCCCAGCCGGGCAGAGGATCGACGCGTCGGGGAAACTCTCGCGGACCTGCTCGACCCCGCCGATGTGGTCGCCGTGGCCGTGGGTCAGCACGATCTGCGTGCACGTCCGAGCAGAATCTGCCACAAAACGCAGGACGGGATCGGGCCAGAGGCCCGGATCGACGACCCAGCAGTCCTGGTCGCTGCAGACGACATAACAGTTGGTCTCCAGCGGGCCGAGGCAGAACTTCTCGATCAGCAGCGACATTGTTCTCAGGCGTGCTGCTGGAGGTAGTCGTTGATCAGCCTGCCGATGTCGGTGACGTTGGTCTCCTGCTCGTACATGTCGACGATCTTGCGTTCGCGGATGGCGTTGTCCGGCGAGTCGGAGGCATGGGCGCCGTTGCGCATCAGGTCGCGGCCGAAGTCGCTGCGGACCGTGCCCGGCTCGGCCTTGCTCGGGTCGGTCGAGCCGAGAACGGTGCGGATCTTGCTGATCGCGTTGCGTCCTTCGTACAGCAGGGCCAGGCACTTCGTGCGCGAGGCAGACTGCTTCTCCGACGGGTCGTCGATGGTCTCCGGGTTCACGCCGGTCATGTACTCGACGATCTTGCTGAACTCGCACCGCGCGTTGCGCTCGGCCAGGTGGTCGGTAAGGACTTCGGCATCCTCTTCGCGGAAGGCGAAATCGAACGCGTCGTGCAGGCGGCTGTAGACCTCGCGGGTAACCAGGAACCGCAGCTTCTTGACGAAGATGTCCTTCAGCGGCCCGTAGAATTCCTCGCCCTGGGCAACGGTCATGTTGAACAGCTTGGCCCCGACGATCCGCAGGCCGGTGAGGCTGAAGGTGTCGATGATGTTGCCGGGCCTGCGGCTGGGACGGTAGAAGTTGTCCGGCTTGATCAGCACAAGAGAGCATTCGACGTCGCCTTCGCCCTCTTCGTACTGGATCTTGCCGTTCATCAGTCCGCCGTCGCTGATGGCGTAATCGGCGAAGAGCTTGAGATGCTGGTCGTTCAACTCGGGGTGGGGGCAGGTGATCACCGCCGGCTCGAAGTACCGTACCGACCCGTCGGGATTGCGGAGCATGTCTCCGAATGTGCCTCGGACCGTGTAACCGATCGGCTGCTCGGTGACCGGGCCGATGACCTCCTCTTTCAGGCGCCGGACCGCATTGGGCCCGCGGAACAGCAGGAACATCGCCCGGGGCATGGCATTGTACGGGTTTTCCTTGCGGAAGTTGACGTCGATGTAATCGCGCCACATCTGCCGGAAATCTTCGGGCATCTCCGGCGGGCAGATGACCTCCTTGTAGGCGTCAATGAACGACTGGCTGAAGACGAACATCCGGGCGCCGACGAATTCCAGCTTCGAATTGGCCAGGATCCGCCCGATAATGCCTCCGGTGCGGCTCTTATACAGGCTGTAGGGCGTTATCAACGCATACGCGAGTTGTTCAGACACAGGCAGAACTCCTTGGTGGGATTGTCAAAGCCCGGAAACATACCAGATTCCCCCCCTGCAGACAACCCCTGAACAGGACTTTCATACAGTCAGATCGGCGATCTTCCGCCCCAGCTTCTCCAGAGACTTCTCGTCCAGCTCCAGACGCCGGACCAGGCCCGGGCGAACCTTGCCCAGCCGCCCGCCGAAGCCGAACCGCAGAGACGGATCGAACGGGTCCTGCCCGAGCAGGAACCGCCCGTAGTTGCCCTCCACAAACCGGACATTCTGCCCGGCGCGGGCCAGGGCCACACGCTGCCAGGCCGAAAGCACCGACATCTCCCCCACCATACAACCGAAAGTTACGGAAATCTGTCGGGCCCGGGCGAGTTGCAGTAACTGGATGGCCGGCCAGACGCCCCCGTTCTTGCCGATCCGAACGTTCCACCAGATACCCGGCCCGCCGTCTGCCAGCAGGTCCGCATCGGCAGCTGTAAGCAGGGATTCATCGGCCATCAGGGGCAGATGGCTCTTGCCGGCCAGTTCGACCAGCTCCCCGGCGGGCACGAAGCAGGGTTGCTCGATTACGCAGACGCCCACTGATTTCAGGTAGGCAGAACGCTCGGGCAGTTCGTCGGCCTGCCAGCCGCCGTTGACGTCGACGCGCAGGCTGCATCGCCCGCGGCGGATGGCTCGACCCAGCCGACCGTGGACGATGCGCAGGTTCTCCTGGTCGACATCCTCGCCCAGCCCCAGCTTGAGCTTGAAGTCACGCAGGCCGAACCAACGCATCAGCTTCAGGCGCTTCTGCGTCCGGGCCGGGTCGGACGATCCGAGCACACCGGAGACCCGAGGCCCGATCCGGGTGGGGGCTTCCAGCACGTCCAACGCCGCGGCCGCAGCCATCTCCAGCGCCCCGGCCGCTGCATTGCAGCAGGCCCCGTCAGGCCTTGGGCGGTCAATGGCGGCCGACAGGTCCTCCAAGCTGGCGGGCAGGCCCCGGCCGAAACGTTCGACAAACGCGGGCCAGAGGCGGCCCGTCAGATCATCGATGACCGACTCGATGCTTTCGCCGGTGACGTAATCACGCGGCAGGGCCTGGCCGAAACCTTCGCTGCCATCACCAAAGCCCATGCGCAGCAGGATCGACTCTGCCTGGGATCTGGAGGCAGCTGCGTGCTCGAATCCGCGCATCGGCAGGGACAGGCGGAAGATTTCCAGGCGGACCGGGATGGCGGGCAGATTGTGCATGTCTTCTCAGAAGTTGACGCCTGGTTTCAGTCCCCCGGGTTCCGTGCGGTGGCCGAGGGCCTACTCTACCGTTCATTGCCGGCGCAGTCAAAAGCCCCGCATCGCAAGACACGGGGCTTTCTGTCTGTTTGCTCAGGGCTCCTGCGGAGCCTGTTTCCCTCCGCCGATTTCTAGCGGCGACGACGACGGATCATCGCCAGAACGCCGAAGCCCAGCAAGCTCATCGTGGCCGGCTCGGGAATCGAGGGGACTTCCTTCAGGATGAACATGTCGCCCGTCGTCGAATCCGGGTTGATGTTGATCAGGATTCGGCCACCGGCATCGGGATCGTTGCCATCGCCGAGGAACCAGATATCTCCGGCAGCGACCACGCCGTCATAAAAATCGATACTCTGGTCTGAGACAACCATGGTATCGAACGGGGCGTGGTCCAGACCGTCGTTCTCGAAGGTTGCCAGACCCGCACCGAAGTCGACGATATCCATGTGGAAGTCGACCCAGTCCAGCCCGGTCTGATTGATGATGGTCTCGTTCTCGATCTGGATGACGCTGGCAGCATTGGCATCGATCTTCTCGAAGACGATCTGCACGTCCTGCATAGCGCCGTTGGGGCCTGTGCCCTTGTACAACTTGAACAGTTCCAGAATCAGCACATCGCTATCGGTGCTTTTGTCAATAACGGCGTCGGCACCGCCGACATTGGCGGCCCACTGGGGCAGCGTGATCTGCCAGCCGTTGGCTTCCAGCACGTAGTTGTCCAGAGTTGCGGCTGATGCGGTTCCCGCCAGAAGACCGCAGATCGCTATTGCCACAAAGTATCGCGCCCGAATCATGTTTGCCTCCACTTCCTTGGAAATATGTCCCATCTGACCCTCTAGAGGGTCGGGAAAACACTGCTTTCAATAATATATCCTAAAACCATGTATGCGATTCGTCAAGTCAATTGGCCAATATTCCGCTCACATTTTCTATTTCGTCGGCCCCGCAACGGCCTGTCAAACGGGGCGATCGGGGACCAACTGCGGCCCGGACCAAGGACCTCAGCAGGCCTGCGTGAGATGGAACAGAAGTTTAACACATTATCATGCAACATCTTATAGACTCCTCAATTTTCTCTTGCCTTGCCCCGGCCGGATGTAATACGATTCCCGGTCCATCCAGGAACCTGCGACCTTGCAGGCTAGGCCGAGAAGGCAGCCCCCTGCTTTTTCACGCTTTCTGAACATATGCCCCTATCGTCTAGTGGCCTAGGATATCAGGTTCTCATCCTGGAGACCGGGGTTCGAGTCCCCGTAGGGGTAGTATGACAAGGCCTCCGATCTGCCCGGTCGGGGGCCTTTTTTGATTGCCCCCAGGTTCCTCGCGTCCCGAACCGTCCGTTGTAATTTGGTGAATGTCTGTTCCCACGCCTCCCGCTTGGCTAAAATGTTTGTATCGCGGGTAATCAACCGGCGAGCCAGGAGCGGAATCCTACAAGCAGAGGGCCAATCGGAAGGCAATTCTGAACGGGCCGGTCAGACCGGGTCGCGGCAATTTCACATGTACAATCGGCAGTCGGCCAGACATTCCGACGGGGACGACCGGGACCCGGACCGCTCTGACAGCGGCGTCTTCGGGGAGCTTCTTGTCTCGGCAGCCCATTGCCGCGACCGCGACTTTCTGGCCCAGCAGCAGCACCTGGTGGACTGCCAGGCGGTGCTCGATCAGAACGGGTTGGACGTGATCTACCTGTTCGACACGATTCCGGACTACCAGGACGCTCGTACGGCCGATGAGGCCTTCGTACATTCGCTGCGCAGGCGGTACCGGATTCCGCCGGCGCGGTTCACCCTCGTCCTGGCCGGGCCGTTGGGCAACGAGAAATTCCGCAGCGACCGCCCTGTCAGCGGCCCCGAACTGGCCGGCCTGATCGAAGCGATGTCGCGGTAGCCGACCCCGCCGGTCGGGGCATTTACTGGCCCGGGGCGGTGGCCCCTTTCTTTTTCAGCAAGGTCACGAGTTCCTGCATGTTGTTCCGCTCGGCCAGGACCAGCGGGCTGAGCGAACCGACGCTGGCGTTGACATCGGCACCGGCAGAGATCAGCAGCCGGGCGGTCTGCACGTGTCCGCCGGCCACGGCCATCAACAGCGGCGTGGCCCGGTTGGCGGCTATGACGTTTACGTCGGCCTCGGCGTCGATGAGTATCTGGACGACCTTGTCGTGCCCTGCCATCGAGGCCATGAACAGCGGGGTGACTTTCTGCGTATCGGCCTGGTCGGCCTGGGCCCCGGAAGCCAGAAGGGCCTTGACGATCGATTCCGAGCCGACCTGGGCGGCCACCAGCAGGGGCGTGGCGCCCTGGTTGGTGCGAGTGTTGACTTTGGCCCCGGCGGCCAGCAGGGCCTGAACGATATCGTCTTGGGCCTTCAGGCAGGCCAGGTACAGGGCGGTCAGGCCGGTGGCGTTGGTGGCGTTGGGGTCGGCCTTGGCGGCCAGGAGGGTCTTGAGCAGATCGAGTTGCCCAGCCTGGGCGGCAAGCATCAGGGGCGTGGCGCCCGAGCCGTCTTTGGCGTTCACGTCGGCGGACTTGTCCAGCAGGAGCTTGACCATGTCGGCATCGCCCTGGGCGACGGCGTAGTAGAGGGGCGTGCGTCCGCCGGCGGTCTGGGCGCGGATGTCGGCGCCGGCGGTGATGAGGGCCTTGGCGATCTGGCTGTTTCCGGCGGCGATGGCCCGGTGCAGGGGGCTGGCCCCGGCGGCGTCCCGGACGTCGATTTTGGACTCTGCCAGCAGCAGCGCGGTGACGATCTGCTCGTTGCCCGCTTCGGCGGCCTGGTGCAGGGGCGTGGTGCGCTCCAGGTCGCCTTGGTTGATATCTGCCCCGGCGGCGATGAGGGCCTGGACCATCGCGAGGTTGTCTTTCTGGACGGCCAGCAGCAGCGGCGTGCTGCCGTCGGTCCGCGAGGCCTGGTTTGCATCGGCCTTGGCTTTGATCAGCGCCCGGACCATGTCGGTATTTCCAGCCGAGACGGCGGCAAGCAGTGGTCCGTGGTGGTTGGCGTTGACCAGGTTCGGATCGGCCCCGGCGGCCAGGAGGGCTGCGGCGATTTCATCGCGTCGGTCGAGGACGGCCTCGTAGAGAGGCGTGCGTTTGGAGATATCCTGCTGGTCGGGCTCGGCCTTGGCGTCCAGCAGCAGGCGGACCAGGGGCAGTTGGTCGCTGGCAACGGCCATGTGCAGGGGCGTCCGGCCGCGGCTGGAGCGGGCGTCGACGTCGGCCCCCGAGTCGATCAGCAGTTTGACGGCGGCCTCCTTGCCGGCCAGGCAGGCGCGCATCAGGGGGGTTTCGCCCTCGCTGTCCTTGCCGTCGACGGCCACGCCATCAGCTATCAGCGTGCGGATCTGGGCCAGGTCCCCTTCCAGGGCGGCCTTGTGCAGTTCGAGCACCTTTTTATACGCTGCGCGCCGGGCCGGATCGGCGCTGCCCGCCGGCTGGGCCAGACCGGTTGCCGCGGTCGCAGCCAGCAGGATCATCGAAATTCGCATCGCGTGCAGGTGGCGTCGGGTCATGCTGATTCCTTGCAATTGCTTGTGGATCTGGCCGGTTCAAGACGACGGCATGAGGTTCTGACGTTCGAACCGCCCGCAGGTTCAACCCGGTTTTTCGGGGCGGGTATTTTCCAGATCGGCAGCCCGGGCGAGCAAACTTCTGTCGATCCTTGGGATCGGCCGCGACGGAAGCTACAATCTGCAGCCATGTCCGATTCCTGCCGCATCATCACCGTGGGGCTCAACCCTGCTGTCGACCGCGTTATCGAAGTACCCGAGCTGAAACTCGGGGCCCACCAGACCGGCCGCGAGGTCTCCTGCTGCCCGGGGGGCAAGGCCTTCAACGTTACCCGAGTAATCGCCTCGTTCGGCCTGGAGTGCATCGCCACCGGTTTCCTGGGTCGGGAGAATGAGTCGGCCTTTGCCCCGCTTCTTTCGGCCGAGCACGTCATCGACCGGATGATCCGCCTGGCGGGTCCGACGCGTGTGAATATCACCCTGGCCGACCCGGTCAACCACGTCGATACGCACATTCGCGACGCGGGGCTGTCCGTTGACGCGGCGGGTCTGGAGAAACTCGAGCGGATGCTGGACGAACTGGTCGGCCCGACCAGCACGGTCATCTTCAGCGGTTCGCTCCCGCCGGGCATGGAGGGCAAGGACCAGAACCGGCTGATCGGGCGGGTCCGGGCCGCCGGGGGTCGTGTTGTGCTGGACAGTCACGGCCCGGCGGTGGCCGAGCTGACCGAGCCGATCGCCCTGGCCTCGCCGAACCAGGCCGAGCTGGGCGACTGGACGGGGCGGACCGTGGAGACGCGCGAAGAAGTTCTCGCCGCTGCCGAATCTATGCTGGGGCGTGTCGAGGCGGTGTTGGTCTCGCTGGGGGCCGAGGGGGCGATGTGGATCGACGCTTCGCAGCGGTGGATCGCCCGGCTGGGGCAGATGATCGCCCCGGCGGTCAACACCGTCGGTTGCGGCGATGCGCTGCTGGGGGCCTGCATCGCAGCCCGGATGGGTGGCGCGGACCCGGCCGAGGCGCTGCGAACGGCGGTGGCCACGGCCTCGGCGGCGGCGATCAGTCCCTTGCCGGCGGTTTTCGATCCATCCGTGCGGGATGAGTTGGCCAGGCGGATCGACGTCGAGGCGGTCTAGCGGCCTTGCCGGCTGTCAGTCGTCCTCTTCCTGGAGCGTCTGGGCCCGCTGCTGGAACTGCCTGGCCAGTTGAGAGGCCGGGAAATCGCGGTCGCGTTCCAGGCCTACCTGCAGGTCGCGCCAGTTGTCGACGGCGTTGAGCTTGCGGGCGCCGGTGATCTTCTGCAGGTTGTCGGCCGCTTCGCGGAGGTCGTCGGCATCGGCATCCACATAAACGATCAGGAACGTCCGCAGATCCTCCTGCAGGAAGTCCTCTGCGACTCTGTTTCTCCCGGTGATGGCCACGACGACGTTGTTGAAGGTCTGCTTGATGTTGTGCGGGTCGGCGGTTTTCAGGCGGCGGACGTCGGCAAATTCGAACTTGTGGTCGGCCTGGAGGATGAGCCCGGCCGGGAAACCGTTACCGGCGAACCAGTTCTTGCCCGTCTCGGTCAGCAGCTCATTGCGGTCCGCGATGTAGACGATGCTGTGCTGCCGGGCCAAGCCGCTGATGGTTCCCGCTGCCCCGCCGACGGGCCTCTCGCCGCGGATTACATCCTTGCTGGAACCTTTGACCAGCGTATCGGCCACGTCGACAAGCGCGATGGGCCTGTCCGGGTCGACCGACTCGATGCGGATCGCCACGGGTCTGACGTTCAGGAGGTTCTGGCTGACGCTGGGAGGCACCTGCTCGACCTGCGCCTGCAGGCGCAGCGAGCCGACGCGGGGGGCGGTCCAGGGCAACTGGGCGATGCCGCGACTGTCCGTGGCGGCCTGGCCGAGCTTCTTCGAGCCCTCGTAGAAACCGATCTCGATTCCCGGCAGCGAGCGGCCGGTTTTGTGATCGATCAGGCGGGCAGCCAGGGTCACGCCCTTGCCCCTCAGGGCCAGTGAGTCGTACGCGGTGAAGATGACGCCCTGGTCGGCTGCCTCGGCCGGCTCGGCCGTCCAGTTGCCCAGTTTGATTTCCTTGGGGGCCTTGACGTCGGCTTCGAACTTGAAGCACCCGCCCGAAGCGATCAAGAGGCATCCGATGAGCAATCCGTGCAGCGCCTTCATGGCGATCTCCCGTTCTGTTTCTGGTCCGGCTGGCTGCGTGCCGGCCGCCCCGGCCGGACGCGCGGGCGGCTGCGGAGAGAGCAACGCTCTTGCCTATATCCTACTGTCGGAACAACCCGGGCCAAAACCCAAGTGGAATTGTCCCTGCCGACACGGGCGACCGTCCGGTACAATGACCTGCACTGACAGACCATTGGCTCGCGGAGGCAAGCAGATGCACAGATCCCTGAACTGCCGGTTGACGCTCCTGCTGGCGACGTTGCTGGTCCTGGCCGGCCTGGCCGGAGGGCAGAAACGCGATGTGATCCTCCTCCACGTGGCCGATACCCACGGGCGGATCGAAGGCCAGGGCCGGGGCGACGCAGCCAGCGGAGGATGGGCCCGCCTGGCGACGGTGGCCGAGAGAATCCGCCGCGAGAACAAGGACAGCACGGTCGTGCTCATCCACGCCGGGGACATCTTCTCCCGCGGCGACAAGCTGACGCGCCGCACACTGGGGGCAGCCAATGTCGAGCTGCTCAACGCGATCGGCTTTGCCTACTGGACACCGGGAAACGGCGAATTCTACGACGGGCTGGAGAATCTCCAGGCGCGGATCAGGCAGTTTGCGGGCAAGGCCCTGACCGCCAACGTGCACCTGGCCGGGACGGAAAAGCCGCTGGGCGTGCAGACCGACGTGCTGGAGGTCGGCGACCTGAAGATCGGCCTGTTCGGGCTCTGTTTCGTCCGCGA
The DNA here is from genome assembly GCA_046541415.1 of Phycisphaerae bacterium. Lineage (GTDB taxonomy): Bacteria > Planctomycetota > Phycisphaerae > SM23-33 > SM23-33 > CAZOVB01. The sequence continues at coordinate 3,017 of JBKHDI010000032.1, read as the reverse complement.
GCACAGCCGCAAGGGGCTGAAGGTCAGCGAGGCCGAGGCGGTCAAGGCGGCCCTGAAGTCTCTGGCAGCTGCCGAGGTCGACGCGGTCGTGGCGGTCACGCACATCGGCCTGGACAAGGACCTGACCCTTGCGGCCTCGACGCCGGCGATCGACGTGATCATCGGAGGCCACACGCACTCGCTCCTGAAGACAGGCCGGCTGATTCCCAACATCGGCGGGAAAAAGACCCTGGTCGCCCACGCAGGCGACTACCTGCGGTTTCTCGGGCGGATCGACCTGACCTTCACCCGCACAGACGGGGCCTGGAAGCTCAGCGACGCCCGGGCCGCGGTGATCGCCCTGGACAAGGACGTTGCGCCCGACCCGGCCATCGTCAAACGGATCGCCGAAATGTCCAGGCCCGGCTGGCAGCCGCCCCGGCCCAAGGATGCCCAGCAAGACAAGGCCCATTCCGAGCATTGAGCGCGCCGAGCGGCCCGGGGATTCTCAATCGGCCGGGGATCTGCTAGACTTCCGCCCGAAAGGACCAGCCATGATCGACCTGCACACGCACACGTTCCTCTCCGACGGGGCCCTGGGGCCGGCCGAGCACATCCGACGGGCGGAGGTGGCCGGCTATCGCATCCTCGGTTTCGCCGACCATGCCGACCTGGCGACGATGGAGACGATCCTTCCGCAGTTGCAGATCGCCGCCCGGCGCGAGACCGCCCGCGGGCAGATGCTCGTCCTGGCCGGGATCGAGCTGACGCACATGAGGCCGGAGGAGATCGGCGAAGGGGCCGCCAAAGCCCGGGACCTCGGGGCCGCGTTCGTCATCGTCCATGGGGAAACCCTGGCTGAGCCGGTCCAGCAAGGCACGAACCGCGCCGCCATCGAGGCCGGGGCGGACATCCTGGCCCACCCGGGTCTGATTGCTCCGGAAGAAGTCGCCCTGGCCGCCGAACGGAACGTGCGGCTGGAGATATCCGCCAAACCCGGTCACTGCCTCGGCAACGGCCACGTGGCGAAGCTGGCCGCAGAACATGGCGCGCAGTTGATCTTCGGTTCCGACGCCCACGGCCCTTCGCAGATGCCCTCCCGCCGCTTTGCCGAGTCGGTCTGCAGCGGGGCCGGGCTGGACAGCGAGCAGATCAGTCAGATGTTCGAGTACGCCGAAGCCTGGGCGCGGTCACTGTAACCGGTCGGCCGGGATGGTTTCGGCCGGCAGTTCCTCTCCGCAATGGCCGCACAGATCGACGCGTCTGTCCGGCAGGCGTCCCCGGCAGTGCGGGCAGCGGCGCCGGTTGTGGTTGATCCAGGCGGCTGCTCCGCCGACCAGCGAGGCCACCGTGCCGACCCATACTCCCACATCCGAATCGAACATCCAGGCGGCTGCGGAAACCCCCGCGACGACGATGGCCAGCACGGCCAGCAAGGTCTGGCTGCGGATGGCCGGCTCGCAATCCTGGTCTCGACGGGCCGAGGTAGTACCGGGGGCAGAAGCGACCATCGCGTCCTTCCAGGCCAGTACGTCCGACCAGTCAAAATCCTCCCGCGCAAAGCCGAGCATCGCCTGGCTGGCCTGGTGCAGCGACAGGTCGCGATCGACGCAGCGGAGCATCATCCGCACGTCGCCGTCGTACCAGCGCAGGTCCAGTTGCAGATCCGGCGTCACGTCCAGGCGGAGATACTGACTGTCCTGGTCGTCGAGCTTCAGCCAGGCCCCGGGCCGCGTGCAGGCGTCTTCCAGGGCGTCGAGAATCTCCTCGTCCGTCGGCTCGGGAAGCCTGCGACAGTCGGAACCGGTGAGAATCATCTTGAGTTGACCCGGATGGCGCCCAGGACGTGGTCGACGACCATCGTCTGGCCGTCGCGGACCAGTTCGATCCGGACGGTCTGTCCCGGGCGGAAGGTTACCACCGCGGCCGAGAGGTCCTGCGGGGTCGGCGTGGCCAGGCCGCCGATCGAAAGGATCACGTCGTCGCTCTTGAGCAGCCTCGCGTTGCCCGCGGACGTGCCGGACAGCGGCGCATCGACGATTACGCCCTCCTCGCCGGGCTTCATGCGGATGCCCAGGTGGGCCTTGGTGACCATCTTCGACTGCCACGGCGGGTCGGTCTTGTCGATCCAGGCCAGCCAATCGTCCTCGATCTTCTCCAGGTCTTTGCCCAGGACCTTCTCCAGGGCAGCCAGGCCGGTCGGGTCCTCATCGTAGCCGGTCCGGTAGGCGTCGTACCAGGTATCCAGCAGCTGTTTCTGGTGCAGGTAGTACATCAGGTAGCGGACCTGCGGGTAGCTGATCTGCGACTGGGCCATAAAGCCGGCCCGGTCGATCTTCAGCAGGTCTCCCAGGCGGAAGATCTTGTTGGCCTCGACCGATTCCTTGAGAAACGCCAGTTCCGGCCCGATCTTCGGCACGAGTCTGCCCTCGCGGATCTCGCTGTTCTGGTAGAGCGTCGCCAGGCCCTCGGCGATCCAGATCGGGTGGTCCTGGCCGAGGATCATCTGCTGGTTGTCGTGGACGGCGTGGACCAGCTCGTGGACGATGGCATTGGACAGGGAGATCGTCGCCATCAACCGCAGCTTGCGAGAGTAGAAGCCGCTGGCCTCGGGGTTCTTGCCCGCCACAAGCTTGCGGTAGTCCCGCACGGTCGGCAGGAGGATCGTCAGGTTGCGGCCGAAGGGCTGGTCGAAGCCCGTCTTCCGCAGCGCGTCGAGGTGGGTGCGGATGACGCGGACGGCCATCCTGGACGTCTCGGCATCGAGGCTGGTAATGAACACCACGCGACGTCGCGAGTCGATCTGGCTGGTGTAGCCTTCGCCCAGCCGCTGGAGCAGGATGCGGGAAATCTCGTTGGCCTCGGAGGCCAGCTCTTCATCCGTCGCCGGGGCCAGCTGGGCCTGACTGACCGGGACGGCCGCCAGGAACGCAGCCGTCAAGAGGATGTTCCGGATCGCGGTGTTGTGCATACTGCATTGTATTGTGACCGTCCGGCCGGGGAAGCTCAAGAAAATCGCCGGCCCGGGCTGCGCTGCC
>JBKHDI010000031.1:0-39676 GCA_046541415.1 Phycisphaerae bacterium | reverse complement strand
GGGCTCAGGCGCTTAGGAGTTGTTCGAGACGGTCGAGGCCTTTGTCGATCTGGTCCATGCTGGTGGCGAAGGAGAGGCGGACGCAGGTGTCGGCGCCGAAGGCGATGCCGGGGACGAGGGCGACGGACATTTCTTCCAGGGCGGCCGAGGCGAAGGACATGGAGTCGGAGATTTCGTGTCCCTTGAGGGTGCGGCCGAAGAGTCCGGAGACATCGGGGAAGCAGTAGAACGCGCCGGTCGGTTGGAGGCAGGAGACGCCGTCGAGGCTGTTGAGTCGAGCGGCCATGTGTTTGCCGCGTGTTTCGAATTCGGTTCGCATGGTTTCGAGGGTATCGGCGGCCCGGGGGTCGGTGTAGGCGGCCAGGGCGCCTGCCTGGGCGAAGCTGACGGGGTTTGTGGTCTGGTGGGAGTGGAGGCACTTCATCGCGTCGATGACGTCCTTGGGTCCTGCGGCCCATCCGAGTCTCCAGCCGGTCATGGAGTAGGTCTTTGACAGGCCGTTGAGGGTGAGGGTGCGTTGTGGCAGGCGGTCGTCGAGTGCGGCGAAGGAGACGAACCGGGTGTTGCCGTAGATGAGTTTTTCGTAGATTTCGTCGGAGAAGACGAAGAGATCTGCCTCGATGCAGGCCTGGCCGATGGCCAAGAGTTCCTCGGGGGTGTATGTCATGCCGGTGGGGTTGGAGGGGCTGTTGAGGAAGATGGCCTTTGCGTCTTTTCCTGCGGCGAGGATTTGCTGTGGTGTGATTTTGAAGTGGTTTTGGGGTCCGGTTTCGAGGATGACGGGCTGGGCGCCGGCGAGTTTGACCATTTCGGGGTAGCTGACCCAGCAGGGTGCGGGGATGAGGCACTTGTCGCCGGGGTCCAGGACGACCTGGCAGGCGGAGAAGCATGCGTGTTTTCCGCCGAAGGTCACGAGGACCTGGTCGGGGGGGATGTTGAGGTTGTTTTCTTTCTGGAGTTTGTCGCTGATGGCCTGGCAGAGGGCCTTGGCTTTCCTGGGGGTGTATTTGGTATCGCCGGCCTGGAGGGCGCCGATGGCGGCGTCTTTGATGAACTGTGGGGTGTCGAAGTCGGGTTCGCCAGCGCCGAAGCTGACGACATCCTGCCCTGCGGCCCTCATTTCGGCGGCGCGGGAGGTGATGGCGATGGTGAGGCTGGCGCTGACCTGTCGGATGCGGCTGGACAGCTGCATGGGTGTCTCCTTGGGGGCAAGTGCGGATCGTGTGGCCGGTTTGGTTTGGTCAGCAGGATAGCCGAGGGCGGGGGAAAGTCAAGTCTGTAGGGCCGAGGGCGGGGTAAGGTCCTTGAGCAGGAACAGTTCGAGTGCCTGTCCTGGCAGGACGAGTCCGCCGGCGTCGCGGTATCCGAGCTTCCGGTAGAAATGTTGGGCAGTTTCGTCGGCCTGGGTAGAGGTGAGGACCCGTGGGCAGCCGGCCTTTTGCATGCGGGACTGCCAGTTGGTCACGAGGGCCCGGCCGATGCCGGTCCGGCGGCGGTCCGGCGAGACGCGCAGGAGGTTCATGAATGGGATGAGGTCCCAGAGCCAGCCGAAGCGGAGGATTCCGACGCAGCGGGATTCGACGATGGCCAGGAGGATCTGTTTGCGTCGGATTGTTTCGGCCAGGGCGTCGCGAGTGAGATGTCGGTCGAGGGCATGGACTTCGTCGAGGTCGGCGGGGTCGGCCAGGCGGATCAGAGGGGTTTGCGTCATGGCCGTAGAGGATATCGCGGCTGGGGAGAGGATGCAAAGGGCATGGCCGGGGGGCAAGGCAGATGGCCCCGTCGGCAGGAGGAGACCGGCGGGGCCATCGCGGGAGGCAGAGACAATTCGAAGGAGGAAGATTGTTTTGCCTTGGTTGGCTTGTTGTTGCTTTCATTGTTATTACGCGGCGGGGGCAGGAAGGTTCGGCTGAACGGGGATTTTCTTGCCTGGGCGAGCGAAAAAAGTTGTAAGTGATGATTTGGAAGCAGGATGGGTGCGTTCGGCCGGGGCGAGAAGGATACCCGCTGGGGTTTACCAGGTCAGGACAGCGCGGTGGATCGGTCGCCGGTCGGGCGCTTTAAGAAGCAGTTCGATGCTTTCTTTCTGTCTCAAGGCAGCGGTTCGGATCTCGATGCTGCCGAGATAGGCGTCTTTCTCGCCGTAGAGTTCCATGCGGACGTATCCGCGTGCCAGCGACTCCAGGGTCAGCCGTTGGGCCAGTGAGGGCGGCGTCTGGGCCTGGAGTTGCTGGGAGAGGGCTTTGAGCGAAGTGGGCAGCAGGGCGGTTCGGGCGAGGACCACGCGGGCTTCGGTTCCGCCTCGCCGTGGCTGGAAGGACTCGATCTTGAGATAGGGCTCGAAGTGGCCGGTCTGGATGCTGGTGCGTTGTTGGTCCCACGGTCCGCCGCGGCCTGTGAGTCGGGCGTAGAGCTGGCTGTAGTCTACAAACAGGGTGCTGAGGGCGACCAGCAGGGCAACCAGGAGCAGGGCCCCGCCGCCGAAGAGCAGTTTTTCGCGGGTCGAGAGCGGAGCGGGAGGCGCCTTGGTCTTGGCTTCGACGGTGCGTTGCTGGGACTGGACGGTCCCATCGGGTCGGACCATGTAAACGGTCTGGACTTCCAGGCCCGGCTGGATTTCGACGGAGCGGAAGGTCGACTCGACGCTGGCCCGCTGGGGGGGCGTCAGGCCGGAAAGGAGGTCTTCCATCGCGGCGATGACGTGTTGATCGGGCGGGGTTCCGATCCGGCTGACCTGGACGGGCTGGTTGTCGGGCATGATCTGGAAGCTGCCACCGGAGGTCTCGACGTCGAAGCGGATGCCGAGCGAGTCGGTGGTGTGTTGCGCCCAGCCGGTCAGGTCGCTTCTGAGCGCATCGGCGGATTCGGCTTTTCCCTGGAGCAATCCGTCGAGGCTGAATGTTCCTTCGGTTTTCTCAGCCATGGTCAGAACCTGTCTGCCAGGGCGTCGGTGCTGCCGGCCGGCTGCCAGTCCTGCATCGAGCTGTGCCAGACCATCGAGTTGGCGTCGAGTTCGCCGGTGTCGCATTTCAGCCGGATGTCCTGGAGGCTCATCGGGCCGATGCTCTTGGCGCCGTCGAGGTAGAACCAGTTGCTCTCTGCCTCCAGTTGGCCCGAGGCCGGGGCGAATTGCCGGACGTCTCCGACGGCTTCGGCGGCCAGTTGGGGCTGCTGGCGGGTGTCGACGCCGAGGGTGTGGTCATGCTGGTCGAGGCGGACGGAGGCGTGTTGGCGGAAGGCCTCGTTTTTCAGCCGTTCCTGGCGGAGTTGCTCCTGGAGTCGCCGCCGTTCGCGATCGTCGAACTGCTCGCGCTTCCGCTGCTGGTTGAGGTTCGGCAGGACCAGCACGAGGATCAGGGCCAGGATGGTGAACAAGGCCCCGAAGATCGCCCATCCGACGGGGTTGCGGCCTTTGTAATAGGCGATGACGCCGATAATCACGCCCCCGATAATCCAGATGATCAAAATTCCCATGATCGATTGCCCTCTAAAACCATGTCCGAGCGAGCGACCTGCTCTGCCGGGAAGGATAATACACTGACTATGACCATATCACAACCACTACATAGTTGTGAATGAAGTGGATGACCATGGCCGGATACAAACTGCCCGTCTTCCATTTGCTCCAGCCCAGCAGCAGGCCTACCAGCAGCAGGTAGGGGAAGCTCAGCAGGCTGAAATGCAGGCCCGCGAACAGGGCCGAACTGATCAGAAGCGCCCGGGCCGGGCTCAGCGTGGTCTGCATCCAATGTTGCAGCAGGCCGCGGAAAGAAAGCTCCTCGACGATCGCCGGGGCCAGGCAGAACAGCAGCACCAGTTGCGTCGTGGTCATGCCCGCCTCTCGCAGCGGGTCTGCATAGCTGAAATCTTCCCACCCGATGGCCTGCTGGATCATCGCGTGCCACAGCCAGTTGATCCCCAGCACCACCGGCAGGGCCAGCAGGGAGGCCCAGGCGGCCGGGCGGTCGAACCCGATCCGCCCCAGCTGCGCCCAGAGCGATTTGCGGTAAATCGCCGCCAGGACAAACGTCACCCCCCCCAGGGCGACGGTCTCGAAGATCAGCTGCAGGTCGGGCCTGCCACCCTGGAAGAGAAGGAAGCTGGCCATCGCCGAGAGAACCACAGTGGCCGCCACGGCCGTGAAGACCACCTTGACCTGCGGGACGTTACGCTCGATCCGCTGAGAGTCGGTCAATTCCTGGGGCTTGAAGGGCGTGACGACTGTTTCGATCGACCGGAAGGGCGTGGCGCAGACGGGACAGAAGTAGAATCGCTCATCCAGCTGCGCACCGCAGTAGGTGCACTGCTGGCCCAGAGGCTTGAGCGTCAACTGGGTGTTTCGGATTGGATCGTCCTGCGACATGGCTGGCCATCCCCGGCGCGGGCGCCTGGTGCGCCCGATGCCCATTTCTTACAGTAAGTCCTGGCGGATTGTAACCGAGACAAGGGCCCGGCGAAATCGGATTTCGGAAATGCCTGAGCAAAAAAGCCCCGGCCTGTCGCGGGTGGACAGGCCGGGGCGTTGGGGTTGAAGTCGCGGCGAAGATCAGTCGCTCTTGACGGTCAGCTCGATGGGGGCTGACTCGGAGCGGACCTTCGGGTTGTAGTACTCGTAGGTGACCGACTTGGGCGTCTTGGCCTTGATCGGGTACTTGGCGAGCATGTCGACCTTGATTTTCACCGGGGCGTTCTCGACGACCTCGCGGAGGTAGACGATGATCTGGCGCCCGGTGATCGAGAACTTCTCGATCTGGCCCATCTCGACGAGCTTCTCCAGCTTGCCCGGCAGGACGGTGAAACCGGGCGGGATGCCCAGGTCGATCATCACCATCTTGGCGATGCCCGGCCGATTGGTCGCGACCGTCGCGGTGACGGTGACGATGTCGTTGGCGGCCAGCTCGGTCCGGTCGTAGGCCACGTCGATCGAGAGCGGCTCGTCGGCAACGGGGGCCTGCTCGAACGGCTCGTAGTAGCGGCCGACGATCTGGTACATCAACCCGCCCTGGCCGGCGAAGCCCAGCTTGACCTCGTTATCGCCGACCTTGGTGTGCTCGACCAGGTCGACCAACTGCATCACGTCGGAGTTGTCCTTGGTGACGGTGAGGGTCTGGACGGTCTTGCCGTTGATGATCACCGGGATCGTCGCCTCGGTCATCTTCGTCGCGTCGGACTCCGCCATGATCATCGCACGCATCGCCTGGATGGTCGCCTGGGTGGTCTGCCACGTGCCGAAGCTGTCCTTGCATCCGGCCAGGTACGTCACGCCCTGGCTGATCAAATCGAGGTTCTTGCCGTGCTTGATCAGCGCCTGGATGGCCAGGCCCGTGGTTTCGATGTCGGCCGAGTCGCCTGTCCCGTGGGTCGGGGTTTCGGTCGCCCCGGCCCAGAAGGCCTTGCCGTCTTCGATGGTCGCAGCCGCGACGAGACGGTCGATCAGCTTGCCCGTGGCGGCGGCGTCGGGGTCGGATACGGCGAAGGCATTGGCTGCCAGGGCCAGGGTGTAGGGGTCTTCGATTTTCGAGAGGTTCTCCTCCAGCCAGCTCAGACCCTTCTTGACTTCCGGTCCCTTGTAGCCGGTCTGGGCCAGGGCCCAGGTAATGTAGGCGGTGTTGCGGAAGACATCGGAGGTGAACTTGTTGATCGCACCTTCCTGGATGCCTCCGGCCGAGGGCTTGTAGCTGCCGTCTTCTTCCTGACACCTGGCCAGCCAGGCCTGCGTGCGCTGAATCACGGCCGGGTCTACGTCGTGCACCTTCGACATGTCATAGAACTCCATCAGCCCGTAGGCGGTCAGGATCCGGTGGGCCGGGTTCTTGCCGAACCACTCGAACCCGCCGCCGTCGCACTCGAAGCTCAGCAAGCGCTGGTAGCCGGAGTTGATGAACCCCTCAGCCTTCATCTGGATCTCGGGGGTGACCTTGCCGGTCGTCTTCATGTAGTCCATCACCAGGATGTTCGGGTAGGTCGCGCTGGAAGTCTGCTCGAAGCAGCCGCCGGGCATGCGGAGGATGCTGTCGAGGCCTTCGACGACCTGGCTGAGCACGCCGGGGTAGACCTTCACGAAGATCTTCGAGGCGTCTTCGATGGAGTTGCCCGGGATTCTCAGCGTGTGGGTCACGGGCCCGTTGAGACGGCCTGACTCGCTGATCCGCATCTCCTTGCCGTCCGGGACGACCTCGACGCTGCGGGCGACCGCGTCGGACATCTTCGATCCGCGGGCGACGACCGTGAAGCGGTGGAACCCGATCTTCTTGACCGTTATCGGGAACTTGACACCCTTGACCTCGTTGGGCTCGAGGGTGACTTTGATCTCCGATTCGCCTTCCAGTTCGTACCACTCAGCCGCCCGGGCGGTCAGGGTGACGGTCTGCTTTTCCTTGAGGTAGTTGAACACCGCCACCGGGACCCAGACCTTGTCGTTCTGGGTCAGGGCGACGGGGAAGTCGATATCCACGAAGAAGTCCTGGAAGACGCGGATCGGCTCGGTGCCGCTGCCCAGGGCCCCGGACAGGCTGTTGCCCATCATCGTCATTCGCCAGGTGGTAATCGAGTCGGCGATGGGGAAGGTCAGCTGGGCGCGTCCCTTGGCGTCGGTAATCAGCCCGGGCTCGAACAGCAGCGTCTCGGGGAAGTACTGGCGGATGCGGATGGGCGCCTGGCTGGCCCCGCCGGTTGCAGCCATGCTGGATGTCGGTCGGGCGGTGGCGCCCAGGGCCTCGGCTTCCATCGGCGCCCCGGCGGCGGGCATGGCCATGTCGTCAGCCAGTTCCATCACTTCCCGTCGGGCTACGCCGCCTCCGTCTCTGCGGAAACGGGCGTTTTTCATCATCTGCTGGCGGAGCACCTGCGGGTCGATATCATCGGCCGTGCCCCATTGGCCGTCCAGGCCCGCCGAGGAAAGCTGGAAACCGTGGTAGGTCCTGCAGCCGCTGCACCAGTGGCCGGTGATCTTGACCTGGTTGCCCCAGGGGTCGACCGCGTCGGCCTTGGCCAGGTGGCCGGACTCGATGAGCTTCTCGACCGTCACCGGGCCGGGGTCCTTGGCGTTGTCCTTCTTCAACTGGGCCGAGTAGGCCTGCAGGGCCTTCTGGATCGGCTGATTAACCTTCTGCTGAACCGCCCGGTAGGACAGGCTGTAGAGCTCCTGCTGGTCGGTCATGGCATTGGCCGAGGCCGCCTGGACGGTGTAGTCGCCTGCCCCCTCTGCCGAGGCGAGCAGGACGCGGGCGGCCTTTTCACGGCGCATGACCGGGGCGGGATCGCCCTGGCCGATGAGCGGCATCTGCGGGTCGTCCCAGACGTCGCCCAGCTCCCAGCCGTGGATTTCGTAGCGGGGCTTGGCGATTTCCTGTTCCAGGTAGAAGTAGATTTTCTCCAGCCCCGGCTGCATCTCCTGCAGGGCGAAGACCGCCTCGTCGACGACCATCACGCACAGGGCGGCCGAGACGGGCTTGCCCGCCGCGTCGGTAACGGTAAAGTCCACCGTCGCCTCCGTGCCCGGGCGGTACTCCTGGCTGCTCTTGGCGACCTTGATGTTCAAATCGTTGGCCGGGTCGACAATCAGAACGCGCTGGTCGCGGATCATCTCCCCGTTGGGCGAGAGCATCCAGGCGTTGATCTGCACCGTGCCGGCCAACGTCGCGTCGAGGTCGATCTTCGTCGATGCCTTGCCGTCTTCCAGATCCACCGTGCGCGTCAGCCAGGTCTGCTTGTCCTTGATCACGTCGATGTACATCGAGCCGGTCTTGCGCGTCGAGGCAATGTTCAGCGCGATCCGGTCGCCGACCGAATACAGGGCCTTGTCGGTCCGCAGCAGAACGTAGCCGTCCTGGTTGCGGGTGATGTTCAGGTTGACCTGCGAACTGCCCTCGTGGCCGGCGGCGTCCTTGGCGGCCAGGTTCATCATCACAGCCTGGTTGGGCCTGGGCGTCAGGGTCACGGTCGCAAAGCCGGCCTTGTCGGTCTTTACGGTTCCCGCCTTGCCGTCGGGCCCGGACTTCCAGTCGATCGTCGCCTCGGCGGGCGTGGCGTCGGGATAGGTGGCCACCAGGTAAACGGTGTTCTCCAGGCCCGGAACCAGCTGGCCGGATTCGGGCACAGCCGTTACGAGAATCCCCGCGTTGGTCACGGTGACATTGCGGGTCAGCTCTTCGGACTGGTCGGCCGGGTCGGTCACCTCGATCTTGAACTTCACCGACGCCTTGCCCTGCTGGACAGGCTGGCCGACGAAGCTGGTGGGCAGTTCGATCTCGAAGTGGTAATGGCCCGAGTCATCCAGCGTCCCCTCGATGGTCTTGAAATCGTTGTAGGCCACGTCGAATTTCGAGCAGGTGATCTTGACCTTGCCGTCGGCGACGGGCTTGCCGAAGAAGTAGTCGCTCTGGATGTCGACCTTGACGGTCTGACCGGGCTGATAGTACTGCTTGTCGGTCTTGAATGTGGTCTTGAACTTCGGCAGGACGTAGCGGTCGACGGTGACGGTTTTCTCTTCGCGGGAGTCGTTGACAATCGCGCGGATGGTGTAGCTGCCCTTGTTCAGTTCGCTGGCCAGGACGAATTCGGCCGAGCTTACGCCGTAGTCGTTGGTCTGCATGGCCTTCTTGAAGACCTTGTTGCCCTTGGAGTCTTCGACTTCGTAGAGCACCTGGCCGCCGGCGATGGGCTTGCGCGTGCCGCGGTTCAGCGACAGCGAGCGGATGTGGATGGTCTGTCCGGGCTGGTAGAGGGGCTTGTCGGTGGTCAGCAGCGTCTTGACGGGCGCTTCGATGTTGACGGTTTCGGTCAGGGTGTCGGTGGACTGGTCCTTGACCTCGACCTTGACCTGGGCACCGGCCAGGGCGGCTTGGGGCAGATCGAGCTTGGCGTTCAGTTCGCCCTTGCTGTCGGACTTGCCCGTCACGCTGGTAAGGACCTTGCTGTCGTGGAGGAGGCTGACGGTCACCTCGGCGCCGGAGACGGGGGACCCGGCCGCGATATCCTGGACCATCACGCGGAAGACCGGCTCGGTGCCCGCGACGAGCTGGCGATGGCCGATCAGGCGGGTCTGGAGCTGCTGTTTCAGAAGCGCCAGGCTGCGCCGCTGAACCGGTCCGTCGCCGAACTGCCACTCGGCGTAGTAGAAGACGGGTTGGCCGGCTCTGTCGATCCGGGCCGGCAGGCGGACTTCCAGGGGCTTGCCCTTGTGGAAGTCGCTGACCGAGGCCAGCTTCTTGTTGCTATCCAGCTGGTAGAGGCTCAGCTTGAACTTGCCCTCCCCGGCCGGGGGAGTCAGCCGAAGCAGGGCATGCTCGCCGGTGAGTTCTTTCAGCAGGACCTGCGCGCTGTCAGGCGGGTCCTGAGCTCCAGCCTGCTGGGGGGTTGCTATCGCCAAGGCCATCAACCCTGCAAGCCCTGCCAGGCTGATACAGAGGGCTGAGGCCCAGATTCCGGTCGTCCATTTCTGCCGTGTCATGGTCTGTCCCTTTCCGATGGTTCGCTGTTTCTGGTCCCGAGGGGGGTTGCACGGATGGATATACCCGACGCGGCCCGGGCCGCGCAGGAAAAAGATGTAAAGGTTGTGTAACAAATGTTTTGCCGCCGGAGAGCCTTGCGGTATGATCCCGGCAACCGAACCGATGAGCCTGCCCTGTCCGGAGGATCGATGCAACCGCGATTCGAAGTCCGCGCCGAACCGGCGATGTCGCTCTGGCCCGAGCCTCTGCCCGGCCGCCTGCCGGACGACGCGCAAACGCCTGCGCTGCAGGCCTTCCTGCCCGTCCGGGCCGAGAAGATCGGGCCGCTGGGCTGCGTGATCGTCTGTCCCGGCGGGGGGTACAACCACCTGGCCGACCACGAGGCCGAGCCGGTCGCCCGCCTGCTGGCTGGACAGGGCCTGGCCGCCTTCGTGCTGCGATACCGCGTCAAGCCGTACTTCCTGGCTGCCTCGCTGGACGACGGACGACGGGCCGTGCGACTGGTCCGGCAACTGGCGGGTGTCTGGCCCCTGGACCCGCAGCGCGTGGGCATGCTGGGCTTCAGTGCCGGCGGGCACCTGGCGGTTTCGGTCAGTACGATCGATGCCCCAGGCCCGGCGGGCGACGCGATCGACGCCCAGCCGTCCCGGCCTGACGCGCTGATCGGCTGCTACGCGCCGGTCTCCCTGCCGGCGATGGGCCGGGCCGACCGCTACGAATGGCTGACAGGGGAGAACCCCGGCCCCGAATTGCTGCGCTGCATCGAACTGGACCGGCAGGTCACAAAGGAGAACCCGCCGACGTTTTTGTGGCACTGCTGGGACGACACCGTCGTCCCGGCCGACCAGTCGATCCTGCTGGCCGAGGCACTCCACGCCGCCGGCGTCGACGTGCAACTGCACCTCTTCGCCCGCGGCGGACATGGCCTGGGCCTGGCAGAAGATTCTGACGAGGCGCAACGATGGCCGAGCCTGCTGATCGACTGGCTGATGCGCCTGGGCTGGCTGAACGACTGACCCCGCGCCGTGCGGAATCGAGAAACCTGTTGCCCGTCTTTGCGACGAACGTACCATATAGGGTATGTGGCCTCGCCGGCCATGCCTTTCGCTCAATCGGGAACAGACAAAAGGAGACTCGCATGCTCGAAAAGATTTCGAACGGCTGGCAGTTCGCCAAGGACAGCTTTTCGATCGTCCGCCACCACAAGCGGCTGATCGTCCTGCCGATCGTCAGTATGATCGCCGCGACGCTGGTGGTTATCAGCTTCATCGCTCCGCTCTGGGCGTCGGGGACGGCCGAGAGCTGGATGGAGACCACCGACGAGAGCGGCAACATGCCGGTCGCCGCCTGGGTGACGCTTTTCGCCTTCTACTTCTGTAACTACTTCGTGATCGTCTTTTTCAACTGTGCTTTGATCGCCTGTACCATGCAGGCCCTGCGGGGAGAGGAAGTTCAACTGGGGTACGGCTTTTCCATGGCTGCCAGGCGCCTGCCGCAGATCGCCGGCTGGGCGTTTGTCTCGGCCCTGGTCGGGGTGCTGCTGCGGGCCCTGGAACAGAATGACAAGATCGCCCGGGTCGTATCGGCGATACTCGGCACGGCCTGGACGGTGCTGACGTACTTCGCGATTCCGTTTATCGTGATGGAAGGGGCTGGTCCGATCGCAGCGATCAAATCGTCTGCCTCGACGGTCAAGAAGACCTGGGGCGAGTCGCTGGTGGGGCACTTCTCGCTGGGGCTGATCGGCTTTCTGATCTCCCTGCCGGTGATCCTGCTGGGCATTGGGCTGATCTACCTGGCCAGCCAGTCCGGCTCGGCGGCGATGGTGGTCCTGGCGATTGTGGTCACCGCGGTGGGCATCCTGCTGGCTGCGGCGATTTCCTCTGCCGCCGACATCATCTTCAAGGGCCTGATGTACAACTACGCCACCGGCCGCGACCTGCCGGCCGGGATCGACACCAACAAGTACGAAATGGCCTTCGCCTCCAAAGGCTGATTCTGAAGAACGTTAGCCGACAAAGCCCCCTTGTCGCACCCGGCAGGGGGGCTTTTCTATATTCACCAGACCGCCCAGGGGGAAAAAGTTGCCCCGCTTATTTTGCTTCCTGGCCGGGGCGAATCGTACTGTTCGGATGGCCACCAGTAGAACGTGGGCAAGACAACAGATCGGGCTGCATCCGAGGGGGATTCCGGGCCCGGCTGCATCGCGTCGAGAGGCGCGTGGACCGTCTTATCCGCTGGTAGCGAGAAGTTGGGCCGAACCGAACATCGGCCGCCGACGAACGAGCGCGAGCTGCCGGAAACCACAGCAAGATCCCCGGCAGGTGCGAGCCAAGGTGCTCGCCGTTTTGCATATCGTCCGCCAGGCGTGCCCACTGACAGGAGTCAGTACGATGGACATCATTGCAATGGTCAACGAGAAGGGCGGCACGGGCAAGACCACCTCGACGGTCAACCTGGCAGCTGCACTGGGCGAAGCGGGCAAGAAGGTCCTGCTGGTCGACCTGGACGGACAGGCTGCGACCAGTCGATGGCTCGGCGTGGACGGGGACACCCGCTTCGCCGACGCGCTGCTGCGCGGCAAGGGGCTCGAACCGATCAAGGACATCCTGCCCAACGTCGACCTGGCCCCCGGACACGGCAAGCTCGACTCGGTGGCCCACGATCTGCGCCCGACCCAGGGAGGCCAGCTGCGCAAGCTGCTGCACCGGATCGACGGCTATGACTATGTCCTGATCGACTGCCCACCCTCGCTGGGCAACCGCCTGATCGGCAACGCGCTTCTGGCGGCCACCCATGCCCTGGTTCCGGTGGAGACATCGGTGCTGGCCCTGGACGGCCTGAAGATCCTGCTGACCACCCTCGAAGACGTCCGCGAGGGCTTCGGACACGATATCATCCTGCTCGGCGTGCTGGCCTGCCGTTACGATGGCCGCACCCGCCTGAGTCGACTCGTCCTGGCCGAACTCAAACGCGCCCTGCCGAACCACCTGTTCCAGTCGGTCATCCGCGAGAACGTCAAGCTCCGCGAGTGCCCCGCCTCCGGGCAGAGCATTCTGGATTACGCCGGCGACTCCAACGGCGCCGAGGACTACCGGTCCCTGGCCCGCGAAGTCATCGAGGAACTCTCCCAGGGCGGCGGGGCCCAGGTCCGCGAACTCGTCGACGCCGTCGAGCAGTTCGAACAGGTCGCAGAGGAACTGGAAACCGAGGCCCAGACCACCGACAACAGCTCGATCCCCGACATCGACGGCTGCTGGAACACCATCGGCCAGGCCCTGGGTACCGGCAACGACAGCGATGACGAGCCCGAAGAGGCCCCCGCGCCCAAACCGGCGCCCAAACCGGCCGCCAAACCGGCCGCCAAACCGGCGCCCGAACCTGTCCAGGCCCAGCCGGCGCCCGAACCGCCCGCCCAGGCCCCAAAAGTCGCCCAGGCCAAGCCCGAACCGGCGCCCCAGCCGGTCCAGCCGCAGGCCCCGGCGCCCAGCCCGGCCGCCGAGCCCGAGCCGCAGGCCCCGCCGATGCCCGAACCCGCCCCTGCGCCGTCAGCAGAAGCCCCGCCCGCCAGGCGGATCGAAATCAAGGTCATCCCCGCAGCCCCGGCCGAAAAGCCCCAGCAGGCCCAGCCCGCTGCCCAGCAGACGCCTGAGCCCCAGCAGGCCAGGGCGCCCAAGACCCAGGTAAAGCCCGTCGAAGACAGCTGCGACCTGCAGACCTGGCCGGCAGAGGTCGACGTCGTCCGCGCCGAACAGGCCGAACAGACCCGAAGCCAATTGGCAGAACTGCCCGAGCTCCAGCCGGCCGGGATCGACCAGGAAGACCAGAAGAAGGCGCCGACGTGGTTGCGATTCTTCACCGGATCGAGGTCCTGAGGCCCGCGCCTCAGCCAACAACCGGTACCGTAACCACCCGCACCCGGCAGAGACTGGAGACGCGCCATGACTCCCCTGGAAAAAAACCTGGTTCTCGGGCGACTGGGCCAGACCCGAGAGACCCACAAAGGCTCGCCGACCGTGTTGGTCGAGCCGACGATGGACGACGCCTCCGGGCGCACCGGCATCGTCCCGGACCACAAAGCACCCGACGGGCCGCACCACGAAAGCGTGCTCAAGCAGCTGACCAGCCGCCTGGGCCTGCGCCCGGGCAGCAGAGACGATCCGCCCAAGCTGTCGGCGCCGGCGACCCCGCGACGCAAGGCCGAACCCGACCATCGACAGATCCAACGGCCCCGCGCCGAGGAACTGGTCGAGGACGAGGCCCAAGCCCCCGCCGAAGAGGCCAGCAGCCCCAGGACCGAAACCGTCACCGCCGTGATGGCCGAACCCGAACCGGCATGCGAATCCCAAGACGCTCCCGTCCTGGACGAAGCGCCCGCTGAAATCCAGATGACAGACGCGGAAATGGAAGCCGAGAGTCGCCGGAAGCTCACCGAGGCCCTGCGCCAACTGGAGCTGGACATGGAACAGGCCCAGGCAGAGCACCACGACGAGCAGACCGATCCGGAACAGACCAACAGCACGCCGCACCGCCGCAAGCGCCGACGTCGCAAGCGTCGCAAGCATGGTCAGTCCAAGCGGACCTTCCGGATCTGCAGTCGCACGCTGCGGTGCCTCAAGGCCTACTCCCGCGTGACCGGACGCTGGCAGTACGACCTGGTCGGCGAGGCCCTGGAAAGCTACCTGGAACTGGCGATTACCGCCCTGGATTCCCGCAGCCTCGAAGACATGCGGGCGATCCTCAAGGACCTCCACGAGGAGAACTGAATCCCCGGTCCCGTCCCGGAGAGTCCATCGCCGCTTCGTATGAATTTCGCCTCAGGGGGGCGACAGAAGGCCTGCCGACCTGCGCGTCGGCAGGCCTTTCTGCTTATCCGCCCGGACAAAACGCCTTCCAGCGGCCCTTGCGGGCCTAGAATGGACCGGAAACCCGGAATACAGAAAGGCGAAACCAACATGGGTGGAAGGCTGAACAAGTACTCGTCGCGCATTACGCAACCGAAGTCCCAGGGCGCCAGCCAGGCCATGCTTTACGGCACGGGCCTGGGCCCCGAGGACATGGACAAGGCGCAGGTGGGCATCGCCAGCGTCTGGTACGAGGGCAACACATGCAACATGCACCTGCTGGACCTGGCTGCCAAGGTCAAGCAGGGCGTCAGCGAGGCCGGGCTGGTCGGCATGCGGTTCAACACCATCGGCGTTTCCGACGGGATGTCGATGGGCACCGAGGGGATGAGCTTCTCGCTGCAGAGTCGCGACCTGATCGCCGATTCGATCGAAACGGTCATGTCCGCCCAGTGGTACGACGCGAACATCTCCCTGCCCGGCTGCGACAAGAACATGCCCGGCTGCCTGATCGCGATGGGCCGGCTGAACCGCCCGAGCATCATGGTCTACGGCGGGACGATCCGCGCCGGCTGCTGCGGGGGCCAGGCGGTCGACATCGTCAATGCGTTCCAGAGCTTCGGGGAGTTCATCGCCGGGTCGATCAGCGAGCAGCAGCGACAGGAAATCGTCCGGACGTCGATCCCCGGCCCCGGTGCCTGCGGCGGGATGTACACCGCCAACACGATGGCCTCGACAATCGAGACGCTGGGGATGTCCCTGCCGTACAGTTCGTCGATTCCGGCCGAAGACCCGGCCAAGCTCGACGAGTGCGTCCGCGCCGGCCACGCGATCCGGAAACTCCTGGAGATGGATCTCAAACCGCGGGATATCGTCACGCGGGCGAGTTTCGAGAACGCCCTGGTGCTGCTGATGGTCCTGGGCGGCAGCACCAACGCGGTGCTGCACCTGCTTGCGATGGCCCGGGCGTTCGACGTGGAACTGACCATCGACGACTTCCAGGCCGTCAGCGACCGGACGCCCCTGCTGGCGGATCTGAAACCATCGGGAAAGTTCGTGATGGAAGACCTCCACGCCGTGGGTGGCACGCCGGCGGTGCTCAAGCTCCTGCTGGAACATGACATGATCGACGGGTCCTGCATGACGGTCACGGGCCGGACGCTGGCGGAGAACCTGGCCGACCTGCCGGGCCTCAGCCAGGGCCAGCAGATCATCCGCCCCCTGGACGACCCGATCAAGTCTTCGGGACACATCCAGATCCTCCGGGGCAACCTGGCCCCGGACGCAGCGGTGGCCAAGATCACCGGCAAGGAGGGGCTGCGCTTCTCGGGCCCTGCCAAGGTCTACGACTGCGAGGAAGACATGCTGGCGGGCCTGGAAGCCGGCCAGATCGTCCCCGGGCAGGTCGTCATCATCCGCTATGAAGGGCCCAAGGGCGGCCCCGGCATGCCCGAGATGCTCACGCCCACCAGCGCGATCATGGGCGCGGGTCTGGGCAAGGACGTGGCGCTGATTACCGACGGGCGGTTCAGCGGCGGGTCGCACGGGTTCATCGTCGGCCACACCTGCCCGGAAGCCCAGGACGGCGGCCCGCTGGCGCTGGTCGAGGACGGAGACGTGGTGACCATCGACGCCGAGAACAACAGCCTGTCGGTCGACCTGGACGCCGCCCAGCTGGCCCAGCGTCGGCAGGCGTGGGTCGCCCCGCCGCCCAAGGCGACCCGCGGCACGTTGCACAAGTACATCAAGGCGGTCAAGCCCGCCTCGCTGGGCTGCGTTACCGACGAGTAGTGCGGGGCGGGCCTGCTATGGCTCCACCTGTCCCTGCTGCAGCCCTGCCGGCAGGGGGGCCGGCTGGGCGGGCTGGGTGGTCATCTCGATGAACTTCCGTTCGGACCCGGCGTCGATGATCCCGTGCATCGCTTCGAGCACGTGGAACGCCAGTTCACCGCTGGCGCGGTGCGGGCGACCGGAGGCGATGGCCGCGGCCATGTCCGCCGGTCCTACCCCGCGGGAGTTCTCGGCATACGGGCCGGTCAGTTCCTGCTCGACCCACTCCTTGTTGCCCGCCTCGAGCAGCTTGACCGTGCCGCCGAAGGTGTTCGGGTCCGGGACCGACAGCGAGCCCTCCGTGCCGTAGATCTCGATCCGCGGCAGGTTGGCGCCCCAGATGTCGAAGCTGGTGATGATGTTGCCGATCGCGCCATTGGCGAACTGCATCGCCCCGACAACGTGCGTGGCGACCTCCACGTCGATGACCTGGCCCTTTTTCGGGGCCGAGCCGATCGTCCGCTGCGGGAACGTCACGGCCGAGCAGCCCGTCACCGCTTCGATCGGGCCGACCAGGTGAACCAGGGCCGTCAGGTAATACGGACCCATGTCGAGCATCGGGCCGCCGCCGGGCTTGTAGTAGAACTCCGGGTCCGGGTGCCAGCTCTCGTGGCCGTGACAGGTCATGAACGCCGTGGCCGCCACGGGCCTGCCGATCGCACCGGATTCGATCAGGCGGCGGCAGGTCTGCAGGCCGGCGCCGAGGAACGTATCGGGCGCGCAGCCGACCCGCACGCCCTTGTCCCGCGCCAGCGCCAGCAGGTCGCGACCTTCCTCAACCGTCACCGTCAGGGGCTTCTCGTTGTACACGTGCTTGCCGGCCTGGATGGCCGCACGGGCCACCGCGGCGTGGGCCGGCGGGGGAGTCAGGTTCAGGACCATCTGGATCTGTTCGTCAGCCAGCAGTTCGTCGGGGCTGCATACCCGGGGCACGTCGTATTTGTCAGCCTGGGCGCGGGCGCGGTCGGCGTCGAGGTCCGCCACGGCGGCGATTTCGATCGCTTCGAGCATCCTGCCGTTCTGCAGGTAAATGCCGCTGATATTCCCACAGCCGATCACGCCAATCTTCATCGGGTCCATTTCCTCTTCCTTCCGGATCAGTTGTCCAATGTGCCTTCGTCAAGCCCCGTCGGCAAAGCGGCCGGTCGCGCCGGGCCGCTGGTCAGCCCGATGTGCCGTCGTTTCCGCCCGGCCTGGAGAATCGCGTGCATCGTATCCAGCACGTGGTAGGCCAACTCGCCCGAGGCCCTGTGCTTGCGTCCCGAAATGATGGCCGTGGCCATGTCGGCAATCCCGATCCCGCGGGAGTTCTCCTCGTAGAGGTGGGTCAGCTCGACCGGCTGGAACTGCGAATCGCCGCTGCGACGGATTTTGACAGGCCCGCCGAAGTGGTTCGGGTCGGGGACCGAGAGCGACCCTTCCGTGCCGTAGATCTCGATACGCGGCAGCTGGGCGCCCCAGACGTCGAAGCTGGTAATCAGGTTGCCGATCGCGGCAGAGTCGAACTCGAGCAGGCCGACGATGTGCGTCGGCGTCTCGACGTCGATCTTCTCACCCCGGCGGGCCTCGGAACCGATGTCCCGCTGCTGCATCGCCATGCCCGTCACGCCGGCGACCGCCCGGATCGGGCCGAGAAGGCTGACCATGGCCGTCAGGTAGTAAGGCCCCATATCGAACAGGGGCCCGCCGCCGGGCTTGTAAAAGAAGTCCGGATTCGGGTGCCACCTCTCCGGCCCGTGGCCCATCATGAAGCCGGTCGCCGCGATGGGTCGCCCGATCGCCCCGTCGTCAATGAGCTTCCGAGACGTCTGCAGGCCGGCGCCGAGGAATGTATCGGGCGCACAGCCGACGCGCAGGCCCTTCTGCTCAGCCAGTTCGAGCATCTGCCCGGCCTGCTGCAGATCCACCGAGAGGGGCTTTTCGTTGTAGACGTGCTTGCCGTTCTCCAGCGCCGCCAGGCCCACGGCCGCGTGGGCGTGCGGCGGGGTCAGGTTGACCACGATATCCACGTCGGAGGCCGAGAGAAGCTCATCGACCCCGCAGGCGCGCGGTACGTTGTATTTCTCGGCCTGCTGGGAGGCCCGGGCCGGGTCGAGATCCGCCACGGCGACGGTCTTGAGAACCTGGAACTTGCGGTCCGCCTGCAGGTAGATCCCGCTGATGTTTCCGCAACCGACGATGCCGATGTTCAATCTGTCCACGATCTCTCCATGCACCCGGGCCTGCAGCCGGGCCGGGAAAAACCGCATTGTACCGCCCGCGGCAGAGGCGGCAAGGACCAACCGCTGCAGAATCAGGCAGGGCAGGTGGCCCGGGGCGGACGGAATCGCCTTTCAGGCGCGGTCAGGAGGCGGGGTCTGACTCTTCGGCCTTCTCGGAACTCTCGTCGGATGGCTCGGGCAGGTCGACCTTGACCTCGGCCTGGGCGGAGAAGCTCTGGCCGGTCAGTTCCTCGATAAACGCCACGCGGATGGTCATCTCTTCGGTGCTCGGCGGGCGGTCCCACCGGCAGGGGATCGAGAAGTGGAACGTGCCGAAATGGCCCGACCAGTAGTCGCCGATCTTTTCGACGGGCACCTCGGTCAGGCCGATGCGGACGGGGGCGTCTTCGTCGGCCAGGTCGAACAGCTGGATCTTGACCGAGCCGGCCCGTTTGATGGGCGTACCGGCCCGGTCGATGGGGGTGAAGCGGACGCGCACGCCATCCTGGCCCGGCTTGTCGTCGAGATTGGCCGGGCCTGTGAAGCGGCCCAGCTCGATCTTATCGACGGTAAAGAGGTTCTCCAGGCGATTCTCGCCCAGGCCTCGCAACTCGGCAATCAGGCGTTTCTGTTTCTCGACCGAGGCCTCCAGGCGGAGGATTTCTTCGTTGAGATCTTCGATCTTCGACTCGGCCTCGATCAGCTGGTCGCGCAGTTCGATGCGTTTTGCGGCCTGTGGATCGCCACAGCCTCCGGCCCAGGCAATCGCCAGCAGCGCCGTCAGGCCGATCAGAATGGGTCGGAGGCGTGAGATCAACGGATTACTGGCCCTTGCCGGATTCTGGCATGCGTTCGAGGATTTTGTCGACGATGCCGTACTCGACGGACTGTTCGGCGTCGAGCCACTTGTTGCGGTCGCAGTCGCGTTCGATCTGCTCGACGTCCTTGCCGGTCTGTTCGGCGAGGATCTTGTAGAGTCGTGCCCGGAGGCGGAGGATTTCCTGTGCTTCGATGTCCAGATCGGTGGCCGGGCCGGTCAGCACGCCGCTGATCAGCGGCTGGTGGATCAGCACGGTGGAGTTGTTGAGGATGGCTCGTTTTCCGCGGGTCCCGCCGCCCAGGAGCACCGAGCCCATCGAGGCGGCCATGCCGACGCAGTAGGTCGCCACGTCGCAGCGGACGAAATCCATGGTATCGAGGATGGCCAGGCCGGCCGAGACGCTCCCGCCGGGGGAGTTGATGTACATGTTGATGTCGGCCTCGGGGTCCTCGCTGGACAAAAACAGCAGCTGGGCGACGATGGTGTTGGCCATTGCATCGCCGACCTGCCCGGTGACGAAGATGATCCGGTCGCTGAGCAGGCGCGAGTAGATGTCCATGACGCGTTCGCCGCGACCGGTCTGCTCGATTACGTAGGGTACCAGTTGGTTCTCAGCCATGGCTGTTGGAAGTCCTTTCGGCAGGGCGGTTATTTGTTGTCCTTGGGCTGGGATTCGAGCACTTCATCGACGATGCCGTACTCGACGGCCTTGCCGGCCGACATGTAGCGGTCGCGCTCGGTGTCCTCTTCGATCTGCTCGACGCTCTTGCCGGTGTGCTTGGCGAACAGTTCGTTGAGCAGCTTCTTGGCCTTGAGGATTTCCTCGGCCTGGATTTTGATATCGGCCGCCTGCCCGGTCACGCCGCCCCAGGGCTGGTGGATCATCACCTTCGAGTGGGGCAGGGAGTATCGCTTGCCCTTGGTTCCGGCGGCGAGGATCATCGCGGCGCCGCTGGCGGCCTGGCCGACGCAGTAGGTCGCCACGTCGCAGTTCATGAACTGCATGGTGTCGTAGATGGCCAGGGTATCATCGACGCTGCCGCCGGGGGAGTTGATGTACAGGTGGATGTCCTGGTCGGCGCGTTTGGCCTGCAGTTCGAGCAGGCGCATGATCAGCCCGCCGGCCGAACCGGCGTGGATCTCGCCCCAGAGGAAGACGATCCGCTCTTCGGCCAGGCGTTCTTCCAGGGTCATCTCGCGTCGGGTCTGGTATTCCCGATATGCCATATGTTGTACCTCGTTGGTATCGTGGATCAAAGCATGGGCTCCTGTGGAGTCTTGGGCTCGCTGTAGTCTAGCAGGCTGGGCTGCTCAGTCCTCGCTGCCCTCGTGCTCGGACTTGCTATCGGCATCGGCGTCGTCTTTCTTGTCGGACTTCTTGGCAGCCTTCTTCTCCGGCTTGGCTTGCGTATCGTCGCTGCCGGGTGCCTCGACCTCGTTGGCCTTTTCCAGCAGGAGGTTCAGGGCCTTTTCTTCGGCCATCGACTGGCGGACCTGGTCCAGCGTGCCGTCGGCGGCGAGTTCCTGGCGGAGACGTTCGGGCCGGCGGTTGTACTGGACGGCCATCTGGGCGATTCGCGAGTTGACCTCGTCCTCGCCGACAAAGATTTTCTTCTCCTCGATGATCTTGCCGAGGATGAACTGCAGCTTCAGGTCGCGCTGGGCCTGCTGGGTCGCCGAGGCCTGGATCTCGGCCATGTTCTCGTCGATCCGCTCGCGGGGCACGCCCTGCTGGAGCAGATTGATGTAGCTTCGCTGGAGGGTCTGTGCGGTGTGGCGGGCGGCGACGCCTTCGGGCACGTCGATCTCGACGTTCTCCAGCAGGTAGTCCATGACCTGCTGACGCTTGTTCTGCTGGGCCTCGGCGAGCAGGCGCTGGGACAGCTGGGCCTTGACGTATTCGCGCATGTCGGCCAGGTCGTCGAACCCGCTGGACTTGGCCAGTTCGTCATCCAGCTCGGGCAGCTTGCGCTTGCGGAGGGAGGAAATTTCGACCTTGACGGTCAGTTCCTTGCCCTGCCACTCTTGCTTGGGGTGCGATGTGGGTGCGGTGACGGTCAACTCGACGCTGTCGCCGGGCTTCTTGCCGGCAAGCTTGTCGCCCAGTTCGACCATCGGCAGGCCCTCGATCTGTCCGGCTGCGACGCGGAGGCTCAGGCCCGGGTGTTCCTCGGCCTCGACATCCTCGCCGCTGATCACGGCGGCTGCCTGGACGATATCTCCCTTTTCGGCGGCCTGATCGGATTCCTCGAAGCTGGCGCGTCCTTCGCGGATCTGCTGGAGGAACTCGTCGACGCGGTCGTCGGTGATCTCGATCTGCGGCTTGGTCACTTCGATACCTTCCAGCTCGGGCAGGTCGAATTCGGGCATGATCTCGACTTCGAAGCTGAATTCCATGTCGCCTTCGTCGGGCAGCTCGATCGCATCGAGGTCCAGGTCGGGCTCGCCGATGGTGTTCAGATCGGCTTCTTCGATGGCCGAGCCGAGGGCCTCGCCGATCAGGGCGTTGCGGACGTCGCCGGCGATTTCCGTGCCGTAGCGTTTTTCGATCAGTCGGCGGGGGGCGCGCCCGGGTCGGAAGCCCGGGATCTGGGCGCTTTGAGACAGCTCGCCGTACATTTCGTCCATTTTCGCGTCGATGCGGTCGCGGTGGACCGTCACGGAGATCTTCTTCTTGAGCGTGCCGGAGTCTTCGACGGTGACGGTGTTTTCGGGCAGGGCGTCTTCGGTGGGTTCGGGTGTGTTATCCAACTGATCGTTCATGATGTCCTCGGTGACAAGCGAAGGCCGCGACCAGGCACGTACACGCACGTACCCCCGGCGACCGGTATCCGGCCCCGCGCCCGGCGCTTTCTCGGTATCGGGCGGGGGGGTGATTGGGCGAATCTACGCCAAACGCATGGGCAAGTCAATGAGATATGGGCAAGAACCGCCGGTGGATCTTGACGAGGCTGGGCAGATGCCGTAGAACACGGCTCCGGGCCCCGCGCGGCGGGTGTTTCCGGATGCAAGCAGGGCGTATCAACCGGAGAGCCGACATGCCAACCCAGAGCGAACTTGTCCAAGCGAGCAACCAGTACCTGATCGCCAACTACGGGCGACTGCCG
This sequence comes from Phycisphaerae bacterium, assembly GCA_046541415.1. Lineage (GTDB taxonomy): Bacteria > Planctomycetota > Phycisphaerae > SM23-33 > SM23-33 > CAZOVB01. The sequence continues at coordinate 17,422 of JBKHDI010000031.1, read as the reverse complement.
ATTGCGATCCAGCGCGGCGACGGGGCGAGGGTCTGGGACGCCGACGGCAGGGAGTATCTCGACCTGTTCGCGGGCTTCGGCATGGGCGGGCTGGCCGGGCACTGTCATCCGAAGATCACAGAAGCGATCGTCGAGCAGGCGCGGACGATCGTCAGCCACGGCAACCTCTTTACCAACGCTCCGCAGGTCGAGCTGGCCCGGAAGATCACCGAGCACGCTTTCGGCGGGAAGGTCTTCTACGCCCACAGCGGGGCCGAGGCCAACGAGGCCGCCCTCAAGCTCGCCCGCCGGGCCGGGGGCGAAGGTCGCTACAAGATCATCAGCTTCGATGGCTGTTTCCACGGGCGGACGATGGGTGCGCTGTCGCTGACGCCCGAGAAGTACCAGGCCGGCTTCGAGCCCATGCTGCCGGGCAACGTGAAGGTGCCCTACGGCGACGCCGAGGCCCTGGCAGCGGCGATCGACTCCGAGACGGCCGGGGTGATCCTCGAACCGATCCAGGGCGAGGGCGGCGTGAACGTGCCGACCAACGAGTTCATGAAGCAGGTCCGCGCCCTGTGCGACGAGCACAACCTGGTGATGATCGTCGATGAGGTCTGGACCGCCCCGGCCCGGACGGGCAAATGGTTCGCATACCAGCACTTCGACGTCGAACCCGACGTGATGTGCCTCGGCAAGGCGATCGGCGCGTCCCTGCCTCTCTCGGCCATGGTCGCCGGGCCGAAAGTCCAGGACGTGCTGGTCCCGGGCACGCATGGATGCACCGGCGGGGGCAACCCGCTCTGCGCGGCCGCTGCCCTGGCGGGGATGGAGCTGATCGAGCAGGAAGACCTGGTCGCCCAGACCGCCTCGCGCGGCGCGGAGATCGTCAAGCAGATCCGCCAGGCCGAACTGGCCAGGGTCAAGGATGTCCGCGGACGCGGGTTCATGATCGGCATCGAGCTGACCGAGCCGGCCAAGCCGATCTTCACGGCCTGCCTGGATCGCGGGCTGCTGATCAACTTCACGCAGGATACCGTCATCCGCCTTGCCCCGCCGCTGACGATCGACGACGAAGAGCTCAGCGAAGGGCTGGAGATCCTGATGGAGGCACTGGGCGGCTGAACCGGCCGAGACGGCAACAGTTTGAGAGACACCAGACAAGCGGGCGTCGGCCGATCCGGCGTCCGCTTTTGCTTTGGGGATTGCATCGGCCTGGCCGATACGTGAATATGGGATCAGCCCGCCCGCCTATGCCGGCGGGGGCAATGCAAGGAAGGATCGCCAGGATGAAAGACCATCATGTTACGCCCGTCGTTTCGGCCCTGTGCCTGCTTCTGGTGGGGCTGCTGCCGGCAGCGGGCTGTCGCGAGTCGACTGCCACGATGCGACTCTACCAGGACGTCGAGGTGGGCAAGGTTCTGCCCGGTCGCATGCAGGCCAACCGCCTGGCTGCGCACAGTCGCTTCGGCCTGACGCGGGTGATCTACGAACCGTCGGCCTCGCCGAACTTCGAGAAGCTGGAGGTCTACCGCATCGCGGTGGCCCACAGCCGGGTGGTCGCCAAGGACTACATCTTCCGCCAGGGCGGCCTGGTCGCCGGCGACAAGCGCGTCAAGTACAGGCGCGTCATCGAGGCAGAACTGCCCGAACACGCCTTCGAGCCCATGCCCGCGACCTGGGACCCGATCGGCCGAACAGAAACCCTGCCGATCATCTCCGCGATGATCGAGGACGCCCAGCCCTCCCGTGCCTATCCGCACCGCCGCAAGCCGCCGGAAGACTTCATCGACCTGCGGAACTACTACTTCGACGAACTGGCCAGCCGCGTCTATGCACGCTCGTTGGCCGCGGCCCTGGCCAACCAGGCCTCCGCCGCGGTGAGCCTGCCGGAAGACCAGCAGGATGTCGATGAGCAGATCGAACTGCGCACCCGCCAGTACAGCCGCATGCTGGCGGCCAACCAGCGAGAGATCCAGATCACCGAAGAGCAGCTCATCCGCATCAACTATAACTACGAGTTCGCCGAAGAGCCGGCCGAGAAGGAACGCTGGCTGGACCTGAAGGAGGGACTGGAAGCCAAGGTCCAGACCCTCCAGGACGCCAACGCCCAGATCGAGGCGCTGATCCAGACGGCCGCAGGGCAGAAGAACTCCGCCCTGGCCACCGCGCGCTGGCAGGCGGCCCACGGGCTTGCCGCCGACCGCTCGCGCCGGGCCCTGGAGGCGATGCAGGGCAATGTCGCAGGGTACATTCTCTCGATGGCCGACCTGCTGGAGCGCCTGCCCTCCCAGCCCCTGCCCTCGCCGCGGATCTGGAAGGGCAAGGCGTTCTCCGACCTCTGGCCCCGCTACGAGCTGGTCTCTGCCCTGCAGGGATCGGCCCTGGACAAGGTCACCGCCGACGAGGCCGACCACACCGTGACCCTGCCGACCGGCGTGACCGTCCGGACGACCAACCTCGGCGACCACCGCATCCGCGTCGAAATCTCGTATGAATTCTACGAGTTCCCCGCCATCGGCCTGTCAGGCCGGCAGCCCGACGAAGACTGAGCCCCGCGGACTTACAACCCGCCCCGCAAGAACCCAGACGCCCCCGGGCCGATTCCGACGCCCGGAGGCGTTTGACATTCCCCGTCGCGGCGGTTGCATGAGATGGGCCGATTTTCTACGATACGTCCATGAAGCAGAGAATTTACATGGACAACTCGGCTACGAGTTTCCCCAAGCCGGATACCGTCACGGCCGCAATGGTCGACTTCGCCGAAAACTGCGGTGCCTCCGCCGGTCGGGGGGCCTACCAGGAGGCCCGCGACTGCGGCCAGATCCTCCAGACCTGTCGCCGGCGGATCGCCGAACTGATCAACGCCGAGACGCCCGAGCAGATCCTCTTTACGCTCAACTGTTCCGAGGCGCTGAACATCGTCATTCGCGGGCTGCTGAATACCGCCCGGGCCGGGACGCACGCAATCGCCACAGCCATGGAGCACAACTCGGTGCTTCGGCCGTTTAACGCCCTGGCTGGGCAGATGGGCCTGGTACCGGAGTTTGTTTCGTGTGACGGGCAGAGCGGACTGGTCGATCCGGAAGACATCCGCCGGGCGATCCGGCCGGAGACGGCCCTGATCGCCTGCGTGCACGTTTCGAACGTTTCGGGGACGAAGCAGCCGATCGAGCAGGTTGCCGCGGTGGCACGAGAGGCGCAGGTTCCGTCGTTGATCGACGCCGCCCAGTCCGCAGGCCACGTGCCGATCGACGTCCAGGCCCTGGGGGCGGATTTTGTCGCCTTCCCGGGCCACAAAGGGCTGCTGGGCCCGCTGGGCACGGGGGTGTTGTACGTCGGGCCCGGCTGGGCGGAGAAGCTGGCGACGATGAAAGAGGGCGGCACGGGAAGCATTTCCGAGCAGGCCGTCCAGCCGGAGTTCCTGCCGGACAAGTTCGAGATCGGCTCGCACAACGCCATCGGCATCGCCGGGCTGTCCGAGGGTGTCGCCTGGCTGCTGGAAGAGGGAGTGGGCAACATCCGCCGCCACGACGAGCAGCTCTGCCATGAGTTTATGTCGCGGACGGAGGACGTCGCGGGCCTGAGCGTCTACGGCCCGCGGGAGGTCCGCCACCGCTGCGGCGTATTCTCGGTCCGCGTCGAAGGGATGGACCCGACCGAGCTGGCCAACACCCTCGAAGCGGAGTTCGAGGTGCTGACCAGGCCGGGCATCCACTGCGCGCCGCTGGCCCACGAAACCATCGGGACCCACCCGGTGGGCACGACCCGGCTGAGCTTCGGGCCCTTTACGACGATCCAGGAGGTGGACATTGCAGCCGGGGCCCTGCGCGACATCGCCAGTCGCGCCATGGTCTGAGACGCCATGCCCATGCCCAAATCCCCTGCACCGGTCGCGGAGATGCTGCAGAAGGCGGCGATCTTCTCGAAGATCCCGCCGGCCTCGACGGCCCGATTGGCTGATCGGCTCCGGCGCGTCCGCCATGCCGCCGGTGAGCAGATCTTCCGCCCGGATCAACCGGCCGAGCGGTTCTACATCATCCTCTCCGGGCGGGTCCGCGTCTATCTCATCTCGCCGAAGGGAGAGCAGCAGGGCCTGCACCTGTTCGGGCCGGGTGAGGCGTTCGCAGAGGCGGCCGTGCTGACCGGCGGAGACTATCCCGCCTTTGCCGAGGCCCTGGAGCAGACCGAACTGGTCGCAGTCCGCCGGATCGATCTGATCGAGGCCATCCGCTCCGATGCCGACGTGGCCATCGGCATGCTGGCGGGGTTGTCTGCCAAGTTGCACGAGTTCGCCACGCTGATCGAACGGCTGAGCCTGCAGGAAGTCCCCGCCCGTCTGGCAGGGGCTTTGATCGAGATGTCCGAGGCGGCCGGGGCTGAGACGTTCCAGTTGCCCGGGACGAAGAAGCAGCTGGCCGGGCGACTGGGGACGGTCAGCGAGACACTCAGCCGCGCCTTTGCCAAGCTGCGAAAGCAGGGGCTGATCGAGGTCAACGGCTCGCAGATCGTGATCCTGGACCCCGACGCCCTGGCCGACGCGGCTGCGGGGTTTTAGCCCGCCGGGGTACATCGCCGCAGGCAGGAGCGGGGGGAAAAAGGGAAGAAAATCTCGCGGCTTGACCCAAGTCAAGGTTTTCCGATCGCCCATATGCGATATTGCCTCTTGTCAGGCGGGTGGAAACCCCGCCACTTACAGGACAAGGAGAGCGAGATGACTACCATACAACGGAAGATCGTGAGAATCGACGAGGACCTCTGCAACGGTTGCGGCCTGTGCGTGCCCAGCTGTGCCGAGGGAGCGATCAAGATCATCAACGGCAAGGCCAAGCTCATCGCCGACAACCTCTGCGACGGGTTGGGCAACTGCCTCGGCGAGTGTCCCATGGATGCGATCAGCATCGAAGAGCGGCCGGCAGAGGCCTTCGACGAAGAGGCCGTCGAGAAGCGACTGGCCGCGGAGAGCGACAAACCTGCCGCGCCACCCGCCGGGGGCTGCCCGGGCTCGATGATGCGGATGATGCAGCCCAAGCCCGCGGCGCCCCGGGCCGATGCACCCGCCGGGGCCCGCAACAGCCAACTGGGCCAGTGGCCCGTGCAGTTGACGCTCGTGCCGACAACCGGCCCGATGTGGCAGGAGGCCGACGTGCTGATCGCCGCCGATTGCGTGCCCTTCGCCATGCCCGACTTCCACGAGACGCTCCTGGCGGGCAAGAGCCTGGCCATCGCGTGTCCCAAGCTCGACAACGCTGGGCCCTACGTGGAGAAACTCACGCAGATCTTCGCCAACAACACAATCCAGTCTGTCACGATTGCCCACATGCAGGTTCCCTGCTGCTCGGGCATCGTCAGGGCCGTGCAGGAAGCACTCGCCCGGTCGGGGCGCGACGACATACACGTAGAAGACGTAACCGTCGCCATCGACGGAACAACCCAGGGATAGGAAAAGGAGCAAACCATGACAACAGAAGTCAAAGACCCGAAAATGTTCTGCTACCAGTGCGAGCAGAAGGCCAACGACGTCGGCTGCGACCAGCACGGCGTGTGCGGCAAGAACCCGAAAGTCGCAGCCCTGCAGGACCTGCTGATCCACGCGACCAAGGGCATTGCGATGTACGCCCACCGGGCCCGCAAGCTCGACGTGACCGACCCGCAGGTCGACCGTTTCGTGCTCGAGGCGCTGTTTACCACAGTAACCAACGTGAACTTCGATCCGGAAGATATCGCCGAGAAGATCCGCCAGGCGGTCAAAGTCCGCGACCAGATCAAACAGAAATACGAAAATGCCGCCGACCAGCCCGAGACGCTGTCCGGCCCGGCCGATTTCACGCCTGCCGACGACGTCGACGGGATGGTCCGGCAGGGCAGGGAAGTCGGCGTGCTCGGCCGTCGCGAGAAGTACGGCCGGGACATCAACGGCCTGCGCGAGATGGCCACTTACGGCCTGAAGGGCATGGCTGCCTACGCCGACCACGCTCTGCTGCTGGGGCAGATGGACGATTCGGTCCTTGCCTTCTTCCACGAAGCGCTGGACAAGCTGACCCGGGAGGACCTCTCGGCCGATGACCTGCTGGGGCTGAACCTGAAGATCGGCGAGGTCAACCTGACGGTGATGGGCCTGCTGGATGCGGCCAATACGGGCACGTACGGCCATCCCGAGCCCACGGAAGTGCGTGTCACGCCGGTGGCGGGCAAGTGCATTCTGGTTTCCGGGCACGACCTGCACGATTTGGCCCAGTTGCTGGAGCAGACCCAGGGCAAGGGCATCAACGTTTACACCCACGGTGAGATGCTGCCTTGCCTGGCGTATCCGGAGCTGAAGAAGTACGACCACCTGGTGGGCAACTACGGCGGAGCCTGGCAGGACCAGCAGCGCGAGTTCGCCGACTTCCCCGGCGCGATCCTGATGACCACCAACTGCATCCAGCGCCCGCAGAAGGTCTACCAGGAGCGGATCTTCACCACCGGCCTGGTCGCCTGGCCGGGCGTGGGACACATCACCCCCGACGCATCGGGCAAGAAGGACTTCTCGCCCGTAATCCGCGCAGCCCAGGAGGCCGAGGGTTTCGCCGAGGACGCCCCGGAGAAGACGATCACGATCGGCTTTGCCCGCAACGCCGTTCTCGGCGTGGCAGACACGGTCGTCCAGGCAGTCAAGAACGGCGACATCCGACACTTCTTCCTGGTCGGCGGCTGTGACGGGGCCAAGACCGGGCGGAACTACTACACGGAATTCGCCGAGCAGGTCCCCGACGACTGCGTGATCCTGACGCTGGCGTGCGGCAAGTACCGGTTCAACAAGATGCCCTTCGGCGAGATCGGGGGCATTCCGCGTCTGCTGGACTGCGGCCAGTGCAACGATGCCTATTCGGCGATCCAGATTGCCCTCGCCCTGGCCGACGCGTTCGACTGCGGGGTCAACGACCTGCCGCTTTCGCTGGTGCTCAGCTGGTACGAGCAGAAGGCCGTGGTCATCCTGCTGACCCTGCTGCACCTGGGCATCGAGAACATGCGGCTGGGACCGTCCCTGCCGGCCTTCATTACCTCCGACATGCTCGGGGTTCTGGTCGACAAGTTCAAGATCAAGCCGATCTCCACGCCGCAGCAGGATCTGGCCGAGATCCTCGACTGACCCGGGGGCAGGTCAATGGACAATCCCTGCCGGGTCATGTGCCCCGTCCCGGCAGCGGAGCAGCGGGCGTCGCATCGTGCGGCGCCCGTTTTTTAATTGGCCGTTGCCATGGGTGGCTGGGCCTCCAGAACCCAGGTCAGGTCATGTCCGGCTTCTCTGAGCAGGCGGACAGTGGCGCGGGGAATGTTCTCGTCGGCAAGCAGGCGCAACGGGAATCAGCCTTTCAGAGGGAAACGGCTTTCCTGGCCGAGGATCTCGGCGGCGTAGGCCAGGCAGGCCTGAACATCTTGCCCGGAAAGTTGCGGGTATTCGGCCAGGAGAGACTCTGCCGTCCAACCCTCAGCCAAAAGAGAGACGACGTGGTCCACCGCCAGGCGCGTTCCCCGTACGATCGGCTTTCCCGCCAGGATCTCCGGGTCCATCGTGATTCGTTCTTTCCAGATCATGCGTTGCTCCGATCTGCATTCCGTATACGGGCGGTTGTCTCTGGCAAACAGCATTTCTTGACTGGCCTGACCCGTGGAAACCTGCTAGATTCCCCGCCCATGAAACCTGCACAAACGATTCAGGAACCGGCCCGCAGCGTGCCGGTCTGTCATACCGCCGACGTCTGCGTAATCGGGGGCTCGGCCACGGGCGTCTTTGCCGCCATTGCCGCCGCCCGGCTGGGCAAGAGCGTGGCGCTGGTCGAGAACGAGGGCATGTTCGGCGGCACGGCCACCGCGTCGATGGTCAACGTATGGCACAGCCAGTTCGATGAGCCGGGCGAGAAGAAGATTTTCGCCGGGCTGGTCGAGGAAACCATGGGGCAACTGGTCGCTGCCGGCGGGGCCGTCGACCGGGCCCACAACCGCCACTGGCAGTGGGCGTTCCACCCGCACCGGCTGGCGATGCTGCTGGACGAAATGGTCGGCGAGCAGGCAGCGGTTCGCCCCTTCCTGCACGCGCGGTTCGTCGCCGTCGCAGGGGGCCAGGCAGGCAGGCCCGAGGCGGCGATCATCGAGGACAAGTCCGGGCGCCGCGCCATCCGGGCGAAGGTCTTCATCGACGCCACCGGAGATGCCGACCTGGTCGACCGGGCCGGTCTGGAAACCTGGCAGCCGGACCACATCCAGCCGCCGACGACAACGTTCCTGTCGACCGGGGTGGAGACCTCGCATTTTCGCGACGGCATGAGCTTGCGCAACGCGGTGTTCAACCAGAGTCATGAGGGGGCGCTCAAGCCGGGCTTCCTCTGGCACGCGCCGGTGCCCGGGCTCGATGTCGAGCAGATCCTGATGGTTGCCGGCACGCGCGTCCACGGGGCCGACTGCTCCGATGCCGACCAGCTCACGGCTGCGGAAATCGAAGGGCGGCGCCAGGTCAGACGGATTCTCGAACTGGCCCACAAGCACAGACCCTACGGCCAGGCGATGCACCTGGTGGCCCTGCCGGGGCGGATCGGCATCCGCGACAGCCGCCGTATCGTCGCCGGCCATCGCCTCAGCCAGCAGGAGGTCCTCACCGGCGTGCGATTCGAAGATGCGGTGGTCAACGGCAGCTACCGGGTCGATATCCACAGCCAGGACGGCGAAGGGCTGATCTTCCGCTACCTCAATGGCGAGGAAGTCACCTGCTACGCCGACGGCAGCAAAGAGGTAGGCCGCTGGGCGCCGCAGGGCGAGGCGACCGCGACATTCTACCAGGTGCCGTACCGCTGCCTCATCCCGGCCGGGTCGGAGAACATCCTGGCTGCAGGACGCTGCATCGACACCGACGAGGGCGCGTTCGGCGCCTACCGCGTGATGGTCAACTGCGGCCAGTCCGGACAGGCTGCCGGAGTCGCCGCCGCCCTGGCCGCAGAGACCGATGGGGCGGTAGGCGAAGTGGATACCGGGCAGCTGCGCGACCGACTCGCCAGCCAGGGCGCAATCGTCCTCTAGTTCGACCTGCGGTTCACGACAGCCTCTGCCAGGCGTAAACCGCCGTCCCGGCCAGCGTCCAGATCCCCGCAGCGATGGCCAGGGCCATCAGGAGCTTCTGCAGCCAGTCGCCACCGTCGGAGTCATCGGACTTCTCGCCGTCGCCGTCGCCGTCGTCGGAGTCTTCCGATCCCTCCGCATTGTCCTCGTGGTTCTCGGATTGGCCCGATTCGCCACGGTCTTGGTGATCGTCTTTGCTGCCGAAGCTGGAGAAGCCCAGCCAGGCCATCGCCACGGCCAGGGCCGCAAAGCCCACGTTCAGGAAAAAGGTGTAGTCGATGGCGAACCGCTCGGACGGATGGGCCGTCTGCTGGCGGACCCCCTCAGCCGACGGCAGAATCCCCAGCAGACCATAGCCGACCTGCATGATCAGGCTGGCGCCCACGATGCAGACCAGGAAGACGCCCAGGATGTACAGCGCCATCTTCCAGCCGAAGTAGCGGGCGCTGATCCGAAGCACCGGAAAGACCACCAGGTCCGAGAAGATGAAGGCGATCACCCCGGCAAAGCTCACGCCGGAGGCAAAGAGCACGCCGGCCAGGGGGATGTTGCCCATCGAGCCGATGAAGGTGAAAAACGCCGCCAACGGGCCGATCAACGGGTGCAGAGCGGTCTGCCACCAGCTCGGGTCCGATCCGCTGCCCGGAAAGAGCCACCGGAAAAAGCTCGCAGGCACGAACGCAGCGATTACCCCGGCGACGGTAAACCCGATCAGCAGGTCCTTCCAGACCATCTTCCATTCCATGAAGAACCGTTTGGAGACCATCGACCAGCCATGCTTCGACTTCATCCGTTTCTGCCAGTCCGGGGCCTGCTCGTCGTCATCACCGCCGCCGGCGAAGTCCCTGGCATGCTCGCGGGCGTCTTCTTCCAGGCCCTTGGGCAGGGTCAGCTTGACCACGATCCACATGATCAGGATCAGCAGAACCCCCCCGATGTACTCTGCCAGCGCGAACTGCCAGGTCAGGAAGACCAGGATCACGATACCCAGCTCGATTACCAGGTTCGTCGAGGCCAGCAGGAACGCCAGGGCGGGCACGAGGCCGGCACCTTTCTGGAATATCGAGCGGCTGGTCGAGAGGGCGGCAAAGCTGCACGAACTGGAGATGAAACCGAAAAACGTCCCCAGGCCGACCGATTTGGGCCCGGCCTCGCCCATCGTCTGCTTCATGCGTTGTCGGGTGACGAAGACCTGGATCATCGAACTGATCAGGTAGCCCAGGCAGAAGGCCCAGAAGGCCATCCAGAAAAAGCCCAGTGTCGCGATGGCTGACTCGCCCCACGTACTCAGAAAAGAACCCATCGTATTCTCTGTTCTCCCGTTCTGCTTGCGATGCGGCTGTCGGATGCACCGGCCCCGAGCCGGCAGGTCGGGACCATCTGTAGTCTATCCGGAACAGCAGGCAGAACCGCTCAACCGCGGGATTCGACGATCAGGTCGATCTCCACGGGGGCGTTGAGGGGCAGTTCGGCCGCGCCGATTGCGCAGCGGGTATGCAGGCCGGCGGAGTCGAAGATCTGGCCGATCAGTTCGCTGGCGGCGTTGGCGACCTTGGCCTGTTCGACAAAGCCGGGCGAGGAGTTGACGAAGACGTTCATTCGCACGACGCGGTTGATGTTGTCGATCCCGCCGGCAGAGCGGGCTGCGGCGGCGATGGCGTTGAGCACGGCGGTCCGGGCGGCCCGTTGGGCCAGTTCCAGCGGCACGTCGGCGGGGACCTTGCCGGCAGCGACGAGTCGGCCCTGTTCGCTCGGCAGCTGCCCGGCTGTGAAGATCAGGTGTCCGCTGGCCACGGCGGGGGTGTAGCTGCCCACCGGCTGGGCCACTTCAGGCAGGGCCAGGTCCATCTGTTGGAGCTTCTCGCTGGGTTGCATCATCTCTCTGTGGGGCGGTCAGCCGACGGGGCCTTCGCCGGTCTGCTCGTCGAGCGGTTCGGGGTCTTGGTCCGGCGGGTCGGGGTTCAGTTCGATCTGGATCTCGCCGAAGTTGCTGTTCTGGCAGGCCAGGATCTTCTTCTGTCTGCAGAGTTCCAGCACGGCCAGGAACATGCCCACCAGTTCGGTCCGGCGGGTCTTGCCGGCGAAGATCTTCGAGAACGACAGGGGCCCCTCGGCCGTCAGGCGGTCCAGCAGGTCTTCGGCGTGGACGTAGATCGGCGTGTCGTCGTAGATCACGTCGTGGGTTGGGTCGGCCGCCCCGATCGACTCCAGCAGGCGGTTGAAGGCGTCGAAGAGATCCCAGACCTGGACATCTTCGAGGCTTTTGTCGGGCTGGTCGGGCAGCTCGGGCATGCTGGGGCGGCGCGGGTGGCGTTTCTCCCAGGCGATGGCGGCCTCTTCCAGGTCGCTGGCGGCGTCCTTGAAGGCCTTGTACTGCAGCAACTGGCGGACCAGCTCGGCCCGGGGGTCCAGGTCGGAGATCTCCTCCTGGCCCTCTTCGGTCGTCGGGATCGGCAGGAGCATGCGGGTCTTGATCTCGATCAGCGTGGCGGCCAGGACCAGGAAATCCCCGGCCAGGTTCGGATCGACCTGCTGGAGCATCTCGACGTATTCGACGTACTGGGCCGTGATCCGCGCAATCGGGATGTCGTAGATGTCGACCTCTTCCCGCTTGATCAGGTAGAGCAGCAGGTCCAGGGGCCCGTTGTAGATATCGAGATTGACGCGGTAGTCTTCGGTCATGCGGATCGCAGGGGGGCCAGGTCCTGTTCGTCAAGGCGTGGTGCATGCAGTCTGGTCAAGACAGCATTGATCTCCTGTGGCGTGACATGTGAAGGGCTCGTGATCTCCAGCCCGAGGCAGCGGCCATCATCAGCGAAGTCTGCCACCATGCCCTTGCCCTCCCTCTGCGAGCGAGCAACCGTCATACTGCCACTGCCGGGCAGTCGAACATAGCCAGCCAGAAGCTTGCCATGGCGATACGTCAGGGTCAGTTCGGAGACATTGCTCATGCGGCGATTGTACTCGAAGGGCAGGCGGAATGACTCAGTAATTCGTCAGGATGCCCAGTGCATCGCGGAGGCGTTTCATGGTGGCCTCGGCGGTGGCGCGGGCCTTGGCGCCGCCTTCGGCGAGGACCTGGCGGACTTTGTCCGGGTCGGCTTCCAGCTGGGCGTACTTCTGCCGCGCCTCGGCGAAGGTTTCGTTGATCAGTTCGGCCAGGCGTCCCTTGGCGTGGCCGTAGCCGTAGCCGCCGGCGCGGTATTTGTCGGCGATCTCGGCCAGCTCATCCGGTTCGGCCAGCAGCTTCAGCAGGGCGAAGACGTTGCAGGCCTCGGGGTCCTTGGGCTCGTCCAGGGGCGTCGAGTCGGTGACGATCTGGGCGCAGCGTTTCTTGGTCTGCTTGGCGGTGGCCATGATCTCGATGGTGTTGTCGTAGCTCTTGGACATTTTCTGTCCGTCGATGCCCGGCACGATCGCCACCTCCGGCAGGATCATCGCCTCCGGCTCGATCAGTACGTCCGACCCGCAGGCGCGATTGAGCTTGCCGACCAGGTCGCGGGTGATCTCGATGTGCTGTTTCTGGTCGGCCCCGACCGGTACGGTGTTGGCGTCGTAGATGACGATATCCGCCGCCTGGAGCACCGGGTAATCGAACAGGCCCATGTTCGGGGCGATGCCCTTGGCGACCTTGTCCTTGTAGGAGGTGGCCTTTTCCATCTGGCTGACCGGGCAGACGCAGTTCAGCAGCCAGCAGAGCTCGGTGACCTGCGGCACGTCGGACTGCAGGAAGAAGACGCTGTTGTCCGGGTCGACCCCCAGGGCCAGGTACGTCATCGCCACGTGCAGCGAGATTTCCTCCAGTTGCTGCCTGTCCTGCATGCTGGTCAGGGCGTGGTAGTTGGCGATGAAGTAGTAGCACTCGTGTCCCTGGCCCTGGAGCTGGAGGAACTGGCGGATCGCCCCGAAATAATTGCCGATGTGCAGTCGGCCCGAAGGTTGTATGCCGGATAATACTCGCATGGTGGCAGCAATGTAGGGCGGCCGGTTGCGGCTGTCAAGGTCGATAGGCGTTTGGGCTCAACCCGGATCGCATGGATTTCCACGGGAACTTCCCCCGGCTCCCGGGCGTCTGAAGGACGGACCCTTGACAGAAGGTCCCTGCGCGTGTCGTCTGGCAGGTTGCGGGGGCCGATCCTGCGCTCGGCCCAGACCCTTTGTCCCGCGATAGCAAGGAACTTACATGAAGCACCTGTCGATCCTCGCCGTATCCGCCGCCGTGATCTGTCTGTCGGTCTCGACCGGCTGTAACCAGCCTTCCCAGCTGTCCAGCCAGATGCGCCAGGCCGTCGACAACGCCGTCGACGAAGTCTACCCCTCGCTGGTCCGCATCCACGTGGTTTTCACCCGACCGTCCGGTGGGCGGATCCTCAAGGGTCGCGCATCGGGCTCGGGGGCGATCATCGACGACAGCGGCCACGTGATCACCAACCACCACGTCGCCGGCAACGCGGCGCGGATCTTCTGCCGCATGGCCAATCGCGAGGTCGTCGAGGCTGAACTGGTCGGGACCGACCCGATGACCGACATCGCCGTTTTGAAGCTGGACCTCTCCACGCGCCCCAGCCGACAGTCGCTGGCGCCGGAAGAGATCGCCTCGTTCGGCGATTCGGACTCGGTCAGAGTCGGCGACGTGGTTTTGGCGATGGGCAGCCCGGCCGGTCTGAGCCAGTCGGTCACCCAGGGCGTGGTGGCCAATACCGAGATGATCAGCCCCTACTCAGCGGGTCTGAGCATGGAGGGCGAACGGGTGGGCATGCTGGTCCGCTGGATCGGCCACGACGCGCAGATCTACCACGGCAACAGCGGCGGGCCGCTGGTCGACCTCAAGGGACGGATCATCGGAATCAACGAGGTCGGCATCGGCGGGCTGGGCGGGGCGATCCCCTCGAACCTCGCCCGCAGCGTGGCCGCCCAGTTGATCGCCGGCGGGCGGGTCAAGCGAAGCTGGACCGGCCTGCAGGTCCAGACCCTGCTGACCGACTCGGAGGTCAAGACCGGCGTGCTGGTCGGCGGGGTGCTGGAAGACAGCCCGGCCGAGAAGGCTGGGCTCAAGCCCGGCGACGTCATTCAGGTATTCGACGGCGTTTCGGTCCATGCCCGAGTCGAGGAAGAGCTTCCGCTGTTCCACCGCGTGGCCCTGTCGACCCCGATCGGCGAGACCGTGGAAGTCGTCGCCATCCGCGACGGCAAGCAGCAGAGCTTCCAGCTGACCACCGAGGCCCGCGAGCCGGTCCGCGACAAGGACGCCGAACTGGGCAGCTGGGGTTTTACCGCACGCGACCTGACGATGTTCGACGCCATCCAGCGTCAGAGGCCCAACAAGGACGGCGTGCTGATCAACACCATGCGCGAGGGCGGCCCGGCCCTGCAGGCCAAGCCCCGCCTGGAACCCGGCGACATCATCACTTCCCTGGAGTCCAAGCCGGTAGAGAGCGTCGGCGACCTGGCTGACCGCAGTCGTGAGATTTTGGAAGGCAAGACCCATCGCGTGCCCGTGCTGGTCGGCTTTGACAGGGGCAACCGCAAGCTGCTGACGGTCGTGGAGATCGGCGAGGACCCGGAAAACCCCGTGACCCCCGAGGCCCGCAAGGCCTGGCTGGCCATCGATGCCCAGGTGCTGACCCGCAAACTGGCCAAGGCCCTGAACATGCCCGGCAAGCGCGGCGTGCGCGTGACGATGGTCTACCCGGGCAAGGGCCCGGAGAAAGCCGGCCTGGAAGTCGGCGACATCGTCCTCCGCTTCGATGAAGAGATCATCGACGCCTCCGAGCCGGAAGATACCCAGGTGCTCGACCAGATGGTCCGCAACTACCGGATCGGCGACGAAGTGCCCCTGGACATCGTCCGCGACGGCGAGAAGAAGACCATCGTCGTCAAGCTCGATGCCCCGCCGACCCCGACGGCCGAGCTGGACACCTACGAAAACAAGGACCTGGAGTTCTCCGCCCGCGATCTGTCCTTCGACGACCGCGTCGAGGAGAAACTCGATGAGACCTCGCGCGGCGTGCTGATCAGCGATGTCAAGCGGTCCGGTTGGGCCGACCTGGGCGGACTGGCCAGTGGCGACGTGCTGATCCAGATCGACGGGAAGACCGTCGACAACATCCGCACGCTGGAGACCATCATGGGACAATTGGCCGAGAAGCAGCCCCGTCGCATCGTCTTCTTCGTCAAGCGCGGGGTGGCGACGGCCTACCTGGAGGTCGAGCCCGACTGGGACGCCGAGAAGTAAACACAACCCACAAAAAACCGAACCGAACGATCCTGAATAGAAAGGACTATCTTTCATGACCTTCCGCCGAACCTGCCTGGCCCTGGCGATCTGCGCGACGCTGCTGGGCTTCGCCCCGATTGCCGCCGCCGATCAAGAGACCGACCAGGCCCGCAAGATCTACAAAACCCACGCCGACTCGATCCTCTGGATCGAGGCCGTGCTGAAAGTCCAGTTCTCCGCCGGCTCGATGCCCACCCGCACCCAGGAAGAAAAGCAGACCCTGCTGGGTACGGTCATCGACGAATCGGGCCTGATGGTCTGCTCGCTGAGCCAGCTGGACCCGGCCTCGCTGGTCGACGGCCAGGAGCGCAACATCCGTGGCGAGCGGATGAAAATCTCGGCCAGCAGCGAATTCATCGAGGTCAAGGTCCGCATGCCGGACAAGACCGAAGTGCCCGCCAAGGTCGTCATGAAAGACACCAGCTGGGACCTGGCGTTTCTGATGATCGACAAATCCAGCGACGAATTCCAGGGCCAGAGCCTCTCGGCGGTCAAGCTGGATCCCAAGGTCGAGGCGACCGAACTGGACAAGCTGGTGGTGATCCAGCGTCTGGGCAAGGCGATGAAGTACACCCCCGCCGTCGATACCACCCACGTCGCCGCAGTGGTCACCAAGCCGCGGACGCTCTACGTGGCCGGCTCGCGGGTGCTGGGCACGCCGGTGTTCAAGCTGGACGGCAAGGCGCTGGGGATCTCGATCGTCTGGGTCAACCGCCAGGAAGGCAGCGGCGGGCCGGTGATCCTCCCGGCGGCCGACGTACTGGAGATCGCCAAACAGGCCGAGGCCGCCGCGGCGAAGATGGTCGAGGCCGAAAACAAGGCCGTCGAAGAGATCGTCGAAGAGGCCACCGACGAGATCGTGGACGATGCGACCGAGGAAATCGTCGAACCGGCCGAATAGACCGACAATCGTCGAAGAAACACGGGCCGGCCCGGCGCGATGGCGTCGACCGGCCTGTCTTATGCGCCCCGACCGCCGCGAGCGAAGGCCAGCAAGCAGCCGGCGGTAAGCTGCGCCCCAGCCAGTACGGGCAGGAGCATCAGCAGCAAGGCGCTGCCTGCAGCGTGCAGGCCCAGGCAGGTCGCCGCGGCCGAGAGCAGCAGGACTCCGCCGGCCCGGCGGCTGTGCTGACCTCGTCGGGCAAGCAGCAGCACCAGCGCCCCGGCCAGGGCCCAGGCGAAGATCCACTGGCCCTGATCGCCCAGCTCGGCCCGGAACGGTTCATTCGGCCCGGGCGGGTTCAGGCGGCGGTAGCAGCCCTCGACGATCCGGGCGGCCCCCAGCGTGCCAAGCAGCAGCCAGACGACCACCAACAGCCAGCCGCTGACGCGCAAGGCCGGGGCCAGGCGGGCGGCCAGGAAGCGGGCCTGCAGCCGCACCCGCGACAGGAACGACCGGGTCCGGCGGATTCGGGGCTTGTGGGTCATCGCGGCCGAGTAGCTTCCGGCGTACAGCCAAGTCAGGTCGCGACGGGCGAAGTCCACCGCCGTCTGACGCGGGGGCACGCTGCCGGGCCGATCGGACCTGGCCAGCATGCGATAGGCCCGGTGGATGCGGCGGAACTGTGCAGCGGCGGCAGGGTCGCCGCCCCGGCGGTCCGGGTGCCACCGCAGGGCCTGTTTCCGATACGCTGCCTTGACCTGCCCGGCGTCGGCCCCGGCCTGCAGGTCCAACACCTTGTATGGATCCATCGTCGATTGCATACCAGTCATCCGTTCCGGTTACCCGAGAATTCACAACTCGCCCGATGCTATTTACGCAGCGGATCGCATTTGCTTTAGATCTCCGTCTGCGATGCTCTGGAAACTCAAGCCCGGCCGGGGTACATTCCCCGCTGAACCGACCCGACAGGGCCATTGTTACCCAGGAAACCACCCATGACCGCATCCATCCTGCATCGTTGCCCGTCGAACCCCATCCTCACCGCCGAAGACGTTGCCCAGCCCTGCACGCAGGTGTTCAATGCAGGCGTGGCCTACTGGAAAGGACGCTATGTCATGGTGTTCCGGGCAGATACGTATTCGCACGAGAAGCAGCAAGAGGTCGATACCTTCCTGGGCCTGGCCGAGAGC
>JBKHDI010000030.1:0-40205 GCA_046541415.1 Phycisphaerae bacterium | reverse complement strand
CTAGCCGGAATGAAGAAGTTCTGAGGTTCACCTTTTGCAGGATGTTTCCTGACAAGCTCGGGGGCCTGTCCTTCCAAGCCTTGGCCGAGGAGAATGCTGGCAATGCGTCTGGATTTGCGATGCAGCCGGACGACAACAGGCAGCATCGCAGGTAGCTAACGACGAAAAGACTTCTGCCAGTCGCCCCAACCCGCTGCTGCCCCGCTGCTTGCTCACAACCCCCACAGTGCGTCAGGGCGGATGAGGCCTTCTGTGTCGAGCAACCTCAGCCTCAAGCATGATTTTTCTACTCCGCAGGCGCACCTTTGCTTGCATGGGAGTGGCTCTCTGCAGTAAAGTCGGGATTGGCACTGCCTTCATTCTCTTTGGTAGCATTTCGATTTCGACTTTTCTTAAGACAATTCCCAGGTTCATTGGCCAACGGACGCGGAATGTCGTATGTTTCAGATAACCCGGAAAAGCTTGGCCGCTTTTCCGAAGGACGGATTTGGGAGAGTTGCATGACCGGACCGTCGCAGGCCCCGCTGAACCAGGAGTTGATCGAATTGCTCCGCAACGTCAAGCAACTGCTGGCCTGGCAGACCGGGCTGATCCACCACGCCCTGGATCGCTTGGTCGAACAGACCGGCCCGATGGAGCATGGACCGGGAACGAACCGTCGGCAGTAGCCTGATCGGCTGCTGCCCACAATGCCGGCCCCGGACGGTGCGAGCACTGCCGAGGCCCCCCGGCACGCACCTCCGGGCCGGCATCAGAGACACAGGGACCTGCAAAAACCGAAAAGTCGCGGCTCCGGATCGGAATTTCCGTTAAGTTCTCCTGGCCCCTCCCGTTAATGGCGCATGACCGGCACCCGAATTTCATGGTCTCCAGCAAGGGGTACGGACATGGCCGAACAGACCCAAGTAACAGACCGGCGCAGAAGCATGCGAGTTGCCGCAGCCTATCCTGTATCGCTGTGCGATGAGCAGTGGCGCATTCTGGCCCGCGGCCGGACCGCAAACATCTCCGATACCGGCGTCAGCGTTGTCGCCGACGCCCGACGGGGCGTGCCCGACAGCGGCAGATTGCACGTGGAAATCACCCTGCCAATCGAAGGTGCGGTCGTTTCCGGTCGCCGACAGATGCGCATCGCCCGCTATATCTGCCGCATCGCCCGAACGCAGCAGTTGGGCAACCTGATGGGGCTGGGACTGGATTTCGACTCCAAGTTCGATTGATCCCTCCCCGGCTGACAGTGTCTCTTCAGCCCGCCCCGGGCTGTCCATATCCGCAGCTTCATCCCGTCATGGTGCATGGCAGCGAGGAAAAATCCGCATTCGCCCGGGCCTGCTTCCGATAGCTACAGAGGTTCGCACCTGCGCGCCCGGGTCGAACTGTGCACCGGCTGACGGACTCGTGCATTGCGCCAAACGGGCGATCCTGTAAGTTCCACCGGGAAGTTGGACATGACAGAGACCATCGAAGCCGCCGAAGCCCTCTTCGCCCAGGGCCAGATCGAACAAGCCCAGTCCGCCCTGGAGTCGCTCAGCCAGATCCATCCCCAGGATCCCCGCATCCTCAATGACCTCGGCGTAGTCTGCTTCGTTCGCGATCAGTTGGCCCAGGCTGAAGGCTACTTCCTGCGATCCTTGGAGGCCGATCCCGACAATGGACAGGCCATGGCCAATCTCGCCGACGTCTATCGCCGACAGGGGCGGTGGGCAGAGACGATCGGCTGGGTCCACAAGCAGATGGAGAGCTTCGCAGAGACGACCGAACTGCTGAACCAACTGGCCGTTGCGCATCTGGAAATGGGCCAACCCGCACAGGCCCGGCCCCTTCTGCAGCGATCACTGGAAATAGATCCCGAGCAGATCCCGGTTCGCGAATCGCTGAACATGCTCAACCAGGGTCAGGCCAGCGGGCCGTCATCAGCACAAGAAGTTCAAACGCCCCCCTCTCCGCAGACCGCCCAACAGCCGGTTGATGATCTGTCGCACCTGTTGAAGCTCGGCCAGAGTGAACAGGTAGGCGATCCACAAGTCGACCCACCGGCCGGGAACGACCAGACCCAGTCAGAGGAACTGGTCGGGAGAATCTGCGAAGATCCCGATGATTCGGAGGCTTTCAGCCAGGCACGCCAGCTGGTCGCCAACCGCAGCGTCGAGAGACTTCGCCGGAATCCGGAGATGGCCTGGCTGTCCATCGCCTGCGCCCTGAAGGACAAGAGCTGGAACAAGCAGCAGCTGGATCTGGTCTCGCAGATCTGGCCGCCGATGCCCTCCCCACGCCGTCAGGGGCTGCTGCGACTGCTCCTGGCCGTCCATGACGATGCGGTCGAGACCATGCTCCACGTCATGCTGCCGGAGTTGAAGTCCCTGCCGGATGATCTGGCAGAGGCCTTGGGCAGATGGGTAGAGAAGATCCAGCCCACGCGTCAGACGCGAGATCTGATCGAGAGAACCATCTGCCTTGCTTGCCAGAACCCCCAACTCGTCCGCCGGATAGGCCGCTATGAAGGCCCTGCCAGGCCCCTGCCGGCAGACAGCCCGAACACGTTCCTGCCGCGGCGCATCTTCGACCCGATCCAGCCGGACGAAGAATTCTGCCACGCCCTGCCGGTCGACGCGCCCGACAAGCAGGGGGGCATGCGTGTTCTCCTGGTCGGCCAGACCGATGTCTTCGGGGCTCTGAGCAAGCTTGCCCGGGCCTTGAACCGCCACACCCGGCACGTGGCCCGGTGCGTCGTCATCAACGAAGATGACTGCGGGTTCGCCGACGACCTGATCATCCGGAAAAATCAACAGACCGACGGCAGCAGGCTCAACATGGCCCAGAAGCTCATTCAGCGGGCCGACTTCATCCACTTCCTCCGCAAACCGGTCAACATCAGCAGGATTCTCTGGGACTACTACGTTTCGCCGCGGAACTGCCTGGTCCAGTACACCGGCGAGTACATGCGCAGCTGCCCCGAAGAAGTCGAGGAGTTCCACCGGAGAACCGGGATAACGGCTGTCACGTCGGGCGACCGGGAACTGGCCGGGGTCGCCGGAAACTGTCTGGAGTACATAAGCCCATACCTGCTGGAACTGGACGCTCTGCCGTCAGGCCCGAGCGACTTCCAGGGCCCCTTGCGGATCTGCCACAGCCCCACGGGGCCCCACTACCTCCAGGAGAACCACAGCCACCAGATCCAGCAGATCCTCGACCGTCTCCGGAAGGAGCATCCGCAACTGGAAGCCCGACGGATCGAGGGACTGACCAACGCAGCATGCCTGGAGGCGAAATCGCATTGCCACATCCACTTCGTATCTCTGGGCCGAGGATTGGGAATGGGCGCGATCGAGTCGGCCGCGATGGGCGTCGTGCCCGTCCTGCGCATGACCAATGCCTGGAGGATGCTCTACCCGGACTGCCCCTTCGTCTGCGTGACAGAAGAGACCGCTGCTGCACGGATCCGGGAACTGATGGCCGACCGCCAGTTGCTGGCCGAGACATCAAAGGCCTGCATGCAGTGGGCCCGGCAGCGTTTTGACGTCCGGCAGATCGTCAAGCAGTACGCGTTCCTTTACGATTACATTGTCAACGGCCTGAACTGCCCACCCCAGTTGGCCGGCGAGGTAACACCATGACCACCCAGATTGAACAAGCCGAAGCCCTCTTCGCCCAGGGACAGACCGACCAAGCCCGCCAGCAGTTGACAGCCCTGTTGGCCGAAGAGCCCGACAGCAGCCGGATCCTCAACGATCTGGGTGTCATCGCCTTCGCCGAGCAGGATATCCGGACCGCCGAGTCGCTGTTCAATCGAGCCGCCCAGGCCGACCCCGACAACCAGCAGTCGCTGCGCAACCTGGTCGACCTCCACCAGAGCCAGCAGAACTGGCCCCAGGCGGCCGCGGCCCTGCTCGAACTGCGAAACAAGATCGGCGACTGCCCCGACCTGCTGAACGAACTGGCGGTAATGCTGCTGGAGATGCAGAACGTCGCCGGGGCCACCGAGGCCCTCAAGCGGTCGCTGGAGCTCAAGCCGGACCAGCCCGAAGTCCGGACCAGCCTCGAAGCCATCGGCAAGCTTCCAGGGCCTGCCCAAGCCAACTGACCCGCCTGCCGACAGCTGCGCCCCCCGGCGCAGCTGCCGCAGCAGTCCCCAGAGGATCGTCCCCAGAGTCCCGCCCCCGGCCAGTCTCAGCCTAGGGGCCCACAGTGCCAGCTAGCTTGACACCGGCAGATCAAAAAAAGCGGCCGCCGCGAAAATCTCATCTGCGACGGCCTGCGAGGTTCTGTGTTACCCCGTCTGCTCAGACTTCCTCGACCTCTTCCTGGCCTATCACCGGGTTCATCAC
Organism: Phycisphaerae bacterium; assembly: GCA_046541415.1. Lineage (GTDB taxonomy): Bacteria > Planctomycetota > Phycisphaerae > SM23-33 > SM23-33 > CAZOVB01. The sequence continues at coordinate 35,880 of JBKHDI010000030.1, read as the reverse complement.
GCGGATGCCGCCTTCGAGCAGCTCTTCCAGACGACACAACCACTGTTGATATAGCTCGTTGCGCGAATGCTCTTCGGCTCCGGCAATGGCTTGGTCATAGGGCTTTTCCGATTCGACCAGGTGGACCGCGTCCCGTCCTTCCCGCCAGGTTCCGATCCGACGCAAGCCCAGATCCTGCTGGAACGCGTCATACCAGGCAGGCACATCAAAGATAAAGTCGTCGAATTCCTGCTCCCGACCCGCCTGGACCTTCATGATCAGCAGCGTGCGGTATCTCGCGGCCGATTTGACCGATGCCCGGCTGTCCAGCGGGCGGATCTGCTTGGCTTTGAGCCCATCGGGACTACGGACCATCCGATAGCTGACGCGTTGGTCCTCAGCCAGGGCCTTGAATCCTTCCATCTGAATGTCGCTGAAATGGAAAAAGACGTCGCCCTGGGGGTTCTCGATGAACCCATAGCCTTTGTTCTTGTCGTACCATTTGACACGCCCGGTAGGCATTTTCCATCTCCCGACGTCGCTCCAGGGAGTTCCGTCATCCTCCCGAACTGCGCAGGGGCAGTTCGGGGGCACGTTGTCGCGCGGCAAATAGAACAAAGGCAACGGCCAGATAAAGATTCCAGAGGCTGTCCAGCCCATCAAAAGCGGGCCGGGCTCCTGCGATTTCACCCATGTGCCCGAATCGGCCACAAGGGCCTCTGGCTATTCAATCGTATAACTCCGTCCTTTACAAGTGCATACCTCCGGAAAGCCCCACAAACAATCATATTCCGGTGCGGGTTTGAATACTTCGTCCAGAAGACCCTGACGGGGCTTTGGCGTTTCTTTGTAGCCCAGGTCGGTGTATAAAGCAGCTTCCGCCAACTTGGAGCATACGATATGAAACCTCATTTTGCAGATACCTTGCTGAAAAGTGTCGAGCAGGTCGGATCTCCTGTCTGCGTGGGCATCGACCCGAGGCTGGATCGAGTTCCCGCCCAGATCAGATCCTCCTGCAAAGACCCTCTCGACGCGCTGCGGACCTTCTGCATGGGGCTGCTGGACGCCGTGGTCGGAATCGTCCCCGCCGTCAAACCGCAGATCGCATATTTCGAAGTATATCGCCATGAAGGCATACAACTGTATTTTGATGTCGTTGCCCGGGCACGGCAGGTGGGCCTGGTGGTCATCGGCGACGCCAAACGCGGTGACATCGGCTCGACGGCTGAGGCGTACGCCGCCGGACATCTGTCCGGCGAGAGTGACGTTGACGCCCTGACGGTCAACGGATATTTCGGGGCCGACGGCCTGCAGCCGTTCGTCAGCCAAGCCCGACAGACGGGTCGGGGCCTGTTCGTTCTGGTCCGTACGAGCAACCCCTCGGCCCAGACAATCCAGGACTTCCAGGACGCATCGGGCAAGACCTTCTACACCCACATCGCCCAACAGGTGGCCGATCTCGGCTCACAACCGGAACTGGTCGGTTCCCGCGGATACAGCTGCGTCGGGGCGGTCGTAGGGGCGACCTGGCCGAAGGAGGCTCGACAGTTGCGGGAGGTCATGGACCGGCAGATCTTCCTGGTTCCCGGCTATGGTGCCCAGGGAGCCACGGCCGAAGATTGCGCGGCCTCCTTCAAGGACGACGGAACAGGGGCAATCGTAAATGCGTCCCGAAGCGTGATCTACGCACACCAGCGGAAGGAATTCGCCGACCTGGACTGGAAGCAGGCCGTCGCCCGGGCCGCCGAACAGTTCGCCCAGGACATCGCCCGGGCCGTGCTGCCAGACTGAGACCATGGCCAAGGGATCGACCAACAAACAGATGTTCGCCCTGCCCGGCCCCCCGCCGGAGCAGATCGCTCTGGCTGATGCGCACTGGAAGCTCAGACGCGTCTTCAAGCACGACTTCTTCGCCGCCACCTGCCTGTACGAGCAGACGGGCAAGCGGGATAGCCTGCCGGAGAAGGTTGTAGTCAAGTTCTCCCGCGCCCAACCTTTTATGGGCCTGGATTGCAGCTGGTACGCCCGGTTCATGCGGGCCCACGAGGAAGGGATCTACCGGGTCCTGTCGGGAGTTCGCGGGGTGCCTCGCTGGATCGGCCACGTCGGCCCGACCGGCTATGCTATCGAGTACATCGATGCCGCCCCACTGGACCACATGGGCAAGCCGCCGGCCGGCTTTTTCGACCGCCTGGCGGCGCTTTTCGAACAGATCCACCAGCGTGGCGTGGCCTACTGCGACGCCAATAAACGGTCCAATATCCTCGTCGGGCCCGACGGTGAGCCCTGGCTGGTCGATTACCAGATCTCCTTCCGCCGACGCGACGACTGGCCCTGGCCGATCCGCCCCCTGCTGGCCAAAGCGGTCGATTACGTCATCCAGCGCGACATCTACCACCTCTGCAAACACAAACGACGCCTGGCTCCCGAGGAACTCAGCAAGCAGGAGGAGGCCCTGTCGCGCCGACGCACCGGTCTGCACGCCCTGCACCGCAAGCTGACCAAGCCATGGCGGTCGCTGCGGAGGGGAATCCTCAACAAGCAGCACCGCGAGGGACGCCTCGAAAGCCCGACCAGGCAACTGGAGGACCATCATCAGCCGGAAAAGGCCACCTGGCGCGACGGCTGACTGGGCGAGCGGGTTTGCCATCTGGCCCGCGCAGCGATAGACTGACGGTCCCCCAACTTTCCTGGAGTCAACCACCATGAAGTATCGGCGCTACGGAAGAACCGAATTACAGATGCCCGTCCTGACCTGCGGAGGCATGCGATACCAGGCCTCCTGGAACGGCGAAGAGACCGACAAAATCACCGAAGAGGGTCAGGCCAATCTGGCTGCTACACTCCAGCGCGCCGTCGAGAACGGAATCACCCACGTCGAGACCGCCCGGGGCTACGGCACGAGCGAGCTACAGATTGGCCGGGCGCTGAGAAACCTGCCCCGCCGGAAGATCATCCTCCAGACCAAGCTGCCTCCCACCGAAACCGGCGAGGAGTACGAGCAGATCTTCGAGGAGTCTCTTCAGCGGCTGGGCGTAGAGAAAGTTGAACTGCTCAGCGTCCACGGGATCAACGACGACGCCTGCCTCTGCCGGACCCTGCGCCCCGGCGGGCCCATCGACGTGCTGGAGAAACTCCGCCGCCAGGGCCGGATCGATCACATCGGTTTTTCCACCCACGGCCCTACGCGGGTAATCCTCGATGCGATCCGTACCGGCCGATTCGACTACGTCAACCTCCACTGGTACTGGATCTTCCAGGAGAACTTCCCAGCCGTGCTGGAAGCACGCCACCATGACATGGGCGTGTTCATCATTTCCCCCAATGACAAGGGGGGTAAACTCTACGCACCGTCGGAGAAGCTGGTGGAACTGACCCAGCCGCTGGGGCCGATGGTCTGGAACGACCTGTTCTGCCTCGGCCATCAGCAGGTCCATACGCTGAGCATCGGGGCATCCTGCCCGGAGGACTTCGATACGCATCTCGAAGCGGTCGACCTGATGGATCAGCCGGACACGCGGGAGACGGTCGCGAAGATCTGCGTCCGTGTCGGCCAGGCTATGCTCGACGCCCATGGGGCGGACTGGCTTGACACGTGGCACATCGGTCTGCCCGAATGGCAGGACACGCCTGGAGATGTCAACATCCGCGTGATCGTCTGGCTGTGGAACCTGGTCACGGGTTTGGAACTGGAGGAGTACGCCCGAGGCCGATACAACCTGCTGGGCAACGGCGGACACTGGTTCCCCGGCGCCAAGGCAGAAGACATGGACATCTCCGCGATCCGGGAATCTCTTTCGAACAGTCCCCACGCAGACCGCATCATCGAGGTCCTCCAGGAGACCCACGAACTGCTGGGCGGAGAGGAAGTCAAGCGCCTGCAGGAAGAGGGTTAAGACAGTTGACCGGCCGAATGCTGCGACTTGCGGCCCAGTGTTGTCGTCTCAAACACGCCCGAGAGGATTCGAACCTCTAACCCTCGGTTCCGAAGACCGATGCTCTATCCATTGAGCTACGGGCGCATGCTTTGGACGGGCCATGCCGTCCACACGCGGTGATTGTAACAGTCTGCGGACCGATCGCCACGAGAATTTTGCCTGCCGGCCTTGCCTGCCGCTCTGTATCGCGGACTTGCAGGGCCTTGGCAGGGCTGCTACTATTGGCCAAAAGGCCGACGGGAACGGACTCTCGGCTTCAGGTGGCACTAAATGGAAGACCCGTCTTGAACGCCAAACTCCTCGATAAACAGATCGCCGCGACCTGTCGGAAGAACAAGGTCTCGCTGCGACACGCTCGACACGTGGCTGACCTGTCCGAGACGCTCTACGAGAAGACGCGACACGTCAACGGGCTGACCAAGACGGCGAGGCCTCTGGTTCGCTGCTCGGCCATGCTTCACCAGGTCGCCTCGAAGCTCCAGGGCGACGACGAGCCGGTGGTCGGGAAGTTGGGCAAGCTGCTGGAGGACGTTGACCAGCTCAGCGATGCCCAGAAACGCATCTGCGCCGCAGCGGCCAAGCTGGGCCCCACCACCGCCGACATCACCGCGATGGTCCGCAGCCTCTCGGCAAATCCGGATGACACCGAGATGCAGATTGCCGCCCGGATCGCCGCGGTCATCCGCATCTCGATCGGCCTGGACGATTCGCAGACGCAGGATACGGACATCGAGGCGGTCCAGGATACGGGCGAAGAGATCCGCATCGTCGCCAAAGGCACATCCGACGTGGTCCGCGACGCCCAGACGGCCCATTCGCATGGCAATCTCTGGAACGACCTGCTGATCCGCCCGGTGCAGGTAATCCACTCCAACACGCCCTGTTCCAGCTACCTGCCGGTCATCCAGCCGGCCCAGCCGATCTCCGAATCGGTCCGGCGCGTGCTGCAGCGGCTGGTCGAAAAGCTCTGGTCGCTGGAGTACGGCCTGGACTTTGATGAAGACCCCGAGTACGTCCACGAGATGCGGGTTGCCACCCGGCGGATCCGCACGGCGCTGTCGATGATCTCCGATTCGCTGGGTCCCCAGGGCGGGTACTGGTCGGGCGAGTTCGGATGGCTGGCCAAGGCCCTGGGCGACGTGCGGGATATGGACGTGATGATCGAGATGGTCGGCGCCTACCGCCCCGAAGCGCCCAGGACGCACGGGCCGGCCTTGGACGACCTGATTACCTCGCTGAACCGCAGCCGGGGGATTTACCGCTCCAAGCTGATCAAGGCCATCGGTTCGCCGCGTTACGAGAAACTCTCCAGCGGCTTCGGCCGGGCTGTGCAGAACCCCATCGGATCCCTGCAGGGCCTTCAGGCAGTCGGGCCCCGGGCCGGCGAACCGACCAGCACCGAGGCCAGACGCATTCTAATAGGCCAGATCGACGAACTGGCCGGGATCGGCCGGGACATCTCCGACAAGACACCCGACCAGTTGCACCAGATCCGTCTGCAATGCAAGGCTCTGCGGTATTCCATCGAGTTCTTCTCGGACCTGTACGGTTCCAGGCTCGACGATCTTCGCAGCGGGGCCGAACAGTTGCAGGACCTGCTCGGCGAGGTCCACGACTTCGACGTCTGGGTCGAGCGGGTCGAAGCCCACGAGAAACGCAACGAAGACGACAAGGCGGCCCTTCGTGCCAGCAAGGCCCTGAAGAAGTACCTGTCCTCCCTTCGTCAGGAAAGACTGCAGAAAGCCTTCGGCAAGTGGAAGAGTTTCACTCGACCCAAGGCCCTGGCAGAACTCCGCGATCAGGCTTGCGACCCCAGGCCCTAGCGAACAACAGCCCCTCAGCCGCAACCCTCATGGACGGAAAAGTGTAATCATGGCCAAGAACACAGCCAAATGGTGGGCCGGAATCGACGTAGGCGGCACGAACGTCGCGGCAGTGGTTTCCTCATCGGCCGGCGTGGTCGCGGCGCGAGGCAAGGCCTCTACTCCGCAGGACGAGGGACCCGAGGGCGTGGTCCGGACCATCGTCGCCGTGCTGAATGACACGCTGGACAAAGCGGGCGTCAACCCGTCGGACCTGGCCGGGATCGGTCTGGCGGTCCCTGCCTCGGTCGAGCGCGAGACCGGGAGGGTATTCTTTGCCCCCAACACGCCCATCGAAGGCCTGAAAGTCGTCCCGGCGATGAAGAAGCACTTTGACGTGCCGGTGGCGGTAGGCAACGACGTGGACATGGGCGTGCTCGGCGAGCACTGGCTGGGAGCAGCGAGGAACTGCCGCAGCGCGATCGGGCTGTTCATCGGCACGGGCATCGGCGGCGGGATCGTGCTGGAAAACCAATTGGTCTGGGGGCGTCGCGGCACGACGGCCGAGTTGGGCCACATGGTCATGCAGTTGGGCGGTCCCCGGTGCGGCTGCGGAGAGAGCGGCTGCTTCGAGGCCCTGGCCAGCCGGACCGCAATGGAGCGCGACATCCGCATGAGGATCCGCTCCGGCGAGGAATCGATCCTCAGCGACATGCTGAAGAAGAAATCCGACCGCATCCGCAGCAAGATGCTCCGCAAGGCCCTGCGTGCCAAGGACAAGGTCGTCAGCGATGTCATGCGCCATGCCTCCGACGTCATCGCACAAGCCTGCCTGAACTTCCGCCACATGCTCGACCCGGAGGTGATCGTCCTGGGCGGCGGGGTGCTGGAGGCCTGCGAAACCTTCATGATGCCGCGCATCGAGAAACGCCTGGCCAAAGACACCCTCGGCGACCCAGCCGCCGGGGCCAAGGTGCTGATCTCCTCGCTGGGAGACGACGCAGTGGCCCTGGGCGCAGTAGCCCTGGCCCAGCAGGCTGGAGGAAGGAACCCACACCGGCAGAAGCCCGCCCTGCGTGAGTATCCCAAGGTCAATCTGGGAGACAATGGGCTGACGATCGGCGGCGAGTCGTTCGAGATCGATGCCTACGTCCGCGTCGATGGCAAGAGCAAGCTGCGCAAGAATCTCAAGAAGAAGAACGCCGCCAGCAAGGTCATCGACGTCCGCCTGGCCCGCAAGATCTGCAAGGCCGGGCCGGAAGTCTGGATCGTCGGCTCGCACAAATCCCGCCCGCTGAAGCTGGGACCCGGCGTGGAGAACTGGCTGGCCCACCACCGGATCGAGCTGCGGGCGATGAATCTCAAAGCCGCCGTCGGAGCCTACAACGCCCTTCGGGCCCGCAAAGCCCTGCTGCTGCAGATGCCCGTCTGATTTCGCCTCGGCAGCGGCCGGTTGCTCAACGCCCCTTCTCGGGGTTCTTCAGCGGCTTGAACCGCGTGGGGCCACGCTCGGCCTGCTCTACGTTCTCCACCGTCTCTTCGTAGAATGTTTCCTGGGCCCGGAGGCTCGGCCCGGCAGTTCGGACACGCTCGTAGGAACCGTCCTGCAGCAGCCTTCTGGCCTTGACGTTATCGGCGAAGTAGGTCTCCAGGTAGTGCACCAGGCGACGCTTGAGATTCGCCTGGGTAACCGGGAAGAGCAGTTCGAGGCGCTTGTCGAGGTTCCGTGTCATCCAGTCGGCGCTGGACATGTAGAGTTCCTCGTGGCCGCCGTTATGGAAGTAGAAGATCCGGGCGTGTTCGAGGAACCGATCGACGATGGAGACCACTTCGATGTTCTCGCTGACGCCCTGGACCCCCGGTCGGATGCAGCAGATGCCCCGCACGTTCAGCCGCACGCGGATGCCCGCCTGCGAGGCCCGATAGAGCGCCTGGGCGATCCCCTTGTCGTGCAACGAGTTGAACTTGGCCATGATCAGCCCGGGCTCGTCGGGGGTAGAAGCCTGGATCTCCCGGTCGATCAGTTCGACGATCCGGTCGCGCAGGCCCGTGGGGGCGATGGAGATTTTCGCCCAGTCGACCGTCTCGCTGTAGCCGGTCAGGAGATTGAAAAAGGCTGCGACATCGGCGGCGACATCCTTGTCTGCGGTCATCAGCCCCAGGTCGCTGTAGAGCTTGGCAGTCTTGTCGTTGTAGTTGCCCGTCGACATGTGGACGTAACGACTGATCCGCTGGCTCTCGCGCCGGATGATCAGCAGAGCCTTGGCGTGCGTCTTGTACCCGGCGATGCCGTAGATGACGAGGCAGCCTGCATCTTCCAGGCGGCGGGCCCACTGGATGTTTCTTTCTTCATCGAATCGGGCCTTCAGTTCGACCAGCACAATCACCTGCTTGCCCTTGTGGGCAGCCCGTTCCAGGGCGCCGATGATCGGGGAATCGCCACTGGTCCGGTAGAGCGTCTGCTTGATCGCCAGGACGTTGGGGTCTTCGGCGGCGTTATCCAGCAGTTGGACCACCGGGTCGAACGTCTCGTAGGGGTGAGACAGCAGGATGTCCTTCTCCTGCAGCAGCTGCCATATATCGTCGCAGCCGACCAGGTCCGCCACCGGCTGAGGAGGCCAGCCCGGATCGCGCAGCCTCTCCAGACCCGGGCGGAAGGCGATGTCCATCAGGGCCGAGGCATCCAGGACACTGCGGATCTGGTATACGTCATCATCGCCCAGTTCAGCGGCCTGGACCAGCCAGTCGAGGATCTGCGCGTCCGGCTCGGCCGAGATCTCCAGCCGCACCGGACCACGACGTTTGCGGGAGCGGATGGCCTCTTCGACCGTGCCCAGCAGGTCGCCTGCGTCGTCGCCGACTTCCACGTCGGCATCGCGGGTCAGGCGGAACTGGGCCCAGGCCTCGACGCTGTCGCCCGGGAAAATGCGCCCGAGGTGTTCGGCGACCAGTTCTTCCATGCCGATCAGCACCAGGCCTTCCTCGGCAGGCAGGCCGACAAAACGAGGCAGCACGCCGGGGACGGGCACGACGGCGATTCGCGGAGATGGAGCATCCGCTTTGGCACGTTCTTCTTCGTCCTGTCCCGGCCGATGGGGTTGGAGGCGGACGGCCAGCATGAGCGTCAGGGCCGGCAGGCGAGGCATGGGCTCGAGTCGATCCACCGCCAGAGGCGTCAGGACCGGGAGCACCTCGCCGAGGAAGTAGCCGCGCACGAAGCTTCTCTGTTCGTCCGTCATCTCGGCCGAGCGGATCAGGCGAACGTTCTCGCCCTGCAGGGCGGCGATGACTTCGGCGATGCCGGCATCCTGCTCGGCCACCATCTTGTGTGTCCGGCGGGAGATCGCCTTGATCTGCTGGGCGGGGGTCAACCCCGAGATGTCTCGCTTCCGGATATTGGCCGCCTTCTGCTGCTTCAGGCCCGCCACGCGAATCATGAAAAACTCGTCCAGGTTCGATGAGACAATCGCCAGGAACTTCAGGCGTTCCAGCAGGGGCAGGTCGGCGTTGAGCCCCTCGCGCAGGACGCGGTCATTGAATTCCAGCCAGCTCAACTCGCGATTGATGTACAACTCGGGGGCGTTGAGATCGATTGTCTCGGCCATGCGTTCGGCCCGGTCCTTTCCACGGGCCCTGTCAGTCCAGGGCACTTTCGGTTCTTCTGTCTGACTTGGCCAGCGGGGCCTCGATCAGCCGGATCTGCATGCCGAAGAGGTCCTCGAACAGGTCGGCTTTGCGGGCCATGGCCCTTCGCTCCAGGGTCAGGTCGGTCGCCCCGTGAACGAAGATGCGCATCTCGTCGGCGTCTTTCTCGACGGTAAAGTCGCGGATGTGCTGGGCGTGGCCACGGTCCAGGGCATCGGCGACGCGAAGTATGGCCGCCAGTTTCGAGACCACCACGCGCTTCTCCCGCGTCAGCGAGATGTACTCGACATGACTGGGTTTGGGCACGGAGCGGCGATGGTACCTCGTGACCAGGGCCACAATCTGGATCTCCTCGCCACGCAGGCCGAATACCTCGGCATTGCTGACCAGGTAGTAGCTGTGCTTGTGATGCGCCCGGCCGGATACGAAGTTGCCCACTTCGTGCAGCAAGGCCGAAACCCGAAGCAGCAGGCGGTGTCGCGAACCCAGCCCATGCTCGCCCCGCAGATCATCGAACAGCTGAACGGCCAGGTCGGCCACGCAGTTGGCATGCTCCTGGTCGTATCGGTACTTGTCGCCGATCGCCTCGGCCGAGTGGATAATGTTCCGGGCCAGGGCCTCGTCTTCCTGCCCCGTTACCGCCAGGGCCATCTCCCGCAGAAGCCCGTCGCGCATGGACCGCTGTGTGACGATCATCTCCTCTGCACCCGTCGCCTTGACCAGGGCCTGGTAGACCAGCAGGGCCGGATTAAGGGTCTCGGCATCGGCGAAGGCCATGTTGTAACGACGGCTGAGTTGCTCGGGGGGCATGGGTGCGCAGTGTTCGATCAGATCTCCGAATTTCCTGACCGGCAGCTTGTAAAGAGTACCCTGTTCGAGTTTCCTTCCGGCATGAATGGCGGCGAATCGCGCGTCGCCGCCGAGAGCAACAAAATTGCGGACCTTCGACATAGGCAGGGACTTGCGGATGCCAGCGACGATGCCCGCGATCTGGTGGCGGATCAACTCCGCTGCCCGCTGCGGGGTCTCGTCGGGGGTATTGAGCACCTCCTGCAGACGGATCGACCCGAGCCGGTAGCTCTCCGATGCGATAATCTCGCCGTCTTCCAGCACGCTGAGAAGGGCATTGCCTCCCCCCACTTCCGCCACGAGCGTCATCCCTTCGGTGATATCCTCGAGCAGGTCGAGCTCTCCCCGCACGGCCGAGACCATCAGTCGGGCCTCTTCGGCCGGGTCGATGACCTCCAGTTCGAACCCGGTGGCCATGTAGATCCGATCGACGAAGCCTTCGGAGTTGCTCGCCTCGCGGGTGGCGCTGGTGGCCACCGCCCGGAGGTGCTGGACACCATAGGTGTCGATGACACTGCGGTAGTCGCGGAGGATCGCGATAACCGCAGCCATCGTCTGCCCGGCCAACCTGCCGGCGACGAAGGTGTCCTGCCCCAGGCGCACTGCGCGGTACACCCGCTCGAGGACCTCCAACTGCCCGTCGGCGAAGACCTGGGCAACGGCCATGCGGATCGAGTTGGACCCGATGTCGATGACAGCCACCGGAACAGGCGCGGGTTGGTTGTCGGTTTGTTCGTTCATATCTGCTTTTATAGGTGATGGCGGTCTGGGTTGCTAGGTCCCTTCCTGCCGACTGGACCATGCGGTCTGTGCGGCAGGGTCGGGCGGGGCCAGATCCAGGACGATTTCCTTGCCCACAGCACGGCTGAGCAGATCGGACTTCCTGGCCCCGGCCTGGAGTTCCGGCTCGGCCGGGGCGTCCGAGTAGCAGTGGACCACCACCTGGTCGGAGATCACGCGGCAGTGCAGGTCCTGGACGGCCCCGGCGTGGCTGCGGTCCAGCCCGTCAGCCAGGCGGAGCATTCCACCAAGGAGGCAGAGGCGCTGCCTGTCGGACTCTTTCATCCGCCCGTAGAGCCGATGCGACGTGCAGGGAAGCGCTCGACGATGATACCGGGCGATGGCGGCCACCATGCGCCGGTCCGATTTGTCCAGCTTCAGCCCCTCTGCTGCCAGGATCAGATCGCGACTGGTCTTGTGGTGCTTTTTCTTGCCCCCCACCCAGCCGATGTCGTGCAGCATGGCCGCTGCGCAGAGCAGATCCCGCTGGTCGGCCCCGTATTCGTGCAGGGGCTGGAGCTGGTCGAAGAGCATCAGCGCCAGGCGGGTAACGTGCTCGGCGTGTTCCTGTTCGAAGTGGCAGTTCTGGCCCAGTGGGACGACCGCATCGATATGGGGGCAGCAACCGTCGCTGGGGCATTTCTGTCCGGCCTGGGCGGCCCGGGAGAGGATCACATCGTCCAGGCTCATCCCCATCCGGAGCATCTGGCAGAACTCCTCGGGCAGGCCGTTGTGGACCATCGCTGCGGCAGCGAGCTCGATGTCGTACTCCACGAAGCGGTGTTCGAGTTGGAAGTCGCTCTCCTCGATCCGCAGCAGACACCAGCAGGCGCGATTGTCCCCCTCGGGCCTGCCGACACTGCCGACCGAGACGAACTGCACGCCGTCGCAGCAGGTATCGAAAGGCCGGTGCGTGTGGCCGGAGACGATCAGGTCTGCCCGGGCCATCGCGGCCAGCTCCCGCAGGCGCCCGACCGGAGTTGCCTCGCTGATGCCCTCCTGATCGTCAGCCACGCTGCCGTGGGTCAGCACCACCCGCCAGCCTTCGATGTCGAGCTTCTGCTGTCGGGGCAGCGACTCCAGGAGGCCCCGCGAGGCGGGCGAGAGGTTCTCCCACGCCCACTGAAAGGCAACGAACTTACTCTTCGCCTTGCTCTGCTGCCACTGGGCCCGCTTTCGCGGGAACTTGAGGACCTTGTGGTCATAGTTTCCCAGTATGCTCACCGCCCCCAGCCGGGTCAGTCGCTGGACTACCTGGTCGGGAAACGCCCCGTAGCCCACACTGTCGCCGATGTTCCAGATCTCCTGGACGCCGCACTGGCGGGCATCTTCCAGCACCGCTTCCAGGGCGGGCAGGTTGGCGTGGATGTCTCCGAGAACGGCGATTTTCATGCAGGTCCTTTCCTACCGACAACAGAAACCATCCCGGCGACAGGGAGGCAGGACAGCTTGGAACACGACATTCTAACAAACCGCTCCGCCTGAATGTTAAGATCGCGTTAAGCCGGTGCGATTATTCCTCCCCCCCTTCCTGTCGGCCAATCAACGCCTCGACGCGATCGAGATAGGCCTTCATATCGAACTTCCGCTCCAGGCCGGCTGCGTTCATATACCGGACCTTGCCGAAGATCGCCCGCTCCTGCCACGGCCTGTCGTGCTTACCGAACAGCCATGCGACGTTCGAGAAGGAAAGCGGGTCGCGACCGTCCAGAAAATACCGGTTGTTCAGCTCCAGCGCGGTCCGGTAGGCCAGCTGCGGCGTGTTGCTCCATTCGATGATTTTCTTGCCCCAGTACATCCGCATGTAATTGTGCATCTTGCCGGTTACGACCATTTCTCGCATGGCCGCGTTCCAGTATTCATCATGGGTCTGGGCCTTTTCCAGCTGCTCTGCGGTGTAGAGATTCTCGCGATCGTCGTGCTTGTGATATTCCAGTGTCGCCTGGGCCCACTCCGGCAGGTGGGCGTAGGAATCGTAGTGGCTGTTGTATGCGACGAAGTTGATCCCCAGTTCCCGGCGGACGATCAACTCTTCGAGAAACGCGTCTTTCGCCTCCTGACGGGCATCGGCCTGGCGGACGCGCAGGGCGATCTCCAGCGGGCTGATCTGTCCGAAGTGCAGGAAGGGGCTCATGTGAGACTGTATGTCTTCGCCGGGCTCTGACCGCTCGTCGGCGTACCGGGACAGCTTCTGCTCGCTGAATTCAGCCAGCAGCCTCTCGGCCTCGGACCGGCCGCCGGGGTAGAGGCGACTGGGGGCCACAGAAACATCGACGTCCAGTTGGTCCAGCAGGGCCTGTGGGTCGGAAACGTCCAGCCCACCAAGGTCAAGATCCAGCGAGTCGCGTCCTGGCTTGGCGGGCTCGATCTGGACCAGGTAGTCCTCCAGGTGCCTGTGGATTTTGGGGCGAATGGTCCGGGCGGCGTATTCCTCCTTGTTGCTGGCCGTTTCGATCGGCACGACGACATCGGACTCGACCTGGACAACCTGCGCCTCGACCTGCTCGGCCAGGTCCTTCCGCCACGTTCGCTGGTGTCGCAAATAGCCCCGATCGACAACGACCAGGCCGGCCGCCCCGGCCAGGTCGGCTGCCACTTGGGGCGGATGCCCTTTCCGGACAACCAGTTGCACGCCCCGATCAGCCAGCCGTCGGGATGTCTGGGACAGGCCTTGAAGCATGAAAAGGTAATGACGGGCATTGGCCTGGGGGTAACCATCCGTCAGGCCGAAGCAGGCAACCACGGGCACGCTGCGCTGGTTGGCCTGGGCGATGGCGTACTCCAAGGCGTGGTTCCACTCAGCCCGCTGGGAAGCTTGCATCCAGTAGAGCACGTAATCGCCGGTCCGGTCCCATCCCCGGCCGATGGGTTGATTCCGATCGGGCTGAACATGCTGTCGATCTGCCTCTGCCAACCAGCTCTCCGGTTTGCTGCGTTGCACCGCCGGGGGGCAACTGGTAGTCTTCGTGGACCATTCTAGAAGGAGTCCGCCCCGATGGCCAAGTGTCCGAACATCCTCTTTTTCTTCACCGACCAGCAGCGATGGGATACGTGCGGCTGCTATGGTCAGCCGATGGACGTTACCCCGAACCTCGATCAGTTGGCCGCCGAGGGCGTGCGGTTTGAGTCGGCCTTTACCTGTCAGCCGGTCTGCGGGCCGGCCCGGGCCTGTCTGCAGACCGGCCTGTGGGCCACACAGGTGGGCACGTTCACCAATGGCATCCCCTTGCCCCTTGAGGCCAAGACCATCGCCCACCATCTCGGCGACGCCGGATACCAGACCGGGTACGTGGGCAAGTGGCACCTGGCCAGCAGGCAGCAGGGCAGGGAATACTGGGACGCGCCGGTCCCGCCCCAGCGTCGCGGCGGCTACCGCGACTTCTGGCATGCCGCGGATGTTCTGGAGTTCACCAGCCACAGCTACGACGGACACATGTGGGACACAGCGGGCAACCGGGTGGACTTCCCCCAGGGTCGCTACCGCGTCGACCACCAGACCGATCTGGCCCTGGAGTTCCTGCAGAACCGCGACCCGGACAGGCCGTTTTTTCTGATGCTCTCCTACCTCGAGCCCCACCACCAGAACGACAATGACCGATACGAAGGACCCGCCGGATCAAAAAAACGCTTCGCCGACTGCACCATCCCGCCCGACCTGGCCGCGGCCGGGGACCTGGGAGACTGGCAGGAGAACTATCCGGACTACCTCGGCTGCTGTGCGTCACTGGATGAGAACCTCGGCCGCATCCGGAAGTTCCTGGCAGACCAGGGTATTCTCGACGAGACACTGATCATCTACACCTCCGACCACGGGTCGCATTTCAGGACCCGCAACAGCGAATACAAGCGATCCTGCCATGACGCCTGCCTGCGGGTTCCCATGGTCCTCCGTGGGCCCGGCTATCGCGGCGGAAAGGTCATAGAAGAACTGGTCAGCCTGCTGGACCTGCCGCCGGCCATCCTCGCTTCGGCGGGCCTGGAAGCCCCGGTAAGCTTCGCCGGACGCGACCTGCAGCCGTTGGCGGAGGGCAAGGCCGAGGACTGGCCGGAAGACGTTTTCGCCCAGATCAGCGAGGACCACATCGGCAGGACCCTCCGCACCAAGCGCTGGAAGTACGAAGTCTGGGTGCCGGGTTCCGGCGGAGCCTCCCGCCCCGGCTCGCAGGAATACACAGAGGCCCGCCTTTATGACCTCCAGACCGACCCGCACGAGCTGAACAACCGGGTTTGTGATCCGGATCTGGCCGCGGTGCGGGGCCAGCTGGCAAAGCGGCTGGTCGAGCGGATGACCCAGGCCGGCGAGGCCCCGGCAATCATTCACCCGGCTGAGGTGCCGGCCCCTGACGACGGCAGGTTCGAGCGGAAAGGCTAACTGTCCTGCCCGTCCAGTCGCCGCTGCAGGCTGCGATAGTCGACCTTACCCGTGCCGAGCAGCGGCATTTCCTCGATCGGCTCGACGCGCCGGATGTTGTGCAGGCCGCTGAGGCCCGCCCCCCGGATCCAACGGTTGACCTGCTCCCGCTCGACTTGGCGCACGCTGAAGAGCACCAACTCGATCTGCCCTTCGGGCCCGGCAGGGACGACGCCGAATTGGGGTTCTTCGTCTTCCGGCTCTGAGAGGTGCTCGGCCAGCACCGACTCGATTGCCGGCAGGGAGACCATCTCCCCGCCGATCTTGACGAACCGCTTGAACCGCCCCTTGAAGGTCAGCACGCCCCTGTCATCCATCGTCACCAGGTCGCCCGTGCGGTACCACCTCTTGCCTTCGTGCTCGACGAACGGGTCGGGCGCGTCGGGTCCGAGATACCCGTCAAATACACTCGGCCCGCGGACCAGGAGCATGCCTTTCTCGCCCGGTTCGACCGGTTCGCCTGTTTCCGGATCGACCAACGCTGCCTCCAGCGAGGGCAGCAGCGGCCCGATCTTGCCGCGCTGCGGATCGTCCGGCCGATTGACCGCTACGATCGGCGAACACTCGGTGATCCCATACCCCTCGATGACGGTTGCATTCGGGCAGGCCCGGGCGATCGCGCGGTAGGTTGCTTGCCCGCATGCCTCGGCCCCGGTCACCGCCAGGCGCAGCGAATCGAGTGTCCGATCCCCTGCAGCACGGGCGATCCCGGCCAGGAAGGTGGGCGTACCGACGACCAGCGATGCCCGGTATGCCTCGATGAGCCTGAATAGCACGTCAGACTCGGTCGGGTCCGGGTGATAGACCGTCGGCAGGGCTCCGGTGACGGCGAGACAGGCCGTAACGGTCAGGCCGAACGAGTGGAACGGCGGGAGGAAGCCCATCAGCCGGTCGGACTCGAAGATCTCCACCGCCGCCAGCACGTCGCGCATGTTGGCCAGAACATTGGCATGGCTCAGCGGGACGGCCTTGGGCCTGGCCTCACTGCCGGAGGTAAACAGAACCGCGGCCGTCTTCGTCGGCTTGCAGCGATACAGCAACTTCCAGCCCAGCCGGGCCTTGATGGCCGCCTTGATTTTTGCCGCCCCGGACAGGTCCTCCTTGAGTCTTTCCAGCGGGTAGAACGCGTTTTTCAGGTCGGATACGTCCACGCCCTGACTGTCGAGGTTTTCCAGCAGGGCCCCGGCGGTCAGGATGGTCTTGACGCCCGTCAGTTCCAACCCGTGGCGGATGTTGCGAGGACCGACCGTCCAGTTGACCATAACCGGCGTCTTGCCCGCAAAGAGCGTCGCCAGGTAGACCGTCGTCGCCCCCACCGAGGCCGGCAGCATAATGCCGACCGAGTCCCCCTCGAACCGCTCGATAATCGGCTTGAGCGCGAAAATGCCCGTCAGCAGGTCCCGGTAGGTCTTGACCCCGCTGCGCTGGTCGGCCAGAACGCACCTGCCCATACCGCGCCGGGCCTGGTTGAGAAACGCTTCGCAGAGGTCCTGGCCGGCCGGGATCTCCAACCGCCGGCCTCGGTCTTCTTTCTCCGGCAGCCAGGATGACGGCGGCGGGGAGATGGACTTGCTCATCCCGGCCGTTCCCTGCCCGGACGCGACCAGCAGCACGTCTCCGGCGGTAACCAGAGACTCGACATTGCCGCCCGATACCCCGAATTCCCGCTGCAGCCAGACCAGCAGGTCGGCCCGGGCCAGCGAATCCAGCCCCAACTCGGCCGCCAGATGGGCCGAATCGTCGATCTGCTTGACCCCGCTGAGATCCCGGAGCTTGTCCATGACGATCTCGCGCGTCGCCCCGGCAACGGCCGAACTGTCGCCCTCCACCCGATGCGATTCGGGTTCGGACATGGCTTGAGGCTTGCTGCCCTGCCACCAGTAATAGGGCACCTTCGTCGCCGGCGGGGCATCGGCGTTGTAGAACGTTTCGAGGTACTCGTTGATCTCGTTGCGCGAGCCGTCGCGGGGCAGGTCGTCGGGTTCGACGAATTCCAGGGTCACCTTTCGGCGCGGCATGAAGAACAGCCCGTTGACCGTCAGCCAGCCGAGGGCCTTCTTCATTGTCCGTCCGACATCCGGCTCGACGCCCCAGGCCCGGCTGAAGCGGCTGCCCCACAGACCGGTTGTCCGCAGCAGGACGATCCGCTGGTCGGGAATCGCGTCGAGAATCGTCCGCACGGCGCTGTTGCCCCGCAGGTCTTCATACCGCGTGTGATACGCGTGACCGGAGGGGTAGAGCAGCATGCTCCTGCCCGATTGGAGCTGCTCGATGACCTGCTCGATCGCCTTGGAGACCCCCTGCCGGGCGCCCGGTCCGGTCGCGGCCAGGTCGGGCACGGGGATGATCCCGTATCGCCTAGCCAGGCTACGGATCAGGAAGCGGTCGATCTGGTTCTCATCGCCCAGACCCCCCGGGCGAAACTGCTTCAGCAGAACCGACATCACCACCACCGGGTCGATCAGGGCCGGGTGGTTCGGCAGGAAGAGTATGCTTCTCGATGGGTCGTTCTCGATTGTATCCAGCCCCTTGAGCTCGATACGGTACCGCAGCCAGAGGTTGAACTTCGTAATTCCTCGAAGGATGACGTCGATCATTTCCAGAACCTCCGCAGGCCAAGATGCAGGGCGACGCCCACCGCCACGCAGAACCCGCCGATGATCCCCACGCTGAAAGACGGATCGAAGTTCGGATTCAGCAGGTCGGCGAGAAAGCCGCTGACCAGGATGCCCGAGAAGATCGCGAAGTTGGCGGCCGCGATGACAGCCCCCTTCCGGGCCGGGTTCGGGCGGATCTGGACGAACGATTCACAAGGGATCATGATCAACCCGCCGGCGATACCTGCCACGCCCAGCAGGCCGTAGAGAGCAGGCAGGCGGAGCCCGGCTTGAAGCATCGGCACGGCTCCAACGGCCAGCAGGGTCAGGCCCATCATGCACGCCATCAAGGGCAGAATCTTGTGCCATTTGCCCGTGATATTCAGCTTGCTGGAGATCCCCCCGCCGATGGCCACGCCGACCAGTTCGGCCGCCGTCAGCGTCGAGACCGTCCATTTGTCGTAGAGAAACTGCTTGTCTTCCATTGCGGCAATGACCAGCGCCAACAGCGAGCCGATCGACCAGATGAACACGTCGGCCAGGACGATCACAAACAGAAGCTTGTCCCGCCAGATCTCGGCCAGGCGGGAGACGATCTCCCAGGTGGCCTTTTTCGGGAACGGCTCGTTCGGCGAAGCAGCCGGGCGATGGACCGTCCCGAAACTCGCAGCCAGGCCCACCCCCGCGATGCCCAGCACGAACAGCCCGACCAGGAACCGCCCCGTCGGGATGCCCCATGGCTGAAACCCGCCCTCGATATCCAGGATGATCCCCGACAGGGCCACCCCGGAGAGGATGCAGATGGTCACGGCGGCCTTGAGAATCGCGTTGGCCTTGTTGACGTAGACAGCCGGGTACAGTTCCGGGATCGAACCGTTCAGCGCCGGGCCGAACACGCAGGACTGCAGGGCCATCATGAACGTCATGATCATGATCAACGGCCAGTTGAGCGTCCAGACGCCGATGGCCCCGAGGGTCATCGCGGCCAGTTCCATGCCCTTGGCCCCGATGACGACATGTCGTTTGCTGAAGCGGTCTGCGAACCACCCGGCCTGGGGGGCCAGGAGAATATACGGCAGGGCGAAGAGCATCATGATATTGCCCTTGCTGGCCACGCCGGCCAGGAGGATCGCCGCCTGGCGGAAGAAGTTGTCGTTAAAGACCCCCAGCGAGTATGAACCGGCCATCGCGGCGAATTTGCCCCGAGCCTCGCGAACCTGCTGCCTCAACTCGCCTGATTCCATCGGCTGCTCCTGGTCTATGGATTGGCCAGATCATAGTACACCGGTCCTGTCGGCGATAGGACAAAGAGACGGCTTCGTGCCCCAACAGCGATTGGAGAGCAGTACGAAGCAAACCGGGCGAAAAAAGCGCTTGCCAAGGCGGCGGCAACTGATACAATGCTCGATTCTCACGGATTGAGCAGAACCTGTGCGCCCTGCGGTTCGCGGAAGAATCGCCCAGCGGCGCGGATTTGGAGACACATACGTGGCCGTAAAACTGAGATTCAACCGAATGGGTCGGACCCACCGGGCCTTTTTCCGGCTCAACGCCATCGAAGGGCGTAACCCGCGCGATGGACGCGTGATCGAACCGTTGGGCTGGTACGATCCGAACGCCAAAGATGCCGACAAGCAGAGCAAACTGGACGTCGAGCGCGTGCAGTACTGGCTCAGCGTGGGCGCCCAGCCGAGCGAGACCGTCCGTAACCTGCTGAAAAAGCAGGGCATCCTGAAATAGGGACGCCCCTGGCCGGCCGGACTGCACGTCCGGCAGGTGCGACTGGCATGCCATTGCGGATCGACATTCTGACGCTGTTCGTCGAGATGTTCGAGACCGTGCTGGATACGAGCATCGTCGGGCGAGCCCGCAGCAAGGGCCTGGTCGAGACGCACCTGACCAACATCCGGGACTTCGCACTGGATCGGTACGGCTCGGTGGATGATTCGCCCTACGGCGGAGGGCCTGGCATGGTACTGATGTGCCAGCCCATTTTCGACGCCGTCGAGCACGTCCGGAAGCAGCTTCCGGAGACGCCCGGGCAGGTGATTCTGCTCAGCCCGCAGGGCGAGAGGCTGAACCAGCCGATCGTCGAAGAACTGGCCGGGACAGACCGGTTGATCCTGATCGCAGGACATTACGAAGGGTTCGACGAACGGATCCGCGAGAACCTGGCCGATCGGGAGATCTCGCTGGGAGACTTTGTCCTCTCCGGCGGGGAGATCGCGGCGATGGCGCTGGTCGACGCGGTGGCCAGGCTGCAATCCGGCGCACTGGGCAAGGATGCCTCGGCCTGCGAGGAATCGTTCTCGATGGGCCTGTTGGAATACCCGCAATACACCCGGCCGCGGACGTACAGGGACTGGGACGTCCCGGAGATCCTGCTTTCCGGCGACCACGGCAAGATTGCCCAGTGGCGTCAGCGGCAGGCGGAAGATCGGACGCGGCTGCGACGTCCCGACCTGTGGGATCGTTATACAGACAACCAGAACAACCAATGACCCCCGGGCCGGCGTGTTTGCCGACCCACTGCCAGGGAGATTCATCGTGAGTCAGGAATTGCTTGCCAAGGCCGTCGAGGGCTCGATCAAGACCGACGTGCCCCAGTTCAAGATCGGCGACACCGTCAACGTCTCGGTCCGGATCGTCGAGGGCGAGAAGGAACGCGTTCAGGTCTTTACCGGCACCGTGATACGCAAGAAGGGCGGCGGGATCCATGAGACCTTCACCGTCCGCCGGATCGTCAACAACGAAGGCGTCGAGCGCGTCTTTCCACTGCACAGCCCCAAGGTCGCCGGCGTGGAAGTCGTCCGCTCCGGCAAGGTCCGCCGCGCCAAGCTGCACTACCTGCGCGACCGCGTCGGCAAGGCCACCCGCCTCAAGGAAATCCGCAAGCCGACCAAGCGAGAAATCGCCGCCGCCAAGGCCCATGCCGAGGAGAAGGCCCGCAAGGCAGCCGAAGCCAACGAATCGGCTGGCGAATAAGGACGTGTGGCCCTTCCGGCGAAATAAGCCCGCGCCGGATGCCGGGGCACTCGGCGAAGCCCACGCCGCCAGGCTGCTCAAGCGACAGGGCCTGAAGATCCTGGCCCGAAACTACCGCTGCCCTGCCGGCGAGGCCGACCTGATCGCCCTGGACAAGTCCACCCGCAGAACCGCCGGGGCCCAGACGATCTGCTTCGTCGAGGTCAAAACCCGCTCCAGCGACGCATTTACCGACCCCGCCTCTGCTGTCGACGCCGACAAGCAGAGGCGGCTTGTTCGTATCGCCAGGTACTACCTGGCCCACCACCCTGCCGAAGGGTTCAACGTCCGCTTCGACGTAGTCACCGTCCTCGTCAACGACGGGCGGGTCGTCGAAACCCACTGCATCCCCGAGGCCTTCAGCCCAGCTACCTGACATGCTCATCGATACCCATTGTCACCTCGCACACGGCAAGCTCTTCGGCCGGGTCGCCGATCTGCTGGAAGAGGCCCGCCAGGCCGGCGTCGGCCACGTCATATGCGCAGCCGGAGACCTGCACGAATCCAAAACCGCCCTGGGACTGACCGCAAAGTACGGCACTGTCCACAGCATGGCTGGTATCCACCCCCACGAAGCCCGCCACGCCGATGAAAACGCCCTGTCCCAGGTCGCCGATCTGGCCGGGAAGGACAAGGTGGTCGCCATCGGCGAGATCGGCCTGGATTACCACTACGACTTCTCCCCCGTCGAGGACCAGAAGCACGCCTTCATCCGCCAGCTGCAACTGGCCCGCCAACTGCACTGCCCCGTGGTCATCCACACCCGCGAAGCGTTCGAGGATACCCTTGCGATTCTGGATGAATCGGGCATGGACTGGACGCGCGTCCTGATGCACTCGTTTACCGGCGAACCGGAGCAGACCCGCCGGCTGCTCGATCGCGGAGCGATGATCAGCTACTCCGGCATCGCGACGTTCAACAGCGCCCGCGAGATCCGCCAGTCGGTCGAGATGACCCCCACAGACCGCATCCTCGTCGAGACCGACGCCCCGTTCCTTTCCCCCGAACCCGTCCGAAAGATCCACCCGAACGTCCCGGCCCACGTGGTCCATACCGCCCGGCGGGTCGCCAACATCCTCGGGATTGACGAAGAGCAGCTCGCCGCGGAAACCACCGCCAATGCCATCCGGTTCTTCTCGCTGCCGATCGAGCAGGAAGCCTAGTAGCCCGCTTCGGGAGGCTGGGGGGTGTCGACCTTGGCGATCGTTCGGATCCGCCAGCCCATGTAGCCCTCTCGGCCCGACTGGCGGACCAGAACCATCTCCAGCCCCAGCCGCCGCCCGGAGACGGTATCGACCCAGAGGGAGAAGTTGGCTGCATCGTGGACGTTCAGGTCGGCCTCCATCTGGAAGAGGCCCGAGGCGATGCGGTCCTGGTCGATCTGCTGCAGCAGGGCCCACCGGGCCGGGGCGTCTTTGCCCCACTTGCCCTTGAGCGTCTCGCAGAAGGGTGCCAGCTGACGGTTCTCCGAGGCGGAAACCATGAAGTCCTCGATCAGCTTCAGGGCCGAGCCGAGCTCCATCGCCACGTCCAATGGACAAAGCGTCCCGCGATTCCAGCCGTGCGGCGAATCGCTGGGTAAGGGGCTGGCCGGGTCGCTTCTGGTAAAGAGCACGACAGACTCCCGCCCGCCGATCGACGCGATGATGTACGCCCGGGGCGGCAGCTGGTCGACCGTCGGCTGCGAGAACGTTCCGAACCGATAGGCCCGGTCGTCTTCGCCCGGCTCGCAGTAAAGGCGCGAGAGGACCCACAGGTCCAGCCAGGCTGCCAGTTCCGGCTCCTGGCGGGGCTCGACGATGCGGATGTACCGCATGGGCCGATGGGGCATGATCTGGTTCCACCGCTGGGCGGTCTCGTCGATGCTGGCCATCAGCCCGGGCATGCGGGATTCCAGGCCAGCCTCCAGAGAAACGGGCTGCCCCTCGGCCGGCTGGCTCGTGCCTCGCATCGCCACGACCGCGGCGCCCAGACCGCCGGTGATGACCAGCAACAGCAGGATTCTACTGAGTCTCATGCTACATACTCCCAGGTTCGGCGCAGGATCAGCCCGGCGCTTCTAAGGAATTCATCGGATTCGACGGAAGCCAGATGCAAAGACTTTGCCCAACAAGCCCCGCCCTGTCAGCCAACCCGACAGTTGCCCCCGGCCCAGCAAGGCGTACAATGGGTAGCCATGGCAGCAGATGAGACATCCAGCGAATTCCAGCAGCAGATCGACCTGTTCGGCCGGACCTGGGGAGCGATCACCGAACAGCTCGGGCGGGTCATCGTCGGCCAGCAGGAGGTGGTCGAGCAGGTGCTGACCGCGGTATTCGCCGGCGGCCACGCCCTGCTGGAGGGCGTTCCGGGTCTGGGCAAGACGCTGCTGGTCCGCACCCTGGCCGATGCGATGGATCTCGCCTACAGCCGCATCCAGTTCACGCCCGACCTCATGCCCGCCGACATCATCGGAACCAACGTGCTGCAGACCGACGGGGCGGGCAACCGATCGCTGCAGTTCCAGCCCGGGCCGATCTTCGCGAACCTGATTCTCGCCGACGAGATCAACCGCGCCACGCCCAAGACCCAGTCTGCCGTGCTGGAGGCGATGAGCGAGCAGACCGTCTCGGTCGCCCGGACCAGCCACGAACTGGCCGGGCCGTTCTTCGTCCTGGCCACCCAGAACCCGCTGGAAATGGAAGGCACGTACCCCCTGCCCGAGGCCCAGCTGGACCGGTTCCTGCTGAAAATCCGCATCGATCCCCCGCCGGTCGATGAGCTGGCCAGAATCCTCCAGCAAACCACGACCGCGCAGATGCCCGGCGCGGAACAGGTTGCCTCCGCAGACGACGTACTCTCCATGCAGCAGACCGTCCGGAGGGTCA
This sequence comes from Phycisphaerae bacterium, assembly GCA_046541415.1. GTDB lineage: Bacteria > Planctomycetota > Phycisphaerae > SM23-33 > SM23-33 > CAZOVB01. Next base: position 11,988 of record JBKHDI010000030.1, on the reverse strand, counting down.
TCGCCAGCGAGGCGATTACCCGCTTCGTCGCCGGCGCGGTGCTTCAGACCAGCCCCGACAACCCGCAGGCGCCGGAAACCGTGAGGCGGAATGTGCGATACGGGGCCAGCCCCCGTGGGGCCCAAGCGGTCCTGCTGGCCGCAAAAGTCCGCGCCCTGGTCGCAGGGCGGGCCAATGTCGACTTCGCCGATATCGAGGCGGTTTTCGCCCCTGCCCTGCGTCATCGGTTGATCCTCTCCTTCGAGGGCCAGGCCGAGGGCGTCAACCCCGACGAGATCCTTTCGGCCGTCCTGGCCGGAGTGCAGCGGGCCCCGGACCTGTAGCGATCGACACATCCTGGCCAAATACTTCCCGCGCGGAACGCCTCCGACTCCTGGAACGTATAGTAAGGTGACGCTTGCTTAAGGAGGCAACCCGATGAAACGCATTCTCACGATCGCCCTGTTGACCCTGTCGCTGGGAGCCCTGCTGGTTGCAGGCTGCAACGGCGACAACGATATGTCCACACAGGACAACCACTTGCATTCCACCCCCGAGCCGATCGGTCCGACCGACAGCGGCTGGGCGGACATGTATTACGACGTCCGCGAATAAGCCTCTTCATGCTCCTAGTCCCTCCGGCCGGGGCCGGTCCGCACGGACAGCGGGTCGGCCCCGGCTTGCTTTTTCCAGCAAAACCATTGACCTTGCCTGCTGCCGATGCCGGGATATTGAATCCATGGTCAGTCTGAAGATCAATATCCCGGACGACATCAACGCCCAGCTTGAGCAAATCTGCCGGCAGCGCGGATGCCCCCCTTCTGAAGCGATCCAGGATGTTTTGGAACGTTGGATTGCTCTTCAGCGATTCCGCGATGATGCCGCTGGGATCAGGAAACTGGCCCAGGCGGCCGGGTCCGACTCCGAAGAAGATTTCTTCCGGATCGAGAAGTGAGAGTCGTTCTGGATGCGAATATCCTTCTGGCCGGCTACGGGTTTGGCAGCGTCTGCTATGAAGTGATAGAGCGATGCCTGATTCGGCACCACATCTTCCTTGCAGAGCATATCCTGCTGGAATTCCATCAAAATTGAACCTGCCTCGGTTCCTTACGGGGCATGCGAAGATACCGATGATCTCGCTGGGAAACCGCCGAGGCTGCCAAAGCCGATTGGCTGGTCACAGGAGACAAGGGTCTGCTGAAACTCAAGAGCTTTAAGGCCATACGATTGTCACCCCGCGACAATTCCTTGATTTTTCCTAGTGCATCAAGCAGGTTTCGGGATTGACACGCGGAGATTCGAGCCTTAGAATCCTCGGTCTTGTAACCATGGCGTTGTCTGTTCGCATGGGGCTGATCGCTTCGGCGACGGCGGGTTTGCACCTCGCAGCCGCAAACTCGGGCCTCCGGACAGACCCCCGGCTGCGACCCAGACTTGCCGATCCGCAACCCCATAGACGCCGGGGATGGATCGCGTTGTGCCACACAACCTAACCCGGTGGTGTAATTGGCAACACAGAAGGTTTTGGTCCTTCCGTTCCAGGTTCGAGTCCTGGCCGGGTTGAAAATACACCGATACGCGGCGGCAGCGACCGCCTGATGGGAATGCAGATGTCGACAACCGCAATCATCCTGGCAGCCGGAAAGGGCACGCGAATGGAATCGGACCTGCCCAAGGTCCTCCATCCCGTCGCCGATCGTCCCATGGTCGAATGGGTGATGGACAGTTGTCGCCAGGCAGGCTGCGACCGGCTGATCATGGTCGTCGGCCACAAGCAGGAACTGGTCAAGCAGGCCGAGTCCGACAACGCCGACGATGTCGCCTGGGTCACCCAGGAGCCGCAACTTGGCACGGGCCATGCGGTGATGGTCTGCGAGGAACAGCTCAAGGACCTCGATGGGCCGGTCCTGGTCGTCGCCGGCGACGGGCCGCTGATCCGCCCGGAAACGCTCAAGGAACTGATCGAAACCCACCAGGCCAAGTCCGCCGCGGTTACGCTGGCCACCAGCGTTCTGCCGGACCCGGAAGCCTATGGCCGCATCGTCCGCGACAAAGACGGCGAACTGGTCGGCATTGTTGAGTATCTCGACGCGACCGAGCAGCAGAAGCAAATCCACGAGGTGAACGTCTCGATCTACTGCTTCGACGCTGCGGCCCTGCGAGAGGCAATGGCCAAACTGACCAACGACAACGCCAAAGGCGAGTATTACCTGACCGACGCGCTGGGCATCCTGCGCGAGTCGGGCAAGAAACTCGCCGCCGTGGCCGCCGTACCCCCGGAAGATACCAAGAGCATCAACACCCTGGACCAGCTGGCCGAGGTCGACCAGATCCTGCGGGATCGCCTCGCCGCCGCCGGGGCAGGCCAGTAAGGACCGGGAGACCAGGACCCGATGAAAGTCTTCGGCGGACGATCCAACCAACTGCTGGCCCGCAAGGCGGCCGACTATCTGGGCATCAGCCTCAGCGAGGCCACCATTCGCCCCTTCCCCGACGGGGAGTTGATGGTCAAGCTGGACGAGGACGTTCGCGGACGGGATACGTTCTTCATCCAGTCGACCTGCACACCGGTCAACGACCACCTGATGGAGCTGGTGATCTTCATCGACGCCGCCCGTCGCGCCTCTGCCGAACGGATCACCGCGGTGGTCCCCTACTTCGGCTATGCCCGCCAGGATCGCAAGGACGAAGGGCGCGTGCCGATTACCGCCAAGCTCGTCTGCAACATGATTGCCGCCGCCGGGGCCGACCGCGTCCTGACCGTCGACCTGCATGCCGCCCAGGTACAAGGCTTTTTCGACATCCCGGTCGACAACCTTTCCGCCGAGCCAGTGCTCAGCCGCTACTACTCGCAGCTGCAGCTGGACGACCTGGTGCTCGTCAGCCCGGACGTGGGCAACGTCAAGCGGGCGCGCGTCTATGCTGAGCGCCTCGGAGCGGGCCTGGCGATTATCGACAAGCGCCGCAAGAGCGGCTCGGACATCGAGGTCGAGAACATCATCGGTGACGTCGAGGGCAAGACGGTGCTGATGGTTGACGACATGATATCGACCGCCGGGACGATCAGCTCGGCCGCCAAGCTGGTCAAACAGCGCGGGGCGGGCAAGGTCCTGGTCGGCTGCACCCACCCTGTGCTTTGCGGCCCGGCGGTGGAACGGTTGCGGGACGCGCCGATCGAGGAGATCGTCGTGACAGATACGATCCCGCTTTCGCAGGAGAAAATGGAACAGATCGGACGGCTGAAGGTGCTTTCGCTCTCGGCATTGATCGGCGAAGCGATCCACCGGATTCACAATAACGAATCGGTCAGCAGTCTGTTTTTGACGTCGGATAATCATACGCAGGTCCGCCACCGCTGACGGGCCGCAGGAGAAGCAAGAACATGGCGAAGCTTAAGGCTACAGCAAGAGAGAACAAAGGCAGCCGGGCGTCGCGCAAGCTGCGCAGCGAAGGCATGATTCCCGGGATCGTCTACGGTCACGGCGAAGCGCCCGAGCCGATCACCGTCAGCGAGCATGACGTGGAACTGGCCCTGCTGCACGGCGAGCGACTGCTGGAGATGAACCTGGGCAGCAAGACCCAGAACGTGCTGATCAAGGACGTCCAGTGGGACACGTTCGGCCAGACCGTGCTGCACATCGACCTCAACCGCGTCGACCTCGATGAACGCGTCGTCGTCTCCGTGCCGGTCCACCTGCGAGGCACGCCGGAAGGCGTGGCCGAAGGCGGCGTGCTGACCCAGCAGTTCGCGGAAGTCAGCATCGAATGTGCCGTCCGATCGATCCCCGACGAGTTCGTCGTGGAAGTTCACGACATGAAGCTCGGCGACCAGTTGCACCTGAAAGACATCGAACTGCCCGCCGACGTGGAACTGCAGGACGAGCCGGAAGAGCTGCTCTGCCAGGTCCGCCTGGTCGAGGAGGAGGTCCCGGCCGAAGAGACCGAAATGCTTGCCGAGCCGGAAGTCATCGGCGAAGTGGCCGAGGAAGGCGAAGACGAAGGCGCCGACGAAGGCGCCGAGTAACCGCTTCGGCGGTCATTGCAGATGGGCGAACCAGCCAGCGATCCAGACCGGCGCCGCCTCGTTGTGGGCCTGGGAAACCCGGGCACGAAGTACGCGATGACGCGCCACAACGTCGGCTGGCGGGTGATCGACGAACTGGTCGATCGCACCGCGGCCGGTCCCGGGCGAGATGCGTTCGATAGCATCACCTGGGACGTCCGGTTTTGTCGCGGGCGAAACAGCGCCCGCGTGCTGCTGGCCAAGCCGCTGACGTTCATGAACCGGTCGGGCCGGGCTGTCAGGGCCGCGTGTGACTTTTACAAGGTCCCGCCCGAGGACGTGCTGATCGTCATGGACGACCTGGCCCTGGAGACCGCCCAGTTGCGGGCCCGTGCCGGCGGCTCGGCCGGCGGCCAGAAAGGCCTGGTCGACGTGATCCGCCAGTTGGGAACCGATCAGGTTCCTCGATTGCGGATCGGCATCGGCGCCGCGCCACCCGCCTGGGACGCGGCCGACTATGTGTTGAGCAAGTTCACTGATGAAGAAACCGAATTGATCGGCTGTGCGATCAAAGATGCCGCCGACGCCGTCGAAGATTGGCTCTTCGACGGGCTGCAGCGGGTCATGGAACGGTATAACCGAAGAACCGGCGACAAGTGATCACCGGGAGAAAACAACAGGAACGAGAATCGCGAATGACTGCCACGATGAACACCTACGAAGCCATGTTCGTGCTCGACGCCGGACAGGGCGACTTTGAAGCGGCCTGCGAGCCGATTCGCAAAGTCCTCGAGCGGGGCGGAGCGGAGATGATCGGCCTGAAACTCTGGGAAGAACGCCGCCTGGCCTACGAAATCCAGGGCCGGCGCCGCGGCACGTACGTGCTGGTCTACTTCCAGATGGACCCGGCCAACATCACGGAACTGGAAAACGACTGCAAACTGGAAGAGCGCATCCTCCGCGTGCTGATCCTCCGAAAGCAAGAGGTCACCGAGGAAGAGCTCAACGCCGAGACCCCGGCGACCAGCCCGCGAGACGTTGAAGAGCGTCCGCGTCGCCGTCGCAGCGAGGATGACCGCGACCGCGATGACGGTGACGGCAGCGATGATTCGAGTGACTCCGATGACTCGGACGACGAAGAAGAGGCCGAGTCCGACGATTCGGACGAAGACAAGGACTGATCGCCCTGCAACGCCGCAGCGGGGCCGGGCGATTCCGCCCCGCTGTGCCTATCCCGGGAGCCCGATATGGCCAACTACAACAAGGTAATCCTGATCGGCAATCTGACGCGAGATCCGGAGCTGTCGTACCTGCCCAACAGCCAGACGCCTGTGGTCGAGCTGGGCATCGCGACGAACCGACGCTGGCGCAGCCAGAACGGCGAGATGCGGGAAGATACCTGCTTCGTCGACTGCCGCGCCTATGGCCGCCAGGCCGAGACGATCAACCAGTACATGAGCAAGGGTCGGCAGATCATGGTCGAGGGCCGGCTGCACTACAGCCAGTGGGAAGCCCAGGACGGCTCGCGTCGCAGCAAACTGCGGGTGGTCGTCGAGAACTTCCAGTTCCTGGATTCCGGCCAGGGCGGCGGCGGTCGTGACTCGTCCGGCGCCTCCTCCGGCGGATACAACCAGGACCGCGGTGGCGGCGGTGGCGGTTACAACCGCGGCGGCGGTGGTGGCCAACAGCGCCGCCAGGGCCCATCCAACCAGGGTCCGTCCGACAGCCATGATGAACCGACCCCCCCGGACTACGACGACGGCGGCGGGGCCGACGATATCCCGTTCTAAGACAACAACACAGACAACCTACCTAACTCCAGGTCAACCAAAGGACGTTTGAGATGGCGAAACGACGCACAAAAGGTTCCGGTCGCTCCCGACGGCGGTCTTCTCGTTTCCGCGAGCAGGCCAAGTGCCGCTTCTGTCGCGACAAGGTCGAAGAAGTCGACTACAAAGACATTGCCGTACTGTCCAAGCTGACAACCCAGCAGGGCAAGCTCTTCAGCCGCAAACGCAGCGGAAACTGCGCCAAGCATCAGAGGAGCGTCCAGAAGGCCGTCAAGCGAGCCCGTTTCCTCGCCCTGATGCCCTACATCGGCTAACGACACCCGCAACCACTGACTACCGCGAGGATACCCCATGAAGGTGCTGCTGCGCAAGAATGTATACAACCTCGGGCAGATCGGCGATGTCGTCGACGTCAAGCCCGGCTACGCCCGCAATTTCCTGCTGCCCCAGGGTCTGGCCTACCAGCCCAGCCAGGGCAACATCAAGCGGGTCGAGGAAGAAAAGGCCGCCTACTTCGAAGAACTCGCCAAGCTCAAGGCCGAGTTCGAAGCACGGGCCAAGGCCATCGAAGGAACCGAGATCACCATCGCCGCCCGGGCCAATGAAGAGGGTCACCTCTACGGCTCGGTCGGGCCGGCCCAGATCGTCGCCGCCCTGGCCGAACAGGATATCCTGGTCGAGGGCCGCAACGTCAAACTCGACGAGCCGATCCGCCAGCTGGACAAGTACGACGTGACCCTGTCCTTTGAGCAGGACGTGACCTGCCAGATCGGCGTCTGGGTCGTGCCGGTCCGCGATGTCGATGCCGATGAAGAAATCGACGCCGCAACCCCCGAAGCCCAGGCCGAGATCTCCGGAACCGACCTGCCCCCGAGCAATATCGACGAAGTCGAGTTCGACTCGGCCGGCGAATAAGTTCTCCATCCGCACCCCGGCCCGCGGCGCCGAATTCTCTGATTCGGCCCCGCCGACCGGGGTGTTTTGCGCGCTGCAACCTTCCAGCCTGGCAGCTGTTGGGACGCAGCCTTGGCAGATTCCACCGGCGACAGTAGGATAGACCACCAATCATGTCCGAGTACGAACCGACAAGCATCGAAGCGCCCGACCAGCCGACGGCCCGCGAAGAATTGACGCGCGTGCCGCCCCAGTCCATCGAGGCCGAGGCCTGCGTGCTCGGCTCGATGCTGCTTGACGCACCGGCAATCGACCAGGTCATCCTCATCGTCAAGGAGGAGCACTTCTATCGCCCAGCCCACCGGCTGATCTTCGAGGCCGTTGTGCACATGCACGATTCCAAGGCCCCCATCGACCTGGTAACCGCCAAGGACGAACTGATCCGCCGAAAACAGCTCGACGAGATCGGCGGGATCGACTACCTCGTCGCCCTCGTCGAGGGCGTACCCAACGCCGCCAACGCCGAGTACTACGCCCGGATCGTCCGCGACAAGGCCCTGCTGCGAGAGCTGATCACCGCCGGCGGGGAGATCGTCCGCGAAGCCTACGACAGCCACGAGGAAGCCCAGCTCGTCGTCGACCGGGCAGAACAGCGCGTCTTCGAGATCCGCAACAACAACGTCAAGTCCGAAAACCTGTCCATGCAGGAACTGATCCAGCAGACCTTCGAACAGCTCCAGGAGAACGACGGGCGGATGGTCACCGGGGCAGCGACGGGCTTTTCCAAGCTCGATGAATGCACCTGCGGGTTCCAGCCGGGCGAGATGATCATCCTCGCCGCCCGCCCCTCGATGGGCAAGACCTCGCTGCTGATGAACATGGCCGAGTATATCTCCGTGATCGACAAGAAGCCGATCGCCTTTTTCTCGCTGGAAATGTCCTCCCAGCAGATCGTCCAGCGTATGCTCTCATCCTTCGCCCGCTACGACATGCAGCGGATGCGCCGCGGCATGATCGGCCCGGAAGACTGGACCCAGCTGCAGATGGCCGCCGACGACCTCCAGCAGGCCCCCTTCCACGTCGACGACACCGCCCTGCTGACAATCCTGGAATTGCGGGCCAAAGCCAGACGGCTGAAGACCGCGTATGACATCCAGGCGATCTTCATCGACTACCTCCAGCTGATGAGCTACTCCGGCCGCGCAAACAGCAGGCAGGAACAAATCAGCGAAACCTCCCGCGGGATCAAGGCCCTGGCCCGTGAACTGAACGTGCCAGTCATCTGCGCCGCCCAGCTGAACCGAGGCCCGGCCGACCGCCCCTCCCACGTGCCCCGCATGAGCGACCTTCGCGAATCCGGTTCGATCGAGCAGGACGCCGACGTGATCATGCTCCTGCACTGCGAGGACTATTACCACCGCGGCGAAACCGACTACACCCCGTCCGGGACGACCGACCTGATCATCGCCAAGCAGCGGAACGGGCCGACCGACGTGATCCCCCTGACATTCATGCCCCAGTGCACGCGATTCGAGCAGGCCGCCCCCTCCCACTTCCACGCGGAGATCTGATACCGGCCCAAGGTACTGCGGTCATTTGATCGTAGCGCCCCGCTCCAGGAGCAGATCGGCGACAATGTCGGCGTCCGAGCCTCCGCGCTGCGTTAAGGTACCGCTCGTACTGCATCGCCCTGCGCAATGCGCAAGGAGATCGAACGGAACCGTTCAGGTGGGCGATGTAGTCGCCGCTTGCGGCGATGCGGGACAGCAGCAATCAGCAGTCCGGGGGGCAGTGTGGCTGCTGCTTACGGTCCAGGGGGCCTACGGCCAGTACTCCGTCAGCAGCCAGAGCACGACCGACAGGGCCAGCAGCCCCACGAACATGTAGGCCAGGGTGATGGCGGTTTCCTTCGGCACGTCGCGGATATGTCTGGAGCGTGCGGCCTTGTATACCACGGCCACGGCCACCAGCAGGGGCAGCAGCATCCAGATCTGCCCGTAATACGGCAGGGTAATCGGGTAGTAGAACAGCTTTGCCAGCATCAGGCCTGTTCCTTCCCGGTTCGGGTCGGCTCGGACCGTACGCCCATCAACCCCAGCGCCAAAGCGTCGAAGATGCACATGAGGTTCAACAGCCCGGCCACGCCGGAGTAGGCCCGTGCGACCACGCTGGTCGGGTCTGTCAGGGCCACGCCTTCCTTGGCCAGGTACACGTCGACCTGCACCTGCTGCTCGGGAACGACTGGCCCGGCCACCGGCTCCAGCTTGCCCAGTTCCTCCGGGTGCTCGGCCATCAGCCGATCGTAGAGCTGGTCCTGCATGTACCATCCGATCACGCCGTGGATGCCCGCGAACATCTGCGCCAGGAACCACCAACGTTCGTAGTAGTAGTCGACCGTCAGCACGCCGCCCAGGGCCATGCCCGTCCAGAACGTCAGCGTAATGACCAGGAAGATGATCAGCGCCCGCTGCCAGCGACCCAGGTACAGGTGCCCCGCCCCGGGTATCAGCCACGCCAACGCCGCGGCAATGATGCCCAGGATCGGATGCAGGGTCTCTTGGTTTGACTGCTTCATTGACTTATCCCGGCCGGTGGTAAAGGGGAGAGCACTTTCCGTCAAAAGAGGGCAAAAGTCAAGAAGCAAGATCCAGCCGAAAGGCGGTCTTACGGCGGATACCTGCCAAAGCTGATGCAGCCTGGACGGGCAGAGAGCAGAGGATCCGGCGACGCCGGCCGGGAGAGTCGGGCTCGGTTCAGATGTCGACCGAGAGGATGGTGATATCGTCTTCTTCGCGGCTGATATCGCGGACGCGCTGGACCCAGGCTTCGAGCTTCTCGTTGAGCTGCTGACGATCGATGCCTCCCAGGCTGGACAGGAACCCCAACAGTTCCTCATGTCCGTCCGTGTCGCTGCCCTTGGCGTAGGCCTCGGCCCCGTCTGTGTAGACGATCAGCCGGTCACCCGGGTTCATCTTCACACTGGCCTGGGAGAACTGGGCCTCGGGGAAGACGCCCAGCAGCGACCCCGGAGCTTCGAGCGTCTCTGCCGTTCCGTCGGTCCGCAGAAGCACTGGCTCGGGATGGCCCGCGCGAGAGTAACTCAGCGTGCCGTCGGAGGTATCCAGGACGCAGTAGATGGCCGTGCAGAACTGGCAGCTGGAAAGGTTCTGCTCGCAGATCGACGCGTTCAGTTCGGCCAGGGATTCCGCCGGCGGGACGATCTCGTAGCTGTTGTCGACGATGCGTTTGGTCTGCAGGGCTTTCTTGATGTACATCGTCAGAAGGGCTGCCGGCATGCCGTGTCCGACTGCGTCGGCGACATAGAAGCCGATATGGGTTTCGTCGAGACGGACGACGTCGTAGATGTCGCCGGATACGAAGCTGGCCGGGTGGAAAATGACGTTGAAGCGGGCCGAGCCGACTTCCGGCAGTTGACGGGGCAGGAAGTCGCGCTGGAGACGGCTGGCCAGCCTCATTTCCTCAGCCACGATCTCCAGCTGGTGGTCCTCGTCCTGGTGGGCCAGAAGGGCCGACTTGAGGTTTCGGATGGCCGGCTGGAGCTCACCAGCCGCGTCGAGCTTGGCTGAGATTTCCTCGACACTGGCCTCCTCGCGGATCCAGAGCACCGTGCCGTTGCCGTCGTGCACCTGCTTCCAGATATCTTCGGCATCGGCGGGCAGGACGAAGACCCCCACCGCCGCCGTCCTTTCGATCTCGTCGAGCATGGCAGACAGGGCGACAGGATCCCGGGATGAGCCATTGGGGCAGATGACCGCCAGCGGGGCCTGGCCGATCTGGTCAGCCAGCGAAACGCCCTCCTGCCAGACCGAAAGCTGCCCTCGGTTGCGCATGGCGATGTGGAGATTGTCCGGCAGAGCGCCGTCGCCCAGCCACAGGATTTTCGGTTCACAAGCCAAGTCGACCTTCCCGCCTGTTACAGAGAACACTCAGGGCCTACCTGGCTGGTATCGACTTACTTACGGGTCTGCTTTAGCAGGCGGGGGGACGCCGTCGGAAAATATGACGCGGTCGCCTTCCTTGATTCCGAGCTTTTCCAGAACACCCCCGTAGACCTCCAGGGCATACTGGACATCGGCGCCGGAATGGTAGTTCCGTCGGCCCACCCGGTCCCACTCGACCTGCATCGTGTGGATCTTGACGATGCGCTTGCTGGCATCGATAAAGGCCACGTCCAGCGGGATTTCGCAATTCTTCATGTAGAAGCTCAGCGGCTGGGCTCTGCCGAACACGAAAAGCATCCCGCGGTCCTCGGCCAGCTCGGTGCGCCCCATCAGGCCGGTACGTCGCTGCGGCTCGGTCAGGGCCAGTTCGACCTGGAACGTGTGGCCGTTAATGGTCACCGTTGGCGGTTCAGTCGGCCAGAGTCGCCAGGCCCCGTAGGCCAGGGCGCCCAGCAGGACCGGCAAGCCAAGAAACAGGATTGTCTTGTTCCGGTGCTTCATGTTTCGTCCTGTTGACCCGGCCGGTCCGGCTGGCCCAGCAGTCTGCCCAGCAGTTCCATCGGCAGGCCGACGACGTTGCTGTAGCTGCCTTCCAGCCTGGTCACAAACCGGTCAGCCCTGCCCTGAATGCCGTACGCCCCCGCCTTACCTTCCCACTGCCCCGAAGCGATGTATTCCTCCAGTTCCTGCTCGGTCAGCTGCTTCATCGTCACCCAGGTAACGTCCGAGGCAATGCGTCGAGCGCCCTTGGCGTCGACCAGGGCCACACCGGTGATTACCGCGTGTCGGGAACCGGATAGCCCCTGCAGGATCCGCCGGGCGTCAGCGACGTCGGCCGGCTTGCCGACTACGCCCATCTCCCCGGGGCCGGCGACGATGGTATCGGCGCCGAGGATCATCGCTTCTCCATCGTGCCCATCGGCAATCGAGCGTGCCTTGAAATAGGCCAGCGCCTCAGCCGCCTGACGCGGCGAGAGCCTTCGCAACGGCGCAGTGGGCTCTTCCAGGCGGGGCTCGTCAGTCTGGAACTGATAGCCCGCCTCGCTGAGCAGTTCTCGCCTGCGCGGGCTGGACGACGCCAGAATCAGCTTCTTGCCTCGATCGCTCATGATCCGACGGTTCTGTTGTTCTGCTGGGAAAAAGGTAACATTTGTGTCGCAAATCCGTATGGGGTAGCAGATGCCTTCCATATCTTACGGAGTCTCCTCGTCAGGATAAACGCCCTGACAGGCCGGTAGTTCTCGTTTTGGATGAAACTTTGCAGGTCCCCACAAGGGCAATCGCGGGCGATCAGCCATAAGTGCTTTTTTATTAGTATCTTATTCTGCAGGAAGACAAAAACACCTCCGGGTGCTGCCGC
>JBKHDI010000029.1:0-41355 GCA_046541415.1 Phycisphaerae bacterium | reverse complement strand
TGCAAGCCGAATTGATCCGCAGTTTCCGTTTCGAAGCCGCCCACGCCCTGCCGAAAGTGCCCGAGGGGCATAAATGCAGTCGCGTGCACGGTCACAGTTACCGCGTGGACGTCCACGTTACCGGCCCGATCGAGCAGGAGACCGGCTGGGTGATGGACTTCGGGCAGATCAAACAGGTCATCGGGCCGATCATCGACCGGCTGGACCACGCCATGCTCAACGAAGTCGAGGGCCTGGCCAATTCCACATCCGAGTGCATCGCGGCCTGGCTGTGGGAGCAGATCAAGCCGTCCCTGCCTCTGCTCTCGGCGATCACCATCTGGGAGTCCGAAAATTCCCGCTGCATCTATCGGGGCGACTGACGCATCAGTCGACTTTGTCGCCCAGCATGCCCACCAGCTTCGCCCCTGCCGGGCCCCTGTGCCCCCTGCAACGCCAGACCCGCAAGACAGACAGCCGAGATCTTCTCAGACATCTTGATCCATGCTCCGGCGCCTTTCCGATAGGATAGGCAGATCCTGTTCTCCATCGACCGCAAAGGGCAATGATGTTCAGAGTCTACTGTTTCCTGCTGTTCTGTTCCACCGGCCTTGGCCTCTCTCAGGCCGCTGACGTCCGTCCGTATACGCTGCCCGGTCCGCTACCCGTGCTGGCCGAGGCCGACGTGGTCATCATCGGCGACTCCATCGCCGCCTGCGCCGCAGCCCTCGAAGTCCGCAAGGCCGGTGGCTCGGTATTCCTGGTCTCGCACCGGCCCTGGCTGGGCAGCGACGTGGTCGACCCGTTCATCGTCTGGCCGGGCCGGGCCGCCAGGCCCGACGACGACCCGCTCTACCGCGCGCTGTTCCAGGAGTCCGCAGCAATCCAATCTGCCGACGATGGCAGGATCTGGCTGCCGCCAGGGCACATCAAGCGAACGCTGGAACAGCAACTGCTTGCCGCCGGGGCAGGATTTTTGTTCGGCACGTATCCACTGAACGTGATGCGCGACACATCGGGTTCGATTGCCGGGGTGGTCGTGGTCAATCGGTCCGGCCGCCAGGTGCTTAAAGGCAAATGCGTGATCGACGCAACCGACTCCGCCGTGCTGGGCAGGCTGGCCTGGCGGTGGATCGATCTGGAGTACAAGCCCCGAACCGATGGAGCGATCCGCGCTGTGACGGTGGGCTCTGAACCGGAGCTTTCCGGGTGGTCGGTTCGGCGGCTTGACGTGGAGATCCCGGTGGGAAAGTCTCGCCAGCCCCTCTGGCTGCTGAACTCGAAGACGTCTCCGCCGGCGGTGGTCGACTACCACCGGAAGATGCAACTGCTCCAGGGGCTGCTGAACCAACTGGCCGCAATGGGCAGCAGTCTCAGCTCGGGAACGTTCGACTGGCCCGGAGATTTCACGCTCCCTGGAAGCACGCGGTTTGACCCCGCCAAGCCGGATGCGGCGGCATTGAGCCCGGACGGACAACCCCGTTTCTGGGTCCTTGCCGTGGCTGGGCTCAGCGCGTACGACCATCCGCGCCAGGCGATCGCCTTGGGCAGGGCCGTCGGTTCCGCGGCGGCAGGCAAGGCCGGCAAGGCCAAATTCCTGCCCCTGCGAAAGGAGTCGACCGAAAGCTGGGCCCAGATGGAAAGACAGAACGGCGAGTTGTCCGGTTGGGTCGAGCGGGGCCCCTCCAGGCGGGTGGACGTGTCCGGACAGCGTTTTGCGCTCAGTCAGAGCGTCCAGGTGGCGGTGGTCGGAGGGGGAACCAGCGGGGCCCCGGCCGGGATCGCCGCAGCCAGGCAGGGCGTCAAGACTCTCCTTCTGGAATACCAGTCCGAACTGGGCGGCGTTTCGACGGTGGGGCGGATCGGGCGGTACTGGCACGGCTATCGCGGGGGCTTTACCGCGCAGATCGATCGAGGCATCCAGCAATTTGGCGGCGTCAGCAGCCTGCGGGCCAAAATGCAGTGGTACCGGCGGGAGATCCTGGCTGCTGGAGGACAGGTCTGGACGAACGTGCTGGTCTGGGCTGCCACCCAAGCAATCGAGGGCCCGGGGCAGGGCCAAGTGCGCCGCCTGCTGGTCGCCACACCCGACGGTCCTTGCGCGGTCGCCTGTGAAGTAGTCATCGACGCCACCGGCGCCGCTGCGATCGCACAGGCTGCCGGGGCGGCGATGCAGGAATCGGCCGCCGAGCACGTCGCAGTACAGGGCACCGGCCTGCCGCCCGTCCACCCGGGTCAGAGCTACACGAACACCGACTACGCCTTCGCCGCCGAGGACGATGTCGTCGACGCCTGGCGCTTGCTGGTCCAGGCGCGTCAGCGCTTTGCGGGGGCTTTCGACGTCGCCGGTCTGCTGGATACGCGCGAAAGGCCTCGCATCGTCGGCCGCGTGACGATCCAGCCGGAGGATATCTACATCGGTCGCCGCTACCTCGACGCGGTGAACCTGGCCCGGTCCAACTTCGACACACACGGATTTACGGTCTCGGACCTGTTTCTGCTGGCACCGCCGGACCGCAGCGTGCGGACCTTCCGCGTGCCTCTACGTGCTCTTCAGCCGATCGGAATCGACAACATGCTGGTCGTGGGTCTGGGCTTTGCCGCCCAGCGTGACGCCATGCCGCTGCTGCGGATGCAGCCGGATCTGCAGAACCAGGGATACGCAGCCGGGTACATCGGCGCGACGGTTGACGACCTGCACGAGCCGACTGCAGCCTCCATCCGCCGGTTCCAGCGACACCTGGTGGAGGTGGGCATTCTTCCCGACGACGCCCTCCAGGATGTTGACAGCGGGGCGGTCTCAGCCCGGGACCTTGCCTCCGCGGTCCGAAACCTGCAGTTGACGCCGGAGAAGCTGGCGCCGATCCTGACTGACAGGGCCGCAGCCCTGCCGTTGCTGCGCAAAGCCCGCGCCGCCGCAGCCGGTCAGAGGCGCCTGGAATACGCAGCCGTGCTGGGGATTCTGCATGATCCAGCCGGGGCAGACGATCTGCTCAAGGCTGTGGCAGAGCAGCCATTCCGGGAGGGCTGGAACTTCCGGGGCATGGGCCAGTTCGGCCGAAGTCGCGGGCAGATCGACCTGCTGATTGTCGCTCTGGGCCGAACCGGGGACAACCGAGCGGTCGAGGTGCTGCTGGACAAGATCGATCAACTGCCGGAAGATCCTGCCTTCTCACACTGCAGGGCCCTGGCAGTGGCACTGGAGACGCTGAAAGACCCCCGGGCGGCAGGGCCACTGGCTACGCTGCTGTCGCGACCGGGCATGCAGGGGCATTGGCTCCTGCAGCTTCGTCCGTCCCAGACGCTGAAGGGTTCCGACGACCTGCGTCGCAGTCGTCAGCTGCGGGAGTTGGTCCTGGCCCGGGCGCTGGTTCGCTGCGGCGACCACAACGGTCTCGGCCGCCGGATTCTGGAGAGATACGCAATGGACCTGCGGGGGCTTTACGCGCGGCACGCGCGGGCTGTGCTGGCTGAACTGGAGTAGACCGGCAGGTAAGCTGCTGCGTGGGGGCAGGGCGATTCCGGCTTAGAGGCCTTCCAGGGCCTGGTGGGCCCATTCGAGGCTCTTGGAGAAGATGTCGGGCACGAGACGCTCGTCCAGGCCCAGCGACGCGGTGAAGTGGCCGAACCTCTGCCAGTCGCCTCGCTCGTAGGCCAACAGCATGTCGAAGACCTGTCGGTAGCGGTTCTGCACGCCGGTCAGAGCGGCTTTGACGTCCTCGGAGAGGGGGATTTCGTTGAGGATGTCCTCCATGGGCATGTCCATCAGGGCGTCGATGACCGAGAACATGCCCAGCAGGAACAATTCGCTGGCCTGTTCATCCATGTCGATCAACAGGCCGGTCAGTTCGGCTGCCCTCGCGCGGGTCAGGGAGCGAAGCAGCAGTTCGAACGGCTTGTCCTTGCCGGTCATCCGGACGACGAAGAGGCTGACCCATCGACGGATTTCCTGGGGCCCGAGCATGACCAGGGCGTGCTTGACCGAGCGGATCTCGTACTTCAGGCCGAACCAGGCCGAGTTCATGAACTTCAGCAGCATGTAGGTCATGGCCACGTCCTGCTCGATCAGCTCGGCCAGTTCGTCGTAACTGGTATCGGGCCTGCCGGCCAGGTGCAGCACGCGGAGGTGGGCCATCTCGTTGCCCGGGATCCTGTCGTCGACGCGCGTATCGGGGCAGGTGAAGAACTCGCCCCCGAAGTAGGTCGCGCCGGATTCCACGGCCTGTTCGAACTGGGCAACCGTGTTCAGGCCTGTCGCCCAGATGCCGACATTCTTCTCGTTCATACGGTCGACGAAGGTTTTCTGGGCCTCGGCGTCGGCATTGCTGAAGTCCACGCCGACGATATTGACCAGTTCCAGAAGCGAAGGGGTTTCGGATTCGACGGTAAGGCCCGTCAGGGCCAGCAGGAATCCCTGGTCGGTCATGGCGATCATGGCGTCGACGAGGGGTTCGTCGATCTGGGTCTGGGAGTCGATGCAGACGACCATCGTATCGCGGGGCAACTGGTTGGGCAGTTCGCTGAGCAGCAGGTCGCGTGAGAACTTGACAAAGCCCTTCTTGCCGTCGGCCAGCTCCTCGAAGTCCACGAAGGCCAGAAAGTCCACGGCCGTGGTATCCGACTGTAACTGGCTGTACTGGGCCTCGAAGCCGCTGCGGAACACCAGTTCATAGCCGTAGACATTCTTAAACCGGTCGAAGACGGGGTGTCTGGCTACAAAGACTTCCATGCAAGAAACTCCAACGATCTGTTCGATTCTCATCCCGCCGTGGCCGCTGCTGGAGCGCAACGAGACCCGTCGGGTCCTCATCCATAGGTTCAATTCGGCATCATGGGCGGAAACCTTGACCAAATCCATGGGATGATCACAGGCTTTATGGGGATTGCGGGGAAAACGCAAGCCTAAAGGTCATCGGTCTTTACCGGGCCGATTGCTCTGGTCGGCCCAGAACTGTCCCTCGGCCTGCTTGAGCCATTGGCTTCGATAGGGCTCGGGGGCGTCGATCAGTCGATGGCCGATCGTGACCGTCAGGCTGACCATGGCGTTGCCGCGGCTGACGGCCAGCGTGGTCTTCGTGCCGGGCTTGAGCTTGGCCAGATGGGCCGAAAAAGCATCACCGGAATCGAAGCTGCCGGCCAGGCGGTTGCCGACCGCGAGGATCTGGTCTCCGCTTTCCAGCCCTGCTTCAGCTGCCGGTGTGCCCTCGAGCACCTGCGTGACGTAGACCACCAACTGCATCTGGATTTCCTGGTCGGGCCCGACGGTGACGGGCACGGCGTTGCTGGAGAAGGAAATGCCCAGAAAGCCGGAATTCTCCCGCTGGGGCTGGGACAGGTATTTGATCACAAGCGGCTCGATGCCCCTGCGGATGCGCAGGCGGGTTTCCGGCAGCTGCGAGCGGTGGTACGCTTCCAGCAGCGCGGGCAGGGCCTCGTGGGGCAACTCGCCCAGCCGGGCTGAGGCTTGCTGGCGCTGCTGGTAGCTGCGGTGGCCCAACTGCCGGACGATCGGCTCGATGCGTTGAGCCCAGTTGACCTGCTCCTGCCCGCCGGCCTGGTCTGCGGCCTGCGGCTTGCGGCCGTCACCTCCAAGCTGTCCCGTCGACAGGCAGATCCCCAGGCAGCACAGCAGGGTGACAGGAATGTCTCTCTGGCGTCGGTTCATGGTTCTCGCGGGGCTCGGGACGGTTCGGTTTTTCGGCCGGTACAGCCATTCTATCGGATCGGCCGGGGCGATGCTTGTCCGATAGGCAGAAACACTCTTGGCCCCGGGCGATTTCTTTGCAGAAGTACCGCTCCGGCGTCGAATTGTACGCAGAGACCCCTGGCTGCGGCCAGGGCTCGACCTGTCTTGCCGAGACAACGGGAACCGCCGACGGATGAAGAAGCGCAAAACCCAACCCAGCCGAGCGGAAGTCAAGTCGCGCCGCACCTGCCTGCGCTGCGGTCGCAACTGCGTGCATGGCCGGTTCTGCCCGCCCTGCCTGCTGGTGCTCCGGGAGGCCCTCAGTTCGGTGATCTGGAGTTCGTGCGTGGCTGTCTGCCTGTTGGCAGGGATGGCCCTGCTGGGCGTGATTGCTTTCGGACGCCGGGCGGACGCCTCGACAACAGGCCTGACCTACCTTGCGGCCCTGGAAGTCTGGGCGCAGATGACCAGCCTGGGCCTGGCCGTCCTGCTGGCAGGGGCCGTGGTGACCGCGGTGGCCTGTCTGTTCTGGCTGGATCTTCGCCGCCTCTACGAGGGCCACGCCCGTGTGCGTGTCCACCGGCGGGATCGCCGCATGGCCGTACGAAACCTGCAGGTTCTCCTGGCAACGATCAGCGAAGCAAACCGCCAGCGTAGGCTGGAGAAAGCACTCGAAGGCAACCGACCGCTGCCGTACTGGCTGTGGCTGGTGCTGATGGTGGCTGAAGGTCTGCGGCTGGCCTGGCGCAAGCTGGGCCAGGTGGTCCGCAAGATCGCCCGCGGGAGTGTTGTCTGCCTCGGAATCGCCTTGGCGCTGGGCTCGATGGGCCTTCGCGGTCTGGGTCGGTCGGTCGGCCGTATGGGCCTCGGGTTGCGACGACAGACGCCACGGCTGTCCCGTGGCCTCAAACAGATGCTGCAATGGGCCCGGCGCATGGGCCGCTGGAGCGTTCTGCGATTCCAAAGACATTCGCCGACAATGGCCCGAGCTGTCCAAGGCGCCGCCGCATCGGCGGGTCGGGCGATCGCCTGGCTGCTGAAAATGACCTACCGCTCTGCCGGCGGGGTCATCGGCGTATCGATCCAGATCCTCGCCGCACTGGGCCTGCGCCTGGCGGAGATATTCCACTCGGGCTCGGGCAAGCTCAGGCCCACCATCCAGCGGACCTCGGGCAAGTCCTCTCAGCCGGAACCCAAGCTGCGCGGGAGCAAGACCAAAGACGGGCGGATCGCCTGTCCGCACTGCGGCTTGGACAAGCCCGCCCCGCCGGACGGTGTGTACGCCTGCAGCCGCTGCCAGGTCGTTTTCCTCGTCAGCGGCCTGGAGGCGAAAATCCAGGCAACCTGTCCGGGGTGCAATAAGAGAAAACTGGTCAACAAACTCGGCCAGTTTGAGTGCGCCGACTGCTCGACGCGTTTCGTCCTGACCACCGAGGGCGCCAGGTTCCAGGCTGCCTGTCCGGGCTGCGGCAAGACGCGGATGGTCAACCGCTCCGGCAGATTCCAGTGCAGTGAATGCTCGCTGGTCTTCCAACTGCGTAACGGCCGGTCGTTCATCGACGCCACCTGCCCGGCCTGCGGAGACCATTTCCACGCGCCCAAACCGGGCTTCTTCCGCTGTCAGTCCTGCCGAACCGTCTTCACTGTCTCGCCGGGCCGCGATGCCTTCCTGGATTCCGTTGGTCCGCAGATCGACCAGGAGGGTAAGGAGCTTCTGGACAAGGTCCAGCAGATCGACCAGCGACGCCGTCAACTCGACGCCGCCACCGTCCCCGACCAGAACCGCAAGCCGGAAGCAGTCGAAAGCCATGCCTAGAATACCCCATGAGCGACCTGGAACATCTGCGAAGCGAATCCAAAGACGTACCTTTATGTGAAGACAGGGCCCCGGACGATCCCGTAACCCTCTTCGAGAAATGGCTCGAACAGGCCGTCGAGGACAACGACGGGGCCTGGTATGAGCCCAACGCCATGGCGTTGTCCACCGCCGACGCCGAAGGCTCTCCCGACTGCCGCATCGTCCTGCTGAAAGAGTGTTCCCGCGAGGGGTTCGTGTTCTACACCAACACCGAGTCGGCCAAGGGGCGACAGTTGGCCGAGAACCCCCGCGCCGCAGCCGTGTTCTACTGGAGCCGGTTCGAGCGGCAGGTCCGCCTGCGTGGCCCGATCGAGAAGCTCAGCTGCGAAAGAGCCGAAAGCTACTTCGCCAACCGCCCGCGCGGCAGCCAGTTGGGGGCGATCATCAGCCGTCAGAGTCAGCCCATCAATTCCCGCGGCGAACTGGAATCGGCCCTGGCCCAGGCCGAAGCGCAGTACCAAGGACGCGACATCCCCATGCCCGCCTTCTGGGGCGGATACCGCCTGGTCCCCGAGCAGATCGAGTTCTGGCAGGGACGCAGCAGCCGTCTGCACGACCGCCTGCTCTACACCCGCAGCCAGAGCGGCTGGGCCCGGCAGAGGCTCTCGCCGTAGTGATTGCCCTGTGCCCTGGCCTCTGGCCCCGACCGCCGGGTGGATGTAAGATGGCCGGCAGGACCGGCGCAGTTCGCGCCGGCGGCTGTGCTCCATGAACAAACGCAAACTCAACCTGATCTGCCTCCTGGCCCTGGTCATCCGCCTGGGAGTGCTGCTGGGCTCGACATGGACCGGCAGCGACGGGATCTACCTCAGCCAGACGGCTGAGTACGTCGAACTGGCCGACTCCATCCGGTCCGAGCAACAGTTCCAGCGCGATGGTGACGCCGAGATCTATCACACGCCTGGCTATCCGGCCCTGCTGGCCGCGATTCCCTGGATCGGGCCCAGCTGGTTCGCCATCGCCTCGATGTTCGGCATCTTGCTGGACGTAGCGGCCACGGCGCTGCTGGCCCTGCTGGGCTGGCTGATCTGGAACGAACGGGTGGGGCTGCTCGCGGCGCTGCTGCACGCGGTGAATCCGCTGGCCGTGGCCGTCTCGATTCGCATTGCCCCGGTCGGGCCCTTTACCGCTGTACTGGTCGCGGCGTTGCTGTGTCTGGTTCTGGCCTTGCGGAACGGCTCGACAGCCATTCTGGCGGGGGGCACTCTGCTGCTCGCCGCGGCGTGCTTTATCCATCCTGTGGGATTACTGGTAGCCGGGGTCCTGCTCGTGCTGCTGGCCGTTCGGGCTGCGGTTGGATGGCGGGATGGCAGACGATGGCTGCACCTGACAACCGCTGGAGTGGTGCTGATCGGGTCGGTATCTCTCTGGGTCGCGCGCAATGGACGTCAGGCCAGTTACACGGGCTTCAGCGCGGCTGCGACAGTGCACTTGGTCAAGCATGAGGCGGCGGCAACTCTCGCGGACGCTGGGAAACTGCCCCTGCCGGAGGCCCGACAGGTTCTGGAGGACCGCATTCAGCATCGCCTGCGTTCGGTAGATCGCAATGACCGCGACCACATCAGCCGGATCTACCGCCAGGAAGGGTTGGCGATCATGGAGAAGTATCCCGGCAGATGGGCCCTGGTACATCTCAGGGGCAGCACGGCAGCACTGCTGCCGGGCATGATCGAGGTTTTCGCGGTCCTCGGCCTGGGGCCCGAGCGGGAGTCCTTGGCAGGCAGGTTGCAGCAGCAGGGCCCTGCTGCGACGCTGCAGAACTGGTTCGATGCAGAGAGCTGGCTGCTGTGGACCGCCGCACCGTTCGTGCTGCTTCTTGTCGGGCGGTACATATTTGCGTTCCGGGCGTTGGTGGTCGGGGCCCTGAAGGGGGGCATCCGGTCCGAGCACTGGCTGCTGGTGTTGACTGCGGCGGTGCTCCTGCTGGCTTGGGGGCCGGCGTCTGAGCCCTCAACCCGCATGCCCGTCGCGCCGCTGATCAGTCTGGCCGCCGCAGCAGGGCTGTTGATCCGTCGCGACAGAGCGGGCGCAGCAGACGGGGCCTGACGCCGCAGCGCCAGACCCCGCAATGGTCTTTCACTTCTGGATCGAGTTACTGCGTCTCAGCGACGGCGTCGCCGGATCGTCAGCAGCCCACCGATGCCCAGCAGGTTCATCGTCGCCGGCTCGGGGACGGGGGTCACGTCGGCGGATTCGGTGCCGATGCGGAATTCGTCGACCACGGCCGAGAGGGTCCTGGCCCCGTTCCAGCCTTCGCCCGCGGGTGTACGTGCCGATCGTGGCCGTGCTGGCCGTAACCAGCGTCGAAGATGTCCTGGATGAAGGGAACTGTTCGCGCTCATACCTGGATCGGGCCTGCAAACAGACCACGGGAATGTCGATGTTCCAGCAGATTCGTCCCTGCCGGATCACAGCGGCCGAGCGGATGCTCATCGAGATCAGCCAGAGCGTCGAGCAAATATCCAGGCGCTGCGGCTTCTCCAGCGGCATGCGGTCCCGCCGTGTCTTTCGCCAGGATACCGGCTTGAGCCCCAGCGAGTTCCGCAGCAGCAACCAGGTCTGCGTCCGCGCGGCAATCAGCTCGAAGAATCGTGCCGGTCCATCTGCTCGGGAGTGAACGGCCAGGTCTCGTCGGTCAGCAGACGCCCGAGTCGGAAACCGTACCGCGAGCGGTCGGGCGACAGCAGCGTCATGGCCAGGATCAGAAGGCCGGCGGGGAATACCACGGCAGCGCCGTGCAGCAGCGTCTGGCTGGAAAATACGAAACCGGCAACCACCAGCAGCAGTACGATTCCGCCCATGCCGGCGATCAACTGCATCGCCAGCCTCGCCCTCGGATCGGGCCAGCGGTAAGGCATGCCCGAGCGGAGAAACCTCTCGCAGCGCAGCAGAAGATCATCGATCTGCTCGGCTTCCAGCGACACAGCGGTCGGGCGCATCGTACCGGTCAGCACGTTGATCGCCTCACCGATCGTGCGGACGCCTTCATCGGCCGCATGGCGGGGCCACGTGCAGGCAACCTCGATCAGCGGCTGCCGGCGCAGGCGGGCGGCGCGCAGTTTGTCGGCCTGGATCTGGCGAAGGTCTGATGGGGCTTGGCTCGGCATGGATTGTCCGGGTCGTGTGGTTGGGGGCTTGGACCGTGCTCGCTTCATCATACTCCGGTCGGAGGGCAGATGTTCCCATCTCCGACCGGGACGGGTGAATAGAATACTCCCACGGGGCGAAGACCGCACCAGACGAGGAGCAAACGCCATGGCTCATTTTGTCATTCTCAGCCAGATCATGCCCGGGATGTTCTCGGAGAAAGGACGCTTCGCCGCCGCCGCGGCGGAGGTCAAGCAACAGATCGCCCGCAACTGTCCTGAGGTCGAGTGGATAACCAGCTACGCCACCGCCGGCCAATACGATGTCGTTGACATCGTTCAGGCCGAGTCGATCGAACAGGTCGAGCGGGCCGCCCTGATCATCCGCGGGCGCGGACACAGCATCACCCAGACGATGCACGCAACGCCCTGGGACGAGTTCATCGACTCGCTGTCGTGATCGGACGCTACTTCTGCCAGGTCAGCATCCCGTCGCGGACCGATGCGCTGGTTTTCTCGCCGTTGACGATCAACTGGCGCGAGCCGGGCACCTTCAGGCGGATGGCCGAAATATCGCCGAAGATCTCCACCGTCTTGTCGGTGATCCGCACAAAACCGTAGTCGGCGAACGTGAATGATTCGCCTTCGCCGGCGACTGTGCGGGACGCCTGGACTTCATCGCCCACAGCCAGAAGGATCCGGTCGTTGACTTTGTCGGACTTGACCGCCACGGCCAGGTGTTTCTGCGGGTCGTAGGCGATCTGCGTCAGGCTGGTTTTCGGCGCGTTGGCCGTTCCGCCCTCGAAGGGCTCGTGCAGGGCAGCGAAGGTGGTGTCTTCCGCGTTGCGCCGCACCAGCAGCGTCGCTCCACCGGTTTCGCCGAACGGGTCGCGACCTCGCTTGCCGCCAAAAGGAGGCCTGCCGGCGAAGACGGTCGTCTCCGGCGCGCCCAGCAGGGAGACCTTTACGCCCACGCCCCGGTCGTACCACGCCTTGCCCAACTTGCCGGCAGAGACGTCGTCGAGGAAGCAGTCCTGGAGAATGATCGAGGAGAAAGGCTGGTCGCCGACATCGGCTTTGCGGACGTCCCAAAGGTCGTTTCCGCTGGGTTTGTCGGCCAGTTCAGCGGGTTGTTCGGCGTCGACATCGCGGTAGAGCATCGAGCCGTTGAGTTCGTCTGTCGGCTGGAAACCCCACTCCTTCGACAGCCTGTGCGAGCCCATGCCCGTGACGTGCCAGTCGTACTGTCGCTTCGTGTCAGACTGCAGCCAGAACACGTCGAAGAGGTACTCGTCTGTCAGGAAGAGGGCCCGCTCCAGGTCGACACCGGGATAGATTCCCCGAACCGACTTTTCCTGCACGACTTCCATCTCGTCCTTTTCCTCGTTGAAGACCCAACGTGTGTCGACAACTTCGGTGGGCCTGACCCGCCCGGCGGTGAACTTCACTGGCCCGTAAATGCCCTTACGGATGCGGTGGTTCTCCAGGCCGTTCTCTCCCGAGGCGATGGGCATGGCCTTGAGGTTGTCGACCACGACGCCGCCGGCATGGCCGCGGACGGTGTCGTGCCACGGGTGGCCGCCGACGTAACCGCGGGGGTGGTCCTTGATGCTCTGGTTGGTCTCACCGCCCCTGCCGCCCCAGCCCTGCACGTAGATCGGGCGGTTCAGTGCCCAGTAACCCAGCAGCGAAAAGCAGTCATGGGCGTAGTGGACGTAGTACATGCCGAACTGCAGAGCGACGGCCGGCTTGGGCGATTCCCAGTACGCCGGCGATTCTTCCGCCCGCAGCATCGCAAACCCTCGCTCCATGGCGACATAGCTTTCGACGTCCGGCGGGGTGGTCTTGGCCGGGTCGATGGGCTTGAGGTTGTAGTACAGGCTGGGGTAGTACTTCTGTTTGCCCGGCCGGCGCATCTGGCCCAGGAAGTAATCGAAACCCGCGTCGGGCCAGCGTTTGTGGGCCGCCTCGTACCAGATCGGCAGGCCGTACTTGGCCAGCGGCCCGTTCATCCGCGACGTGCTGAAGTATCGCAGGGACGACTTCGTGCTGCCGGGCAGGTAGCCGCCCACCTGGGTATCCCCGCCCATCCCGTTCAGGCCGAAGTGGCTGGAGGGAGTGTCTCCCATGCTGACAATCGAGTAGACATCCCTGCCGCCGGGGATCTTCGTCGCAGGCCAGCCGATGGCGAAGTTCATCTCCAGGAACTTCTTCATCGTCGCCCCGCCCTTGCCGACATACCCGTAGCCGTACTGGTCCAGACCCAGGGCAGCCAGACCGTCGCAGTACATCATCATCGTCCCGATGTTCGAGTAGTACTTGCCGAACTCCTCCATGTAGAAGCGTCCATCGCCGAGGTAGTCGTCGAAGAAGTACTTGAAACCGCCAGTCGACTCGAACATCTGCTTGATCAGTTCTTCATCCTTCAGGGCCACGGCCATCAGGTGCGTGCCGATCGTCCGAGGCCAGTGCATGTTGGGCAGCCAGGTCATGCGTCCGTAGCGGAAGTCCGGGTGCCACGGCTTGTGGCCGTCGACGTGGAACTTGATGTACGCGCGGAAGGAGTCTTCGATCTTCCGTCGCTGTTGATCGGTCAGTTCCTTGTAGAACACGTCGTATCGCAGGACGTTGAGCGTCTGTTCGTCTCGCATGTGACGGTCGGAGAAGCTGGCGTTGCCCCGGACCCACTTGCGACCTTCGGAGGCCTTCTTGAACGCCTCGGTCAATGGTTCGGGGACGCTGCCGGCAAACCGGAGAAGCTGGTTCTTCTCGCTCTGGCCGGCCTTGGCGTCGCCCAGAACCGCGTAGCGGAAGAGATTCAGCAGCGTCTGGTGGCCTCGCTTGGCGTCGCTGGAGTAGCCGACCATCTGCTCGTACTGGATCTTCGCCTCCGGGTCGTTCTCGATCCGGTCCCGGATGGCCTTGGCCTCGGCGGGCGTCCAGAGCAGGAAGGGGTGTTCAACGTCGGCGGTTCCAGCCTCGGCCGGCAAGTGGGGCCAAAGCACGGCAAGCAGCAAGACAGCTCCGGTCAGCACGCGCATCATGCACAATCTCCATCGAAAAGAGTTCATTCGGCCCGCAATAGATGAAACCATCTGCCCGGCGGGAGGTTCCGGCCGAAAGAATCCTGCAATACCTTGGGTTCCCAGGCGTCTTGTCTATAGAAGAACCGATGGGCGCCGCGGGTCGCCGAAAACCTGATGGCCCCGGTTCTGCGCGCGGAAACAGGATGTCCTGCCTGTGAATCGACTGGCCAAACCGACCCCTGCGCGCGACAATCAGACGACACGACACCGTTATCTACCGAACTGATCCGATGCCTCCTTGCCGGTCTGCCTACCGATGAAACAATGCTTATCTGTCCCTGCAGCCCTCTGTGTGTGCGGGTTGATCGCGTCTGCAGGCTGCTACTCCCCCGCAGAGTATCGCGACCAGGCCGACCAGGCTGCCCACGAGATCCTGCGCCAGGCGCAGATCGAGACGTTCGGCCAGGCCGATCCGATCGACATCACCCCCGCCGCCGACACCATGCGCAAGCGACTTCTGGCCATGCAATGTCTGCCCGTCGCCGCCCCGGCCAGTCGAGGCATCGAGCACCTCGATCCCGCCGGTCCGCCGGGAGCCTGGCCGGCCAGGGCCATCGAAGCGCCCAATCCCTCGCCGGGGGGGCTTGCCGTGGGGCTGGACCCGGCCGATGCAGACCAGGCGGTCGAGCTGAGCATGGCGGATTGTCTCGCCATCGCTGCGGCCAACAGCCGCGAATACCAGTCCCGCAAGGAGGACGTTTTCCGCGCTGCACTGGCTCTGGACCTGCGGCGGGATGAATTCCGCTTCACTTGGGCCGGACTGATCGAAACGCTCTTCCAGGCCGATTACTCCGGCAGCAGCGTCGAGCGGAACGTCGCCTATGGCGCCGATGGCCAGGTTACGCGGAAACTCAAGACCGGCGCATCGATCGCCGGGCGGCTGGTCTTCGACATCGCCCAGCTGCTGACCGATCCGGGGGCGTTCAGCAAGGGCCTGGCCTTTGATGGCTCGGTCACCGTGCCCCTTCTGGCCGGTTCGGGCGAATTCGTCGTCACCGAACCGTTGACCCAGGCCCAGCGAGATGTTGTCTATGCCCTCTGGTCCTTCGCCCGCTTCCGCAAGAGCTTCGCCGTTGAGGTCGCCTCGTCCTACCTGGGCGTCCTCCAGCAGGCCGACGAAGTCGACAACGCCCGCGAGAACTACCGCAACCTGATCGCTTCTGCCCAGCGGGCCCGCGCCCTGGCCGATGCCGGCCGCCTGCCCGAAATCCAGGTCGACCAGGCCCGACAGGATGAACTCCGCGCCCGCGATCGGTGGATTTCCGCCCGCCGCCGCCTCGGCCAGAGCCTCGACAGCTTCAAGATCACCCTTTCGCTTCCGACCGACGCCAAGATCCAGCTGAAACGCAAGGAACTGGTCGAACTGGCCCAGGCGACCCGGGAAAAACTCCCGCCCCCGCAACTGGACCCGTCCAAGCCTCGACAGGATCCTGCCGGGCAGGAGGGCCAACAGCCGCTGCTGCCCGACGCGCCGCCCGCCCTGGATAACGACCTGCCCACCGCTGACGTACCGGGCGACCTGGAGATCAAAGTCGAAATACAGGAACCCACACGCCAGGGCGCCGGGCCCCTGGAGCTGGAAGAGGACAAGGCGATTCGACTGGCCTTGGCCAATCGCCTGGATCTGCGGACGCAGGTCCTCCGCGTCGAGGATGCCCAGAGGCAGATCGTCGTGGCCGCCGATGCCCTCCGCGCAGGCCTGCAACTGACCGGCTCTGCTACGGCGGGGGGGTCACGGGGCCTTGGCTCGGCCACGGCTGACGACGCCAACCTCCGTTTTGAGAAAGGCACGTACGGTTTGGCCCTGTCGCTGGACCTGCCCTGGGAGAAGACGGCCGAACGCAATAACTTCCGCAACCGGATCATCGAGCTGCACCGGGCCATCCGGGACGTCCAGCAGTTGGAGGACCATGTCAAGTTCGACATCCGCAACGCTCTACGGACCCTCGCCTCGGCGAGGGAGAGCTACCTGATCCAGTCGGTGGCACTGATGCTTGCCCGGCGTCGCGTCGAAAGCACCACGCTTTTCCTCCAGGCAGGCCGGGCGGAAATCCGCGACCTGCTGGAAGCACAGGAATCGCTGGTCAACGCACAGAACGCCCTGACCGCGGCGCTCGTAAATTACCGTATAACTGAACTGCAACTGCAGCGGGACATGGGCCTGCTGCAGGTCAACCAGAAAGGTCTGTGGCATGAGTACGTCCCCGAAAAGCCCGAATGAGCAGACCGGCAGGAGTCGGACTGTCTGGATCATCGCGCCGGTGGTCATTCTGGTCGTGGCCGGCTCGGCGTTGGGCCTCTACATGGTCTCGCGCAGCGGGGGCGACTCCATCGAGGCAGCCACATTTGCCGTCCGCCGCGGCCCGTTGACGATCAAGGTCTCCGGAACCGGCACGACCAGCCCTTTGGACCAGGTGGTCATCAAGTGTCAGGTCGAGGGCAGAAATACCATCCTCGATCTGATCGACCAGGGCACGGAAGTCCAGGCCGGCGACTTGCTGGTCCGCCTGGATTCCTCCCAGCTGGAAGATTCCATCGTCAACCAGGAAATCACTGTCCGCAATTCCGACGCCAGCCAGACCCGCGCAGTGGAGAACCTCAAGGTCACCCTCAGCCAGAACACCTCCGACAAGGCCAAGGCCCAACTCGACGTGCAGTTCGCCGAACAGAACTACAGGAAGTACATCGAGGGCGAGTATCCCCAGCAGCTCCAGCAGGCCGAGGCGGATATCACCCTGGCCAAGGTGGAACTGTCCCGAGCCAATGACAAGCTGTTCTACTCGAAGCAACTCTACGAGAAGGGGTTCATCACCCGGACCGAACTGCAGGCCGATGAACTGTCGGTCACCCGGAACGAACTGGACCTCACGCTGGCCGAGGGCAAGCTCCAGTTGCTCAAGCAGTACACCTACACCCAGCAGGTCGACCAGCTCAAGAGCGACATCGACCAGGCGAAGATGGCCCTGGATCGCGTCCTTGCCAAGGCCAACGCCGATGAAGTCCAGGCCCGGGCCGACCTGGCCGCCAGACAGGCCGAGCACCAACGCCAGTCCGAACGCCTCGTCAAGCTCACCAGCCAACTGGAACACTGCATCATCAAGGCCCCCGAGGCCGGGAAAGTCGTCTACGCCACCACCTCCCAACGCAACCGCTGGAGGCCGGCCGAACCGCTGGAAGAAGGCAGCGAGGTCCGCGAGGGACAGGAACTGATCCACCTGCCCCGCCCCGGGGGGATGAAGGCGACGATCAAAATCCACGAATCCTCGCTGGGCAAGCTGAAGGAAGCCCAGGTCGCAACCGACAAGGCCCTGCCCGTCCGTCTGACCGTCGACAGCATCGATGGCAAGGTCTGGTGGGGCTGGGTGCACTCGATCGCGCCGCTGCCCGACCAGAGCAACTGGATGAGGCCGGACGTGAAGGTCTACGACGTCGAGGTCCACCTGACCGGCGACACCTCCAAGCTGATTACCGGCAACACCTGTCGGGCAGACATCATCATCAAGCAGTTCGACCAGGCCATCTACGTTCCCGTTCAATCCGTCGTCCGCGAGAAGGGCAAGTCCGTGGTCTACACCGTCGAGCGCGGCTCGCTCGAGCCCAACTTCGTCCAGACCGGCCTGAGCGACAACGAATACGTCGTGATCACCGATGGGCTCCAGGCCGGCCAGCAGGTCTCGCTGAGCCCGCCGCTGGACAAGGCCGGACAGACCGACCAGCAGGAATCGCCGGATCAGCAGGTCCCCGAAACCCCGGACAAGAAGGAAACCAGGCCGGCCGAGAAACCCGCCCAGGCTGCCGAGATGACCTTCGAGAAGTTCAAGGCCATGTCCACCGAGCAACGCCGGGAGTGGATGCAGTCGGCAGGCCGAGACGGCGTGCGGAGCTTCTTCGGATCGCTCAGCCAGGCGCAGCGAAACGAACTGCGACAAATGATGGGCCGTCCCGGCGGTCGCGAAGGAGGCCGCGAGTCAGAGTCCGGCCGCCCCGGCGGCAGGGACGCAAGTCAGCCGGCCGCTCGATCCGCCAGGCAAGGCCAGGCACGCCCGTGACCCACGCGCCAAGCCAGAGCCCGGATGTGCAGCTTGAGCCCGGCCAGGTCGTCGTCGAACTGCGCGACGTTAGCAAGGTCTACCAGATGGGCCAGACCCAGGTCCGCGCCCTGGACGGGGTGGACATGGAGTTCCGCACCGGGCAGTTCTGGGCCATCATGGGACCCTCCGGATCGGGCAAGAGCACGATGCTCAACGTCCTGGGCTGTCTGGACAGGCCCACGTCCGGCCGCTACCTGCTGGAGGGCCAGGACGTATCCACCCTCGACGACGACCAACTCAGCGACTTCCGCCTGCGACACCTCGGGTTCATCTTCCAGAGCTTCAACCTCATCCCGCAACTGACGGTCCAGGAGAATATCGAACTGCCCCTGTTCTACCAGGACTGGGACGCCGGCGCTTCAGCGGCCCGGGCGGCGGAGCTGGCCGAGATGGTCGGCCTGGCCGATCGCCTCGGCCACAGGCCCCGGGAACTGTCCGGCGGACAGCAGCAGCGCGTCGCAGTGGCGCGGGCCCTGGCCAATGATCCGACGATCATCCTGGCCGACGAGCCAACGGGCAATCTGGACTCGACGACCAGCGGGCAGATCATGGAACTGCTGGCCCGGCTGCACGAGGCGGGCAAGACCATCATCCTGGTCACCCACGAGACCGACATCGCCGCCTGGGCCCCGCACCATCTGCACATGAAGGACGGTATGGTAGACCGGATCGGGGGCAGGGGCCGATGATCGGACGCAAACTGGCAAAAAACGTCCGCCTGGGCGTCAAGAACCTCATGCTCCACAAGCTTCGCAGCTTCCTGACGATGCTCGGCGTGGTCTTTGGCGTCGGGTCGGTTATCGCCATGCTCGCCGTCGGGGAAGGCGCGTCGGCAGAGGCCCTGGAGCAGATCCGCAAGCTCGGCAGCAACAACATCATCATCACTTCGATTCAGCCGGTGGAGGACGAGGCCGGCGCACAGGCCGGGCAAGGCTCGTTCATCAGCGACTATGGCCTGACCTACGACGATCAGCGACGAATCGAGCAGACCATCGACTCGGTCAGCCGCGTCGTTCCGGCCAAGATGGTCAACAAGGAAGCCTGGATCGGCGATCGCTCGATGGAGCTTCGCCTGGTCGGCACGACCCCGGACTGGTTTGAGCTCGTGCGGCGCGAGATCCTGGCAGGGCGGATCCTGACCGACCAGGACATGGTCGGCGACCACCCGGTCTGCGTGCTGACCGAACACGGCGCGCGGAAGCTGCTGGCCAACCGCGACATCATCGGCCAGTACATCCGGATCGAACAGAGCCACTTCCAGATCGTCGGTCTGGTCCGCTCGGCCGGTGGGGCGGGCCAGAATACCCCCGACGCCGAAATCGACGCCTACGTGCCGATCGACCTGGCCAGGCAGGTCTTCGGTGATACGAAGATCGAGTTCGGAACCGGCAGCAGGACGGCGGAGTACGTTGAACTGCACAAGCTGATCGTCGAGGTCAAGGACACCGAGATGGTCCGTCCGACCGCCCGGGCCCTGCAGACGATGCTCGGGCGGTTCCACGACCGCGAAGACTACCGCTTCGAGGTCCCCCAGGACCTGCTGGAGGCGGCTGAGCAGACCAAGCGGACGATGAACCTGGTGCTCGGCTCGATCGCCGGGATCAGCCTGCTGGTCGGCGGGATCGGGATCATGAACATCATGCTCGCCAGCGTCACCGAGCGGACGCGCGAGATCGGCATCCGCCGGGCGATCGGGGCCAAGCGGCGGCAGATCATCGGCCAGTTCCTCATCGAGACGGTCGTGCTGAGTTTCCTCGGCGGGCTGGTCGGCGTCGGTTGCGGCGTGGCCCTGCCGAAGCTGATCACCCTCTGGGCGGGCATGCCCACCATGGTGCCCGGCTACAGCATTGTCCTGTCAGTCGGGATCTCGGTGGGCATCGGCGTGGTCTTCGGGATCTACCCCGCCATCCGGGCCGCGTGGCTGGACCCGATTACCGCTTTGCGACATGAATGAGGACGCTGCGCAAATGCGGAATGTCGAGTGCGGAATGCGGAATTGCGCCGAAGGCGTGATGGGGGATCCTTTCGCCGAGCGCAGAGATCTGTCCAATCGGGGGATTGAGCCCAGGGTCAGGAGACCCTGCGATTGAATGGATGCGAGAAGTCGCGGGAGAGAGCTGTTACAGGGGGGGTGTGAAGAGGGAGTGGGCCGCGTCTTACGATTCGCTGACTTCGCGTAGGCGGGCGATGATACGGCGGTTGGCGGTGGGGAAGGCGTAGTCGTCCAGTTCGTCCAGGGTGACCCATTTGACGCGTTGGCAGGCGATGGGGCGGGGACGGCCTGATTTGTGGGTGCAGCGGTAGACGTGCAGGGTAATCTTGAAGTGCGTGTACGCGTGGTCGACGGCGATGAGCTTCTCGCCGACGTCCACCTCGATGCCGACCTCCTCCCGCAGCTCTCGGGAGACGGCCTCGGTCTGCGACTCGCCTTTCTCGATCTTCCCGCCCGGGAACTCCCACAGGCCGCCGAGCAGGCCGTCCGGGGGCCTTTGATCGATCAGGATTTTCCCGCTCTTCCAGACGATCCCCACGGCGATATCGTGGTGGGGGACGGGTTTCTTCGTCTTGCGGACGGGCAACTGGTTCTGTTTGCCCAGCTGGAAAGCGTGGCAGTGTCTGGTCAGCGGGCAGGCGGTGCAGCGCGGACTGCGGGGGATGCAGATCATCGCGCCGAGGTCCATGATCGCCTCGTTGAACGTCCCCGCCTTCCCGGCCGGGATGAGGCGGCGGGCCAGGTCCCAGAGGTGCTTTTTCGTAGCGGTCGCGTCCGGGTCGTCTTCGATGGCAAAGAGGCGGGACAGCACGCGTTTGACGTTGCCGTCCAGGACCGGTTCATCGTGTCCGAAGGCGATCGACGCGATTGCCCCGGCGGTGTACGGCCCGATGCCGGACAGCTTTCGCAGTTGGTCGACGGTCTCGGGCAGTTGTCCGTCGAACTGCTCGACGACCATTTTCGCAGCCTTGTGCAGGTTGCGTGCGCGGCTGTAGTAGCCCATGCCCTCCCAGGCTTTCAGGACGTCGTCCAGGTCGGCCCGGGCCAGTGCGGCGACGTTCGGGAAGCGGTCGAGAAAGTCGCTGTAGGTTTCACGGACGGCTTCGACGCGGGTCTGCTGGAGCAGGATTTCGCTGATCCAGACGCGGTAGGGGTCGCGGCTGCGGCGCCAGGGCAGGTCGCGCTGGGCGGAGGCGAACCAGTCCAGCAGCTTGCGGCGGACGGGGCCGAAGTTTTGATCGGCCTGGGCCATGGGGGCAACGCGTGCCGTCTGTCAGCTCTTGGCCGCGGCCTGGGCCTGCAGTTGCAGGTCGACAGTCTTGCCCAGTTTCCGCCAGCGCTTGTACCGCAGGTCCAGGAGGGTATCGATGTCGACGCGCTTGAGTTCGCGGAGCGTGTGGACGATATGGCGTTCGAGGTTGTTGGCCGTCTCTGCCGGGTTGCGATGGGCCCCGCCGAGCGGCTCGGGGATGATGTCGTCGATGACTTCCAGCTGCTGGAGGCTCTTGGCGGTCAGCTTCAGGGCGGCGGCGGCCTCGGGGGCCTTCTCGCCGGTTCGCCAGAGGATCGCAGCACAGCCTTCCGGGCTGATCACCGAATAGTAGGAGAACTCGAGCATCGCCACGCGGTCGCCCACGCCGATGCCGATCGCCCCGCCCGAGCCGCCCTCGCCGATGACCACGCAGAGAATCGGCGTGCGCAGGCGGGACATTTCCATCATGCTTTCGGCGATGGCCTCAGCCACGCCGCGTTCTTCCGAGCCGATGCCCGGATACGCCCCGGCCGTGTCGATCATCGTCACCACCGGCAGGTGGAACTTCTCGGCCATTTTGCACAGACGGACCGCCTTGCGGTAGCCCTCCGGGTGCATCATGCCGAAATTGCAGGCGATCTTTTCCTTGGTATCTCGTCCTTTGTGCTGGCCGAGGATCATCACGCGTTCCGAGCCGATCCGACCCATTCCCGCCCGCAAGGCTTTGTCGTCACCGAACTTGCGGTCGCCGTGGATGGGCACGAAGTTTTTGGCGATCATCTGGATGTAATCGCCGGCCAGGGGCCTGGCCGGGTGGCGGGCGACCTGTACGGTCTCCCAGGGCGACAGCTGGGCGTAGGTCTTGCGCAGCAGGGAGACATACTGGGTGCGCAGCTGACGGATCTCCGAGGCGTAATCCTTGCCGGATTCCTCCTGGAGGTTCTCCAGTTCGCTGATCTCGCGTTGCAGGCGGTTGATCGGCTTTTCAAACGGAAGCTGGTAGCCGGTATCTGCAAATTGGTCTTTGGCCATGTATCGATCTCGATCTCGGGCCCGAAGGCCGGGTCGGGTGTCGTTGCTTTTGCGGCGCAGGCGGCCTCCCGGGCCGCTGCGTATCCCCAAGAGACTACCAGCCGGTGGGGCCAAAAAGCAACCCCAAACCGGTCCGCGCCCAGCTGCGGGGCTGCGAGAATGTGGCCCGATTCGTCGCCGGGGGATTGTCAAACCAACTGGAAGGTGCATAATAGACGGGCTATGAGCATGCCCATCGTCGCTATTGTAGGCCGACCCAACGTCGGCAAGAGTTCGCTGCTGAACGTCCTGGCCGGGCGGCGGATTTCGATCGTCGACGCCACACCCGGTGTCACGCGCGACCGGGTCAGCGTCTGCTGCGAGCTGTCCGAATCGGGCGGGTGGGTCGAACTGGTCGACACCGGCGGGATGGGCATCGAGGACACCGACAAGCTGACAGACCACGTCGAGTCGCAGATCACCTACGGGATCACCGCTGCCGACCTGGTGCTCTTCGTCGTCGATGCCCGTGAGGGAGTCACCCCGCTGGACCGGCACGTGGCCGACCGGCTGCGGAAGGAAGAGAAGAAAGTTGTCCTGCTGGCCAACAAGATCGACCAGGCCGGCGTGGTTACCGAGGTCGGTGAGATGTTCGCCCTGGGCTTCGGCGAGCCCATGCAGGTCTCCGCGGCCCACAACCAGAACATCGATCTGCTGCGCGAGACGATTCTCGAAACACTCGGTGATGCGGTCTGGCAGGAGCCGGAAGAAACCGTCATGAAACTGGCGCTGGTCGGCAAACGCAACGCGGGCAAGAGCACGTTCCTCAACGCCCTGGCCGGCTCGCAGCGGGTGATCGTCTCGGAAACCCCGGGCACCACCCGCGACAGCGTCGACGTCGACGTGGTGCTCGACGGGCGGACCTTCACCCTCATCGACACCGCCGGTGTGCGGAAGAAAAAATCGCTCGATGGCGACATCGAGTTCTACAGCTTCACCCGGTCGATGAGTTCGATCAGCCGGGCCGATGTGGTGGCCCTGCTCATCGACGCCTCGGTCAAGGTCTCCCAGGTCGACAAGAAGCTCGCCATGGCCGTGGCCGAACAGCACAAGCCCGTCCTCTTCGTGGTCAACAAGTGGGACCTGGCCGATCAGTTCGCCGACCCGGAAGATTACGCTGAATACCTGGAGAAGGTCTTCCCCATGCTCGCCTTCGCCCCGATCAGCCTGACGACGGCCATCGATGGCGGCAACGTGCGGGAGACGATCCAGCTGGCCGAGCAGCTCTTCGCCCAGAGTCACCACCGGATCGGAACGGGCAAGCTCAATTCGATCATCAAGGAGATCCTCGAACTGCGAGGTCCCAGCCACAAACGCGGCACGAAACCGCCGAAAATCTACTACGCTTCGCAGGTCGCCTCCAACCCGCCGACGATCGTGCTGTTCGTCAACGACCCCCGCAGCTTCGACCAGACCTACCAGCGGTTCCTGATCAACCAGTTCCGCCAGCGCACGCCCTTCGCCGAAGTCCCCATCCGCCTGATCATCCGCCAACGCAGCTGAGGCTGCAGGCGGTCTCTACGCAAACTGAATTCTCTGCCTGCCGCTTGCGGCGGGGCGGCCAATCAGTAAGGTTTCTCTGGGCAGTGACAGCAACCTGGAAACCTACATCTCAGGAGAGAATCCGTGGCGAAGAAAGCAAACGGGCCAGTCAACGTGGCCGTAATCGGGTTGGGCATAGGCAGGAACCATCTCAAGAGCTACCTGTCCAATCCGCAGGCGAATGTGGTGGGCATCTGCGATGCGGACCCGAAAAAGCTGATGGCCGTGGCGGCAGATACCGGCATCGACGAGGATGCATGCTTTACCGACTACAAGGACCTGCTGGCCCGGGCCGACTCGCTGGATCTCCAGGCCGTCAGCGTCGCCCTGCCCAACTTCCTGCACGCCCCGGTGACCAAGGCGGCGTTCCAGGCCGGCTGTCACGTGCTGTGCGAGAAGCCGATCGCCATGACCGCCGCCCAGGGCAGGCAGATGATCGCAGCGGGCAAGAAGGCGGGCAGAACCCTGATGATCAATCTCTCGTTCCGCTACACCGCCCAGAGTCGGGCCCTGAAGCGCGCGGTCGAGGAGGGCCTGGTCGGCGACATTTACTACGGGCGGACGGTCTGGCACCGCCGGCGGGGCCTGCCAGGGTTCGGCGGCTGGTTCGGCCAGAGGGACAAGTCCGGCGGCGGGCCGATCATCGACCTGGGCGTCCATCGGTTGGACCTGGCGATGTGGCTGATGGGCAACCCGAGGCCGGTGACGGTCTCGGCCAGCACGTACAACGTGATCGGTGCAGCCGAGGCGAAGAAGCAGGGCAAGGCGTTCGACGTCGAGGATCTCGGCGGGGCGTTGATCCGCTTCGACAACGGCGCGACGTTGATCCTCGAGGCCAGTTGGGCGGGCTTTGCCGAGAAGCGCGAGGACATGGTCACCCAACTCTGGGGCACCGAGGGGGGCCTGGCCCAGCGGAACGTCGGTGAGGGATACGACTTCGAGGCTCTGCTGTTCCAGGAGAAGGGCCAGTCGCTCTGGTCGTCGAAGCTCCAGCAGCCGATGGGCCCGTGTCCGTCGGCCTACGAGGAGTTCATCGAGGCGATCATGGAGAATCGCAAGCCGCTGTCCCCGGGTGAGCACGGCCTGGACGTGCAGTTGATCCTGGATGCGATCTACAAATCGGCTGCGGCGGGCAAAGAGGTCCGAATCCCGAAGAAATGACCGGTTGTCGTTGAGGCGGTCAGCCGGATTGCGGTCCGGCGGCCTTGAGCTTGGCCAGCAGGGCGGCGGCGTTGACGGCTGAGGGATCGGCCCGGTAGCGTTTGGCCTCGATCCAGGTGTCGGCATGGTGGATTCGCACCAGTCTGCCGATCGCCTCGGCTGCCAGTTCGTCCTTGGGTTGGGCCTGGGCGATGCGCCAGAGATAGGCGGTGGCGGCGGGGACTTCTATCCCGCTGTCGATGAGCTTTTCCGCCGCGGCCAGGCCCTGGACGGACTCGGACTCGATCAGCTGCTTCCAATAGGTGGCGGCGTCTTCGGTCAGCCCGGCGGTGTAGTACTGTCCGGCTGCCAGATACAGGCCCGGGGCGGTGGGGGAGTCCATCGCCAGGGCCTTGAGTTGTTTGATCAGCGTCGCCGGCAGGGCCGGGTCGGGCTCGGTCTCGACCAGGCTGACCCAGAGCTGGACTTCCGCGGCGGAGATCTGCTGGAGGTTCTCGGCTGCCTGCTGGAGGTACTTCTGGTCCTGGCTGGCGACGAGGATGTAGGCGAGCGAGGCCTTGATCGGAGAGTCCGGTTCGGTGAGCAGGTAGCAGGCGAAGACGTCAATGCCCGCCTCCTCAGCCGCCCGAGCGTAGTCCTTGGCGACGCGCGGTTCGTGGAGCGACCAGTCCGTCGGCTGCCAGGAAAACAGCGGGCTGTCCTTCAACTGGGCAAGCATCGCCTGCTGATTCTCCAGGCGTTTTCTCTGGGTCGCTTCGGCCGCCCGGTCGCCGATGTGCTGCTGCTGCAAGTAGATGCCGCCCGCCAGCAGGGCGATGGCGGTGAAGGTCAGCAAGGCTTTCATGATGTTCTGTTTCATGGTCTTCCCCGGCGGCGTGCGGGTCTTCTTTGCCCGGCAGGGGCCGGTTCCTTATACTCATCGGCAATGTGCGGCTGGGGATTCGGAACCCGGCCGCTTTTCGAGGAGTTTTGCCCCGGCAGATCTGCAGGAGAATTAGAGCCCGTGATACGCATTACCGGGATAGACGAGGCAGGGCTGGGTCCGGTTCTCGGCCCGCTGGTGGTCAGTTCGGCGGCCTTTGACGTGCCCGACGAGTTGGCCCGGGCCTCGCTGTGGGGCCCGCTGAAGACGGGCGTCAGTAAGAAGGTGCCCAAGAGCAGCTACCGGATTGCGATCGGCGACTCGAAGAAGATTTTCAACCGCAACGGCCCGGCCGGGATCGAGCCGCTGGAGCGCTCGGTCCTGGCCCTTCTGGCCGGGCTGGGCGACTGTCCCGTCTCGCTGCACGATTGCCTGCGGGCGCTGCTGGTCGACCCGGTCCGGACGCTGGCGGACTACCCGTGGTACGCCGATGATCTGCCCCTGCCCCGGGTCTTGTCGGCGATGAATGTCAAGCTGATCGCCAATTCGGTCCGTGATTGTTTCCTGCGTGCCGGAATTCGCCTGGCAGGGCTCCAGGCCCGCCCCGTCCACGTGGCCGAGTACAATCGCGTTGTCACCGGCACGAACAACAAGCACACCGCGGCATTCGGGTTCACCGCCGGGTTGATCCTCCGGGCCATCGAGGCCTGCCCGGCCGGAATGGACCTGCGGATCTGCGTCGACAGGCAGGGTGGGCGGACCCGTTACCTCCAACCGCTCCAGCGAATCCTGCCGGAGGGGCGGTTCCGGATCATCGAAGAATCCGAATCGTTCAGTCATTACCGGGTCGATTTGGACGGCCGGCGGATCGACCTGGAATTCAACGTCGGCGCCGACGACCTGCACCTGCCGGTGGCCCTGGCATCGATGGTCAGCAAGTATCTGCGCGAACTGTTCATGGAGTTGATCAACGCTTTCTGGCTGACGCACCAGTCGGACCTGGTCCCCACGGCGGGGTACCACACCGATGGGCATCGCTTCCTGGAGCAGATCGAACCACACCGCCTGCGGTTGCGGATTCCTGTCGATCGACTCCAGCGCTGTCGCTGAACCGGCGGGATCTGCCAAGAGACTGCAGAAATCCCCCGCATTTGCCGAAACAGATGGTAAGGCGAGGGATTGACCCGCCGGGCCGGTTGCGGTACCCTACGCGCCTTGCGGAAAGGAATTTGAAGATGGCAATCCAGAAATGGTCTGACGATATCACGGTGGTGGAACTGGCGGACGACCCGTTGTTTACCGACGAACTGACGAGCCTGGGCGAAAGGCTCGATGCCGAACCGACCCACGTGGTGCTGAATTTCGGGGCCGTCGGGTTCATCAATTCCTCGAATGTCGCCCAGTTGCTCCGCCTCCGCAAGCAGGTGACTGCCCTGGAGAAGAACATGATCCTCTGCGACGTCAATACGCAGGTCTGGGGCGTGTTCCTGGTTACCGGGCTGGACAAGATCTTCGAATTTACCAATGACGTCTCCAAGGCCCTGATGATGATGCAGTTGGGCGAGGCCAACGAAGAGGACTGATCAGACCTGTCGGCAGGGAGGGGGAGCCATTCAGCCTTCTGCGGGGGCCCGCCGGGTGCGGTGCGGGTTTCGGCCGAAGATCTCTCATTTCGTGGTTCTCTCATTGGCGGCAGGTTCCGGTTGGCAGGACGGTTGCGACCGGGTTCGTCCCGTCGCCCAAGTGACCCGCTGGAAACCGCCGCACTCAAGCGGCTGCTCACCGCGGCCATGCAGCCATCCGGATCGGCTGGAAAGAACGTCATTGACAGCCCTGGTGGTTTCCGTTATAAATAGATGTAATGAATGGGCCCGTCCGGAGGGGGTCGATGTTCTGTCGACCCAGCCGGAAGGGCCTTCACAACCCACTCCCGGGCGAGCGATCCCGCTTGCCCAAGCGGGCCCATTTCGGGCGGCACTGGTCGCCAGGCCCGTCATGCCGAACGCGTCGGCTTACGAAGGCAAGCCAAGGCCGACGCTGCACACCTGAGCTTCCATAGAGGCGACTGGATTTGTTTGTGTCGCTGCCCGGCCGAACCCGGCCGAAACCCCGCGGTTCGCTCCAAGCGGCTACAGTCGCCCGATTTCAATGCCGAAAAACAGAGGCCGAACATGCCGGACCAATGCCAACAGGCCGATCTCGCAGAGGACTGGGCAGGAAACCATGCCCCGGCCCAGATCCGGACGATCCGTGCCCGGGCAGGCCTCTGGCCGACTCTCAGCCGAAAGCGTGGTAGCGTAATCGGCAATGACGTGGTAAGTTTACTGGGCTTTAGGATGCGCCGTCGCCTGACGTTTTGGGCCCCGACGTGTCGGAAGGAGAAGAAACAATGGCTGTGAATTTCCGATGCGACAGTTGTGGCAAGCTCTTGAGCTTTGAGGATCGGCCCCCGGCCGAGGTGGAATGCCCCCAGTGCAACGCCACCGTCACCGTTCCCGAGGCCCTGGCCTCGCTGCCCCAACCCAGAGTGGCTCCGAATGCGAAACGACCGACCGCCCCTCCGCCCGCTCCTGCCGGGCAGAACGAAGAAGAAGCCTGGGCCGAAGAAGAACAAGACTCTCAGGCCATGGCCGCGGTTGCTTCGGTCATGCCCATCGTCATGAGCGTGCTGTTTCACGTGGGCCTCTTCGTGATCTTCCTGTTTATCACCTTCTTCGTCCAGCAGGTCGCCGAGGACAAGGTCGGAAAGAAGAACACGGTCGTCGTCCAGGCCGAGGATTTCAGCGAAGATGCCGGTGGTGTCAAATTCCAGGGAAAGGCTGACCCCACCCAACAGAACCAGCAGGAGATGCCCACCGAGAGCAAGAAGTGGGCCAACCAGCAGGATACGGTGGCCGAGACGGGCGTAGCGACCACCCAGGCGGTGCTGATGGCTCCCTCCGTCGGCGGCGTCTCCGGCGACCTGGCCGCCCCGGGCCTGGCCCCCGGCGGGCAGATGGGCCCTCCCGGGGAGTTGTTCGGGATGGGCAGCAATGCCCACCACCGGGTTTTCGTCATCGACGCCTCGGGCTCGATGATCGGCAAGCTCTCGGACGTGAAGTTCGAAATGCTCCGCCAGATCGCCAAGCTGCACCCCTCGCAGACGTTCCACATCGTCTTTTTCAACGACGATCTGAAGGATGAGAACCCGCCGCGCCGGCTGGTCGACGTGACCCAGCAGACGCAGATCGAGGCAGCCGAGTTCCTCGACAAGGTCCGGGCCGACTCCGAAGGCGGCACGACCAATCCGCTGCCGGCGATGCGCAGGGCCTTCCAGGTCCTCGCCCAGGCCGATCCGAAGAAGCCGGGCAAGCAGATCTTCCTGCTGACCGACGGTGACTTCGACGTGCCCCGCGAGGAACTGCTGGCCAAGATCAAACAGATGAAGGGCAACCAGAACGTCGCGATCTTCACGTTCCTCTATAACTTCCGCTCGCTGCGTCCGGATGATCCCAACAGCGTCGAGAGCGTCCTGCAGGCGATCTCCGACCTGTCGAACAACGGGAAGTTCAAGTACGTCGAAGGGAGATGAGGCGACTTGCGGATCCATACGGGACAATCTGACAGGGCACACCGCAGCGGGGGCGACCGAACCGTCGCCCCGGCCGCTGCTGCCCTGTCGGATCGTTCCTGTTGCCCCGGCAGGCTCAAGCATGTTGAACCCGAAGAATGAAAATGACTATGAAATCATACCAGAGAACAACCTGTTTGATGTGTCTGGCCGCAGCGATGGTCCTGCCGGCGGCGCTGGCCGGTGCCGATGAAGTCTACGTCGGGCGGCTGCCGTACCGCGATGTGCGGGTGAGCAACGCGAGGGAGTTTACGCTGTTCTTCCAGGTCCAGGCCAGCGGACGGACCCTGAGCAAGCCGCTGACGGAGGTCGCGCTGATCGAGATCGACCGCCAGAACGATTTCAACCGGGCCGAGAAGCTCGTCGACGGCCGCGAAGACCAGGCCAACTGGGACGTACCCGGTGCTCTTCGCCTGTATGACGCGGCCCTGACCCAACGGACGCCGGATTGGCTCAAGCGTCTGATCCGCTACCGCAAGCTGCGGGCCCTGGGCGGTTCGGACCGCATCGACCAGGCGGTTGAAGCCTGGCTGGGCCTGGTTCAGGATGAGGGCGTCTCGGAGGCGATGATTGCAGCCAAGCCGACGGAACTGGCCGCCAAGGGCTCGCCGGCCAACACGCGGGCAATCAACCTGCTCAAGCCCGTTTATGCCCAGGCGACCGAGAAGCTCAAGAGCGCCACCGGCGATCTGCTGCTGCGGCTGTACCAGAGACAGGGCATGGAGCAGGAAGCGGCCAAGCTGGCCGGCCAGATCGTCACCACCAACGGCGCCAGCGACAACGGCGGTTCGGGGGACAATGTCCCGGCCAGTTCCGACAGACTGGAGCGCAAGCTGCGTGCCCAGTCGGTGATTCTCCAGGGCGCGATTTCCTCGAAGGACGCCCGGAAGATCGAGGGATTGATTTCCGACCTGCAGGGCGCGATGAACAGCTTTACCGAGAAGCACCTGCCCGAGGCGCTGTACCTGCTGGCGCGGGCCCAGTACGAGCGGATCTTGCTGTCCGGCCAGGCCGACAAGACCAAGCTGGCAGAGGCGGGTCTTAACGCGATGCGCGTGGCGGCGTACTTCCCGGGCTCTCCACGGGCCCCGGATGCGCTGGTTCTGGCCGGTCGGGTCAACCAGGCCCTGGGCAACAGCGGCGCCGCGGCCCAAGCCTACGAAGAAGTGCTCAACCAGTACTCGCAATCCGACGCTGCCGATACGGCCAAGCAGGCCAAGGCGCAGCTGAAATAAAGACCAACCATTCCGGCGGGACGGAAACTCTGCCCGCCACAATCGTTACCCGCCGGGCAGCCGAATGCCCCGACCGACACAGTAATGCAGAAGGAGTGATGACCGCATGGACCTGTTTGACGTTCTTATCGTAAAGGCCGGATACGTCGGCTGGCTGATCTGGCTGATCAGCGCAGGGACGATGGCACTGATCATCGAGCACTTCATCTCGATCCGTCGCGAGAACATCCTGCCCGACCTGACCCGCCAGGAGGTCGAGGCCCTGTTCGAGAACAAGCAATATCGCGAAGCGATCGATCTGACCAGCACCCAGCAGGACATGCTGAGCTACTGCGTGCATTCGGCGCTGGTCGAGGCGCCCCACGGGTATGCAGCCATGGAACGCGCCATGGAAGAGGCCAACGAGGAGCGGACAACCAAGCTGCTGCGGAAGATCGAGTGGCTGAACCTGATCGGCAACATCGGTCCCATGCTGGGGTTGTTCGGGACGGTCTGGGGCATGATCGACGCGTTCTTCACCATCGCCAACTCCGCCACCGGTACCGCCAACGCCAAAGACCTCGCTCCGGCGATCGGCATGGCGCTGGTTACGACGCTGCTGGGTCTGGCCGTGGCGATTCCGTCACTGGCCGTCTATGCCGTCATGCGCAACCGCATCGATGCGCTGTCCAGCGAGACGATGATGACCTGCCAGGAGCTGGTTTCGGCCTTCCGTCCGGGCCGCAAGGCAGCCCCGGCTAAGAAGGA
Source organism: Phycisphaerae bacterium (assembly GCA_046541415.1). Taxonomy (GTDB): domain Bacteria; phylum Planctomycetota; class Phycisphaerae; order SM23-33; family SM23-33; genus CAZOVB01. The sequence goes on along the minus strand of JBKHDI010000029.1, from coordinate 10,096 downwards.
AGCATAACCAAACCCCAGCGAGCGCCCCGCTGCCGGCGGGGCGCCGGAGGTCGATAGCCTATGGCTAGAGGCAAGAAAAACAGCACGCTCGGGGCCGGGGTCGAAATCAACATGACCCCGATGATCGACTGCACCTTCCTGCTGATCGTCTTTTTCATTCTGACATCGCAGATCATCAAGGCCGAGCTGGTCGACATGGTCGTCCCCGATGTCACCCGTGCCCAGGTGCCCAGCGAGCAGAAGCCCGAGGATGATAACGCGATCATCATTCAAGCCGTCTCGAAGGCCGCCGCCGGCGACAGGACCGACTCCACTGCTGCAGAGGATCTGCATCGGGAGAGGGGCTATCGGGTGGGCACGCAGGATTTCGAGCCGGGCGACTATACGGGGATCGAGCAGGCGATCCAGCTGGCGATGGAAGAGGCCCGGGCAGCCGGGTTCAAGACGTTCAAGGTCATCGTCCGCGCCGATGCCCGCCTGAAGTACCAGTACGTCTACCGGTTGATGGAACGCGCTTCCGTCGCCGGCGGCAAGGTTCCGGGTATCGAGATGAAAATGGAAATCGTCTCGCTGCGACCTGAGTAACGATTTGGAGAACCTGACCTGATGTCACCCAGTAATAAACCCAGGAAGATCGTCGAGACTGAAGAAAGCACCCACTACGTCTCTGCCCGCAAGCAGCGACGGCCCAAGGGCGGCTCGGCCCAGCCGCCGCTGACGCCGATGATCGACGTGACGTTCCAGTTGCTGATCTTCTTCATCCTGACCACCACGTTCCGGGCCGCCGAAGGCCAGATCCCCGGCTCCCTGCCGGGCCTGGGCATCAGCGACCAGCCGGCCAAGGAGGTCCTGACCATCCGCGTGACGCACGCGGACCCTATCAGCCGTAAGCCTCAGTTCGAACATGTCGAAGGCAACCGGATCTTCTCCTCCGGAGAGGAGCTGTACAGCTTCCTGGAGTCGTGGAAAAACCAGAATTCCCAGTGGAATACCTACAGCGTTGTCATCGATCCAGGTGTCTCTACACAATGGAGACACGCGGCGGAGGCCTGGAACCAGGCCGTCCGTGCCGACTTCGAGAAAATCGCATTCAAACCCATGAGCTGAACGAGGAAAGATTTTGATCGGACAGCAGCATATCACAAGATGTTGGGCCTTGGCGGCGCTGCTGAGCGTCGTTGCGGTCCTCTATGCCCCTGCCTGGGCCCATGCCCAGGACCAGAGCGCCTACCAGCGACTCGACCCGGACACCCTGGCCAGGAAGCTGGCGAACCTGGGGATGAACGAACTGCTGACCGAACTGACCAGCCAGTCCGGCTCCGATGCCGGCTCGCTGGCCCAGCTGCGCCTCTTGGCGGCAACGAAAATGGCTGCCTACCGCAACAAGCCACAGGCGCCCAATGCCGCCCAACTGCTCCAGGAGGCCGAACAGGCCTATACGCAGGCCGTGACGAAGTTCCGCGAACAACCGCCAGCCAACGACACCCGCCCAGGGGCCGAAGCCTGGATGAACCATTGCGAGGACCTCAAGCAGCTGGCCTATGTGGTATTCCTTCAGGCCGAGGCCCACGGGGTCAAGGTCCTCTACCTCCATGCCGTCGACAGCGACTACCAGATGCTCCAGCAAAGGGCGAACCTGGGCAACCAGATCGTCTCGATGCTGGATGGGACGCTGACCCAGCTGAATAATGTCTGGTCGACCAAGCCGGTAATGGTTGTTCTTTACAGCCAGAAGCTCGAAGAGATGAAAGATCGCGCCGCCCTGCGCGGCGGCTGGATTCGGTTCTACCTCGCCTTGAGCCTCAAGAACAACCCCGACCAGAATATCCAGTCTGAGCGGATCAGCCTCCTGCGCCAGGCGATAGAGAGCTTCCAACGCTTCATCCCGACCAACCGGCGATTCCCCCAGGCCAAGTGGCCGGCCCACCTGGTGACCGGCATGGCCAGCCGAGAGATGAACGACTTTGAGCGGGCACGGAATAACCTCCAGGCCGTCCAGGATGACCAGGCACCCAGTATCTTTCGCTTCCAAGGTGCCTTCGAACTGGCCAAGGTCGATATCGATCAAGCCCTCTACCTGGTCAGCCGGGCAGAGCAACTCGAGGACAGCAACGCCAAGGCCCAGGCCGCCGAGGCCCGCCGGCAGGCGACGGGCATCTTCGAACGATCCCCGCAGAAGATCGAAGCCTTCGTCGAAGTCGGCGACGAGGCATTCGGCAAGAATCACCACTTTACGGACATGTATTCGGCTCTGCTGACCAGCCACCTGTACCAGAGCTGGGCGGGGACCATTCAGAACGACGATGCGAAGGTCGCCGAACTGCAGGCCAAAGCCCAGAAACCCCTGATCGCGTTCTTCGAAACGCACAAGGATAACCAGGAGGTTTTGCTGCATTTCTCGAGCATCCTGGCTGCAAAATTTGCCGGCCGCGATGATGTAGAGAACCTCAACGCGATGATCCTCTACGCGATGGCTCTGCAGGCCAGGGCGCGAAAGACCGATAGCGGGAACGACCAGGCCCGCAAGCTGCTGGAGATTATCTCCCAACGAGATACCCCGGCGGCTGAGAATCTCAAGCCCAACGTGCGGTTCATGCTCGCCGAGCTGGAGTACGCCAAGCTCAATGCCATCCCCGCTGCCAAGCTCTTTGAGCAGGTCGCCCGGGACTACCCGGAAAACGACCTGGCCTTCCAGGCGGCGCTGAATGCCGTGATCATCCTCAACCAGTTGGCCGAGGACCGCTCCCGTGAGACCGGCGGCAAGGTGCCCGCCCAGCTCCGCGCTGAACTGATCAGCGCCCTGGAACTTCTGCTGATCGAAGGCCCCGACCCGTGGGCCGAGAAGGAAGGCGTCGAGAAATACTGGTTCGAACTGGGCTGGAACCGCGAGAAACTCGCCCGCTTCCGCAGCCAGGCCGAGGGACTGGAGCTGCTCTCCAAGGCCATCGATGCCTACCAGAAAGTCCCTGCCGATCAGCCCAATTACCTCCAGGCCCGCAACCAGCAGCTCTGGATCCGGGTGACCCGTCTGCGTTTCGCCTCTGACGAGCAGCAGGCCGCACAGGCCGGCCCGCTGGCCCAGGACCTCCTGCGGTTCGTCGAGGAACTGACCGCAGAACTGCCCAACGTCCAGGAAGATGACCGCAAGCAACTGATGCGGACATGGGCGGCGATGGCTTCGTTCCACGCTTACCGGATTCAGTACAACATGCTGGACCGAAAGGACGTATTGGTCAAGGTCCAGCAGTTGCCCGAAAAATGGCCGGACACCGGCGTGATGCCCCTGGCCGCAGGGTTCTACATCGAGAAGCTCATCGAACAGCAGCGGATCGACGAGGCCCTGGCCCAGCTTGAGAAACACCAGAGCTCCCTGGACGTCGAAGACGCCAGGCCGCTGTTCGTCCGCGTCCTTCGCGAAACGCAGAAGCGACTGGATGACCTGGCCAACGATCCGCAGTATCAGGAAGAGATCGACCGCTACAGGAAGGTCTACTATCGCGCTTCGGACTGGCTGTACAGGCAGGCGATGCAGAACAACGCCGAAGGTCTCGACCTCTACACGGCCGAGCAAGCCTATGCGTTCGCCCTCCAGCAGGGGGGCAAGTACGAAGAAGCGCTGGAGCTGTACAATAAACTGCTCGATCAGGAAGAGAAGAAGCGGCAGGAAGAGGTCGACAAGATCAAAGACCGCCTCAATCCTCTGCTGGAAGAAGCCAAAGAGGCGGGAAATACCCAGGACGTCGAGAACATCTACCAGCGTTTCGTGAAGGTACTGGAGGAGGATGAAATCGAGGCGGTCCGCCTGCGTCCGATGCAGCCGCTGGAGTTCTCCATGCAGCGCCTGGATGAGGCCCAGACCCAGCAGCAGGTCCGTGCAGCCGTCGAAGAAGCTTCCCGGAGACTGGCCGAGGCCATCCAGTACTACCGCAAGTACCAGATCGACCGGGTGGCCGTCGACCCGTACAATGTCCTGGGTGTCGCGCGGAGCAAGGCGGGCCTGGGCGAACTGGACGAGGCGATGGAAGGCTACGTGCTGCTGACGCGGGGCCTGTCGCCGGAGGTCAACGAAGAGCTGTTCTGGCAGGTCTGGAAGGAGTATTCCCTGCTGCTGATCGAGAAGAAAGGCAGTGACGCGACGGAGATGAAGAAACTCCTGCGGAACCTGGAGTTGCTGCTCAAGCGAGACCCGGACTTCGGGGGCTATCAGTCGGAGTTCCTGCGGATTCTGCAGAGAGTCAGGCAACTTGCTTCGCGATAAATCCCGGAGTTGACCAGCCCGCCGGGATCGGTATACTGGGCTGTCTACGGCGGCGTAGCCAAGCGGACCAAGGCGACGGATTGCAAATCCGTTATTCGTGGGTTCGAATCCCACCGCCGCCTGTTCAAGAGGTCGAGGGCCGGGAGAAATTGATTTTCCCGGCCGACCTGTCCATCCGGCATCCGGCGTGTCCGATAGAAGGATAGACCGTCCTTTACCGGGTTCTGCCCCGAAGTGGAGTGTTGCCATGCTCAACAAGCGTTCTGCCTCTCTGATCTGTCTGGTCATCCTGGCTGTGGCCTCGTCTGCCTGGGCTGAGAAGAAAGCCGTCACCTACCGACGCAACGGCAACACCATCACGCTGGAAGGGGAGGTCACCGAGACCGAAGGCGGCATCGAGGTCAAGACCGACTTGGGCACGATCGACATCGACCGCGAGGATCTGGTCAGCGTCGAGGACATCCAGTCGCCCGAGGATGAATACGCCAAACGCCGGGCCGAGATCAAAGACAACGAGAACGCCAAACTTCTCGAACTGGCCCAGTGGGCGATCGACAAGGGGCTGCTGGCCCGGGCCAAGGCCGACATCGAACAGGTGCTCAAGAACGAACCAGCCAATATCCGGGCCTCGCTGCTGCTTCAGCGGATCAACACGCTGATCGAAGGCAATACCGGCGGAGACGAGGACGACGACAATGACACCGGGACCTTTCGGGGAAGCAAAGACCTCATCAGCCTCGACGACATCTACCGCATCCGGCGGGAGGAACTCGGCAGCAAGGACCAGAACCTTGCCATAGAACTACGGAACAACCTGGCCAAGCGGTACGTCGACAGCATGAAGGGCCAGGATGACTTCCGCAATACCGACTTCCAGCGGAAGTTCCTGAGTTGGCCTTCGCGCCGCCAGGCCGCCTACATCCTCAAGCACACCAAACCGGGCAACGCCATGCGGAATGACATCATCATCCGCTCGGACCCCGCGTTTATGAAGGAATTCACCCAGACGATCCTTCCGGTGGTCGAACGCAACTGCGCCCAGAGCAGCTGCCACGGCGGCCTGAAGGCCCCAGGCGGCCTGAAGCTCTTCAACGCCAACACCACCCGCGCCCGGTACACCAACTTCGTGATCCTCGACGGCGTACGCAATGACAAGGGCATCCCGATCATCAATCGGAGCACGCCGGAGAAGTCCCTGCTGGTGCAGTACCTCATGCCCCGCGACTCAGCCGAGTTCCCGCACCCGACCAAACTGCCTTCGCTCTTCGGTCGCGGCGACCGCAAGTACCGCGAAATTATCAGTTGGATCAATTCGCTCAAGCGGTTCCCCCGCAGACCCGATTACAACCTGGAATACAAGCCGCCGTACGGCATGAAGTTGATCTTCCGCGATACGTCCAGCATCCAGGACCTGTTCCCCGACAAGGAATAGCCTCCGGCCTCCCGGAGCGGTGAAGCACGCTGCATGTTCCTGACCTTCCAGGCCATCCTGGTCGCCCTGCTGGTTACGGCCATTCTCGGGGCCCTGCTGATCGGTCTGACACAATCCCTCCGCAGCCGCGCCATGGCCAGGCTGGCCCACCGACAGGGGCTGCGTTTCAGCAGCGATGACCCCTTCAACGTCCCCATGCGATACACCGAGTTCGGACTGATCCGCAGCGGACACAGCCCGCGGGCATACAACGTTGTTCACGGTCGCAAGCACCTGCCCATCCGTCTGTTCGAGTTCCGCTATGAGGCCGGCCATGGCACGCACCGGTTGACCAGGCTCTACAGTTGCATCGTTCTGGACCTGCCTGCCGAGGCCCCCGAGGTACTGCTCTGGCACGGTTCGGACCCGGAAGGCGCACCCCTCGAGGCCCGGCAGATCGACGGAACCGTCGGGCCCTGGACCTACCGTGGAAGTGACGAAGATGCACGGAAACTGGCCGAGATCTGCAGCGAACTGGGGCCGCTGAACATCAGTATAGAGACGCGGGGGGCGACCATGCTTTGCTGCTCGGCAGATCATAGACAGCCCATCGCTGCCGAGCAACTCGTCGACTGCGTTCTGCGGACCGGCAAAGCCCTGTCCGAGAAGCTGCTGGGTTGATGGTGAGGCCTGATGACGGGCCACTTTTCCAGCCCGGCTGATCGTTGCAATCGCCGCCCGCTCATGGTAGAAACGAACCACGCGGCAGACGCACTCTGCCCACCGACTTGAAGTTAGGAGACACGCCTGTGCTTCGATCCATCACGCTCAGTTCCCTGTTGGTCGTCCTGCTGGCCGGCATCGTCGGCCTTTCCGGTTGCAGCGAGTCTGCCGAGAAGACCCAGGGGCAGGACCTGCTTGACGCCGTGACGCGAACCCAGAGGCTTGTCAATCAAGCCCAGGCGCTGATGTCCCAGGCGGTATTCAAGAATTCCCAGAACGATCAGGTCGAGCAGATCTCCGAGGAAACCTGGTCGAACTGGCGACAGATGATCCAGCAGGCCAACGAACTGAAACAGCAGATAGCCGCTGCCGAGCAGAGCGACAACAGCCAGCAGGCCAGCGAACTGATGCAGCAGTACCAAGACCTGGTCAGGGCGCATGCTCATGTCCTCACGCCTTCGGCCGTTGACCCCAAGGCCAAGGAAGTGCTCAGTACTGCTGAGACCCTGATCAGAAAAGCCATGGACAGCAACGCCCAGGCTCCCGATGAGGTCAAAGCCCTGGCCGAACAGGCCAAAGGCATGGTTCTGGCAGAAATGGCCAGTCTGGACATCTACCAGGCAGACGAGTTGCGTATGCTGGCCCGCAACACCATGGCCCGGGCCGCGGCCGACCTGACCCAACTGCGCAACCGCCAGTCGCAGATCAACGCTGCCTCTTCACAGGCCGAGGCGATGAGACGCGCTTCGGACCAGCTGGCAGAGCGGATGGCCGAGGTCTCCGAAACCAGGGAACAGCTCAGCAGTCAACTGAATCAACTCCAGGCGAATCTGGCGGACCTGCAGACGCGAGCCCAGGACCTCACCGACCAGATCAACCAGGTCATGGCCCAGTACAACCAGGACCTGATCCGCGCCAAGGGCATCCCTGGCCAGAAGGGACTGGACGCCATGAAGGCGGCGACCAACCTGCTGGACAAGGCCAACCAGCTCAACAGCCAGCTGCGGCAGACGGAGTATCGCATCGACGAGACCCGCTCTCAGATCGTGCTGGTCCAGGGCCAGATCTCCCAGGCCCAGGCCCGGCTGGACCGATCCTCGAAGATCGACCCCGACGACGAGACGACCTCGTTCCAGGAGCGGTTCGATACGAGCCTGCAGCAGGCCCAGCAACTTCACCAGACCCTGCAGGGCTCACAGAACGTCCAGAACCTGACTGAGAAACTGGCTCGGATTGCCCAACTTCTCGACGCAGCCGAACAGCGCGAAGACGACGCGGTCAACGCCCTCAATGCCGCCGAGAATGCCTTTGCCTCGGCCCAGGCCCTCTCTGCAGACCGTTCAGCAGCCCTGACGGCCCTTTTGGCCGACGTGCGGTCGGAACTCGCCCAGCTCAACAAGGCCCGGGTGATCACCCAGAAGTCAGCCAATCTGCTGGTCGCCGCCGTCCGGGATACCTGGCCGGCCGTCTCCACCGACTCCCCCCCAGCCAGTCTCCAAACCATCTCCCAGTACGTTCCCGACGTGGCTGTCACATCCGAGCAAATGGCCGAAGACTTCAAGAAGGCGGCTGAACTCTACCAGCAAGCCGCCCGAATGGCCGATCGCAGCATCAGCTGGCTGTACCTCCAGAACCGCGCCGTTGCGCTGGTCGACCAGGGCGGCAGCGAGTTCCAGGAAGCGCTGAGCGAAGCCCTGCGAGGCAACGAATCCGTGCCCATGGTCGTCCAGAGCAATCGCCAGATCGAGCAACTCTCCGAGTAGGCACCGGCCGCCGGGCGGGGGAAGGCATTTGCCTCCCACCCCGTAAGATTAGCCCTTGCAGTTCAAGTGCACGGGGGGGATACTGGTAGCAGAGTGAGATAGGCCTCCGCCGTACGGGACGGCCCGGTGGCCCCTCATGCCCCGGGCATTGACGGGGTGAACATGGCGACGTACCGCAACAAGGCGATTCAGTCACTCTCAGCGGAGCTGTCGGCCGGCCTGGCCCGCCTGCAAAAGGGCTATGTCGACGCGGCTGAAGCGCTGATCGATATCCTCGATCCCAAGCAGAAGTATCCCCTGGACTTCGTCGTCTTCCGCATCACCAGCTTCCGTCAGCCGGGATCGACCGATTCCGAACCGCTGACCGGCAAGAGCCTTGCCGCCGACCTGAGCCGGATGATCCTCCACCTCTGCGAGACGGCAAACCTGCGCACCAGCGACTACACCGACCGCGTCTACGACACCCCAGGGCTGAGCAAACGCTTCAACATCTCCACCAAAACCGTCCAGCGGTGGCGCAAGCGAGGCCTGGTCGCCCGCAAGCTGATCTTCCCCGACGGACGCAAACGCATCGCCTTCCTGGAAAGCTCGGTCCAACGCTACGTCGAACGCCACAGCCGACAGGTCCAACGCAGCAGCGAGTTCTCCCAGCTGACCGACCAAGAGAAGCAGGATGTGCTCCGACGGGCCAGGCGGATCAGCTCGATGACTCACTGCAGCCTCTCGGAAGCTGCCCGACGCATCGCCGATAAGCTCGGCCGCGCCGTCGAGACCGTCCGATACACGATCCGCGACCACGACGTGGAAAATCCGCGCGAGGCGATCTTCTCCGAGGTCGTTTCCGCACTGTCAGACGAGGACAAGCGGATGATCTACCGCAGCTTCCTCAATGGCGTGTCGATCCCGATGCTCGTCAAGCGTTACCACCGCAGCCGCGGCTCGATCTATCGGATCGTCAACGAAATGCGGGCCCGCCAACTGCTCGACCGCGAAATCGACTTCATCTACAACCCGCAGTTCGACCTGCCCAACGCCGACGAGCTGATCCTCTCCCCCGACGACGTGCCCCCCCAGGGGGAGGCAAAGACCCAGCGGCGCCCCAAGCCCCCGGCCGGCCTGCCCCCGTACCTCCGCGCACTCTACGACGTGCCTCTCCTCTCGGCCGAACAGGAACGCTCCCTCTTCCGACAGTACAACTACTACAAGTTCAAGGCCGACAAACTCCGCAGGCAGATCGACCTGAACAAGATCCTCACCAGCCAGCTCCGCCAGATCGAGGCCCTGCTGCTCCAGGCAAACGTCGTCAAGAACCGCATCACCCGGGCGAACCTGCGACTGGTCGTCTCAATCGCAAAAAAACACCTCGCCGGGCCACAGAACCTCTTCGAACTCATCTCCGACGGCAACATGGCACTGATGCGCGCGGTCGAGAAGTTCGACTACTCCAAGGGCTTCCGCTTCTCAACGTACTCCAGCTGGGCGATCATGCGGAACTTCGCCCGTTCGGTGCCCAAAGAGAAGTACCAACTCGACCGGTTCTCGACTGGCCACGAGCAGGTCCTCGACATCGCCGCCTCCCTGCGAACCTACGACCCCAACGAGGTCAACCTGCCCGAACTCCGCGAGAGCATCGAGTATATGCTCCAGCACCTCTCGCCGCGCGAGCAGACGATCCTGACCGCCCATTACGGCCTGCGAAGCGACGACGGCAGCCAGACCTTCGACCAACTGGGCAAGGAGCTGGGCATCAGCAAGGAACGCGTCCGCCAGATCGAGCTCAAAGCCCTCAAAAAACTCCGCCGCATCATGAAACCCCAAGAAGCCGATCTGCTCAACTGAGCAAAAACAAACGCCACAACCACTTAAAAACCCACCCGCGACTCACACGGACCAAACTCCCCAACCCCAAACGCAGGATCTCCTGACCCTGCGCTCCGACCT
>JBKHDI010000028.1:0-41431 GCA_046541415.1 Phycisphaerae bacterium | reverse complement strand
GGCAGCAGGACGGGTTTGCCGGTGTTTTTGGACTCCCGGGCCAGGTCGTAGGCCTGGTTGTACTGCTCGGCCACGACGTTCCAGCTGACGACGTTGTCGAGGTACTTCTTGAGGTTCTCGCCCATCTCCAGGCGGAGCTGCTCATCGCAGGCCAGGCGGACGACGTGGTCCTTGAGCATCTGCCGGTTGGTAAACAGCAGCCCCCCGCCGCATTCGAGGGTCTGGGCGGTCAGGCCTTCCATCGGGGCGGTGGTGACGTAGGGCTTGTTCAAGGCGATGATCCGCGCCAGCGTCCCGGATTGCGTCTCGTCGGTCGAGGGCAGGACGATGAAGTCGCAGACGGCCATCATCTTGTAGTAGATCTCCCCGCGCGGAACGAATTCGTAGTAGTGGGCCAGGCCCTTCTTTTCCAGCATGGCCAGTTCGGACTTGTACGTCTCGTAGTCCTCGCGGTGGTTGGGGTCGCGCATGGTCCCGGCGGCCAGCAGGTCCCAGTCGACGCCGGTGCGGCCCTGGATTTCGTGGGCGATTTCCTCCCACATGCTGGTCAGGATGTCCCATCGCTTGTTGGACTGGATCCAGCCGATCAGCCCGACGATGTGGTGGGAGAGGTGCTTGACCTCATCGAGGCCCAGTTCCCTGCGCAGCTCGACGACCTCGGCGAGGCTGAAGCGGCGATCGTCGCGGGCCCCGTGGGGGACGACGAGGATGTTTTTCGGCGTCGGCCAGCCGCGCCCGCGGAAGGTCCAGTCCAGGCGCCACTTCTGGTAGTGACACTTGAAGAGCACCACGTCGGCCCGGCGACACATTTTGAACACGAAGTCGGCCTCGAACTCCGTCAGCCGCCCGTGGACGGTGTGCGGTTCGATGATCGTCGGCACGTCGCTGATCGCGTCGAGCAGGTCCAGCAGTCCCTCGTTGCCGTCGCCCTGGCCCCGCTCGTCGTAGTACTCGTACAGGCCGTACTCGTGCTCGATGTGGACAGCGTGGGGTTTGAGCTCGTGGATCTTGTCGGCCACGGGCTTCCACCAGTCCTGTCGGGTGATGTCGATGATCGGCAGCACGCCCTCGCCGTCGCCGTCGGTGTGGCTGATGACGAGTACTTCGCGATCCGGGTTGTGTTTCCGGATGAACTCCCGCGCTTCTTCGCAGAAGGTCGCGATCCCGCACAGTCGCGGGGGGTAACTGCTAATCATTACGATCGGAGAGGCCATGCTTCTGCATCCTTGCCCCCACTACGGGGCCGCTGGGTTTGATCGGCTGGGCCACGGGTCGCTGGCCTGTGGTCTTATCGGTCGGAACGTGGCCGAGAGTTCTCTCCATTTCAATATCGTGCATCGCAAGGAGGCTCATCATCCAGGCCAGCAGGGATTCGGCTCCCTGGTTTTCGTTGACGCGGTCGGCGTGCAGCCCGTCGCGACAGCCGCCGGTGGTAAAGTCGTACAGCGGCGTGCGCAGGTCGTTGTCGCCGAGGAACCAGTTAAAGGCCCGCCGGGCGTGCTCCAGCCAGTGCTGCTCGCGTGTTACGCGGTAGGCCTCGATGCAGGCCTCGACCATCGCGTGGGCCTCGATGGGCTGCTGGTCGAAGTGGGCCTTGTTGCCCCCTCGCGGGTACCAGCCTTCCGTGCCGACAAACGAGAACATGCCGTCTTCATTGGTCTGGATGCGGATCAACCACTCCAGGGCTAGCTTGCCGGTGTCGATCAGCTCGCCGCGCGGAATCCACTTGCCCGCCATCAAGAGGGCATGGGGGATGCGGGCGGTGGCGTAGGTGACCGTCGGCTCGCACCAGGGCCAGTCGTCGCTGGCGTGCTGGTCGAAGGCCGACTTGATCTTTTCAGCCAGCGTGCTGCGGTGGCGCCGGGCCTCGCTGTCGCCGCCGAAGCGTCGCAGGTACGCCTGGATGCCCACCATGGCGAACGAGCAGGCCCGCGGGGCGTTAAAGGTGTCGACCACCTCCAGACCCTCGGTGAACAGGTGCGTGGCCAGGGCGATCATCGACTCGTGCGGACAGAGGGCCACCGCCAGGCCCAGGGCCCACATGGCCCGGCCGTGGGCGTCCTCGCTGAAGGTGTCGTCCTCCAGGAAGTGTCGTCCGTAGTCCATCCGGTTTCGGAAGCGTTTCTTGGCCGGGTCGAACGCGTAGTCGAGGTAGGCCAGGTACGTTTGAATCAGCCCCAGGGCCTCTTCGTTGCGTTCCTGGTCCCAGCACATCGCCGCGCAGATCAGGGCGCGGGCGTTGTCGTCGGTGCTGTAGCCGCTGCGGCGGTTGGGCGTGGAGTAATGACAATGTCGCAGGATGCCCGTATCGTCGGTCATCGTCCGCAGGTGTCGCAGGTCCAGTTCGGGCAGCTCTTCGGAGGTCTGGGCCAGGGCGGGCGTTTTGCGGACGAGTTTGTGGCGTTTCTCGACCCAGGCGTCCTTGGCCTCCTGGAACAGGTCGAGGTAGTCCTGGGCGACGCGCGACCAGATCATCCGGCGGCAGTACTGGTAAGCAGACTTCCGGGTGGAGTTCAGGTCCACGGGGTTGTCCAGCAGGTTCAGCAGGTGCTCGGACATTTTTTCCGAGTCGCGGAACGGCGCCAGCCGCCCCCGGCCGTCGGAGAGCATCTCTTCAGCATACCAGTACGGTGTGGAGACGACGGCCTTGCCGGCCCCCATCGCGTAGGCCAGCGTCCCGGAGGTGATCTGGGCTTCGTTGAGGTACGGCGTGACGTACAGGTCGGCCGCCCCGAGATACTCGCAGAGTTCCGAGATGTCCACGAAGCGATTGACGAACTTGAAATTGTCGGCCAGACCCAGCTCGTTGACCCGCAGTTGCAGGGAGTTGCGGTATTCCTCGCCGGATTCCTTCTTGACGTGCGGGTGGGTGGCGCCCAGTACGATGTAAATCAGTTCGGGGTACTTCTTGACCACCGGCGGCAGGGCGTCGATGGCGTATTCGATGCCCTTGCCCGGCGAGAGCAGCCCGAAAGTGAGCATGACCTTGCGTCCCTCGACGTTGAACTGGTCCTTGTAGAAGCTCGGGTCGATGAAGGGCACGTCCGGGATGCCGTGCGGGATCGTGACGACCTTCTCCTTGGGCACGTCGAAGACGTCGTTGAGGATGTCGTGGGCCACGTCGCTCATCACGACCAGACGGTCGGCCAGGCGGCCGATCTCTTCCATCGTGACCTTCTGCTCTTCGTTGGGCTCTTTCAGGACGGTGTGCAGCGTAACGACCAGCGGCCTCTGCAGGCGCCGCAGCAGCCCGAGGATGTGCGAGCCGCACTGGCCCCCGAAGATACCGTACTCGTGCTGCAGACAGACCACGTCGGCCTGGTGGACGTTGAGAAACTCGGCGCCGAGGCGGTAGTCGGCCTGGGTATTCTGTCGGACTTCGAAGCGGACGCGGTTGGGGTACGGGTAGCCTTCCGGCTGATCGTTCATCGCCAGGACGAAGCATTCTTCCGGCGATGCGCCCATCTGTGTGGCGACTGCCTCGGCCAGGTCGTGGGTAAAGGTTGCAATGCCGCACCGACGCGGCAGGTAGTTTCCGATAAAGGCGATCGCGGACCGTTCCATGTGTACTCCAGGTTCTGGTACTGTATATCCAGCGGCCTAGCCGCGGTGATTCTTCTTGATCAAGTCCGGCTCATTCTATGAAAACTCAGAGGCGTTCACAAGCCGCCCGGTTCGGGCGGGCCCGATCGCCCGGGTTGGGCGATACCCCTGCGGCGGGGGCAACTGTCCGAAGCCCCGCCCAGCTACTCTTGTCGGCAAAGCGGTCGGTCGGGCTCCAGTTCCGGGGCGCTTCGCCGCAGGGCTCGCGGCGACCGGCGGATCCTTTTTGGCGCGAATTCGCGGGCAGAGACTTGGAGTTTCCTGCCCGCTGAGCTACAATGACTGTTTCGCCGTTTCCATTTGGCCTAGAGTGCGTGACAGAAGTTTCCCAGGCAGCTGAAGACAAGAGACTGTGTCACCCGCCCGGTATAGTTTCCCGCCGCCATAAGGGGCTGTGTCCCAGGGCTGATGGTCCACGCCGTCCAGCCCCGCAAGCAGCACGAGATGAAATTGAATCGCCTTGGCCCATTCTGCCTGATCCCGGAGATCGCGGCTGGACTGATCCTCTCGATCGGTCTGTCCGGATGCACCCCCGCCCAATACGCCCGCCAGGCCGACGCGGTGGCCTATGGCGTGATCTCCTACGGCCGCGAGGTGGTCGGCGACCCCAGCCCTTCGACGGATTACTCGGTATCGTACGACCCCTACATGGCCGGGGCAGACGGGCAGATCGTCCTCAACGACAAGCAGATCCCCCTGCGGGCCGGCGAGGCGGTCATGCTCGAACTGACCGACTGCGTGGAGATCGCCCTGGCCAACAGCCGGGCCTTCCAGGACCGCCGCGAAGAACTCTACCGCGCAGCATTGTTTCTCGGGACGAGCCGGCGCGACTGGAACTGGCAGCTCGTGCAGGGACAGCTGGCCGGGGATATCTTCGGCCAGCGTATCGGCAACGAGGGCCAGGCCGGAGAACAACTCGTCGCCACCAGCGACAGTGAGGTCTCGCTGACACGTCGGTTCGCCCAGGGCGGCGTGCTGGCCCTGGCAGCGACGCTGCAGGTGGTCAGCGACCTGCTGGGCGGGACGGACACGACGGTCGGCTCGGCCCTTTCGGCCAGCTTCACCCAGCCGCTGCTCCAGGGCGCCTGGCGGGGGATCGCCTACGAGGCCCAGTACCGCCGCGAGAGGGACTTCCTCTTTACGCTCTTCGAGTACGACCGCTTCACGCAGACGTTCGTGGCCAATGTGTTCTCGCAGTACTGGCGCGTCCTGCAGCAGCGCGACGAGCTGGAAAACGAGACCGAGAACATCCGGCGGCTGCAGCAGACGCTCGAACTGACGCGCGTGCAGGTCCGCGGCGGGCAGGTCTCGCCGA
This sequence comes from Phycisphaerae bacterium, assembly GCA_046541415.1. Classification (GTDB taxonomy): domain Bacteria; phylum Planctomycetota; class Phycisphaerae; order SM23-33; family SM23-33; genus CAZOVB01. The sequence goes on along the minus strand of JBKHDI010000028.1, from coordinate 36,513 downwards.
TCCAGCAGGACCAGGCCGAGCAGAACCTCCTGGACGCCCGGATCCGCCAGCAGCGACAGCAGCAGGCCTACCGAGACAGCCTCGACAGCTATAAGCTCCTGCTGGGCCTGCCCCTGGTCGCGCGGATCCGCCTGAACTACCCCGACGCGCTGCTGGAGCTTCGGAGCATGGCCACCGAGGCCGGACAACTGCCCCCCCTGCCGCTGGACGAAACCGACGCGGTCGAAGTGGCCCTGATGTCCCGCCCGGAGGTCATGCGCAGCCGCGCCGCCCTGCGCGACGCCGACCGGAACATCACCCTGGCAGCCGATGAGTTCCTGCCGCAGCTGGACCTGCAACTGGGCCTGGCCGTGCCGGGCACGGAAGAAACCGAGTTCTATCGCCTCCAACCCCATCGTTCGCAGCGGACGGCGAGACTAGAATTCCATTACCCGATCGACCAGACCGCCAACCGCAACAATTACCGCAATGCGCTGATCGCCCTGAACCGCGCCAAACGACAGCTGGACCTGCTGGAAGACGAGATCGCCCTGGACGTTCGCCAGACATATCGCGAACTTCTGCGTACCAGCCGGACGTATCAACTGCAGCTGAGGAGTTTCCAGATCGCCGAGCGTCGGCGCAAGCTGGCTGTGCTCCAGCAGAAACAGGGACAGGCCTCAGCCCGCGATGTTCTGGAAGCCGAAGAGGCCCTGCGGAACTCGCAGAACGGGCTGACGGCCGCTATTGTCGCATACACCACAACGCGCCTGCGATTCCTGGCCACGCTGGGCATGATCGGCGCAGATGAAGAAGGCTTGATTTATGAGCGACCCGACCCGATCCGATTCGACCGACTCGCCCGACGCTACGAGTACCTCCGGCAGCACCCCCCCTCGTCCCCTGCCGAGGACGAAGAAGGCTGAGGCCAAGGCAAAACCCTGGCGCAAGTGGCTGATCGGGGCGGTCCTGGCCGCGGGTGTCGTGGTGGCAGCAGCCTTTATGGTCACCAGCCCCGACGCGACCGGCCAGGACGTCGGGGAAACTGCCCAGGTCACCCGCGGGCCGATGCGCGTGACGCTGAACACGTCCGGCGAGACCGAGGCCGAGGACAAGGAGATCATCCGCAACGAACTGCCCTGGAACGCGACGATCCGCTTCGTCGTCCCCGACGGATCGCCGGTCAAGGAAGGCGAGAAGGTCCTGGAGTTCGAGTGCAACGCGCTGGAGGAGGCCGTCGAACGGGAAGAACTGGCCACCGATTCGTCCCATGAAGCCTTCCTCCGCATCCAGCGGAACCTCGAACTGAAGAAGAAGGAACTGGCCAACATGCTCGCCTCGGCCATCCAGGCCGTCAAGGATTCCAAGGCCGATCTGAAACGCTACCGCCAGGGTGAGTATCCGATCAAACTGGCCGAACACCGCCAGGAGATCGCCCTGGCCGAACGCGACCGCCGACTGGCCGAGGAGAAACTGAACTTCAAGAAGGAAATCAACGCCGATCCCAAACTCGGCAGCCCCTACAGCGAAAACGACCTCAAGGCCGAGCAACTGTCGGTCGACCGCCTGAAGCTGGCCGAGACGAAGGCCAAGTCCAAGCTGGACATGCTTGTCGAATACGACCACCCGCGCGAAATCCAGCGTCTGGAGGCCGCCGTCGCCTCCTCCGAACTGGGGCTGGAGCGGGCCCGGATCGAGTACCAGGCCGAACTGCAGATATCCGAGACCGAACTGAAGTACAAGGAAAAGTCCTGGCAGGACCACAAGACCAAGTACGAAGAGTTCCAGGACATGTGGGACAACAAGCGCATCGTCCGGGCCGCCAAGACGGGCTTCGTGGTCTACGACTCCTGGCCCTGGTGGCGGAATATCAAAGTCGCCGTCGGCGAAGACGTCCGCCCGCGCCACCAGTTGATGATCATCCCGAACGTCTCCTCGATCCGCGTGCAGACGAAGGTCTACGAATCGATGATCGAGCAGGTCAAGGCCCGCATGCAGTCCGAGCAGCGCATCGATTGCCTCATCCGCCTCGATGCCTTCCCCTCCCGCGTCTACACCGGCTACGTCGACTGGGTCGCACCCCAGCCGGAACAACAGGACCGGCGCAACCGCGACATCAAGGTCTTCAAGGTGGCCATCGAGTTCGACGGCGACGCCCAGCAGCTGGACCTGAAAACGAAGATGTCGGCCAAGATCGAGATGATCCTCGACGAGCTGGACGAAGTCCTGCAGGTGCCCGTCGCCGCCGTCTTCCCCGAGGGCGAGAACTACTTCGCCTACCGCGTCAGCGACGGCGGGTGGCAGAAGGTGCAGGTCACCGTCGGCGGCTCGAACGCCAAGCGCGTCCAGATCCTCTCCGGGCTGGAGGCCGGGGACATCGTCCGCCTGACCCGCCCTTCCAGCGATCCGATGCGCAAGGTCGAGCCGGAAGAGACCGAACTGCCCGAAACCCGCCCCGAGAGCGAAGACCAGGACGACAGCGACTCGACCGACGATGCGGGCAGCCAGGAGGCGGCTGCATGAGCGACCTGGTGGACCTGCGCCAGCTCTGGAAGATCTACCCGATCGGGCCTGGCGTCGTAGCGCTGCAGGGGATCGACATGGCGATCGGCGCGGGCCAGTACGTAGCCATCATGGGCCATTCCGGCTCGGGCAAGAGTACGATGCTCAACGTGCTGGGCTGTCTGGACAGGCCCAGCCACGGCGAATACTGGCTGGCCGGCGAGGAGGTCAGCCAGATGTCCGACCGCCAGCTTTCCGACGTGCGGAACAAGCGGATCGGGTTCATCTTCCAGAGCTTCAACCTGATAGCCGGCCTGACCATCGAGGAGAACATCGAGGTCCCGCTGTTCTACCAGGGCATGCCTCGTCACCAGCGGCGCGTCCGAAGTACCGAACTGGCCGAGACGGTCGGACTGGGCCATCGCCTCGGCCACAAGCCCTCGGAGCTCTCCGGCGGCCAGCAGCAGCGCGTGGCCATCGCCCGGGCGCTGTCGAATGACCCGGTGGTCCTGCTGGCGGACGAGCCGACGGGCAACCTGGATTCCGAGACCACCGCCGAGATCCTCGACCTGTTCGACCGCCTGCACCTGCGCGGGAGGACGATCATCATGGTTACCCACGAAGACGACGTCGCCGCCCGGGCCCAGCGGGTCATCCGCCTGGCCGACGGGCAGATCGAATCCGACACGCAGAACCAACCGGCGCGGATGCAGGCATGAAGCCTCTTACCAAACTCTCGGACAATATCCGCCTGGCGATCGGGAACCTCTGGGTCCACAAGGTCCAGTCGTCGCTGACTGCGTTGGGGATCATCTTCGGCGTCTGGGGCGTGGTGGCCATGCTGGCGATCAACGAGGGCGCCTCGGCCGCGGCCAGCCAGGCCCTGCGGCGGCTTGGCACGGACAACATCCTCATCCAATCGGTCAAGCCGCCGGTAGAGAACATGGAGGCCTCGGATTCTTCCGAAGGCACGGAGAAGTACGGCCTGACGCACGTGGACGTCGAGCGCCTCGTCGACAACATTCCCCGCGTCCGCCAGCACGTGGTGACACACCAGACCACCAAACGCATCCACAAATCGGGCAAGAACCACCAGGTCACCGTCATCGCATCCAGCCCGCTCTATGCGGAACTGGCCCGGGTCAGCATCGTCCGCGGGCGATTCATCACCCACTCCGATAACGCGATCTTCCCGCAGTCCAAGGCGGTGATCGTCCTGACCGGGCCGCTGATCCGCGAGATCTTCACCTACCGCGACCCGATCGGGCAGACCGTCCGCCTCAACGGCCAGCCCTTTACCGTCGTCGGCGTGATGGAGCCCCTGCCGGATTCGATTACCGGGCAGAACGTCGATGCCAGCCGCTGCGCCGTGATCCCCTGGCAGACGGCGATGAACATGTTCGGCCCGGTCAGCGTGCCCCCCGGCGGCGACGACGACCAGGCAGAACGCGTCGAGGTCAGCCAGTTGATCATGCAGATGGCCGACGAACAGGCCGTCCTGGCCGGGCAGGAAGTCGCGGAGAACCTCCTGGCCCGCTTCCACGACAGGCCCGACTACACCGTCCGCGTCCCGTTGGCCCAGATCCGCGCGATGGCCGAGCAGCGACGCTTCTGGAACATCACGCTGTTCGGCATTGCGGCGATCAGCCTGGTCGTCGGAGGGATCGGCATCATGAACATCATGCTCGCCAGCGTCACCGAGCGGACGCGGGAGATCGGCATCCGCAGGGCGTTGGGCGCCCGCCGCGGCGACATCGTCCTGCAGTTTCTCGTCGAGGCAGTCGCCCTGACGACACTGGGGGGGCTGGTTGGCATTGCCCTGGGCAAGGCGGCCCCCTCGCTGATCGAGGACTTCATGGACTTCCGCCCCGTTGTCGCCAACTGGACCTTGCTGCTGCCGTTTGCCATGGCGATTCTGGTCGGCCTGATCAGCGGCCTCTACCCCGCCATGCGGGCGGCGCGCCTGGACCCGATCACCGCCCTGCGTCACGAATAGACGCCGGCGGAATGGCGGGTCACTCTTCGGGCTTGAGGCGCGCCAGATCCGCCTGGGCCAGCAGGCGCGTGACGTTGGCAGGCCCGGCCTGCCTGGCGACCTTCTCCAGCCACTTCAGGGCGGTCTGCTTGTCGCCCCGAATCAACGCGGCGTTGGCGATGACATAGCCAGCATCGTTTCGCAGTTCGGCCTGTGCGTGGGCGGGCTCTTTGCCTGCCGCGACAAGAAGCTGCTCGGCGTCGATCTTGCCCAGCAGCAAGGCGAGCAGCCTGGCGCCGATGTACTCCTTGTAGTACAGCTCGTCCCAGGCCTTCTGGAGTTCCTCAGCCGCTGAGGCGTCACCGGCCCGGTTGGCCGCGATGTACCGCAGCAGCAAGGCGTAGTGGTAATCCGGCTCCTTGGCCAGGGATCGCTCGAAGGCTTCGGCGGCCTGTTTGTTTCGACCCTCGATCAGGTGCAGAATGCCCATCAGATCGGCGCCGGACCCGTCCCAATCATCCCCTTCTACGGCGGTTTTCGCATCGGCCATGGCGCGTTTCATGTCGCCCGACAAGGCGTAAGCTCTGCCCCTGGCTGCGTAATCCATCGCCTCGCCATCGGCGGCAGCGACCACCGTCAGATCCGCGATCGCAGCGGTGAAACGCCCCTGCTTGAGCTTGTATTCCGCTCGCCAGGAGAAGGCGTAGGTCACAGATTCGGTGTTCTGGATAACCTTGCTGATTTCGGCGATGGCCTTTTCGTACTGGCCCTGCCCGGCGTAGACTTCTGCCCGGACGTCCCAGTAGGTCTGCTTGACCCAGTCTTCTTCGGCCTTCTGCAGGCCGTCCGAGACCTCCAGTGCCTTCTCGAATGCCCCCGCTTCCGCAGCCAGGTAGGCCAGGTCAGTACGGAGATCCATCTTCTCTTCGGCATCTTCCTTCTTGGCCAGCTCCTGGCAGAGCTTCCAGGCCAGTTCCGTGTCTTTCATGGCCTTGTCCGTCGCCCCGTGGTTCCACCAGAAATCCGCCCGCGCCTGGTAGTACCGCCAGTTGACCGGGTCGAGGACGATCGCGCGGTCCAGGTCGGCCTTGGCCTTGTCGTGCTTCCGCAGTTTCTGCCACGCCTCTGCCCGCCAGCTCAGGGCCTCGGCGGGTCGGTCCGACAACTGAATCGCCTTGTTGAAGCTTTCCAGTGCCTTCTGCGGCTGGTCGTTGAAAGCCAAAGCTCTGCCCAATACCACATGCGCTTCGGCGCGTTTGGGGGCCAGCTCGACCGCACGCCTCGCCAGGATCTCGGCGTCGGAATCCCAGCAATCGAGCATCTCCCGGGCTTCTTCGATCAGCCCGTCCGGATCGTTACGATCAGACACGTCGATCGGCTCAGATACGAAACCTTCCTCCTCAACCAGTTCCATCATCTGCGCCGAAGCCGCCGCGCCGGCCAGAAGTACACCCAGCATCCCCACCAGAACCCGTTGCCTGAACATGCCCAACTCCTTTCAAAGCAAAAGATGTGGAGCTGAACCGCAACAGTTCAGCACCTATCTCCATATCAGAGCGGATCAGGCTGCAGGGAACAAGAACCATCTGCCAAAAGATATGGCCGAACAGGCTAGAAGTCGTATCGCAGGCCCGCGGATATGCTGTGGGCTTCGACGCCGTCGCCGCAGCTGCGGTAGTACTCGTAGAACAGGTGGCCGGACAGGCCGTTGCGGAAGCCGACACGCAAGCCTGCATCGAACGGGGCGGAGCCCGAAGCGATCCCCCGGTGACCACCAGTCGGGAATCTGCATCCGCCACGAGGATCTCGCCATGCATGATCAGGTTGACGTCACTTTCCAGGCTGACCGTCCCGGCCCCGCTGATCCTCAGACCGCTCGATATCCATACCGGCTCGGCCGTGCCCTCCCAGTAGATCCTCCGGTCGCCGGAGACACTGGACAACACAATCCGGTCGCGCCATTTCACATCACGGTCAGCGGTGTCCGTCAGTACAAGGTTTTGGGTCCAGGCAGCACCTGTGACCAGGTCCGGCCCGCCGAGAATGTCGTCATCCCAGTTGTTGGCGTCCTCATAGCTCCGGCCGTCGCCGGCGCCGGTCCAAGCAGCCGACTGGATCATTCCACCACTTGCTGCAACCGGGCTGCAGAGCAGTGCAAGTATCAAAGCCAGTGCCAATGTGCGGTGAGCGTTCTTCCCGGACCCAGCGCCTTGCCTGCCGGGGCCTTTGCATGCATGATGTGGCCACACCTATCAAGCAGGAAAGGGAATCATGAGCCAGCAGAAGACAAAGCGTCCGTGGCACACCATGGAAAACCGGGAGGTCCAGGAGCAGCTTGGCAGCAGCCTTTCGGGCCTCGGGGCGACCGAGGCAGCGGGCCGGCTGGAGAAGTACGGGCGCAATGAACTCTCGGCCGGCGAGGGGACATCTGCGATCCGGATGATGCTCCACCAATTCGAGGACGCGTTGATCTGGCTGCTGATCGGTGCGGCGGTGGTTTCGTTCGTCGGGGGCCATCGCGTCGATGCGTACGTGATTGTCGGCGTGCTGGTGCTCAACGCGATCCTGGGCTTCGTCCAGGAGTTCCGCGCCGAGGGCGCCCTGGCTGCGCTGCGACAGATGTCGGCCCCGCAGGCGACGGTGATCCGCGACGGGCAGATCGAAACGGTCCCGGCGGCCGAACTGGTCCCGGGCGACCTGATCCAACTGGAATCCGGCGACGTGGTTCCGGCCGATGCGAGGCTGCTGGACATCGAGGAGATGGCAATCGATGAATCGGCCCTGACCGGTGAGTCCCAGCCGGCGGGCAAGACCGTCGAGCCGGTCGGGGAGAACGCCCTGCTGGCCGACCGGAAGAACATGGTGTTCATGTCGACGGCGGTAACCGACGGACGGGGCCGGGCCATCGTGACCGCCACGGGCATGGACACCGAAATCGGGCAGGTCGCCGAGCAGGTCCGCTCGGCCGAGCGGGAAGCGACGCCGCTGCAGAAGCGGATGACCAAGCTGGGCAAGATTCTGGGCATCGGCGGGATCGCCCTGGCCGGACTGGTGTTCGGCCTGGGCGTGCTGCGGAGCGATTTTTCCGGCGGGGCGATTTTCGAGATGCTCATGTTCTCGGTGGCCGTGGCGGTCTCGGCGATTCCCGAGGGCCTGCCGGCGGTGATTTCGGTGACGCTGGCCCTGGGTGTACAGCGGATGGCGGGCCACAACGCGATCATCCGTCGCCTGCCGGCCGTGGAAACGCTGGGCTCGACCACGGTGATCTGTTCGGACAAGACGGGAACGATTACCAAGAACCAGATGACCGTCACCGGCCTCTGGGCAGAGGGCAAGCACTGGCAGGTTACCGGCGAGGGTTACGCCCCGGACGGGGAGGTCCGCTCGGGCGATGGCGGCCCGGGCGAACTGCCCGACTCGATCCGCCTGCTGCTTCAGATCGGCGTGCTGGACTCCAACGCCCATCTGCAGCAGGAGGGCGGTCGATGGCACGTCATCGGCGACCCGACCGAGGGGGCCCTGCTGACCGCGGCAGCCAAGGCGGGCATCGACCGGGACCAGTTGGAACAGGACAATCCGCGGCTGGACGAGATCCCGTTTTCCAGTGTGACCAAGTACATGGCCACCCTGCACGGCCGGGCCGACCGGTCCCCGCGGCTGCTGGTCAAGGGCGGGTTCGACGCGATCCTGCCCTACTGCACGCACGCGCTGATCGACGGGCAGCGACAGGAGTTGACCGACGCCTACCGCGAGCAGATCCGCCAGGCCAACGAGGACCTGTCCAGCCGGGCGTTGCGCGTCCTGGCTGGCGGGGTCAAGGACATCGAATCCGGACGTGACCACGTCGATGACGCCGACGTGCAGGAGGGCCTTACCTTCGTGGGCCTGTGGGGGATGATGGACCCGCCGCGGGAGTCGTCGGCCCGGGCGGTCGCCGCGGCCCGGCGCGCCGGCATCCGGCCGATCATGCTTACCGGCGACCACGCATCGACCGCACTGGCCATTGCCCGGGCGGTGGGCATGACCGAATCGGACAAGGCCCTGACCGGCGCCGAAGCCGAGGAAATGGACCCCGACGCCCTGGCTGATGCTGCCCTGGAAGTCGGCGTCTTCGCGCGCGTCTCGCCCAGCCACAAGCTCAAGATTCTCTCTGCCCTGAAGGACCGGGGCCACATCGTGGCGATGACCGGCGACGGCGTCAACGATGCCCCGGCCCTGAAAGGCGCCGATATCGGTGTGGCCATGGGCGTGACCGGAACGGAGGTCGCCAAGGAAGCGGCCGACATGGTCCTGACCGACGACAACTTCGCCACGATCGTCCAGGCCGTCCAGGAAGGACGCAGCATCTACAACAACCTGCGGCGCGTGGTCTACTTCCTCTTGGCGACCAACCTCGGCGAGATCCTGACGCTGCTGGGTGCGTTGATTGTCGGCCTGCCCCTGCCGCTGACGGCGATCATGATCCTCTGGGTCAACCTGGTAACCGACGGGGCCTGCACCGTGCCCCTGGGCGTCGAGCCGCAACATGGCGACGTGCTGGGCGTCCCGCCGCGCGACCCGAAGGCCTCCCTGCTGGACAAGGTCGCCCTGCGGCGGATGGCGATTTTGACGCCGTTGATGGCCATCGGAACGCTGCTGCTGTTCTGGCTGGAGCTGGAATACGGCGGCACGGAGCAGCACGCGATAACCATCGCCTTTGCGACGATGTCGGCCTTCCAGTGGTTCCAGGCGCTCAACGCCCGCAGCCGCCACGATTCGATCTTCAAGGTCGGCCTGCTGAGCAATCGCTGGCTGCTGGTGGGCCTGGGCGCGGCGATCGTGCTGCAGATCCTCGCCGTCCAGACGCCGATCGGCCATGCGATCTTCAAGACCGTCCCGCTGACCTGGTTTGACTGGTTGCTGGTCGTGGCGGTCAGCGGTTCGATCCTGGTGGCCGACGAGATTCTCAAGCTCCTGGGAGTCCACGGTAAGGTAAGGCAGGATCAGCAGAAGGAGTGAATCGGCCCGGCTGGCTGCTACCATTCTTGCAAATGACGAATGGAGGCAGCGATATGGCAGAATCCCAGGAGCAGCACGGCGACGGTCGGGACCACAGCGACCAGAAGGAGCCTCACCGCTCACACAATCCGCTGATCCGCACGCTGGTGGCCCTGTTTTTCTGGGCCCTGGTGCTGATATTGGCGCTGCGGTTCCTGCCGGCTTTTCAGTTTACGATCATGGGGTTGCTGGCCTCGGCGGCGGTGGCCGCGGCTCTAAAACCCCTGGCGGTCCGTATCCCCGGTCCGGCGGGTCTGCAGGCGGTCGCGGCCGTGCTGGCGGTGCTGCTGCTGCTGGCAGCGTCCCTGGGCCTGGTCGGCTGGTCGATGGCCGGTCCGGTATCCGACGTGGTAAACAACTCCGACCAGCTCCAGGAGCAGATCAACGAGAAGCTTGCGGGGGTTTCGCAGGCCTTCGGCCTGGAGGAGAACCTGACGCTGGAGGGGATGTCGGCCCGATTGATGTCGCTTTTGACGGGCAAGAAGATGGCCCAGGCCGTCCAGTCGGTGCTGGACGTGGCCCTGGGCGTGGCGATCGGGTTGACGGTGGTGGTCATTTCGACGATCTACCTGCTTTCGTTCCCGCCGGAGAAGCTGATCAGCCCGGCGTTGCGGCTGTTGACCCCGCAGCGGCGCGAGCCGACTCGGCGGGCGATCGGCGAACTGGTCCCCGAGCTGCGCTGGTGGGTCATCGGCACGCTGTTCAGCATGACGGTCATCGGCGTGGTTTCCGGGGTGGGCTTCTGGCTGATCGGCCTGAAGCTTGCCGCTGCCCTGGGGTTGTTCGCGGGCCTGGCCCAGATTGTCCCGACGTTCGGGCCGTTGCTGACACTGGTGGCCGCGATGCTCGTCGCCGCCCTGCAGGGAACCACGCAGGTCATCGGCGTCGCGGCGGTGTATCTGATTGTCCAGACGATCGAGTCCTACTTCCTCACGCCGATGGTGATGCGCAAGGCGGTGAAGATCCCCCCCATCGTCACGCTGTTTACCGTACTGCTGTGGGGCAACCTGTTCGGCCCGGCGGGGTTGATTCTGGCGATTCCGCTGGACCTGCTGATCTGGGTGCTGCTCAAACACCACCTGGCTGCGGCATATGACGGGGGTCTGGACCACGGACAAGTCCGCGGCTGAGGTTCGAGCTTCCCGGGTCGGGAGCTTCTTTGCGATCGGGCTGGGCCGGAGCGGGACGGACCTTCACATTCCGGTTACATTTGTCCGATTTCGGCGAAAAGCACCCCCTTCCGTCAACGGATGCCATTTTCTCAAGTCCTGCATTTTCATATCTTTACCGTGACACTTGCCGATCGGCTGCGTTCTTAACGAATCCTTAATAGAACGCTAATACAATTCGATACAAAGCGAAGCACAATGGCGGAGGAATGGAAGCAGCCCATGCCATTTTGAAGGCGGTCGCCGACGAAAGTCGCCTGCGGATTCTGCTGGTCCTCCAGGACAGGCCCCTCTGCCTGGCCCAGATTACCGAGATCCTCGGGCTGGCTGCCTCTACGGTCAGCCGACACCTGCAGGTGCTTGTCGCCGCGGGCCTGGTAACGACGTGGCCTCGGGGGAGGTGGCACTACTTCGCGATCAACCAGGCCGAGGACAACCCCGCTGCCAGCGAGGCCGTCGGCTGGGTCCAGCGACACGCCCGCATCGAAGGTCGCGTCCGGGAGGACATGCTCCGCCGGGCCCTGGTGCTCAAGAAGAACGACCGGGGGTCCACCGACCGCTCGCGGCTTCGCGTGCTGATCGTATCCGACCAATGCGCCTGCCGGGTCCGCATGGCCCAGTCCTTCCTGGAAGACCGTGCCCCGAGCATGCTGGAAGTCACCGCTGCCGGGTGCGAGCAGGAATCGGTCGATCCGATCGCCGTGGCGGTCCTGGAGGAGATCGGCCTGTCGCTGCCCGACAGCCGCATCCGCCCCCTGGCCGACCTGGCGGTGATGTCTTCCTTTGACTACGTAATCGTCTTGGAGCCGGCCGAATCCCTCGATGATCTGCCCCTGCCCCTGCGGGAAGACCACCAGGTGTGGTCTGTCTGCCGCCCCGAGACGACCGGGCGGCTCGAGCAGCGTCTTCGCTCGTACAGGCAGGCCAGGGACGAGATCGCCGCCAAGGTCGACGGCTGGCTCCAGCAGCACCGCATCCGGGCCACGCTGGTCCGGTCGATCCGAAAACCCAAAGCCCAAGACCGCAACGCGAGACGGTCGCGTGCGGCAACCTCATAAAGAAGTTGACTCGCAATGCAACAGGAGAAGCGACAATGAAGAAATGCATCCCCCTGGCCCTGATCGCCCTGATCGCCACAGCCGCGATGGCCGAAGTGAAGGTCGATCCCAAGCTGCCGGCCTACAAGCCCGTCAGCGGCGTGTCCGGGTCGATCAAGTCCGTCGGTTCGGACACGATGAACAACATGATGACCCTCTGGGCCGAGAGCTTTATCAAGATGTACCCGGCCGTGAAGGTCGAAATCGAAGGCAAGGGCTCTTCGACCGCCCCGCCGGCGCTGATTACCGGCGCCTCGACCTTCGGCCCGATGAGCCGCGAGATGAAGGGCAAGGAAATCGACCAGTTCGAAGAGAAGTTCGGCTACAAACCCACCGCCCTGCCGACCTCGATCGACATGCTGGCCGTCTACGTCCACAAGGACAACCCCATCAAGGGCCTGACGCTCAAGCAGATCGACGCGATCTTCTCCAAGACCCGCAAGGGCGGCTACCCGTCCGACATCCGCACCTGGGGCGACCTGGGCCTGACCGGCGAGTGGGCCAAAAAGCCCATCAGCATCTACGGGCGAAACAGTGCGTCGGGCACGTACGGCTTCTTCAAGGGCAACGCGCTGTTCGGCGGCGACTACAAGGACACGGTCAAGGAACAGCCCGGCTCCTCGGCCGTAGTGCAGGCCTGTGCGTCCGACAAGTACGCCATCGGCTACAGCGGCATCGGCTATAAGACCGCCGACGTCCGCGCCGTACCCCTGGCCGTAGAGAAAGGCAACTTCGTCGAAGCCATCGCCGACAACGCCTACTCCGGCGAATACCCGCTGGCCCGCTTCCTCTACATGTACGTCAACCACAAGCCCAACACCCAGCTGGATCCGCTCCGCCGCGAATTCGTCAAGTACGTCTTCAGCGCCGCCGGCCAGAAGGACGTGCTCAAGGACGGGTACTTCCCGGTCGGCTTCCGGATCGCCCAGAAGTCCCTGGCGGATCTGGGCATCAAGATCGAACCGGCCAAGAAGTAAGGCCGGGACTGTTCTGAACGTTTGACACGCCCGGCGGACGGACTGGAGGGTAAGACCGGCCGGGCTTGAGACCTCGGCGATCCGGGGCGAGAGCGACTTGCCGCCCTCGCCCCGGACGCGGAGTTTGAGACACATGCCAGAAAAACACTCCGGGTACACCGGCTACAGCCGGGCCCACACAACCAGGCTCAGCGTCAGGCTCGCCGACAAATTCGCCGGCAAGCTCATCGCGATCGGCGGCATTGGGACGATCATCTCCGTCTCGCTGGTCTGCCTCGTTCTGCTCTGGAAGGTCCTGCCGCTGTTCTCGGCCCCCGAGGCGGAGCACAAACCGGCCGTGGCGATCGAATCGGCCCCCGACGAGCCCGTCATGGCGGTCGACGAATACCAGACCACCGGATGGCTGTTCAGCCCGACGGGCCAGCTGCGGGTCTTCCGCCTCGACAACGGCCAGACCTTGCACGAGGATGACCTGGCCGAGGGACGCACCCTGACCGCCTGGTCGTTCTCGATCGATCGCAGCAAGGTGGCGTTGGCGTTCGATGACGGCACGGTTCGTATCGGGCAGATCAAGTTCACCGCCCAACTGGCAGCGGAAGGGACGCTGCCGGAGAAGTTCGACAACCTGCAGCTGAACACCGGCCGGGCTACCTTCGAGAACAAGGTGGTCATGAAGACCGCCTCGGGCCTGCGCGTCCACGACGTGCAGTTGGAGCTGTCCGACCCGGTGCAGGTCAGTGAAACCGAGAAACTGGTCCGGATCGACCGGGCCCAGAGGGCATCGGGGCCGATCGTTTCGATCCTGACATCGTCGGGCAAGGTCTTTGTGCGGGCAATCCGCGAGATCGAGAACCTCATGACCGGCGAAATCCGCCTGGTTCTCTCCGGCGGGGATTTCCAGATCGATGCAGGCGGTGAGGAAGGCCTGCCCCAGTGGATGATGATGGCCGGGGCCGGCGACACCGTCTACCTGGTCTGGAAGAACGGGCAGCTGGAACGATACGATATTCGCGACATGGATGCGCCCGAACTGGTCGAGCGCGTCGACCTGGTCGAGACCAGTGGGCGGGAGGTCAGCCAGATCGCCTTCCTGCTGGGACGGGCGACGCTGCTGGTCGGAGACTCCTCCGGAGAGGTCAATGCCTGGTTCCGCCGACGATACAAGGACCAGGCCGAAAAGAAGCAGTTCCCCGCCGACGGCTGGAAGCTGATCTCGGCCCACCACTTCCCGGGCCCCGACAGCCCGGTTACGAGCATCTCCAGCTCGCAGCGCACGCGGATCGCCGTGATCGGCCACGCCTCCGGGCACGTCCGCCTGCTGCAGGTGACCAGCGAGGATGAACTGATCGACCTGACGGCCCAGGAGGGCAAGGAGGTCCTGACGGCCGTGCTGGCGCCCAAGGAAGACGCCGTCTACGCCCTGACCGAGGGCAAGCTCGATCGCTGGACGATCGACCTGAAGTACCCCGAGGCGAACTTCAAGGCCCTGTTCCTGCCGGTCTGGTACGAAGGCGCGCCCGAGCCGAAACACGTGTGGCAGTCCTCCAGCGGGGACGACTCGTTCGAGCCGAAGTTCGGCATGATGCCTCTGATCTTCGGGACCATCAAGGCCACAGCCTACTCCCTGCTGTTCGGCGTGCCTCTGGCCATGCTGGCGGCTGTCTATACCAGCGAATTCCTGACGCCAAAGCTCAAGAGTCGCATCAAGCCGACGGTGGAGATGATGGCCTCGTTGCCCAGCGTCGTGCTGGGCTTCCTGGCGGCGCTGGTGCTGGCCCCGCTGATCGAAGATATCGTCCCGCACGTGCTGACGTCGATCTACGCGGTTCCGTTTGTCCTGCTGCTGGGGGCGTATCTCTGGCAATTGGTTCCCGGGCGAATCTCCCGGACGCTTTCGGCCCTGCGCCTGCCGCTGATGCTGCTGTGCATCGGCCTGGGGGCAAGTTTGGCCTGGGTTGCCGGGCCCTTGATCGAGGACCTGCTCTTTGCCGGGGACATCAAGCTCTGGCTGGACGGGCAGATCGGCACGGGCACGAGCGGCTGGCTGCTGCTGACGATCCCCGCTGCCGGCGTGGGCGTGCTGGTGCTGATGACCATGGTGGTCAACCCGTGGCTTCGCGGTTTCTGCGGCGGGCTCGCCACGCCTCTCGTCGGGTTGATCGAGCTGGGCAAGTTCCTCCTGGCCGTGGTGGTCACGCTGTTTGTCGCCTGGATGTTCTCTCTCTTGCTGAATACCCCCCCCCTGGGCTGGGACCCGCGCGGCGGGTCGAGCTTCCTGGGCACGTATGACCAGCGCAACGCCCTGATCGTGGGCTTCATCATGGGCTTCGCGATCATCCCGATCATATACACAATCGCCGAAGACGCCCTGTCCACCGTGCCGGACCACCTGCGGGCTGCCTCGCTGGGCGCGGGGGCCACTCCGTGGCAGACCGCCACGCGGATCATCATCCCCACGGCGATGAGCGGGCTGTTCTCGGCGGTGATGATCGGCCTGGGCCGGGCCGTCGGCGAGACCATGATCGTCCTGATGGCCGCGGGCAACATCCCCGTGCTGGAGTGGAATATCTTCAACGGCATGCGGACGTTGTCGGCCAACATTGCCGTCGAACTGCCCGAAGCCCCGAAAGACGAACTGCACTTCCGGACGCTCTTTCTGGCGGCCCTGGTGCTCTTCGCGATGACATTTGTGATCAACACCGCAGCTGAACTCATTCGCCTGCGGTTCCGCAAGAAGGCCTACCAACTATGACACAACTGGCAGAAGAACCCATGGCCAAAGGCGCAGCCGACGCGGGCAGCCCCCCCGGGCGTGTGGGCATGGGAAGAAGCAAGGGCAGTCCCCTGCTGGCCCGCGGCGAACCGATGATCTGGCTGACCGGCGGGGCGATGTGGCTGTCACTGGCGATGATCGTCGCCCTGCTGGCCCTGGTGGTCTACGAAGGTTTCTCGACATTCTGGCCCCAGCCGGTGGTCAGGCTCGAACTGATCGACGCGCCGGAATTCGGCGGCCGCGTCCACATGGGGGAGGTCACCCGCGAGGAGATCCACGAGCTGAGCAAGAGCGAGTATCTCCAGCTCAGCGAGCCGGTCAGGGCCCGGCTGCGCAGCCGCTTCCTGCCCGGGGTCGACATCCCTGCCGACGCGACGCCGGAAGCACTGGCCCAGCTCGATGCCCGCATCGCGGACGACGCCTTTGTCGAGGTCCGCCGGCGCCTCGTGCGGACAGGCAACTACGACCTGACCAACGAGCACTTCAACTGGGTGCCCGACTACGCTATCGCCGATGGCGGCCAGTCGCAGCCGGAATGGGCCCTGCTGCTGGAACGGACCGAATGGGGCCGCTTCTACGGCTTCCCCCAGGCCTTCAGCCTGACAAGCCCCAGAAGCCCAAGCCAAACGGAGACCGTCCTCCAGGAGTTTGCTGCGCGGGCCGCGACGCTTCAGGGACAGCTGCCGGAAGAAACCTGGGCCCAACTGGAGACGATCCTCCAGGCCGCAGCCGAACGGATCGAATCGGCCCGGAGACAACAGACCGCCGAGTTCCTCTCCCAGTTCCAGACCCCCGAGGATCCCGAGGCCCGGTTCGTGCTGGTCTACCCGCCCTTCGGCGATCCGGTCCCGCTGGCCCAGGCCGACCCGAACCAGATGCAGGTCGATCGGGTGGTCCAGCTCTGGAAGGGCCCGCAATTGGCCTGGCAGGAGCATAACGCCCATCACGCAGCCGCACTGGAGCGCCTGGAAGAGGCCCGCCGGATCGACCGCAACCAGATCGGCGAGCTCAACGAGGTGGAGGAAGAGGCCCGCCTGGAGGTCCGCAAGGCCGAACTGGATGCCGAAGTGACCCTCCTGCCGATCGCCAACCGCCTGGCCGACATCGCCTTCGGACTGGACCAACTGGACAATCAGGTCCAGCAGATCCGCAAGACGATCGATGCCGCTGGGGAGATGCTCGAGCTGAGCGCCCCGCAGCGACAGGTGGTCGACCAGGCCGCCCAGGCCATCGTGGCCGAGTTGCAGCAGGAGATCGCCGCGGCCGAGGCGACCCGTCAGCTGGCGATGAACGAACTCAACGAGATCCTGGCAGAGTCGCCTGAACCGGACCAGACCGACAAGGCCCGCCAAGCCGTCCTCCACTTCGCCGAGATCCAGATCCTGACCCGCCGCCGCAGCGCCGAGCTGACCGCCGAGATCGACAAGATCAAGGCCGAGAACCAGCGATACGCCCTGGAGATGGAGACCGCCTCCGGGCGCCACAAGACAGTCCACCTGGCCGAGATCGTCCGGGCCTACCCGGCCAACCAGGTCAGCGACGATTTCGGGGCCAAGATGGGCATATACGGCTCGCGGTGGTGGGAGTTTCTCTCGGCCGACCCGCGCGAGGCCAACAGCGAAGGCGGCGTGTTCCCGGCGATTTTCGGCACGGTGCTGATGACGCTGCTGATGTCGGTCGCCGTCGTGCCCTTCGGGGTCTTAGCGGCCCTGTTCCTGCGGGAGTACGCCAAGCAGGGCCCGATCGTCTCGGCGATCCGCATCGCGATCAACAACCTCGCCGGCGTGCCGAGCATCGTTTTCGGCGTCTTCGGCCTGTCGTTTTTCTGTTACGGCCTGGGAGGGTTCATCGACGGCGGCCCGCAGAACCTGGACATTGAGCCGGCCTCGCGGATCGTCTGGTTCAGCGGGGTCGGCCTGATGGTCACCCTGGCCGCGGGAGCCATCTTCGTCGGCACGCTGGGGTCCCGTCGATCCGGCCCGGGCGTCCCCCGCAGCCGGGTGATCTTCTACACCAGCGTGCTTCTCTGGCTGCTGACGGTCGCTGCGCTGGTCGCCCTGATCGCCACGAACCCCTTCTACGAGGGCTTGTACCGGGCGTCTCTGCCCAACCCGACCTTCGGCAAGGGTGCTTTGATCTGGGCCTCGCTGACCCTGGCGCTTCTGACGCTGCCGGTGGTCATCGTCTCGACCGAGGAGGCCCTGGCCGCGGTGCCCAACTCCATGCGGGAAGGCTCGTACGGATCGGGGGCGAGCAAGTGGCAGACCATCCGCCGGATCGTCCTGCCCCGGGCCATGCCGGGCATCCTGACCGGTGCGATTCTGGCCATGGCCCGCGGAGCCGGCGAGGTCGCCCCGCTCATGCTCGTCGGTGCGGTCAAGATGGCGCCGGAACTGCCCATCGACTCCAGCTTCCCCTACGGAACCAACCGAAGTTTCATGCACCTGGGATTCCACATTTTCGACATGGGCTTCCAGAGCCAGAACTCCGAGGCAGCCAAGCCGATGGTCTTTACCACCACGCTGCTGCTGATTCTGATTATCGCCACACTCAATCTGACGGCCATCTGGCTGCGGGCCCGCCTGCGCAAGAAGTTCGTCAGCAACCAGTTCTGAGGATGCAGACATGACCGAAAACGCACAAGCCTCCGCCGAGCCCAAGCAGGAGAAAGTCGCCCTGGCCACCGGCACGAGCCAGCGGGCCCAGAAGAACACGCAGTTCGCCGGCGGCCGACTCGAGGCCATTACCCGCGGCGAAGACGTGCCCACCGAGACGCACAAAGCCCTGGCCGATGAAGAGGCCGTGCTCGAAGTGGACAGCTTCAACCTCTGGTACGGGCCCAAGCAGGCACTGTTCGACATCTCGATGAACATCCCCCGCGGGAAGGTCACCGCCCTGGTCGGGCCCAGCGGTTGCGGCAAGAGCACGCTGCTGCGGTCGGTCAACCGCCTCAACGACTTGCTGGACATCGTTCGCATCGAGGGGGACATGCGCCTCAACGGCGATACGATCTATGCCCGCAGCGTCGACGTCATCGAGCTTCGCAAGCGGATGGGCATGGTCTTCCAGAAGCCAAACCCCTTCCCGATGAGCATCTTCGAGAACGTGGTCTACCCGCTTCGAATCGACGGCGAACGCAACAAGCGCGTCCTGGAGGAAGTCTGCGAAAAGGCCCTCCGCGGCGCCGCCCTCTGGGATGAAGTCAAGGACCGCCTGAAGGACTCGGGGCTGGGCCTTTCCGGCGGGCAGCAGCAGCGACTCTGCATCGCCCGTGCCATTGCCGCCGACCCCGAGGTGCTGCTGATGGACGAGCCCTGCTCGGCCCTGGACCCGATTGCCACCGGCAAGGTCGAGGACCTCATCCACCAGCTCAAGGGCGAGTATTCCGTGCTGATCGTCACGCACAACATGCAGCAGGCCGCCCGGACCAGCGATTACACGGCCTTTATGTACCTCGGTCGCCTCGTCGAGTACGGGCCCACCGTGGACATTTTCGAAAAGCCCAACCTCAAAGAGACAGAAGACTACATCACAGGCCGATTCGGTTGATCCACCCCCTCGGCCAATGCGTCCAGATTCCATACAAGGAGAACATCTATGAAGTCCAGTAACCGGTTGATCGTCCTGACTCTCGCCGCCGGCATGTCCCTGGCCCTGGTCGGCTGCGAAAACGGAAACACAGCGACCCCTGACCATGACACCGACAAGGCGATGATCAGCCACAGCGACAGCCAGAATGCCCCGGCGGGCACGGGATATGACAAGCCGGGCTTCTACACCCGGATCGAAGACGGCAGGCTGTGGGTCTTCCGCGCCGGCGACCAGGCCCTGAAGTACATCCAGGGCGACCTCCCGGCCGACCACGTCACGCGCATCTCCGCGGGCCCCGACGGCAAGACCGTCAAGGCCGTCGACAGCGAGATCATCGACGAGTACCTGCTCAGCAAGCCCGGCTTCATCGTCCGCATCGAGGACGGACGGATGTGGGTCTTCCGCGCCGCCAGCGAGGCCTGGCAGAGCTACCTGGCCAACGGAGCCCCGGCCGACCACGTCACCCGCGTCTCAGCCGGACCGGACGGACGGACAATCAAGGCGGTCGACGCCGAGACCATCGATGCATACATGCTCGCCAAGCCCGGCTTCGAGGTCAGCCTGGTCGACGGGCGGATCTGGGTTTTCCCGGCCGGAAGCGAAGAGGCCGAGACCTTCCAGGCAACGGGCAATCTCCCGGCCGACCACGTTACGCGCGTCTCGGCCGGCCCTGGCGGCAGGACCGTCAAGGCCGACGAGTCGGCGACAATCGATGCCTACCTCTACTCGACCGACGCGTACGTCGCGAAGGTTGTCGACGGTCGGATCTGGGTTTTCCCGGCCGGAAGCGAAGAACTCGAGACCTTCGAGCAGACCGGCAACCTCCCGGCCGACCACGTCACCCGCGTCTCCGCCGGTCCGGAGGGCAAGACCGTCAAGGCCCTCGAGTCGGCCACGATCGATCTCTACCTGGCCGCGGTCGCCGAGTAACCCGAAGCAAGGAAACCCTATGTCGCCTCAGGTTCAGAATGAGCTGAGAAAGCTCCGGGAGATGGTGGCCGAACTGGGCGAGTCCGTCACCCAGAGCCTCTTACAGGCCCTCGATGCGGTCGAAAGGCAGGACCTGCTGCTGGCCGATGCCGTCATCGGGCGTGACACGCGCATCGACCAGTTCGAAATCGACCTGGAAAAGCAGTGTCAGCACGTCTTGACGCTGCTCCAGCCGGTCGCCGCCGACCTGCGATACGTCATGAGTGCCCTGAAGATCAACGCCGACCTCGAACGCATCGCCGACCAGTCGGTGAACATCGCCACGCAGGTTTCGTACCTCGCTGCGGCGCCGCTGGCGTCGCCGGAGACGGCCGATTCGCTCCAGCAGCAGGGCCGGCGCGTGCTGGAGATGCTCCGCAACTGCCTTGCCGCCCTGGAACAGGCCGATACCGAACTGGCCCACGAAGTGATGGCCAGCGACGACGAGGTCGACCGCTTCCACCGCCAGATGCACACGCGGGTGGAAAAGGCCATGCTCTCCAATCCCGCCCACGCCGGCGAGATGATCTGCTATCTGAAGATCTCCCACGAGCTCGAGCGGATCGCCGACCATGCGGTGAATATCTGCGAAGACCTTCTCTTTGTCACCGAAGGGGCCATCGCCCGACACGGCGGCAAGGCCTGAAGCAAACGTAATGTTTGACAGATCGGGTCCGGGTCCTGGCGATCCGGGCCCGGTTACCTTTGCAGGAAACGCCGCGATTGGGTTCAGGCTTGACAGGACCCGCGTCTGCGCGCGGTCAGGCCGACCAGGCCGACAGTCAGAACCGCCAGGCTTGTCGGCTCGGGGATGATCAAATCCGACAGGGTCTGGCCGACGCGGATCTCGTCGACGCGCGACTGGCCGGTCATGTACATCCCAAGCGAGTTGTACGTTCCGCCGCTGCGCCCGAAGGCCGAGTCTGCCCCGGTGGTCCATTGGGCCGGGCCCAGGGCGCTGAAATCCGAGATTTCGCCAGGGTTGACCCAGAGCGAGACGACCGAATCGGTCGGGTTTTCGCCGCCCCCGGCGACGGCCCGGAGCAGCAGCAGGACGACCTGGCCGGAGCAGACATCCATGCCGGTGTCGATTTCCGCCGACCCCAGACCGTTGTCCGAGGCCTTGACGATGACGCTGCCGCCGGGCCCGATCCCGAAACCCACGTCATTCGTGCTGAGGGTGGAAGTCAGCGTCACGCGCGTCGACAGGACGTAGTCGGAGTTCCACTGGATTATCGAGGCCATCCAGATCTCGCCTCCGGGCTGGTCCTCGGCGAAGGTATCGAAGGAAACGGCGTGTTCGGCGCCCCACCAGCCGGCTGCATCGTACCAGGCTGCGCCCCCGGAAGCATCGGCCATGCCCGCCT
The DNA here is from genome assembly GCA_046541415.1 of Phycisphaerae bacterium. Classification (GTDB taxonomy): domain Bacteria; phylum Planctomycetota; class Phycisphaerae; order SM23-33; family SM23-33; genus CAZOVB01. The sequence goes on along the minus strand of JBKHDI010000028.1, from coordinate 15,077 downwards.
GGGCCAGCCCGCCGTCGTGGTCGTATTTCAACTGGGCCTTGCCGCTCTTCCAGGCCGAGACGCTCTCCAGCGAGGCGGTGGTGGTTCCGTAATCAAAGCTTTCGTGGAAGAGCATCTCCGCCCCGGCCGGGGCGGCCAGCAGAGCGAGGGCCAATCCGAGTGTACCGATCCTGATCATCTGTCTCAGTCCTCCCAGGAACTGCGTGGCGGGCAAAGAAGCGCATCGGGCCGGTTCCGCAGCTGGCGCGCCCGGGCCGCCGTCCGTCCACGCGCACAATATCCGTACGAAACCCGATCTTCTTATCGGTCGCCTCGCGGATCGCTGAAGCTTCTTTCCGGCCAGGGGCAGAAATTTGCACCGGAACCGGAAATCTGCCGGCCGGTTCGGTATGGTAAGGACACCGAACAACCCGCTTGCCTGCATTTCGACCCGGAGGCCGCCATGTACAAAACCCCGATCCTGATCGCCGCCCTTCTTTGCCTCACCGCACCCCTGGCCGCCCAGGACCAGCCCAATCGCCCCTACCTGCTCTGGACGCAGGAGGACATCGCCATGCTCCGCAAGGCCGTCAAGAACGACGCATGGGCCCGCCAGGCCGTCGCCGAGCTGCCCCAGCCCGGCCAGAGGGGCGCTTCGCCGATGGCCAACCTCTTCCGATACGTAATCCTCCAGGACGACAAGGCCGGGCAGCTCGAAAAGAAGCTCCTGCTGTCCGGCAAGGGCAACAACCTCGAACACGCCCTGCGGTACGACTGCCTGTACGACTCGCTCAGCGGCGACGAGCGGGAGAAGCTCGAAGCGCGTTTCCGCAGTTCGATCGACCGGGCCCGCAAGGCGATGGCGGGTCACTACCCGCTGAGCCGCTGGAACAACCTGCCTAATCTCAGCTACTTCTGGATCTGGGACATCCACGCCCTGGCCGCAGCGATCGGCGATAAGCAGCTCTGCCGCGAGCTGTTCGAGTCGAAATACATGCTCAAGTGGTATCTCGACGAGTACCTCTCCGACAGCGGGTTCTACAACGAGGAGTTTTCCAAGATGTTCGTCCGCACCGGCGGGATGCTCTACTGGGCCAGGGCGATGGACCGGCTGGGCATGGGCGAAATCGGCTGGGACTACGTGGGCAAGGGCGGGGCGACGTGGAAGGGGCACGTCCAGAGCGTCATCGACCTGACCTTCCCGCGGGTGGACCTGGGGACCGACCGCTACCACTATCCGCGGATGACCATGGGCGACGCCAAGGGTTCGCGAGGCCTGCCGGGCTACGGGTTCCAGCACCACCTGGTCTCGGGTAAGCTGACCGACGGGTCCCCGCGCCGGCGGAGCTTCTACGGCGGGGTGCACCTGCCCCAGTGGATCTGGCTGGAGATCGCCCACCGCAAGTATCCCGATGCGGGTTTCGACTACTTCCTGGCCCAGATGCGCGAGGCCGGGCAGGACAGCTACATCCCGTCGCTGTTCTACGGCCTGGCGCCGATCAACCCGGACGATGTCGAACCCCCGGCGGCAGAGTCGCACGTCTTTGCCGAGCGGGGCCTGGTGATGCTCCGGGCCGAGCACGGCAGGGACTACTGGGAATCCCAGGCCCCCGCCGTCGGGATGCGCCTGGCCACCCCGTACGCCCATCACGTTCAGGACTGTTTCGCGTTGACGGGCTTCTACGGCTACAACAGGCCGCTGTTTGTCAACCGGCAACATTCGACCAACTACTCCGGTGTGGACCCGGGGTATTCCAATTCGTCGCGGTCGCACAGCATCGTGCGGGTCGACTTCGCCGAGCCGCGGACGATCGGCGAAGTTCCCACCGCCAATTCGTTCGGCAAGATCGCCAAGTACGCCGCCGGTTTCGCCGAGGGCGTCTTCCCGGATGTCAAGCAGAGTCGCTCGCTGGTGCTGACGCGGGAGTACCTGCTGGATGTCTCGGCCTTGTCCAGCCCGCGGCCGCGACATTACCAGTGGATCATCCAGGCGATCGGCCGGGCCTGCCCGGACGACCCGACCGCGTGGACGCCGTCGCGCGATCTGCGCGGCAGCCTGTTCGACCTGGCCAACGAGCGCTCGCTGGTCACCGGCGGCGACTGGGCGGTGACGGTCACGCAGTCCTCCGGCGGGGCCCATCGCAAATACAGCGGCCTGGGAGATCGCTGGTTCGACCGGCGCATCGGCGTGAAAACCACCGTTCTCGGCGAATCCGGTACGACGGCCTACGTCGCCGACGCGCCGGTGGTCCAGGACAGCTCGGGCAAATGGCAGGGCCGGGACCGCTTCGCCTACGGAGAAGACGAGCCGGCCGCGACGACCATCGTCGCCAACCGCCGGGCCAAGAGCACCGTCTTCGTCGCCCTGCACGAGCCCTTTCAGGATTTCCCCAAGCTTCACGAAGCGGGGTTGGACCTGAAGATGGGTGGCGCGGCAGATGAACTGATGCGTAAACTGGCCGAGAAAGTTCCGCCGGGCTCGGCCCGGGCCGAGGTGGCCGATGGCGTGGCAGCGATTGTCATCGAGCACGATCCGGAGCAGAAGAAGGTGGACTACATCTTCCTGGACCTCAAGAAACGGGACAAAACGGTTGCCAGTCCTCTTGCAGCCGCCACGGCCAGATTCCGACAGTTTGCCTTCGTGCGGAAAGATGGCTCGGATGTAACGGTCGAGGGCGAGCTCGATGCGTTAACGCTGATGAATCTGCCCGGGAAGATCCGCCTGCACCGCAAGGGCAAGACCGAGACGCTGGAACTGGAGTCCGGCCGGCTGGAGATTGGGAAGCTCGACAGTCGTCGGGTCATCGTGATGGCCGACGTCAGCCGAAGCATGGAGATGCCCGAAGAGCCAGGGGCGCTGATTTCGACGCAGTGGCGGCCGGGCTACAGCCTGAACCTCCCGACCGGCGGAACAGGCAAGGCGAAACTGCGGCTGCGCAATATCAGCCCGGTCACCGCCGACGGCGTGATCGAACTGGCCGGCAGTGACGGGCTGAGACTCCAACCCGAGCGGGTCCGGCTGGAGGACTTCCAGCCCGGGACGGAGAGAGACATCGAGGTGACCATTCAGGCAGGCAGTTCGATGGTCAACCGGCTGCACCGCGTGGTTTGTCGCAGCGGGCAGGGCAATCTCGACGTCCAGCCGACGGTGCTGCCGGTGGCCAACGGCATGGCCCACGTGCGGGACATGGCCTGGCCGGCCGACTACACCGAGACGATCTTCTCGCCGCGATACACTGCGAAGATCTACTACATGCAGTCGACGGCGACCTCGCTGCTGATCGACCCCAACGGGTACCGCCGGAGCAACTCGGCCGGGGACACCCTTCCGCAGCTGGTCAGACAAGAGACGGACCATCGAGGCCGGAACAGATGGCGCGGACGGAACTTCCCGAAGTTCCCCTACTTCGTGCCGGTGGTGGTCTCCGAAGGCGATGGGCCGGCGGTGATCTACGACGGCGGGCGACACGCCCACGGGACCACCGGCGGCCTGGAGCAGTGGTTCACCGAAGACTGGATCGTCGTCCGCTACCGCGAGGGAAAGGAAGGCGAGAGGATCGCCCTGGACTGGAACCCGTCGTCGCGGAAGAACGAACTGGCCGACTCGATCAAGGGCCGGCGCCAGCAGCTGGCCGAGACGCTCGATCCGGGCGTGGGGATCGTAATCGACAAGGACGGACAGGCCCACCAGCTCGACGCCGACCAGCTCCGCCGCAACCGCTTCCGCGTGGGGCGGGATGTCCCGCGGGACGGTATCGTCGCCCTGTTCCTCCGCCCGGCCGGGTACGAGTACGGCAAGGCGATGTTCTATCCGCCGGGAAGCCGGCTGGACGACCAGCGCGTACTGCAGCCGGCAGATAAGCCGATGGCGTTTACCTTCTGCGCCGAAGAAGAACTGCCCGCCCTGGCCGAGAAGTGGCACAAGGCCCCCCACACCGGCCAGGCCACCGACGCCCAGCGAGGACGCTACAGCGGCGCGTTCATGCCCCACAGAATTGACCCCGAAGACCCGCAGACGCAGGGCCAGTAAGCTCCTGTGGGAAGTCAGCAGCCGCCCGGGGAGGCGAAGAACCCGGGCGGCTGGTAGAATTTCAACGACCGGCCGACTATTCCGGCAGCTTGTAGCAGACGAGGTTGGTCTTGGTCCGCAGCAGCAGCTTGCCGTCGGCCATCGCCGGGCTCGTGCAGCGCAGGGGCAGCAGGCGGGCGCCGGCCAGTTGCTTGCCCCCCTGCTTCGGCGAGCCGTCGAAGATCGTGACATTGCGTCCGGTAATCGCCACGATCTTGCCGTCCGCGATCAGCGGCGAGCTGAAGCCGTCGCCCCGGGCCCTGACCTTCCAGGCGACCTGCCCCGATGCCAGGTGCACGCAGACTGCGTCGGACTTGGTGACCGCGTAGACGAACCCGTCGTGGATGACGGCGCTTGCCCCGCGGTCCTGCGTAGCGTCCGACTTCCAGAGCACCTCGGCCCGGTCGGGGCTGAGCTTGTATGCGATCAGGCCCTCGGCCTTGTTGTTGGTGACGATCGCGCAGTGGTCGCCGGAAACAGCCGGGCTCGACGTGCCACCGCCCGGGGCCGTCCAGAGCACCGCGCCGTTCTCGGGCTTGATGCAGAAGAGCTTGCCGCCGGCGTTGGTCAGGATGTAGTCCGCCTCGTCGGTCTTCCAGACGACCGGCGAGGTGTTTCTGTTTTTGGCCTCGTCGATCTGGTAGAGCTTCCTGCCGTCACCGACGTCGAAGGCCATCAAGCGCCCCGCCTGGATGAACACGCGCCCGCCCAGCAAGACCGGCGAGGAGTTGATCTCCGCTCCGCCGGCATCGGTGACCCACAATTCCTTGCCATCGGAGGCCTGGAGACAGTAGAGCTTGCCCCCCGATCCGCCGACGTACAACTTTCCGTCGGCGACGGCCGGCGTGGACGAAGTCGCCCAGCCGCGGTGCCGGCCCTCGTACTGCTTCTCCCAGAGCGTCTTGCCCGTTCGGCCGTCCAGGCAGAGGATGCGGTCCTTGGCCGCGTCACTTGCAGTGGGGATCTGCTTGAAAGCCGCCCTCTGCGTCTCTTGCGAAATTCTCGCGGTCTTGAGCCATTCTTCCAGGGCGGCCTGGCTGTCGAACTTCCTGCCGACGATTTCCTTCAGGGCCTTCAGCTCGGCCAGTTCGATCGCCTTGGAGCCGGCCTGGATGCGCCGCTGGGCAACTTTGATCTGCTTCTTCTGCTCGTCGGGCTTGGGGAAGATCGCGGCGAGTTTCTTCTCGATATACTCGTCCCGCTGCTTGCGGTCCAGCTGGTCGAGTTGCTCGGAGGTCCGGATCGCCTCGATCTGCCGGATAGCCTGGTCGGACAGGTCGAGGATCTGGCCGCCGAGTTTGTCAAAACCGCGCCCGTCCAGTTTGCGGTGCTCGAAGGGGATCTTGTACTTGTCGTTGACGAAGAGGAACACCTTGCCGTCGACGCAGACCGGCGAAGCGAACCCGCCGTCGCCGTCGCCGGGGATCTCGGGGCTGGTCCAGAGTTTCTCGGGGCCCTTGTCCTTGTCCCACCGGGAGAAGGCCTCGTCGACCACGCCGTTGCCCGACGGCCCCCGCCACTGCGGGAAATCTGCCAGAGTCACCGACGCGACCAGCCCCGTCGCGATCACTGCGATCAGACGATAAGCTTTCATGCTTTTGCTCCTGCAATTGCCCCAGAAGACCGGCGCTATCGGCGGGATGCGACATGAGCTGCCAACCTCCGTCCGCCATCGAGTCTGAGGAAGATCATACCACAAAGCCCCGCCCGAGAACAGGGTCTCGGCGCGCGGCAAGGCAGGCAGCCCCCCGATCGGAAGGACTGCCTGCCCTGTTCTGCTCGGCCGGTGCGATCAGACCCAGACGCCGAAGTAGTTCAGCGTGAAGGCCTCGTCGGCCACGGTGGAGGTGTTGGTCCCGCCGTTGTTGCCGTAGGCGTTGACCGCGTCGAAACCGGTGGCCGTGCGGGAGGGATCTCCCGAGGTCCGGGCCAGGGTGATCGTATCTCCCGTACCGCTGAGGGTGTCGTCGGCCGACGAATCCTGGAACGTCGCGGTGTCGTTGCCCGTGCTGGCCACGGCCGAGAGCGAATCGAACCCGGATGCATTCACGTAGGTCGCCCCGCCGGTCCGGATGTAGGAGTACGTGTCTTCGCTGATGAAGCTGTCATCGCCGCTGGTATCGTGCAGGGTGGCCGAGTCGGTTCCCCCGGCCGTGCTGTGACCGACCGACAGGCTGAAGTTGTAGGCCATGAACTGGATCGAGCCGTAGTCCATCGTCGCCACTTCGTCCTGCCAGGTGAACGTATCGTTGCCGGTCGAGTCGTACAGGTCCGCCTGGTCGGTCCCGCCGTTGCGCGAGTAGGCGCGAACGACATCGCAGCCGTAAACGTTGTTGTCAAAGCCGGTCCCGTAGAAACGGGCCTTGGTGCTGTTGGAGACGAATGTGTCGTCCCCGGCCGAATCGTACATGAAGGCCTGGTCGGTCCCGCCGTTCTCTGCCCGTCCGGCGACGAGGTCGAAGCCCTTGGCCACGACGCTATAGCCGCTGCCGACGATGTAGGACTGGCTGGCGTGGAAGTAGTAGCGGTCATCGCCGGCCGAGTCGTAGATTGTCGCGGTGTCGCCGCCGCCCTGGGTGGCATCGACGGTGATCTCGTCGAAGCCTGTGACCGCAACGCTGCTGCCGGTGCGGGACAACGTGGCGCTGAACGGACTGGCCGAGAGCGAATCGTTCCCGGTCGAGCCGTCCAGGTATGCTTTATCGGTCCCGCCGGCCGAGGCGGTGGCCGTGACGGTCTCGAAGGAATAGAAGTACGTCGTCGATGCGGCGCTGACCAGACGACCGTTGCTTCCGCTGGCGCCCTGGCCCGAGACGAATGTATCGTTGCCGGCCGAGTCGGTGAACTCCGCCGTGTCGGTCCCTCCGGCCGTGCCGTAGGCCTGCAGGGTATCGTGCCCGGTCGAGGATAGATCCGTGCCGTTGCCGGTCATCGAGGCCGTCGTCGGCGAGGCCGTCAGCGTCTCGCCGCCGGAGGTGTCGTAGAAGTACGCATTGTCGGTCCCGCCGCTGCTGAAGGTCGCGTTGACGGTGTCAAAGCCGGTCACGTAGGTGAACGTGCCGGCTGCATCGAGGTTGCTGTAGCCGGTCGATCGGCCGAAGAATACGTCGTTGCCCGCCGAGTCGCTGAGGTTCGCGGTGTCGGTCCCACCGGCCGATGCCGTCGCCGTCAGCTTCCGGTGCCCGGTGGAAGAAAGCTGCACGCTCCCGCCGGCAAGGGTGGCCGTCGTCGGCGAAGCCGTCAGCGTCTCGTTGGCCGCCGAGTCGTAGAACCAGGCCTGGTCGTTGCCGCCGTTGGTAAACTCGGCAGAAACGGTGTCGAACCCGGTGGCGTAGCTGTAGACCCCCCCGCCGCGGAGGTAGCTGAATCCGTTGACGTGGCCGTAGAACGCGTCGTCGCCGGATGTGTCGGTGAAGGTCACGCCATCTGTCCCGCCGGCGGTGGCGTAGGCGACGAACTTGTCATAGCCCGACGCGGCCAGATCGGTCCCCGGGCCCGTCATCGAGGCCGCGGTCGGCGAAGCGGTCAGCGTGTCGTTGCCCGTCGAATCGTAGAACGTCGCCTGGTCGTTGCCCCCCCCGGTGAACTGGGCGGTGACGCTGTCGAAGCCGGTGACGTAGTTGAAGTTCCCGCCGGCGACGAGATAGCTGAACCCGCTGGACCGCCCGACGAAGGTATCGTTGCCTGCCCCGTCCGACAGCGTCGCGGTATCGGTTCCCCCGCCCGTGGCGTAGGCGACGAACCGGTCGTGCCCCGTCGAGGACAGGTTCACGCCCGGACCTGTCATGCTGGCCGCGGTCGGCGAGACCGTCAGCGTCTCGTTGCCCGTCGAATCGTAGAAGTACGCCCGGTCGTAGCCGCCGGAGGTGAAGTGGGCATTGACGGTATCGAAGCCGACGGCATAGCGGAAGACGCCGCCGGCGACCATGTAACTGTAGCTCGAGGCGTTGCCGACGAAGACGTCGTCGCCGGATGAGTCGTAGAAGTCCATCGTATCGTTGCCGCCCTTGCCGTAGCCGCTGATCTTCTCGGCATCGGTGATGGTGACGCTGTAGGTGCTGCTGGCCAGGGTGGCCGATCCGTCGGCGTTGATGATGAACGTCTCATCGGCGCTGGAGCCGTACAGTGTAATCGCGTCATTGGCCCCGGCGGCAAAGGAGAAGGTGAACACGCCGTGGACCGAGGGGTTCCAGGCGTACCCCTTGCCGTTGTAGTAGACCTTGTGGTCGGCCACGCCGTCGTTGCTGGCGTAGAAGAGGAAGTTGGTGGTCTGTGCGTCGGCGGTAACCGTGGCCGTCGAACGCGCCGCGCCGGAAAGACTGATCGCGTAGGCAGCTTCATCGGCGTCGTCGCTGTAGAGCGTCAACGTGCCGGAATGGTCGCCGGCCGCCGAGGGGTTGTACGTCACGGTGAACGTGCTCATCCCGCCTTCGGAGATCGTCCAGTCGTCGCCCGATCCGGAGCTGTTGGCCGGGGTGACGGTAAACGGAGAATCCACGGTGACCTGGCTGATCGTCAGCGTCCCGGTCCCCTCGTTGCGGATGGTGAAGCTCTTCTGCTTGCTGCCGCCTGCCTCGACCAGGCCGAAGTCGTAGCTGTGGGCATTGTCCTGGCCGTCGATCTCGATGTCGATATCGGGGTTGTCGTAGTAGCCGTCGATGACCTTCAGCCCCTGAACGCCACGGATGAACCAGTCGCCTTCCCCGTAGGTGGGCATGTACCAGCGTTTGTCGGCACTGTTGTACGAGACGTCGTAGTACCGCAGGGAATCAGGCCCGTTTTCCTGCCACTTGTCGTCATCGGAGTCGCTGATCCAGATGCCGTAGAAGGTATTCGGGTCGTCCGGATCGTAATTGACGCCCCAGGCGGTGATGGCGTGGCCGCCCCCGCCGTCGGTGTAGATGCTCAGGCCCGTGCCCCGTCCATCCATGAGATACGTCTTGATCGTCGAGAGCGCCCCGGACATGTCGGCTTCCCCGTAATACACCTCCAGGAAATTGTTGCTGTACTCGGTGGTGGTATGGAAGTTCCCGCCGGGCACCTCCACGACAGCCCATCCGCCACCCCAGTTCTGGGGCGCGTAGTAGCCGTCGAAAAACCATCGCGTCGAGTAGGTCGTGTGGGAGCCGGCATCGCTGAAGTGCGTCTGGAAGTACTCGAAGATGTCGTCTTCGGAGGCAAACCCGTTTACGTTGCCCCACCCGCTCCATTCGAGGATGTTGGCTGTAGCACCCGCCCAGCAAAGCAGGTCGTCGTCGCTGTCGCTGGGAGACTTCTCGGCGTCCTGGTAGGCCCCGCCCCAGTTCTCTGTCAGCATGTACGCCGTTCCCTGTGGGGTATCGGTTACAGGGGCGATCCCTCCGGGGCTCAGGTCCCCGTCGAAATCCAGGATCGTCATGCTGAAGAGAATGCGCCCTTCCAACGGCTCGACCATCGGACGAACCGGCCGGTCTGCTTGCCTCAATCTGCCAAACATCGCAACGCCCTCCAGGGGGCCTTTCCGCCGGAATCTCTTCGCGGGCGAGAAGACACTGTGCCTGTGGGGGGCCTCCAAAGAGTCCCCATACCTCATTTCCTCCAGCCGGGCTGCATCGGTGCAGTCCGACACGTTCCTGGTATCGGCCGAATGGCGGGAACGCTTTGGTAACACCATGTCCTGCTTGTCGCCGGAGGTGCGGGTGGATATGCTGTACCAACACGCCAGGGATACAAACGCATGCAGGAGCAGCCGATATGAAAACCGTCCAGCTGGGAAGTACCGGAATCGAAGTATCCGAGCTCTGTTTCGGGACCATGAGCTTCGGCGGCGATGCCGACGAGGCCATGTCCGGGAAGATGTTCAACCGGTGTCGCGAGGCCGGGATCAACTTCTTCGACTGCGCCAACGTCTATGCGGGGGGCAAGAGCGAGATGATCCTCGGGAAGCGGATCGCCGACTGCCGCGAGCAGCTGGTGATTACATCCAAGGTCGCCACCCCCGTCGGCGAGGGACCCAACAGTGGCGGGCTCAGCCGTCGCCACATCCACCAGCAGATCGACCTGACCCTCCAGCGGCTGGGCACGGATCGCCTGGACGTCTACTTCTGCCACCACTTCGACCCCAAGACCCCGCTGGAGGTGACGTTCCGCGCCTTTGAAGACCTCATCCGGGCGGGCAAGATCCTGCACGTGGGCCTGAGCAACTGGTCGGCCTGGCAGATCGCGTTGGCCATCGGCACGTGCAGACAACTGGGCCTGAGCACCCCGGCGGTGCTCCAGCCGATGTACAGCCTGGCCAAGCGGACCTGCGAGATCGAGATCCTGCCCCTGGCAGCCGACCAAAACCTCGGCGTGATCCCCTACTCGCCGCTGGGCGGCGGGCTGCTGACGGGCAAGTATCTCGGCGGGCGGGACAAGGTCAAGGGACGCATCGCCACCAACCAGATGTACGCCAAACGCTACGGCGACCAGAAGTACGACCGGGTCGCCGCCGACTTCGTCGACTACGCCGAAAAGAGCGACCACAACCCGGTGACCCTGGCCGTGGCGTGGGTCAAGGCCCACCCGGCCGTGACGGCGCCGATCATCGGGGCGCGAAACCTCGATCAGCTTGAAGACTCCCTGGCCGCGGCGGATCTGGACCTCTCCGAGACGCAGCGGCAGGAAATTACCGACCTGACCCCGCCGGTGCCCCTGGCCACCGACCGGACCGAGGAGAAGGACCGGTAGGAGCTATTCCTTCCGGCCCCACATCGCCGCCCAGGACCAGTCGCTGCTGAACCAGGGCTTGAGCTTGTACTCGGTGTACATGTTGTCGTCGGTGATCGCTTCCAGGTCCCGCCGCTGGCGCAGTTGCGGGCCCAGTTCCGGCAGCTCGGTCGTTGCCAGTTCATCCAGCACGGCGATTGCCTGCTGTGAAGCGGCGAAGACGGGTTGGCCGTCGGCGGTTCGGAACTTCATCAGGTTCGACCGGATCTGTTCAGCCGTCGGATCGAACGGGCGGTCGGAGGCGGCAACGAAGCTGCCGAACCGCGTGACGTGTCTGAACACCTGCGCCGCGGTGTAGGGAATGTGTTCGTTCCCGGTGGTGTTCCAGTACATCACCCCGCCGGGATTCAGCCTCGACTTGCACAGTTGGAGATACTCGAGCGATACAAGATTGGTGATCTGGCTTCGCCAGTGCCACGTCGTGTTCTGCAGGATCACGTCGAAGGACTCTTCCGGATGGCGGTTCAGCCACCGCCTGCCATCGTCGATATGGATGGTGACCTTCTCGTCCTCCAGCAGGGGCTTGTGGGTCGGGTAGTCGGCGATCAGGCCGAGATACCCGGGGTTGATCTCGACGATCACCAACTGCTCGATCGGCTCGTAGCGACTCATTACCAGCGCCCAAGAACCGGTCGACAGGCCGATCTCCAGGGTGCGCTTCGGGTCCGGATGCAGCGCCGCCAGCATGTAGCAGCGGCGGATGAGATTGGCGTTGACCACCGGGTCGGTGGCGAAGCGGCCGTCGTACATGCCCCCGCCGTAGACGATGTCCCCGGCCTGGTCGGCCTTGACGGTAATCACCCCGGAGCGATTCTCGATGACCTGCTCGTACCGGCCGTCCAGTCCGCCGCGGTGAAGCGTCTCGAAGAACCGGCCGTACGCCCAGCCGTGCATGCCGACCAGCCCCGCCGAAAGGACCGCCACCGCAGCGGCCATCGCCAACCCGCGGCGCCAGGAGGAGGCCATCATCGTCACAACCCCCACCGCCAGTGTCGCGATGCTCAGAGCCAGAATGATCTGATTGGTGGTCAACAAGTCCATCAGCACAAAGCCGGTGACCAGCGGACCAGCCGTCGAGCCGACGATGTTGGCCACGTACAGCTTGGAAACGGTCATGCCGACCGACTCCTCCGCCGCGGCAGCGTGGTGACAGAGCACCGGGAAGATCCCGCCCAGCAGGAACGCCACCACCGCCACGATCCCGTGGGTAGCCACCAGGCCGGCCGTGGGAGACCAGGCGTACAGCCCGGCCGTCAGGCGGATCGATCCGTAGTAGAACAGCCCCGAAATCAGCAGCATGCCCGCGGTGTACCGCAGGGCCGATCCGCCGACGGAACGGAAATTCCGCTGACAGGCCCACTTGGCCAGGTGCGCCCCGCCGGCCACACCGATCAGAAACCAACCCAGCACGTGGGCGAAGACCGTCGGCTCGCCGCCTGTCATATACGAGACCACCCGCATCCAGACGATCTCCTGGCTCAGCGAGATGTACCCGACCGCCGCGGCCAGCATCGCCACCAGCGGACCCCGCCACCGCGAGACAGCCTGGCCGGGCGCTTCGGTCGTTGGCACATCGGCCGAGGCGACCACCTCGGCCGGGTCCGCCGCGGACGACTTCCCCAGCCTGCGGGCGTACCGCCAGACCAGCAGACCGACGAGTATGTTGCAGGCCGCGGCGATCAGGACGCTGTCCTGCTGACCGAAGAAAACGAAAAGCACGTCGGCGGTCAGGAAGCACGCGATAGCCGAGCCGATCGTGTTGATGCTGTACAGCAGGCCCACCGATCCGCCCACGTTCCGGAAGAACCGGTAGAGGTGGCCTACGAGAATCGGCAGCGTCGCGCCCATCAGGACCGTCGGCACGGCCAGCAGGGCAAAAACCACCAGCGAAACCACCGGCAGCGAGGCATGCAGTGTCGCGGCAGCGACCAGCTGGATCAGCGGAATCGAGACAAGCCCGAACCCCCCGATGCCCCACATGCAGACCAGGAACATCTCGGGCCCGCGGGTGGGGTAGCGGCGGATCAGCCGCCCGCCGAGAAACGACCCGACCCCCAGGCCGAACATGAACAGCGAAACGATGATCGTGATCGACTCGATGTTCACCCCAAAGGCCGTGAACAATGTCCGCTGCCAGACGATCTGGTAGACCAGCGCCGAAATGCCCGACAGCAGGAACAGGAAAGCCAGGTACCCCTGCCCGTGCGTTGCCTCGCGACGGCTGGCCGGGTCCAGCGAAGCCAGAACGGCCAAGGCCTTGGCCAGAACCAAAGCAAACAGGAGCACGACCAGCCAAGGCAGGGCCAGCCCCACCGCACCGAGAAGCAGCAGCAGGGCCGGCAGGTATGTCAGCGGTTCGTACCGCAGCAGGCGCCCCCGCTGAATTCGTGACATCCGGCGACTGACCAGGCGTGTCAGCACATGCAGCCCCACCAGCAGCACGGCGCCCACTGCCGCTCCGACCAAAACGTACTGGATCAGCCAGCCGGAATCGAACCTGCTGCCTGAGACCGCCAGGCGGTTGATTCCCGCCGCGGCGCCGCTGGCCAGACCGATCAGAACGATGGTCAACCAGACCCATCCGGGGGTCGTGACCCTGCTGTCTCCGCCTGCCGTGGCGGCTGTTGTCTGTTGCACCCGAGATCCTCCCTGAAAGAATAATCCGTAGTTTCCAGCTCCTGGCCGGACCATTCGGCCGGATCGCTGACCACAGAGACTAAACGATCGGGTCCTTTATTGACAACCGCACAGATATCAGCCGGGCTGGCGCCCGCTGGGCTCGGTCAGCCGGATCATCGAGAAATCGTCGAGGTAGACCTTGCAGTCTTCGGCGTGGAAGATGATGTTGACGAACGGGTCCCAGGACCCGGTCGAGAACTCCAGCGTCACCTTCTGCCAGCCATCTTCCTTGGCCCCGACGGTGTTGGTCTTCATCCGTTCCAGCCACTTCTGGCTGTGGGGCGACCATTCGTAGGTGTCGGCCGAGATCCAGGCTGCGGGGGAGAGGTTGTCCCAGTCCTTCTCGGCCGGGGGGGTCTTGCCCTGCTTCAGGGCCTTGCTGCGCCGGGCCTGGTGTTTCTCGCGACGCGCGGCGATCTCGTCGTCCGACAGGGCCACGACCTTCATCCAGGCCTCCAGGCGATAGCGGCTCTGCGGGTGCAGCGACAGCTGGGGCAGGTTCGGCCAGGAACGGCCCGTCAGCAGCAGCGAGCGTTTGCCGCTTCGGGCTTGGTCGCTCACCACGTCGGGCCCGCCGGAGGTCCAGGTCAGGCCCCGCACGGGCTGCTGAACGCTGATGGGCTGATCCTCGAAGTCTTCGACCTGCCCGATGCGGATCATCACGCCCTTCTCGCCGCTGGAGCCATAGAGCGTCATGTTCTTCCAGAGGTGTTCGGTGATCTCCGGCGGCAGGACCACCAGGCGGTGGACCTGGCGGACGTGGTATTTGCCGTCTTGCTGCTTTTCCAGCCCGGCCAGCACGTCGATGCCGATGTGGAAGTCGTTATGGGCATTGCAGAGGCGCATCGCCGTCGGCCCGCCCCCGCCGCTTCGGGTCCGAGCCGGACTGAAACCCGTGTCCTTGTCGAGGTAGGCGATCAGCCCGTTGTCGCGCCAGGCGAACCGCTTACGGTCGCCGTCGACGCGGTCCATCGCCAGCAGGTTGTTCGCCCAGCCCCAGTACCCGCCCTGGGCGGTCGAGAAGACCGTCCGCTCGTAGATCTGTGTCTCGGGCCAGAGGGTGTAGTTGCCCGGGCAGAACGCCCAGCCGCCGAACTTCGGCCTCTTGTCGGGGATCGTACTCCAGGCCGACTCGTACGTCCCCGTGATCGTGTAGCCCAGCACAGGATCCACAGCGACGACGAAGGTGTTGGTCACTTCGCGGTCGGGGCTGACCGATCGCCGCGTCAGGGTAATCGTCCTACCGCCGGCCGACCAGCTGTCGGTTTTCTCCAGCTTGACCTGCCCCTGGAGCTTGTAGTCCTTCATGTCCTGGATGAACTGGTGGGTGGTCAGCACGGGCCCGGCGAGGGTGTCCAGGTGGTATCGACCTTTGGGCATGTCCAGCTCGGCCTTGGCGCGATCGGGCGTCAGGGCCAGGAGGTTGAAATCCCCCGAGCGGACCAGGGCCACGTACTTCTGCCCGTCCATGACGAGTTTCCAGGTCTTCTCGACCGGACCGTCGGCGCCCTGGAACACGAACGTCCGCTCCACGACGTGAAAGTCCGGGCGGTAGTCCTTGAAACGCGCCTCGGGCTGGACCTGCTTGATCAGGTCGTCGACT
>JBKHDI010000027.1:0-42369 GCA_046541415.1 Phycisphaerae bacterium | reverse complement strand
TGCCTGGATCTTCGGAGGGTGGTTCCGAGGATGTGGGGATCGGTCTGGATGGAGGGTCGCAGCGCAAGGTCAGGAGATCCTGGGCTTGGGGTTGGGGAGTTTGGTCCGTGTGAGTCGCGGGTGGGTTTTGGGGTGGTCAGGTCAGCAGGTCGCGGAGGGAGGGGTTCTGGCTGTCCTGTGCGGTCTGGCGTGGTGTGATGCCTTCGTTGTCGGCGGCGTCGGGGTTGGCCCCGGCGGCAAGCAGGAGGCGTGCGGGTTCGGTGTGTTGGTCTTCGCAGGCCAGGTGCAGGGGCGTGACGCCGAGGGAGTCGGCTGCGTTGGGGTTGGCCCCGGCGGTCAGCAGGGACTCACAGCAGGGGGCGTGGTTGTTCCAGGCGGCCAGGTGGAGTGGCGTGCGTCCGTCGATGTCGGCAGGTTCGATTTCGGCCCCGGCGGCCAGGAGTCGTTGGAGGATGCGGAGGTGTCCTTCTGCGGCGGCGAGGTGGAGTGGTGTTTGGTCGGCTTCGTCTCGTCTGGCGGGGTCTGCGGCGAGTTTGAGGAGGCGGTCGACGCAGTCGTCCAGTCCTTCGGTGGCGGCGAGGTGGAGTGGTGTCTGGGAGGCGTTGTTTGAGGCGTTGATACGGGCGGCGCCGGTTTCGACGAGGATGGAGATCGAGTCGAGGCGGTTTTGGGCGGCGGCGATGTGCAGGGGGTTGTTGCCTTCTTCGTCTCGTCGGCCTGGGTCGGCGCGGTAGGTCAGGAGGCAGTCGACGATTTTTGGGAAGCGGACGGCCAGGTGCAGTGGCGTGCGGCCCAGTTGGTCTTTGGTGTTGCGTTCGGCGGCGCCTGCGCAGAGCAGTCGGGCGATTTCGGCCCGTCCAGCCTGTGCGGCCAGGTGCAGGGGGGTGCGTCCCTTTTCGTCTCGTGCGTCGAGGTCTGCGTTGTGTTGGATCAGCAGGGAGACGGCTTCGGAGCGTCCGCCGGAGATGGCCAGGTGGATGGGTGGGACGGAGTCGGCGTTGAGTGCGTTGGCGTTGGCCCCTCCGACGAGGAGTGCTTCGACGACTTCGATGTGGCCTGCGGCGACGGCCAGGTGCAGGGGCGTCTGGCCGGCGCGGTCCCAGGCGGAGGTATCGGCGCCGTTGTCGACGAGGATGGCGGCCAGGAGGTCTCGTCCGTTGGTTGCGGCCAGGTGCAGGGGGGTTGCGTTTTCGTCGTCGGTGGCGTTAACGGGGGCGTCTGCGGCGATGAGCAGTTGTGCGACCTGTCGGTGTCCGTAGGCGGCGGCCAGGTGCAGGGCGGTGCGCCCGTAGACGTCGCGGGCGGTGCGCAGGGCGGCAGCGGAGGCCAGTGCTGTGCGGATAGTCTGTGCGTCGCCGCCGGCGGCAGCGGACAGGAAGGTCGTCTCGTCGATGGTACACCTCGGGGAAAAGTCGGCTTGGCGTCGAATGATAGACCAACCTTGCGGCGGGGTCCAGTGTCCAGAGCAGGGGACGCGGCGATCGGGGCGAAATTCGTTTTCCTGCCCCGGGGTCCATGCTGTAAGCTATGGTCTCCCGCGGGCCGCGGGCCAGAACAGGGCCCGCTGAAACCCAAACCCTTTATAGACCGGGAGAGATCTCCATGTTGAACAGACGTAGACCGCTGGTTCTGACGCTGCTGATTTTGGCGGGATGTATGGCTGTCGCCCAGGACGTTCAGGCGGACTGGCCGCAGTTTTTAGGACCGAACCGGACGGGTCAGTTGCCCGACGCCCAGTTGAGCGTGCCGGCCGATGCGAAGCTGCCGGAAGTGTGGACGAAGCAGATCGGCATCGGCTATTCGAGCTTCGCTGTTCTGGACGGCAAGCTCTACACGATGGGCAATGAGGGCAATGCCGACGTGGTGTACTGTCTCAAGGCCGACACCGGCGAGCAGGTGTGGACCTACAAGTATCCCACGCCGATGAACAGCGGGGGGTACTACGGCCCGCGGTCGACGCCGGCGGTGGATGAAACCGGCGTATACACGTTGAGTCACGGGGGCCTGCTGCACTGCCTCGACCCGGCCGACGGGAGCGTCAAGTGGAAGAAGGATCTTTCGGCGATGGGGATGAAGCCGCCGCGCTGGGGTTTTTCCGGTTCGGCCCTGCTGGCCGATGAGGTGATCCTGCTGGACATGGGCCCGGTCATCGCGTTGAAGAAGGCTGACGGCGAGGTCGCCTGGAAGTCGCGTCCCAAGCCGCCGAGCTACTCCTCGCCGATCGAGATGACGGTGGGGGGCAAGAATCTGCTGGCGACGTTCGACGGCAGCGGGTTGACGATCGTCGAGCCCGGCAGCGGGCGCGAGATGTACAGCTTCACCTGGAAGACGCCCTACGGGGTGCATTCGTGCACGCCGATCGCGGTGGGCGACGACAAGGTGTTCATCAGCTCCGGTTACCGCCGCGGCGGGGCGCTGCTGGACCTGTCCGGCAGCGGGGCCAAGGAGATCTGGACCAGCCGCGACCTGGGCGCCCAGTGCAACAACCCGGTGCTGATCGACGGGTATCTGTACGGGTTCGACGGCAACGTCGGCGGCCGGGGGACTCTGCTGTGCATGCGGGTTTCGGACGGCAAGGTGATGTGGGAGAAGAAGGATCTGGGTGTCGGTTCGCTGATTGCGGCGGGCAAGACACTGCTGGTTCTCGGCGAACACGGCAAGTTGGTGGTCGCCAAGGCCGACCCGTCCGGGTTCGAGCCGATCGCCTCCCGCGAGATCCTCGGCGGCGACTATTGCTGGACCCCGCCGGTGCTGGTGGGCAACAAGCTCTATGCCCGGAACTACATCAAGGCCCGGAAGATCAGCGAGCTGGTCTGCATCGACCTGAGCAAGTAAAGAGTCTGTGTGATTTTCCACGGGCGCCCGCGGCAGGTTTCCGGCTGCGGGCGTCTTGTTTTTCCTCCACTGCGGGCTTAGAATCCCAAGCCCCCACGCGTCACAGCCATGCCAGGAGATGCATCATGAAACGCAGTGAAATCAACGCCCGCCTGCAGGAGGCGGTAGCCTTTCTCGATTCGCAGAACTTCCACCTGCCCAAGTGGGCGTACTGGTCGCCGCAGGACTGGAAGGCCGCCGGAGACGAGGCCGACGAAGTCCGCAAGTGCATGCTCGGCTGGGATCTGACGGACTTCGGCAAGGGCGACTACGATGCGTGCGGGCTGTTGCTGTTCACCATCCGCAACGGTCGGCCGGACGTTGCCCAGGCCGGCGGGAAGGACTACTGCGAGAAAATGCTGCTGATCGGCGAAGACCAACTGACCCCGACGCACTTCCACTGGGCCAAGATGGAAGACATCATCAACCGCGGCGGGGGCAATCTGGTGCTGAAGCTCTGGAACGCCGACCCCGACAGCGAGCAGAAGCTCGACACGCCGGTAACGGTGAGCATCGACGGAATCGAACGGACCTATGACGCGGGGGCCGAGGTGGTCCTCGAGCCGGGTGAGTCGATCACGCTGCCGCCGTTCATGTACCACCTGTTCTATGCGGAAAAGGGAGCCGGGCCGGTGCTGGGCGGCGAGGTCTCGCGGGTCAACGACGACGCCAACGACAACCGCTTCGCCGAGCCCCTGCCGCGTTTCCCGCAGATCGAGGAAGACGCCGAACCGGTCTACCTGCTCTGCACCGAATACCCCGAGGCGAACTGATGGCCGCCGGGGCGACGCCCGGGCCGATCCGCAGCCACAACCGGGCAGCCTGGTCGCGAATGGTCGAAGGGGGCAACGTCTGGACGCGTCCGGTCAGCGGCGAGCAGGTTGCCCGGGCCCGCCGGGGCGACTGGCAGCTGGTGTTGACACCGAACAAGCCCGTGCCGGCTGATTGGTACCCTCCGATTGCCGGCGCGTCGGTGCTTTGCCTCGCCTCGGCCGGGGGACAGCAGGGGCCGATCTTCGCAGCGGCCGGGGCCAAGGTGACCGTGTTTGACAACTGTCCGGCCCAGCTGGCCCAGGACCGGCAGGTCGCCCAGCGTGACGGGCTGGAGATGGAGCTGATCGAAGGGGACATGGCGGATCTGTCCGCCCTGGACGACGGGCGGTTCGACCTGGTGTTCCACCCGGTATCGAACTGCTTCGTACCGGATGTCAAACCAGTCTGGGCCGAGGCATCGCGGGTTCTCAAGCCCGGCGGGAGGCTGCTGGCGGGGTTCAACAACCCGGCGATTTACCTCTTCGACGATGCCGCCTACGATCAGGGTCGCCTGGAAGTGGCCAACCCCCTGCCGTATTCGGATGCCGAAAGCCTCAGCCAGGAGCAGATCGCCGAATTCGCCGCCCAAGGGCGCCCGCTGGAGTTCAGCCACAGCCTGACCGACCAGATCGGCGGCCAACTGGCGGCGGGCCTGGTGTTGATCGGCCTGTACGAAGACACCTGCCTGCCCGAAGACGACGACCCGGTCAGCAAATACATGCCTTTCTTCCTGGCCACCTGCGCCATCAAGCCGCCGCACGGGTGCCCGGGGGCATGAACCGAAGCAGGCCTCAGAGGGGCCGCTGGAGCGTGGCTGCGGCTCGGGCCGATGCTGCAATCCCCTCTGTTTGCCTGAAAACTGAGGGTCTATCTCGCTTGCCGATCCTGTGTAACTGCCTGTCTCGGCTTGCGGTTAGCGGGGTAACTGCTCATACTCGATCGGAAAACATGTATAAATCGCACCTCTTTTTTGATATTCCGCCGTACCGGGGCCTACACTGCAGTGGAAATGGAAGTTGAGAACGCAAGTGATTGCCAACCCGGCAGGCGTCTCAGTTTGCTCCTTCCGAGTGCATCAGGATTGTGTTTTGGGATGGCTGCGTGAGCCATCCCGAAGGTCGCGGTGAGAGGCCCATCACTGTAACAGGTGTCGGGCCTCTCTTTTTTGCGCACAGATTCGGCGCGGGTCGGGTCTTGTGCGGGCGGTCCTGCCCCCCGTGCAGATCGCAGCGTCGACTAATCCAGCGAGATCACGCCTTTGCGGATGGCGAACTTGACCAGGGAGGTCTGGTCGTGGATGTTGAGCTTGCGCATCAGCCGCGTGCGATGGGTGTCGACGGTCTTGACAGCCAGGTCGAGTTCTTCGGCCACCTGCCGATTGGTCTTGCCCTCGGCGATCAGCTGGAGGACCTGACGCTCGCGGGTGGTCAGCAGGTCGTAGGGGTCTTCGGCGGCCCGTCCCACCATGCGCAGGGCTGATTGGGGGATCCCCGGGCCCAGGTAGAGCTCGCCTTTGGCGACGCGATGGATGGCCGAGGCCAGCTCGTCGGCGGCGGCTTCTTTAAGAAGGTAGCCCGATGCGCCGTTCTCCAGGGCGTTGGCGATGAACTGTTCCTCATCGTGCATCGTGAGGATCAGGATTACGGTATCGGGGTGGCGTCTGCGGACCTCGCGGCAGACGTCCAGACCGTTGAGCCCGGGCATGGTGATGTCCAGGACTAGGACGTCGGGTTTGACTGCTGCGATCTGATTCAGCACGGCCAGGCCGTCGCGACACTGGCCGACCACTTCGATCTGCGGGTCCTTGGCGACCAGGGCTGCCAGACCTGCGCAGACCATGGCGTGGTCATCGGCCAACAGAACTGTTATGCTTTCTGCTGTCATCTTGCCCTACGAATCAACGTTTCTACAAACATAACACAGATAAGAACACCAAAATATGATTGTATGGATTGACTCTCCGGTGGCAAGGAAATTCTATTATCTTGCGTGATCCCTATGATTTTGCGCATAGGCATCTCAAAAAGTCACCCAATCTGCCTGAAAGGAAACAGATGTCGCTCCAGGCCGTGATTTTCGACTTCGACGGCGTGATCGTCGATTCCGAGCCTCTGCACTTCAAAGGGTTTCAGGAGGTCCTCAAGCAGATCGGGATCGATCTGTCGCGTGAGGCGTACTACAGCCACTACCTCGGCTACGACGACCACGACTGTTTCGCCATGGTCCTGGCCGAGCGTGGCGAGAAGGCCGACGAAGACCGGGTCGCCGAACTGACCCGGCGCAAGACGCTGCGGATGCAAGCGTTGATCGGCCAGTCGATCGAGCCCCTGCCCGGCGCGGTCCCGCTGATTCGCGCCCTGGCCGAGAATCGCACGCCGATGGCGATCTGCTCAGGGGCCCTGGGCCACGAGATCCGCCAGGCAGCCGGGGCGGTGGGTGTGGTGGATTTCTTCCCGATCATCGTCTCGGCCGAAGACGTCTGCTACGGCAAGCCGGACCCGGAAGGCTACCTCCAGGCGCTGGACAAACTCGGCCGCCTGCACCCGGAGCAGAGTTTCTCTGCCGGCAGGTGCGTGGTGATCGAAGATTCGCCCTTCGGGATCGAGGCAGGCAAGGCAGCCGGAATGCGGGTCCAGGCGGTGGCTACATCCTATCCCGCCTCGGATCTAACCGAGGCCGACCGTGTGATCGAGTCCCTGGCCCAGCTGGGACCGGCCGATCTGGCCCGGCTGGTCGAGGCCGGCTAGGTCAGGTTGCGATAGAGCTGCAGGATCTGGTCGACCATGCGGTTGTGGTCGAACATCTCGGTGCATCTGGCCCGGCCCTGTTGTCCGAGGCGCCGGCAGAGCGGCGGGCAGTCGGCCAGGGTTTCGATCGCGGCGACCAGGCCCACGGTGTCGCCGGCATCCAGCAGGATGCCCGTATCCTGGTCGACCACCTCGCGGGCCCCGTCGACGTCGAAGCTGATAACGGGTTTGCCGGCGAGCATGGCCTGGGGCAGGGCACGGGCCAGGCCCTCTCGCAGGGAGCAGTGGGCCAGGATGTCGCAGGCGTGGATCAGGGCGGGGATCTGTTCGGGCTCGACCAGTCCGGTCAGGCGGAAGCGGGAGGCCAGGCCACGCTCGTTGATCTCCGCGGCGATCTGTTTGAACCAGGGCCCGTCGCCGACCAGGGCGAAGATCACGCGCTGGTCGTCGATCTTCTCGGCTGCCTCCAGGAGGAACCGGTGGCCTTTGAGCGGCGCGATCCGGGAGACCTGCATGACCACCACGGCGTTATCGGGCAGGCGCAGGGCCTGCCTCCACTGGTCGGCCTGGTCGGGCCTGTTGCAGAAGCGATCGACCACCATGCCCGAGCGGATGGTGGTATACTGCTGGGCCCGGCCGATCCCGGCGGCCAGGGCCTGTGCGGTCATGGCGTCTGCGACGCTGATCAGCGCGTCGGTGCGTCGAGCGGCCCGGCGTTCGAGGTGGATGAACAGGCGGTTGACCAGCCGGGACTGATAGGGATGGTACGGCAGGCCGTGGACGGTGTGGACGATCCGCGAGCGGGCGAGATTCGCCGCGGCCTTGCGCCCCAGGATGCCCGCCTTGGAGGCATGGGTGTGGACGATATCGGGCTGGATCTGCCTGAGCAGCTGGCTGATGCAGCCCAGGGCCCGGCGGTCGCGCAGCGGGTGGATCTCGCGTCGCAGCGAATCGACAACTTCCACGCGATAGCCGCCTGCATGGGCCCGGTCGAGCAGTTGGCCCTCGGGGCCCAGGGCTGGGCCTGTAATCAGCGAGACATCGCAGCCTCTGCGGCGGAGTCCTTCGCAGGTCAGCAGGGTGTTCTCCATCGCCCCGCCGACGATCATGCGGGTGATGATGTGGCAGATATTCATGGTTGTATGGTGGGCAACGGGGCGGGGCTGGTCAAGCCCGTGATCATTTCGCCGGTAACTTGAGGAGTATCTGACCCGGAAGAGGCAGAAATATGCGGAAATCCCAGGCCGATCTGCCTGTTTTCCTGGGTGTTTCTCCCGGGGCTGATCAGATCCTTCTGTATCCATACATTGTGTATTTGTAGGGGCTTACGCCCAGTTGTCCGTCCGGGCTGGTCCGACCAGGCTGCATAACCGCTACAGACCGCAGGGATCTGCCCGAAGTCGTAGGGGTAATTTCTCACCGGAAATTCAAGGCCTCCCCCGATCGGATCGATACACCCTGTGGGAGTCGGCCGGCCTGAGGAGCCGGAGGGGCCGGTTTCCTGCAATGGGAGGTACCAGGCACGTTGCCTGTCTCTCGAACGTGGGCGCAGGTTCATTGTCGAGCCTGCACGAAGGAATGTTTTGGAGGAAGACGAGATGTTGGCAATCAAGAACAATCTCATGGCCGAACAGGCCTCGCGCCAACTGAACTACAACTATGGCAAGCTGTCTGCTTCGATTTCCCGGCTCAGTTCGGGGCTTCGGATCACCAGCGCAAAGGACGATGCGGCCGGGCTGGCCGTCCGCGAGTTGATCCGCGCCGACGTGGCGACCCTGCGTCAGGGCTCGCGAAACGCCCAGGACGCCATCAGCATGCTCCAGACGGCAGAAGGTGCCCTCAGCGTCACCGACGACGTGCTGGTCCGCATGAAGGAACTGGCCGAGCAGGCCTCGACCGAATCCTACTCCATCGAGCAGCGGGCGATCATGGACGAGGAATTCCAGCAGTTGATCAGCGAGATCGACCGGATCAGCGCGAATACGGAGTTTAACGGCCTGAAACTGCTGGACGACGAGACCGGTGCGTTGAGCGTTCACCTCGGCTCCAGCGAGACGATCGACCTGGCGGCCGAGGACATGTCCGCCTCGGGCCTGGGCATCGGCGGTACGAAGCACCAGGTGACGATGTTTACCTCCGTCCAGGTCTCGAACATCAACGACACGCTCAGTTCTGCCGGGGCTGGAACGGTCAGGATCATGTTCTCCGGCAGTGACATGCAGACGTCCTTCTCGGTGACCCTGACAGCCGACGATGATACGCTGGATGAAGTCGTCGACAAGGTCAACGCTGCCTCCCGGGCCGTAACCGGCGAGGAGTATGACATGGCTTCGATCGTCTACGACGAGACGAACAAGACGTACGGCATTAAGCTGTCGACGATGTACGGCTCGGCGGAGAACGAGATCAAGATCAGCGGCGCGGCGGGCATACTGTCCTCGGCGAATTTCACCGAGAGCCAGGCCGCCAGCGGCAGCCAGATCTCCATTGCCGACGCCACCTCGGCCACCGGTGCGCTGAACACCATCACCGAGGCGATCGAGACCAAGGACTCGTTCCGCGCACGGCTGGGTTACCTGATGAACCGCCTGGAAGCGGCGACCAACGTCAACGACATCCAGGCCGAGAATCTCCTGGCCGCCGAGAGTCGCATCAGCGACGTCGACGTGGCCCAGGAGATGGCCGCGATGACGCGCTACCAGGTACTGGCCCAGGCGGGCATGAGCATGCTCGGCCAGGCCAATACCATGCCCCAGATGGCCCTGTCGCTGCTGCAATAGGGACCGGTCTCTACCTTATATAAGTTCTTCCCGGCCCGCCGATGGGGCCGAGAGCATACCGGACCGGGTCCGGCGCACCAGCGCCGGGCCCGGTTTTTTATACGCAAGTGAGGATAGCTGGTTTTTGGCAAAACCGTAAGCTACTGGAAATACAGTACGTGCGTATAGCTGTCCATTTTTATCCTCGCAATGCTAAAGTCGCAGGGGCCCTCCACGATAATGCAATGTGCCGACAGTGACGTTTGTAAGGCTTGTGCGGTTCACCCGGGTCGGGAAGCCCAAAGCCTATAACCCTCACAAACGGAACTAGAGCGTGAGATAGGCACTCAACCGAGGAGTAGCGTAGAAATGTTGGCAATCAAGAACAACCTGATGGCAGAACAAGCCGCCCGCCAGCTTGGCAAGCAATACGACAAGCTGCACACCGCGGTAGGACACCTTTCATCCGGCGAACGGATCAACGATGCCGGCGACGACGCAGCCGGCCTGGCCGTTCGCGAACTGATCCGGGCGGACGTGACCATGCTCCGCCAGGGCTCGCGGAATGCTCGCGACGCAATCAGCATGCTTCAGACCGCTGAAGGTGCCATGAGCGTCATCGACGACATCCTCATCCGCATGATGGGGCTGAGCGAACAGGCAGCCACCGACTCCTACTCCGATGATCAGCGAGAGATCATGGACCAGGAGTTCCAGCAGCTGATCCACGAGATCGACCGGATCGCGAACAACACGGACTTCAACGGTCAGAAGCTGATCGATGATGAAACCGAGACGTTCAACATCCACATCGGCTCGGCCGAGACGATCGACATCGGCACGCACGACATGACGGCCGCCGGTCTGCAGATCGGTGGGAAAAAGAGTTACGCGATCATGAACTCCGCCGGTTGGGTCTCATCGATCAACGACACGGTCCACGTCTCGACCGACGGGACGCTGTTGATCAGCTTCACCGCAGACTCCGGCCAGCAGACCATCCGCGTCGACCTTTCCTCCGGGGACTACACCCTTTCGGAACTGGTCGAGACGATCAACGAGGTCTCCCGGGCAACCGACGGCGAAGAATACGATGTGACGACCATCCACTATGACGCCGAAACCCAGAAGTACGGACTGAAGTTCCAGGCTCTCTGGGGTGCTTCGGACAACACGATGGTCCTGAACTGGAGTTCGGCCGGTGTGGGCGGCGTGGCTGCTTCGGGCAACTGGTCTGCCACGGCCGGAACCGGCACGAAGATCAGCATCGCCGACAACGTCTCAGCCACCGGTGCACTGAACACGATCTGGGCGGCGATCAAGACCAAGGACGAGTTCCGCGCCAAGATGGGCTACCTGATGAACCGCCTGGAATCGGCCATCAGCGTCGTCGACATCGAGGCCGAGAACCTCTTGGCCGCCGAGAGTCGCATCAGCGACGTCGACGTGGCCGTCGAAATGGCCGCCATGACCCGTTACCAGGTCCTGGCACAGGCGGGCATCAGCATGCTCGGCCAGGCCAATACCATGCCCCAGATGGCCCTGAGCCTCCTGCAGGGCTAAGACAAGATGAATTCCTCCCGTTGAGCCTACCTCGGGCAGCGAGACGAACTGGGAGGCGGCCTCATAAATGACCGCACCCAAGCCCCGACCCGTGGGGCCGTCTCCCGCCTGTTCAGCCGCGGGATGCCGAGAAGTAACCGGCATCCCGCGGTTTTTTTCCATGCGCGCAGATCTCGTGCAGAAAGGGAGTTAAAAAGATTTTTCGTCAAAAAAGCCGCGCCTTGCTAAAGTCCCGGCCACTTGGCCCGTCAATGAACCCTGACAACGCGTTCCGTTTGTAGGGATTGTGCGGTCTGTAGGGTCGGGGATAGTCCCAGCAGCAGCCTCAATCCGCGAGCGGTCAGAGAACAGAAGACCTTCAGGATTGGGGAGTGACTGGACATGTTGGCAATCAAGAACAACCTCATGGCCGAGCAGGCCACCCGGCAGCTGGGCAAGAACTACGACCTGCTGCAGCGGTCCGTCGAGCACCTCTCTTCGGGCCAGCGGATCAACTCTGCCAGAGACGACGCAGCGGGCCTGGCCGTCCGCGAACTGATCCGGGCCGACATGGCCACCCTCCGCCAGGGCTCGCGAAACGCCCGCGACGCGATCAGCATGCTCCAGACCGCCGAGGGCGCCATGAGCGTCATCGACGACATCCTCATCCGCATGATGGAGCTGGCTGAACAGTCGGCCACCGAGTCCTACTCGCAGGCCCAGCGGAAGATCATGAACCAGGAGTTCGCCCAGTTGATCACCGAGATCGACCGCATCGCCGACAACACCGACTTCAACGGCCAGAAGCTGCTGGACCATGATACCGAGACGTTCAACATCCACCTCGGTTCCAGCCAGACCATCGACATCGGCACGACGGACGTCTCGGCCTCGGGGCTGGGCATCGGCGGGATCAAGGCCGTGGCCGTCACCGATCCGGCCAACCGCGTCGCCTCGATCAACGAGCCGTTCACCCTGACCGCCGGCGTGCTGAAGATCAGCTTCACCGGCGCCGATTCGCAGGAAGACATCATGGTCTCCTTCTCGGCCGGTGATTACACGCTGGCCTCGCTGGTCGACCTGATCAACGAGAAGTCCCGGGCGACAGCCGAGCAAGAATACGACGTGGCGACGGTGCACTACGACAGCGAGACGAAGATGTACGGTCTGCAGCTGACGGCCCTGTGGGGCTCGGCCGACAACCAGATCTCGATCTCCTTCTCCGGGGCGGCCAATCCGTTCAGCCAGGGCAACTGGTCGGTCGGGGCGGGGGAAGGCATGAAGATCGACATCTCCGATTCGATCTCCGCGGCCGGGGCCCTGAACACCGTCTGGTCGGCCATCCAGACCAAGGACGAGTTCCGCGCCAAGATGGGCTACCTGATGAACCGCCTGGAATCGGCCATCAGCGTCGTCGACATCGAGGCCGAAAACCTCCTGGCCGCCGAAAGCCGCATCAGCGACGTCGACGTCGCCCACGAGATGGCGGCCATGACGCGATACCAGGTGCTCTCCCAGGCCGGCGTGAGCATGCTGACCCAGGCCAATACCATGCCCCAGATGGCTCTGCAACTGCTGCAGGGATAAGACGCTGACATCAACATTCGCAGTTTCGGGCTCCCCCGTCCACAGCTTTCGGCTGCCAGACCGCTGGTCTATCCCCGACCCGCCGCCGATACGCTCAGACGGGGGAGCTTCCTTATTCAGGTCAAATGGTGGCCAGAACCAGCGAATTCTCCGACAGTTGCTCGGCTGTCGATGTAAGTGATTGTTTCCAATAGGTTTGTCATCTCGATATTCCATTAAAGTTTCGCCCCCCAGAAGCGATAAAGATAGGTGGGACCACCCGTGTTGCAGGGTCCGCCTTCCCACCCGGATTCTGCTGTTTCAGGAGACCTGGTATGAGTCTTGGATTACCCGGTATATTTTCCGGAATGGACACGACGGCATTGATCGAGTCGACCCTGGCCGCCGAGGCCCAGCCTCTCAACATACTGGCCAGTCGCAAGACCGATTACCAGAACAAGACCAAGGCCATCGAGGACCTCGAACAGCGGTTCGCCCAGCTCCAGTCGGCGATCGGCAAGCTCGATACCGTCGATGAGCTCAAGCAGGTTGCGGCCACCTCATCCAACAAGGATGTTGCGACGGTTTCTGCCGGCGACGGGGCGGCGATGGGCAGTCACACCGTCGAGATCAACAAGCTGGCGACCAGCGAGCGGCGGGTCCATGCGGGCCTGGCCTCGGCAGAGACGTTGGTGGGGGCAGGGACGTTTACCTACTCCTATAACGGGGTGGAACGTACGGTTGTCACCAGTGCCGAGACCACACTGGAAGAGCTCAAGAACCTGATCAACAACGATGCCGACAACCCCGGCGTGACCGCCTCGCTGCTGGAATACACAGCCGGGGTCGACCAGAACGTCCACCTGGTCCTCCAGGGCCAGGACAGCGGGGCCGATTACGGCATTTCGATGGTCAATACCGATCCCAACGCCCTGGCAGCGTTTACCGACGACGAGGCCAGCTTCCTGACGACCCAGACGGCCTCGAACAGCCAGGTCCGCATCGACGGATACCCGACTGCAGACTGGATCGAACGGTCCAGCAACAGCCTCAGCGATCTGATCCCCGGCGTGACGGTTACCCTGCAGAACGTGGGGACGACGAACCTGAACCTGGCCCGCAAGACGGGCAACATCGAAGGCGGCCTGCAGAATGTCGTGGACGTTTACAACGGCCTGAAAAGCGCCATCGACGCCTACACCGGCTACGACGAGGAGACGGGCAAGAGCGGCGTACTGCAGGGCGATACCACGCTGAACAGCCTGCTGGCCCGGATCCGCCAGCAGCTGGTCGGCTCGGTCGACGGCTTCGTCGACGGTCAGGACGGCTATACCCTGGTCAGCCAGTTGGGCCTGTCGGTCGACCGCTACGGCGAGATGTCGCTGGACAAGGGAGAGCTCAACGAAGCCCTGAACGCCGATTACAGCGGCGTGCTGAACCTGATCGGCGCGGTCAATTCCGGGGCGACCTGGAACAGCACGGGCATCCAGTTCACCAGCGCCACCGACGACACCCAGGCGGGCAAATACGACGTGAAGGTCAACTTCGACGGCGCGGGCAATATCACCGATGCCTGGATCAAGCTCCAGAGCGAAGCGGATACCGAGTGGCGGGCTGCGAGGGTCAACGGCACGGTTGTCACCGGCGCCAACGGCAACCCGGAAGAAGACATGAAACTCAACATCGCCTGGGACGGCGCCTCTGCCCAGCAGACGGCTGAGGTGCGGGTCCAGGGCGGTTTTGCGGGCAATCTCGAAAAGTTGCTGGATCAGATGCTCGACGCCGAATCCGGCGCCCTGGGCCTGAAGCGCACGCAGTTCTCCGACGCGATCGATGCGATCGAAGGCGACATCGAGAACAAGACCGAACGGCTGAAGAAGAAGGAAGAAATGTTGCGGGAGAAGTACGCCCGCCTCGAGGCCACCCTGGCTGAGATGGACGCCCAGCGCGCCCAGTACACGTCCATGTTCTCCTCGTTGTCCAAGAACAGCGGCGGTTCCGGCTCGAAGTAACGCGAATCATCTGACCTGACGGGTCATCTGTAACCGATATCACCTGGAGTAAGGACTGGGAAATGGAAGGCATCACGGCTTATCAACAGAACGCCGTCGAAACGCAATCGCAGGGGCGGATTATCGTACTGCTTTACGAGGGTGCGATCCGCTTCCTCCGGCAGGCTCAGGACGCCCTGGACAAGCAGGATTACGTCCGTAAAGGCGAGTTGATCAACCGTGCGGTGGAGATCATCCTCGAGTTGAACGTCTCGCTGAACCTCGAAGCCGGCGGGGAGATCGCCCAGAACCTCCGCAGCCTGTATCATTTCATGATGCAGCACCTGACGGTGGCCAATCTCAAGTGCGACAAGCAGATGCTCCAGGATGTCATCAAGATCCTCAACGAGCTGAACGAAGGCTGGAAGCAGATCACCGAATAGTCCCAGCGTCGCAGCAGCAGAATAACAGGCCTCGCCGGTCGGACCGGCGGGGCCTTTTCATATCCACTCAGGTTCCGGCCAAGTTCGATACCGGGCCCAGGTAGAGCGCTTTGGCGGGGCTGTTCTGTTTATACCAGTTTGTCCGGTTTTGTGGGGTTTTGCCTAACGACGCAGGCGCTGCCGCCGATAAGAACAGTGACGCCCCTGTCCAGGGACTGATGGCGATGGGCACGAACTTCAGCCCGGGGGCTTGGGAAGGCTGGAACCGCTGCCTTGCAGCACCGGAACAACAGGCTTGGTCAATCGCATCTGTAGAGTAAGGATATGCCGATGAACATTCATGCCCTCGTAGTGGATGACTCCGCGATCATGCGGAAGATGGTCATGCGTTCGCTCCGCGAAAGCGCCCTGGCGGATTTCGAGTTCACCGAGGCCGCCGACGGCGCCGAGGCCCTGGAGAAGTTCGACCAGGACAGCCAGAACATCATCTTCGTCGACTGGAACATGCCCAACATGAATGGCCTGGAGTTCGCCATCAAGGTCCGGGAGATCCAGAAACGGCACATTCCGATCATCATGGTCACCACCGAGTCGACCATGGCCAAGGTCGAAGAGGCCCTGGACTCTGCCGGCGTCGACAGCTTCATCGTCAAGCCCTTCACCGTCGAAGTGCTCCAGAAGAAGCTCGAACCGCTCTTCCAGCAGGCCGCGGCGGCCGAGGGCGGCGGCGACGGCTTCTTCGGTCAGATGGCCGCCGGGGGGGCCTGATCCGGCTGCTGCACCCATGCCCTGCCAGCCGCCCATCTGCCACCCAAGGAGCCACCCATGACCACCGAACCAGAACTGGCCATCCCGCATTACGAGTGTGTCACCCAGGCCACCGAACAGGTGATCTCCATGACCTGCGGGGCCCAGATCACCTCGCTGAGTCCCGAGCCGGCTGCCGACTCCGGCGCGACGATCATCGCCCTGATCTCCATCGTCGGAGACGTCGACTGGGCGGTCTTCATCGGCCTGCCCGAATCGGCGGCAACGACCGTGGCTGAGAAATTCGCCGGGTTCGAGATCCCCTTCGACAGCCCCGACATGGGCGACGCGATCGGCGAGTTGACCAACATCTTCGCCGGGCAGGTCAAGGCCCTGCTGGATGCCAAGGGTGTCACCGCCGATATCTCCCTGCCCAGCGTCATGCGGGCCAAGGGCATACAGATGCTCGTCCAGAAGGGGGGCATGTGCAGCCGGGCCTGCTACGAATCCGAACTGGGGCGATTCTGGACCGGTGTCATTGCCCAGAAACCGTCTGCTTGAATCTGTCTATGTATCGCCCTGCAAAGTCCGGGCGCAAGGAAGCCTGATATGTCCTGGAAAGAGCAATTTCATACCGCAATCAACGGCCTTCGGGGATGGGTTCTCGTCGCAGACCCGGCCGACAAGGAAGTCATTGTCGGCATCGGATCGAGCATGGAAGGGGCCTTCAAGATGGTCGCCGACGACGCGGCGGACATCAAGGAAATGGGCCAGCTCTGCCTGACCACCCTCATGGGCGTGTACAACCAGTCGCTCCACGACATCCCCGGCGGGATGACCGCGATCAGCGAGGCCCTCTTCGCAGCCATGAAGCAGCTCTCCGGGCGCGGGGATGAAGTCGCCGCGGCCTGCGAGATGCTCAAGGCCTTCAATGAAGGAGGCCCGGCCCCGGCGCCCTCAGGCGGACAACTCGATCCGAGTCTTGCCGAGGCGACAGAACAGGCCGACCAGGCACCCGTCCAGCTCGAGGACGAAGAGCAACCCGCCCAGGCCGAAGAGCAACTTGCAGCCGAGCAAGCCGAGGCCGCCGAGGCACCGGCTGGGCAAGAGACCCAATCCGCGGAATGTCGGCCAGAGGCCGGCGAACCTGCCCAAACACCCGAAACAGTTGAAGCGGCCGCCCCGGCCGAAGCACCCGAAGAGCCGGCCCCAGCTCCGGCAGCGGCCGCCCCGGCCCCCGCGGCCAAGAAAGACGGCGACGCGCCCCAGTTCGAGGGCCTCGCTACGCTGCCCGAAGATGCCGACCTCGAACTGCTCGGCGAGTTCATCGTCGAGTGTCTCGACCACATTACCGCCGCCGAAGAAGCCCTGCTGGAGCTGGAGTCCAACCCCGGCGACAGCGACCAGATCAACGTCGTCTTCCGCGCGTTCCACACGATCAAGGGGACCAGCGGCTTTCTCGGGCTCGACCGCATCCAACGCACCGCCCACCTGGCCGAGAACATGCTCGACCGCGGACGCGACGGCGAAATCCAGATCACCGGCGGATACGCCGACCTGGCCCTGAAGTCCTGCGACGCCCTGCGCAGCATGATCGAGGGACTCCAGGGCGCCGAGCCCGGCGGACCCATCCCCTCGCCGGAAAATCTCAACGAACTGCTGGCCTTCCTCTTCGACCCCGAGGGCAACGGGTTCAGCGAAGAGGCCGCCACCGAACCGATCAAACTCGGCGAGATTCTCGTCGGCAAGGGCGCTGCCGACCGGGACACCGTCGAACAGGTCGCCTCGGAAGACAACGACAGCGGCAAGAAGATCGGCCAGCGGCTGGTGGAGAAGAAGGCCGCCAAGGCCGAGGATGTCGCCAAGGCAGTCCGCACTCAGAGGGCCGCCTCCGGCGGCGGGGTGCAGACCGAAGCGACCATCCGCGTCGGGACCGACCGTCTGGACAGCCTGATCAACATGGTCGGCGAGCTGGTCATCGCCCAGTCGATGGTCACCCAGGACCCGGACGTGATGGACGGCTCGCGCCCGCGCCTGCAGCGCAACGTCTCGCACGCGGGCAAAATTATCCGCGAACTGCAGGACCTGACGATGTCCCTGCGCATGGTGCCCTTAAAGGGCACGTTCCAGAAGATGGCCCGCCTGGTCCGCGACCTGGGCAAGAAGGCGGGCAAGCAGGTGCAGTTCGTCTCCGAAGGCGACGACACCGAGATCGACCGCAACATGGTCGAGGTGCTCAACGACCCGCTGGTCCACATGATCCGCAACAGCTGCGACCACGGCATCGAGTCGGCTGCCGACCGCGTCCAGGCCGGCAAAGAGCCGACCGGCACGGTCAAGCTGCGGGCGTACCACTCGGCCGGCAACGTGGTCATCGAGATCATCGACGACGGCAAGGGCCTCGACCGCGACCGCATCCTGGCCAAGGCGCGCGAGAAGGGCGTGATCGACGGCAGCAAGGAACTGACCGATTCGGAAGTCTTCAGCCTGATCTTTGCGCCGGGGTTCTCCACGGCCGAGAAGATCACCGATGTCTCCGGCCGGGGTGTGGGCATGGACGTGGTCAAGAAGAACATCGAGTCCATCCGCGGGCGCATCGAGGTTTCCAGCAAGCTCGGCGAGGGAACGACCTTCGCCATGCGCCTGCCGCTGACGATGGCCATTACCGATGCGATGCTGCTGCGGGTGGGCACCGAACGCTACCTGTTGCCGACGGTGTCGATCGAGCAGAGCTTCCGTCCCGAGCCGGGGGCGATTTCCACGGTTACCAACCGCGGCGAGATGGTCATGCTTCGCGGCGAGTTGCTGCCGGTCTTCCGCCTGCACCAGATGTTCGACGTAACCGACGGCGTGACGGACCCGTACGAAGGTTTGCTGATCGCCGTGGAATCCGAGGGCAAGCGGTGCGCCCTGATGGTCGACGAGTTGCTCGGCCAGCAGCAGGTGGTCATCAAGACCCTCGGCCGGACGCTGAAGAACATCCCGGGCGTCGCCGGCGGGGCCATCCTCGGCGACGGTCGCGTGGGGCTGATTCTCGACGCTTCGGGCCTGCTGCAGCTGGCCCACGGCGAGATCGAGATGTCCGAGCTGGCGATGGCCTGATCGGCGCGACGGCTGAGCCTGAAACAACCGGGCCCGGGACGGTCACGCGTTCCGGGCCCGTGTTATTGGCAGGTCCGGTCAGATGGCTGGACAAAAACTGGGCTGAACCGGAAGCCTTTCAAAAGTCGGATCTTGAATATGTCGATGATGCAAGAGTCCGGAGGGCTTTGGGCAAGGCCTGGTCCGGACCGGTTGGCAGGGCGGTTTGCGTCCGAGGCAGGCCGGCGGGTCGGCGCACCTGCCTGTCGAACCATCATATGTGCTGCGTAGAGGCGAACATAGCATGGAAATCACCATCAAGGAAACCAAGCTCTCCGACGCCGAGTTCAACCAGATCAGCAAGCTGGTCAAGTCGTTGGCGGGGATCAACCTTCACGAGGGCAAGAAGGAGCTTGTCAAGGCCCGGCTGTCCAAACGCATGCGCCAGCTGGGGCTCAAAAGTTTCCAGGAGTACATCGATTACGTCGCCGAGAAGCAGGACGCCGAGATTACCACGATGCTCGACATCCTCTCGACGAACCTGACGTACTTCTTCCGCGAGCCGCAGCACCTGGAACACCTTCGCGAGGAGGTGATCCCCGAGGTGACCAAGACCAACACCCGCCGGTTGCGGATCTGGTCGGCCGGCTGCTCCAGCGGCGAAGAGCCCTACTCGATCGCGATGATCCTCAACGAGGCGATCCCGACGCTGGGACAGTGGGATGCGGCGATCCTGGCCACCGACCTCTCGACGCGTGTGCTGCAGACGGCCTCGATGGGCATCTACCGGGAGGAACGCTTCCGCGAGTTGCCCCGCCACCTGATCAGCAAGTACTTCGACCAGGTCCAGGCCAAGCCCGAGCGGGTCTTCAAGGCGGGCAACAAGCTGCGGAAGTTGATCCACTTCGCCCGGCTGAACCTCATGGAAGCCTGGCCGATGAAGGGCCCGTTCGACGTGATCTTCTGCCGCAACGTGATGATCTACTTCGACAAGCCCACGCAGGAACGCCTGGTCAACCGGTACCTGGATCTGCTCAAACCGGGGGGCCTGCTGTTTCTGGGGCATTCCGAGTCGTTGACCGGAATCAACCACAAGTTCCGTTACGTCAAACCGGCGACCTACAGGAAGCCCTAACTTCGGATCGCGAGGGCTGAGACGTGAAACATATAGTCGGCGTGGCCGATATGAAACACTCCGTCCAGGGCGGCGACGTGATCGTCACCCACGCGTTGGGCAGTTGCCTGGGTATCGCGGTCCACGACCCGGCCAATTCGGTCGGCGGACTGCTGCACGTGATGATGCCCGCCTCGAACATCAACCCGGACAAGGCCAAGGCCAACCCCTACATGTTCGTCGACACGGGCGTACCGATGTTCTTTCAGAAGCTCTACTCCCTGGGCTGCAACAAACGACAGATGAAGGTCAAGGTCGCAGGCGGGGCCAACGTGCACAAGAAGGACAACGACCGCTTCGCCATCGGCAAGCGCAATTACATGATGCTCAAGAAGATCTTCTGGAAAAACGGCGTGCTGATCGAATCCGAGGATGTCGGCGGAGAGCACGCCCGGACGATGTACCTGGAAGTGGGAACCGGCAAGGTCTGGCTGAGCACAGCCGGCAAGGAAAGGCCCCTGTAACGTACGTACGATCGTCGCCGGGTGAGCCCGGCGGCAGAACCGCATCGCAGCCTGAAATATCGGCTGCGGAGGTAGGACCATGAGTCTGAACATACTGGTTGTCGATGACAGTGCAGTCACCCGGGCGATGATCATCAAGACCCTGCGTCTTGCGGAGATCCCCATCGCCGAGGTCCTCCAGGCCGGCGACGGACAGCAGGGCCTGGACGCACTGGCCCAGAACGAGATCGACCTTGTCTTCACCGACATCAACATGCCCGTCATGGATGGTGAGGAGATGGTCCAGCGGCTCAGGCAGAACCCGCAGTGGCAGTCCCTGCCGCTGGTGGTCGTCTCGACCGAGGGCTCGCAGACACGCATCGAGCGGCTCGAAGCCCAGGGCGCCTGGTTCGTCCACAAACCGTTTACCCCCGAAACCGTGCGCGAAGTCGTGCGGGAACTGACCGGAGTCAGCCATGAGCAACAAGCTTGACGAAACACTCGCCGGCGTGGCCGAAGATACCATCATGTCCCTGGCCTTCCTGTTTTTGATGAGTGAGGACGAGGCCGGCGGGATCGAGGCCGACGCCTCGGTGACGGCCTCGGTGGAATTCTCCGGGCCCTTCGCCGGAGCGTTGTTCCTCTCGGCCCCCCAGCCGATGCTGGATGAACTGGCCGCCAACATGCTCGGGTTCGAGCAAGGCGAGGCGGGCCTGCCTTCCGACGACGTCAAGAACGACGCGCTGAAGGAGCTGCTCAACGTCATCTGCGGCAACCTCCTGCCGGAAATCGCCGGCAACGAGGCGGTCTTCAAGGTCCACGCGCCGCAGATCCAGCCTGAGTCGGCGATCCCCGAGACATACCGCGACCAGCACCAGGCCGGGGCAGCAAAATTCTACGTCGAGGAAGGCGCGCTGGAACTGGTCGTCTTCGTCGACAATCATGCACTGGTGTAGCAGCCGGGCCGTACGGCACTGAATCCGCAGGGAGGTCGGCCGATGGATGGCCACCGAAAGAAAATCCGCGTCCTGATCGTCGACGACTCCGCGGTCGTCCGACAGGTGCTCAGCAAGGAGCTGTCCAAGTCCAGCGACATCGAGGTTGTCGGCACGGCGGTCGATCCTTACGTCGCACGCGACAAGATCGTCCAGCTCAAGCCCGACGTTCTGACGCTGGACCTGGAAATGCCCCGCATGGACGGCCTGACCTTCCTGCAGAAACTCATGACCCACTGGCCCCTGCCGGTGATCGTCGTCTCCTCGCTGACGCCCGAGGGTTCGCAGACGGCCCTGAAGGCCCTGGAAGTCGGGGCCATCGACGTGGTCTCCAAGCCGGGTTCGGCCTTTTCCGTAGCTGACCTGGGCAAGACGCTGATCGAGAAGGTCAAAACCGCCAGCCGCGCCCGCTGCTTCAAGCGGACAGCCCCGGCCGGGGGGGCGAAGAAACCGGGCAGTGGCATCGACCGACCCGTCCTGCTGGAGACGACCCACAAGATCCTTGCCATCGGGGCATCGACCGGCGGGACCGAGGCCATCCGCGCCGTGCTTACCCGCCTGCCGGCCAATACGCCCGCGACGCTGCTGGTCCAGCACATGCCCGAGCACTTTACCCGCTCCTTCGCAGAGCGCCTCAACGAACTCTGCGCAATGGAAGTCCGCGAAGCCCGCGACGGCGATGCGCTGATTCCCGGCGTGGCCCTGCTGGCACCGGGCAACTACCACATGCACCTGATCCGCAGCGGCGCGCGATACCACGTGCAGATCAAGACCGGCCCGCGGGTCCACCACCAGATGCCCGCCGTCGATGTCACCTTCCACACCGTGGCCAAGTGCGCCGGCGCCAATGCAGTCGGCGTCATACTGACCGGCATGGGTGCAGACGGCGCAGCCGGCCTGCTGGAAATGAAAGACGCCGGCGCCCATACCCTCGCCCAGGACGAGGCCAGCTGCGTGGTTTACGGCATGCCCAAAGAGGCCGCCAAGATCGGGGCAGCAAACGAAATCGTCCCGCTGGACCGGATGCACACCAAGATCATCCAGGCCCTGTCAGCCAAGGTCAAATCGGTCGGCAAGGCCTGACCGCAACCGCTCAGCCGACCGGCTTGATCCTCTCCATGCCGTTCATGTAGCCGCGCAAGGCTTCGGGAACCGTCACCGACCCATCGGCGTTCTGGTAGAGCTCCAGCAGCGGGATCAGGATCCGCGGCGAGGCGATGACGGTGTTGTTCAGCGTGTGACAGAACTGCACGTTGCCATCTTCGTCGCGGTATCGCAGGTTCAGCCGCCGGGCCTGGAACTCGTAGAAGCGGCTGGCTGAATGCGTCTCCCCGTAGCTGCCGCGCGAGGGCATCCACGTCTCGATGTCGTACTTCATCGCCTGGCCCATGCCCAGGTCGCCCGTGCAGACGTTGACCACGCGATAGGGCAGGCCCAGTGCCTTAAGCACGTCCTCGGCGTTGGCGAGGATATCCAGATGGAACTGCTTGGACGCCTCAACGTCGTTGCCGGCGATGATCACCTGCTCGACCTTGTCGAAAAAGTGGATCCGGTAGAGCCCGCGGGTGTCCTTGCCGGCCGCCCCGGCCTCGCGGCGGAAGCAGGTGCTCATCGCAACCATTTTCTTGGGCAGCTCGTCTGCGGCGAGGATCTCCTCGCTGTGGTAGGCCGTTACCGGCACCTCGGCCGTGCCGACCAGCGACATGTTGTCCCGTTCGCAGAGGTAGGCGTCGTCGCGTCCGACCGGAAAGTAGCCCGTGCCGTACATCACTTCGTCGTTGACCAGCACGGGGACGGTCATCAGCGTGTAGCCCTTGGCGGTCATCTGGTCGACGGCCAGGCGGAGCACCGCCTGGTGGAGCATGGCGCCCGGGCCTTTGAGGATGAAATTTCGCGTCCCGGCCAGCTTGACCCCGCGGGGGATGTCGATGATGTCGAGCATCTCGCCGAGCTCGACGTGGTCGCGGAGTTTGAAGTCGTACTCGGGGATGGCCCCCTCTTTGCGGATCTCGACGTTTTCGGTATCGTCCAGGCCCACGGGGGCCTCTTCGTCGGGCACCTGGGGGACCAGGAGCATCAGCTCGTTGAATTCCGGTTCGAGCTGTTCCTGCTGGTCGGTCAGTTGCTTGACGGTCTGTTTGAGCTGGCCCATCTCGGCGATGGCGGCCTGCTTCTGCTCGCCCTTGAGTTGGGCGATCTGCTTGCCCGCTTCGTTCTGCTTCGTGCGCGATTCCTGGAGCTGGCGGCGGATGTCGAGCAGTTGGCTGTCCAGTTCCAGCAGCCTGTCGATGTCGACGTTGAACCGCTTGTTGGCGGCTGCCTGCTTGTAGGTTTCCGGTTCGGCGCGAATCAGCTTGATGTCGATCATGGCGGTACCTCGGGTGCGGAAAATTCCGTGAGCAGACAGACTAGCGGGATCGACGGGAATTTGCCAGAGGCAAGATCGCCCCCGGCCCTAGCGCTGATAGATCGGCAGCTGGCGGTAGGATACGGTCATCGCAAGCACGGCCATGGCGGTCGCATAGGCCTGGCCGGCCTTGGCTTCGTTGCCCGATCCGCTCGGCCACGAGCCGTCCTTCTTGCTCTGGTGGGCGAGCATCATCTCGTACATGTGCTCAGCCCATTTCTGCCAGTGCTTACCGCCGAGCTGGAACATGCCCTGGCTGGCGTAATACAGGCCGTAGTAGAAGAACCCGCCCTGGCCGAATCGCCCCGGTCGGTTGTTCAGGATGTAGTCGCCCGCTGCGCGGGTGACGGGCTTGCCGTGCTGGCCGGCCAGTTCCAGGCAGAGCAGGGCGGTTCCCGTCCTTGCCAGCCCCGAGCTTCCCCCCGGCTGATAGGCGAACCCGCCGTCTCCGTTGCGGCAGCGAAGGACGTATTCGATCGCATCGGCGATCGAATTGTTGGGAACCTTCGCCCCGTTGCCCCTGGCCGAGCGTAGCGTCATAACGGCCCAGCCGGTGCAGGAGATGTCGCTGTCCTTGCTTGTCGGCTGATACCGCCAGCCGCCGGCGTGCTTCTTGTCCTTCTCGATCTGCTGGGCCGAGAGAATCACGCGCAGGGCGTTGGCCAGGGCCTTGTCGATCCGCTCCTGCCGGGCCGGGTCGACCATCCCGCTGACCTCCGAAAGCAGCAGGGCCGAAATCGTATGCCCGTACATGGGCCCGTGGCTGGCGCGCTTGGGCAGGCCCCGCAGCAGGCCCGAGTCGTCGTCGCGATGGTCCAGAACGAAGTCGATTCCCTTCTGGATCTGCTGGTGGTAGGGGCCCTGGCCCGGGGTGTAGCCCTTGGCCAGGAAAGCCATCACGCACAACGAGGTAATCCCCACGTTGCCTGTCATCGATCCGCTGGCGAACGAGCCGTCCTTCTGCTGCTGGCCGGCGAGGTAGACCAGGGCCTTGTCGATCGATTCATCGATCGGCTGATGGTACTTGGCCAGGGCATCGGAGGCTTGGTCGGCGCGGGCAGTCCCTGCTGCCGGGGCCAGGGCGACCGCCGCAGCCAGCAGGGCTGCACGGAGCAAACCGAGCGGTGAGCGGTTCATCACGGCGACTCCTCAGCCGCCCCGGGCCGGCTGCTGCGTTGCGAGAGGATGCGGAAGTACTGGCGGATCAGCCCGCGGTATTCGGCGGGGCTGTCCTGGCTGCCGGCCTGGAGGACCTCGCCCTGCAGGCGCCCGGGCAGGCGGGCCCAGTCGTCCGGACTTATGCCCAGCCTTCGCAGGCGGACGGCGGTTTCATCGACGGTCATCATCCCCGCCCCGGTCTGCGACTCGGGGCTCTGCCCCGGCTGATTGCCCGGCTGGGTTCCCGGCTGTTGCCCCTGGCCGGGCTGTTGACCGGTTTGCTGTCCGGGGGCGGCCTGTCCGGGCTGGGCTGCCATGCCGGAGGGGGGTTGGGGCAGCTGGGTGGCCCCGGCCTGTGCGGCTGCGGCGGCGGCAGCTTCGGCCAGTTGTCCGAGGTTGCTGGCTGCGGCTGCGGCGGGGTCGAGTTGGCCGGTGGTGGCGGCCTGGCCGGCCTGTTGCATCGCTTCGGCGAGTTGTTCGGCGCTGGCGTCATCCTGGCCGGGCAGGGCAGGTTGGTCGGCTGCCTCGGCGGCTGCCTGTGCGGCCGCCTGCTGCAGCGACTGGCCCGCCTGGGCGAGGCTCTGGGCGGCCTGTTCGAGGGCCTGGGCGGCGGCCTGTTGTTTCTGGCCGGCCTGGTCGAACTGGCCCTTGTCCAGCGATTCCTGCGCGGCGGCCTGGGCTGAGCTCGCCTGGGCCAGCTTGCCTGCAGCCTCGGCGACCTGCTGACCCGCCTGTTCGGGCAGGTCCAGGCCTTCCAGCTGGTTCTCGACCTCCTCGACGGCGCGGCTGAGCGAACCGGTCTGCTGCTGCAGCTGCTTCTGGCGTTCGGCGGCCAGGGCGCGGGCGTCCTGCCTGGCCAGCTCGGCCAGCTGCTTGGCTACGCTCTGTTGCTGGTCGGCCAGGTCTTTGGCCGCCTGGGCCAGCTGCTGTCGGGCCTGCTTCTGGGCGGGGCTTTGCGAGCCGGCCGAAGCGGGTTGAACGTCCTCGGCGGCCACGGCTACCTTCTGGTCGCCGCCTTGGGGTCGCTGCTGCTGCCCTGTCGACTGCTGGTCGGAGGACGAGGCATCTTCGCCCTGCCGGCCGTCCTGCTGGGCGGGTTGATTCTCGGGTTGAGCGGCCTTGTTATCGGCCGGCCGGCCCGAGAGTTTGTCTGCTGCGCGTGTGAGTTGTTCGGCCGCCTGCTCGGCGCGTTTGGCTGCCTCGCCCGGCTGTTGCTGTTTCGTCTGCTGGGCGGCCTCGCGGGCCTCGGTGGCAGCGGCGGTTGCTTCGGCGTTGCTCTGCGGCTGTTGCTGGCTGACCTTCCGGGCCAGCCTGGCTGCCTGTTCGGCGATCTGCTCCTGCTGGGCGGTCAGGCGCTGCATCTGGCGGTCCTGCTGCTGGGCGAGTTGGGCCTTCTTCTCGGCCAGCTGGCGGGTCTGTTGGGCCAGTCTCTTCTGGTCGCGAGCCAGCTTGCTGTCGGTCTGCTTGAGGGCCTTTGCTGCCTGGTCCTGGAGCTGGGCGGCTGGGTCGAGCTGTCCCTGCTCGATCTTCTCGGCGGCCTGTTTCATTGCCTCGGCCTGCTCGCGGGTCTTCTCCGATTCGGCCGCTTCGTCGGCCAGCTTTTGCTGCTGTCGGGCGAGCTTTTGCTGCTGGTGGTTGAGCTGTTCGATCTGAGCGGCCTGTTCGGTCTGCTCGGCGGCCTGGGCCTGCTGCTCTGCCAGTTCGCCCGCCTCGCCGGCCAGGTCCCTCGCCCTGGCGGCGTCCTGTTCGGCGAGCTTCTGGCGGGCCAGCGGGTCTTCGTGGATCAACTCGGCGATCTTTTCGGTCAGTTCCTGCTGT
This sequence comes from Phycisphaerae bacterium, assembly GCA_046541415.1. GTDB lineage: Bacteria > Planctomycetota > Phycisphaerae > SM23-33 > SM23-33 > CAZOVB01. Next base: position 15,811 of record JBKHDI010000027.1, on the reverse strand, counting down.
TGCTGCTTGAAAGCTTCTGCGGCGGCCTGGGCGGCTTCGGCATCGGACCGGGCTGCGGCGCGGAGTTGCTCGCGGGCGGCAGAATCAACCAGGTCAGCCTGCTGGTCGGCGGTTTCCTGGAGCTTCATCGCCCGCCGTGCCAGCTTGCCGGCCGTGGTCAACTGCTCGAGCAACTGGCGGATGAGTTTCTCGGCGTAGTAGGAGCGGTAGTCGCCTGTCTCGGCCAGCTTGGCCCAGGTCTGCGCCTCGCGGGTCAGGCGGATCTGCGTCAGATCGTTCTCCGCCGGGCCGAGGTACTCGCGGCTGACGGTCTGCAGGGGCTCGGCAAAGCCGGCGAACGTGCCCGGGCCCACCTGTTCGGCCAGTTCGTCGGTCAGGGCCTTGGCCTTGATCAGATGGGCGGCAATGCGTTCGATGCGCGTCTCGGCCGAGACGGGCAGGTCCACCGACTCGCGGTTCTTCGCCTCGGAGCCGGACTCGGCGATCCGCACGAGGTTCCGCTTCAGCGGCGCGGTGTCCTTCCGGGCCTCGGCGATCTGTTCGAGGATTTCCTCGAGTCGCTGGCGGATGTGCAGTTCCTCGGCCATCACGACCTGGTCGATCAGGTCGGGCGCCTTGGCGTCGATCTCGACGGTTCGCTTTTCGGACGCAGCCCGCTGAGGCCCGCCCAGGGCCTTGGGAAGGGCATCGGCGACCTCGATGAACCACGTCAGCTTCCGCCGGCGTCGGGTGTCCAGCTGGTCCAGCTGCAGTTTCGTCGAGCGGATGAACAGGTTGTGCTCGACCTGTCCCTCGCGCAGCTCCAGCGGCAGGTCGATGCTCGTTGCCTTCTGCCCCTCGATCTGGACGACGAGTCTTGCCTCAGCCAGGCGGATGTCGTCCTCGGCGCGGTAGAGGATCGGCAGCTCCGCGCCGGGTTTGAGTCGGATCGGGTCCTGCGTGGGCTGGAGGATCCTAATCTGCGGCCTGCGGTCGGGCAGGGCCAGGATCGTCCCGGCCGGGTCCATCGTCGAGACGAAGCCATGCGGATCGGTCATCACCAGCGTCCAGCTGCCGTTGCGGGTGGCGGGCATCTCCAACTGGTAGACGCAGCGGAAGCGCCCTTGCCCGTCGGGCTCGATGGGCTCGGCTGGGAGGATCTCCGTCTGTTCGTTGATCTGCAGCACGGCAGAGTCGACCCGCCGATCGAGCAGGCAGGTCAGCTGCACCTTCGAGCCGACCAGGGCGGCAATCTCGCTGCCGGCAGATTCCAGCACGATCGGCTCGCCCGGGTCGGTGTAATCGGGCAGGTGGATCTGCTGGAGGATTTCCGCCACCCGGGGCCTCGGGGCCACGCTGACGCTGTAGTATCGCGACGGGTCGTCCCCGGCGGCGTGGACGCGGTACTGGTAGTCAGCCGCGGCGGGGGGGCAGGTAAAGGCAAAGGTCGGGCGGTCGTGGCTGTCCCGATCGATCAGCGTCATGGGGTAGACGATTTCCTCTTGCCCGGCCGCATCGAGCAGGCGCAGCCGCGCCGCGGTGACCTGCTGATCGGCAAAACGTGCGGTGACGCGCAGTGTCGCGTCTTGCTGGATCAGCGTATCGCCCGGGATTACGGCGATCTGTCGTTCGGTGAACTTGGAGATGTTCGCCCAGGGCGCGAAGGCCCGCGCGACGCTTCGCATGGTCTTGCCCGGCCAGAGGACGGCCAGGGCGGCCAGCAGCGTCAGGCTCACCGCGGCGGTAACCAGGAACGGCCAGGCCGGGGCGAGGCTGACCTCCCGGCGCGCCTGGACGCGCGAGGCGTCCTGGACGGCCTCGGCGGCCAGGGCGGCGATCATCACGTCCGAGCCGCGCAGCTCGGGGCCGTCTTCGCTGGTCAGCAGTTCCACGGCGCTGCTGATGCGTTCCTGCAGCTCGGGGTGACGCTGTTCGATCACCCGGGCGATGCCCGACAGCGTGAAGCTCCGCGCCAGCGGGCGGACGATCAACCCTGCCGCGGCCAGGGCGGTAAGCAGCCAGAAGCCGGCCGTCATCAGCCAACGGGGCCAGGCGTCGTAGGTGGTCATCACCCTGTCGGCGGCCATGACCAGCATCAGCGAGCCCAGGGCCACCGCCAGCGTCCCGGCCAGGCCCTTGAGCAGGATCACCCGCCGCCCGCGACGCACCAGCGCTGTCAGGGCCTGGACGATCGGCTCGGGCACGGATCGCAACGAATCGCCGGTCAGTTGTGTTGTCATGGCAGTCCCACTTTCTTTCGCGTCAGCCATTCGGCCCCGGCCAGGGCCAGGAAGATCACCAGCAGCGGCCAGGAGTCCCACAGACGCCAGTCATGCAATTCTACGTGGACCTGGCTGGCCGGGCCCAGAAGTTCCATCGCCTCGCCGATCGATTCTGCCCCCAGCACGCGCCCGGATGTCGCCGAGGCCAGCAGGTTCAACACCGATGCATCGGCGGACAGGTCGTTCTGTTCGTCGCTTTGGTCATCGATCACCGCCAGCGGCGTCGCGACGGTCTTGTCGGTATATTCCTCATCGGCGGCCAGCAGGTCGGTAACTTCCGCGCCGGCCAACTCCACCCGGTAGCTGCCCGCAGGCAGCGGCGCCGCCTGACCGGTGTACAGCCCGGGCGAGTCATCCAGGTACGAAAGCTCGATCTGGCGGACCAGTCGCGACTCGTCGTCGAGGATCTTCGCCTGGACGCTGGCGCCGGTCAGAGGCTCGAAGCGTGCATCCAGCAGCCGGGCCTTGATCCGCACCGGCTGATCGGGCCTGTAACGCGGCAGGTCCGTGCCCAGCCGGACCGTCTGCGAACCGGCCGGCAGGCGATCGCCGTGGGCCCATCGCATGACCTGGCCCCAGAACTTGTGATGAGGCCTGTCGCCGATGCGGTAGCGCATCCGCCATGTGCGGTCGAAGCCCAGCAACATCACGCGGCCGTGACCGACGTTCTGGACGACCACCAGCGGATGGTCCGCCTCGAACTGCTCTTGCCTCCTGGCCGCGGCCAGCCGGTCGGCGTCGCTGGCAGGGGTCTCGCTCCGGGCGACCGGGTCGGGCAGGTCCCCAGCCTCTCGGGGCTGGGCGTAGAGCAGCACGCGGGCGCCGGGCTTGGCCTGGAGGTAGGGGTGTCGCCAGTAGACCGGCGGGAACTGCGACCAGGCCTGGCGGTTGTCGTCCCGGCTGTCTTCCTGCCGGGTCACCGGATGGGCCTGGCCCTCGGCGGTCAGCTGCATGACAAAGCCGCTCTCCGGCGGGCGGATGTCCAGCGGCTTGTCGCGGTCGAAGTTCTCGTCCTTCTCGGCCAAAAGGTCGCGGATCTGCTCAGCTGTCCTGGCCCGGGCCGGCAGGAGGTCGACCAGCGCCGTCTCGGTCCAGTGGTGGGGCATGTGCAGCGGGCCGGCAATGACGATCAACGTCCCTCCCCGCCGGGTGACCAGGGCCTCGAGCGCCTCGATGTCCTCCCGGCGGAACGACAGCGGGTCGACGTCGCCGAGGATCACCGTGTCGAACTTCAGCCACTGGCGGCGGATCTCTTCGGCGCGCTGCTGGGGGCTCATCGCGTCGGTCAGTTCGCCGGGCAGGGCGTAGGCTTCGACCCGATCGTCCGGGGCGGTCGCCGAGGCAGGAACGGGTCTCTGCTCGGCCGTGGAGGTCTTGTCATCCACGGCAATAAAGTCCGGCTGGAGCAGGACGTACTGGAGTTTAACGGTCTCGTCGCGGTCGGCGAAGAGGTTCTTGAGGTAGCGGAATTCCCATCGCGGGCGGGATTCGATCAGCAGCAGCGGACTCTGGTCGGAGCGGACCATGACCGGCACGGTGCGGGCGTTGTTGCCGGCCAGCACCTCGCCGTCGAAGCTGTCGATCTCCAGGCGGTACTCGGCCAGGCCCTGGGTGTCGTTCTGGTGCGACATCGTCACCTTCCTGCTGAAGGCGTCGGAGTCGATCTTCAGTTCTCGCTGGTCGATCGTCTCGCCGTCGCGGAGGAGTCGGAGTTGGAGTTTCTTTCCCGCCAGCCCGTCGGCCGACAACCCGGCCGTGATGGAAATCCGGTCCGAGGGCGCCACCACGTCGGGCGACTCAACCGAGACGATGGCAGCGTCCAGCGGCGCCCGGGCCGAACCGATCAGCACCCCCACGGCGGGCACGTCGGCCAAGGCCAGCTGTCGGGCCACCGGCTCGATGGGTTCGGCGCTGGTGGATCGGCCGTCGGAGAGGATGATCATTCCGCTGAGCTTTCCGGCCGGCAGGTCCGACAGGACGCGCCCGATCGCCCCGGTCAGGTCGGTCCGTCCGCCGCCGACAGGCTGGGCGTCCTGGGCGAGGTCGACCTGGCGGGCTTGGTCCGAGAAGCGGTAGATCTGCAGGCGGTAGCGGCGGTTGAGGGCCTGGATCAGACCGGCCTGCTCGTCGTCGACGGTCACCTGGCGGTCCAGGGCGGCCCGGGCGATTGCGGCGCGGGTCTTTTCGCTGATCCGGTCGACGCGCCGGCGCATTTCGGGGGCCAGGGAGGCGAAGTAGGCGGCGTCGAGGGATCGGCCCAGGGTTTCGGTCTTCTCGGCCAGGGGGGCCAGAGAACCCAGCGCGGCGTCGACATCGGCGGCCAGGGCGTCGGCCTGGCTGCCAAGCTGCGGTTGTCGGTCGGCGGCGGTTCTTCGGGCTGCGCGTTCGACCGCGTCGCGCACCGAGGACTTCAGGCGGCTGGCCAGGTCGGTCAGGGCTCGTCTGTCCGAGCCGGCCAGGGGCAGGTCCTCCTGGGCGGCGGCGTCGCTGACGGTTGCGGCGACCCGGTCGATTTGCTCGGTCAGCTGCCTGAGCGTTTCGTGCAGGTCGGTTCGCCGGCCTCTGAGCCACTCGGCCCGCTGGGCCGCGGAAAGCCGGGCGGCCTGTTCGAGTTGACCGGCCAGGGCAGCGAGTTGGCCCCGGGCGGCCTGGAGTGTCTGTGCAGCCTGATCCAGCCGGTAGGGTCTGTCGGGGATCTGGAGATCGAACAGCCGCGCCAGGCGGAGTTTCTCGGCCACGGACAGGCGGTTGTCGGCGATCTGCATCGACCCGGAATCGTCGATCAGCAGGGCGACGTAGCGGATGTCCTCGCGTCGCAGCTGCCACCGCCGCACGGGCTGGGCGAGCATCAACAGCAGCAGCAGGGCCAGGGCGATCCGCAGGGAGGTCAGGCCTCGGCCCGCGCGCTTCGAAACCGTCTTGCGTTCCAAGCGGTACAGCCAAACGATGGTTTCGACCGAGGCCGAGCCCAGGACCGCCAGCACGCCGATCGGCCAGGACGTCGTCAGCCGCAGCATCGCGCCGACGCACGAAAAGGCCAGCAGCAGCGTCACGATCCCCACCGCCATCCGCCCGGCCAGCATGGGCAGCTGTCGGCTGGGCGACCCTTGGCGGACCTTCCAGCTGAACCGATGGGCTGCAACCCAACCGGCCGCCGCGGCCAGTCCGCCGAGGCAGGCCCACCAGTCCAGGCTGCCCTGGGCGAGGATGTTGGCTGCCGGTGTCATGGGCCCACCTGCGTTTCGTCGGCTGTCTCCAGCCGCTGGAGCAGCGACTGGCGGAAGGCGTGAACATCGATGGTCCTTCCGCCGAGATGGACTTCCCGGGCCGAGGCGGTCCGACGCTGGGCGGCGATCCAGCGGGCCAGGGCAGTCTCTGCCAGCAGCACGGCCAGGGCGGCCAGCGCCAGCCACTGCCAGACTTCATCGCCCGGGATCCGCCCGGTGATCGAAGCGGTCATCTCGTCGGTCGACCGGGCCCAGAGCAGGTGCATGTCTCGCTGCTCCATCGCCTCGGCCACCGCGGCCAGGTCTTCCTCGGACAATGGTTGAATCCTGCCCTCCAGGCTGTGGGCGTGGACGACGAAGGGCAGGGTCGGGCTGTCGCCCTGGCTGGCCGGCAGGAGGCGGGCCAGCACGTCGGGCAGCTGGGCGCGGTAGAGACCTGCCGCCGCGGTGTCCGGGAAACTCAGGCGGATCGCCTGGGACGAGCGCAGGATCTGGGCCTGGTACGTTCGGCCATCGGGGCCCAGGACGTCCAGTTCGTCCAGACCCGCCAAGGCGGCGGCGATGGCCTCGAAGCTGTCCGACCCGGCGGGGTAGAGGTTCTCGGCGCCGATGACCTGTTTGTCCAGCCTCTTGGCCGACCAGCTCAGTCGCACCCCGGCAGCACCGCGGTTCTCGAAGTAGTCCAGGCGCAGGTCGACCTTCCTGCCGGCTGTCAAGTCCACCTCGACGACCGATTCATTGACGCTGTAGTCGGGCCGGTTCAGCAGCTCGCGCCCGTCGATCCAGAGACGCACGCCGTCATCGGCCCAGAGGTAGATCTTGTGCTTGCCCGTAACTTCCGGGCGCAGTCGTCCGGTCCAGCGGATCGAGAAATCATCAGCCGGGATCTCCGCTGCCGGGGCCGCCGAGCCCCAGTCGAAGTTCAGCTCCGCGTCTACGCGTCGCACGGCGGGCTCTTCGAAGTTCCGCTGTTTGAAGTACGTGCCCACCAGTCCGACGCCCTCGGAAGAACCGCGGCGACGCGTCAGGTCGATGGTGTATTGACCGCCGGGCCCGACGTTGCCATCGGCCACCGAACCGGCGGCCAGGTGGTAGACGATCTCGTGGGCCAGGACCACGAAGCTCCTCAGGGCTGGGAAGTTCGAGTCGGTCCTATCGGTGGTCAGGGCGGTCAGGATGATCTGCCCGGCCCCGAACTCGCGCTGGACCAGCAGGGGCTGTTCGGTGTCCAGACGGCCGCCGATGCTGACGGCCTGGTCGGAGCTGTCAACCTGGAGCTGCCACCACGAGCTGACCTGGACCTCAACGGCGTCGAGCTTCTCGGACTGTCGCAGCTTGACCAGGGCAGGGTGGCCCAGGCTGGCCAGGTCCAGACCTGCCGGGGCGTCGGCGCTCTGCATGCGACGGACCAACCGGGCCGGGCTGATGGGCCTGCCGTCCCGGCTGCGCCAATCGTTGTAGAAGGTCACCACCTTGTCGGCAGGGGCCTGGGGGTTCAGCCAGGCACGCTGGCCCGGTGCGATCCACAGGCCCCCGCCTCGATGGACGAACTGCTCGATCCGCTCGGCCATCTCTTCGGGCAGGCGGGCGACGTTGGCCAGGATCACCATGGCGTAGTTGTCCAGGTCCTCGACGCGGTCCAGGTCGGCTGCGGCGACGACGGTGGGGCGGATCAGCAGGTTGCCCTGGCCGGGGCCGGTCTGGTCTTCGTCGCGCGGCGCCAGGGCCAGGGCCAGAAAGTCGGCCGGGCTGTCGCGCCGCCAGGGCGAGGGCGCCCCGTCGATGATCAGCACGCCGACGCTGTCGAGCACGTCGATGGTGCGGCTGCGGCTGTCGTCGATGGCAAGCTCGTCCTCGACGACGAGCGAGGCCTGGATGACGTGTCGGCCCGGCGTGGCGAAATGGTGCTCGAAGCGGACGCTCTGCTGCGAGCCGGGCATGATCTGGCCCAGCGTGCGGGTTTGGGGCTCTGCCTGGTCGATCTGCAACTGGACCGCCTGGGGGGTCATCGGGCTCGTGCCGTGGTTGGCGACGACGACTTCCAGATCGACCGGCCTGTCCGTGCCGACGACCTTCCTGGCGGGGCGGATTTCCGCGACGGCCAGGTCGGTATAGGCTTCGGGCACGGGCAGGGGGCGGCAGATCAGTTCGGGCCTGGATGTCAATCGCCCGGCGCGGTCCAGCAGGAAGTCCCACCGGGCCTGGTCCTGAAGGTCCCACTGGAGCTGCTGGGCGTCGGTGATCAGCACGATGCGTTTGCCCGGGTTGGCGCCCTCGGCCAGCACGTCGACGGCCCTGTTGAGGGCCTTGTGGATGTCCATCGCCCCGGCAGAGGCTGCGGTCAGCTCGGCCAGCTTCTGGCGGATCGTCTGGTGGTCGCTGGTCGGCAGGGCGACAACGGGCCTGGCGCCGGGCCCGGCGAGGTAGACGGCGATGGCGTCCTGGCCGTCGGCGGCGTCGATGACGGCGCGGGCTTCTTCCAGTGCGCGGGCGAAGTTGGTCTTCCCATCGGTCTGCATCTGCATGCTGCCCGAGGCGTCAATGAGGATGACGATGTCCTTGCCGCCGGTGCCCGAGGCCCAACGGCGGTTCTGGAGCCACTGTTCCGAGATGCTCAGCCCCGCGGCCGTCAGCAGCAGCACCAGGCCGATGCCCAGCAGCCAGTTGCGAGGGCGGCGCTGGGCCCACATCCCCGCCGCCAGGGTCAGCAGCACCAGGCCGATCAGCCCCGGAGGCAGGATCAGCGACCAGGGCATGTTCCCGCGGCTGGGCAGGAACGGGCGGGCCATCGCCAGAACCACCATCGCCACCAGCAGGCAGCGAAGCACCAGCAGGAGCATCTCCTCGATGCGGATCCGGCGGTTCTGCGAGGCCATCGCCTCCAGCAGGAAGCGCATGGCCCCCCAGGCCGTCACCTGCGCGCGGCGGCGGTTGAGCAGGTGGATCACGATCGGCAGGGAAATCCCCGCCAATCCGATCAGCATGGCCCAGTTCAAAAACGTCATCTCAGTTCAATCCACCCCTGTCAGCTCTTGTTGCGGCTGCGTCGATTGGCCAGGTAGGCGCTGAGGCCGTCGGCGAAGTCCTGCCCGGTCGAAAGCGGCACGTAGTCCACCTGCATCTGTCCGCAGCCGGTGCGGATGGTCTCGACGAAATCGCGGACGCGGTCGAGGTACTCCGCCCGGATCGCCCGCGGGTCCAGCTGGATCCGCCTCTCGGGCAGTTCCAGGTCCTCAAAGAGGCTGTTGGCCGAGAAGGGAAAGGTCAGCTCCTCCTCTGCCATGGTGTGCAGCACGAGCACTTCGTGTTTCTTGAAGCGGAAATGGTGCAGGGCCTGGAGGATCTGCTCCGGGTCGTCGAAGAGGTCCGAGATCAGGATCACCAGCCCCCGGCGGTGGATCCGCTCGGCGACGTTGTGCAGGATCGGCGCCAGGGCCGTCTCGCTGCCCGGTTCGGTCCGCTGGAGCTGCTGGAGGATCACCCGCAGGTGGTTGGCCCGGCTGCGGGCGGGGATGTAGCGGCGGATACGGTTGTCCAGCGTCACCAGTCCGGTGGCGTCCTGCTGGTGGATCATCAGGTGGGCCAGCGAGGCAGCGAGGTAGCGGGCGTACTCGAACTTGCTGATAGCCTTGCCGTCGATCTTCGCGGCCTGTTTGCCGGCGTAACACATCGATCCGGAAGCATCCAGCAGGATCGTGCAGCGCAGGTTGGTCTCTTCGATGTACTGCTTGATGTAGTAGCGGTCGGATTTGCCGTAGACCCGCCAGTCCAGGTCGCGCAGGTCATCGCCCGGGGCGTACTGGCGGTGCTCGGCGAACTCGACGGAAAAGCCCTTGAACGGGCTGCGGTGACGGCCGGTGACAAACCCCTCGACCACGCCGCGGGCGATCAGTTCGAGGCGGCTGATCTTGCCCAGCGCATCCGGCCGAAGCAGCTGCAGGTAGTCGGTCTGTCCGTTGTCGCTCTTGCTCATGCCGAATCGATCTGTCTTCTGAGCTGTCCGATCGCTTCGGGCAGCTGCTGGTGGATGTCCTGCCACGTCGCCTCGATACTTACCCCGCCGGTGTAGCCGACCTGCTTCAGGGCTGCAAAGAAAGGCCTCTGGTCGGCCCCGCCTTTCAGCAGGGGCGCCCGGCCGCCGGGGTCGGCGACGTGGACGTGGGCGATCAGGTCCCCGGCCCGGACAATCGCCTCGGGCGCATCGTCGTTGCGGGACATGTGGTACGTGTCGCACAACACGCGGATGTGGGTGTGGTCGACCCGCCGGGCCAGTTCGGCCGCCTCGTCGACGGTGTGGATGATGTTGCAGTCCCCGCGGCTGAGCGGTTCGATGCAGATGATCACCCCGGCCCCCGAGGCCAGGGGGGCCCAGCGGCGCAGGTGGTCGGCCAGTTGGTCGGTCGCCTCGGCCGGGTCGAAACCGTCGGGCAGGCGGCGCGAGCCGCCCGAGCCGAAGACCAGCACGTCCAGCCCGGCCGCTGCGGCGCGGTCCAGGACTGTCTGCATGTAGGCGTCGAGTTGCTGCGGATCAGACTGCGGCCCGGTGGTCTTGAGCTGCCCGGGGATCAGGCAATTGGCGGCCCGGACGGCCAGTGCGGCGTGCTGGCCTCGTCGTGCGGACTCCTGCTGGGACTGATCCGGACAGAGCAACTCGGCGACCGTCGGTTCAAGGTAATCTACCCCCGCGGGGGCCGACTCGAACGTCTCGACGCTGGTACAGATGCCGATCTGCATGTTGTGCCCTCTCAGGCTGTCAGGGTCTGGTCTACCCCGGGGCGGATTTCCGAGAGCAGGCGCAGGACGACTTCGTCGGAGGTAATCCCGGCTGCTTCGGCGTTGAAGGTAGTCAGCACGCGGTGACGCAGGACGGGCAGGGCCATCTCGCGGACGTCTTCGCTGGTCGCGTGGTAGCGCCCGTGGAGGATGGCGCGGGCCTTGGCAGCCATGATCAGGTAGATCCCCGCGCGGGGTCCTGCCCCCCATCCGACCAGTTCGTTGACGAAGTCGGGGGCGTCCGGGCTGGCAGGCCGGGTCGCCCGGGCCAGGTCGCGGGCGTACTGGAAGACGTGCTCGGCGACCGGCACGCGCCGGACGATGCCCTGCAGGCGGATGATGTCCTCGCCGGTCAGGCTGGTTTCCAGGTCGGCCTGGTAGGTTCCGGTGACCTGCTTGATGATCTGCAGTTCCTCTTCGCTGCTGGGGTAGTCGACCATGATGTTGAACATGAACCGGTCCAGCTGGGCTTCCGGCAGGGGGTACGTGCCTTCCTGTTCGATCGGGTTCTGCGTGGCCAGGACGAAAAACGGGTCGGGCAGGGGGTAGGTCTGCTCGCCGATGGTGACCCGGTGTTCCTGCATCGCTTCCAGCAGGGCAGCCTGCGTCTTGGGCGGGGTGCGGTTGATCTCGTCGGCGAGGATCATGTTGGCAAACAACGGGCCGTGGACAAACCGGAAGATCCGCCTGCCCGTCGTGTGGTCCTCCTCCAGCACGTCGGTACCGGTGATGTCGGAGGGCATGAGGTCGGGGGTGAACTGGATCCGCTTGAACTGCAGGTTCAGCACCTCCGAGAGGGTCGAAACCAGCAGCGTCTTGGCCAGGCCCGGCACGCCGACCAGCAGGGCGTGGCCCCGGCAGAAGATCGCCACCAGCACCTGCTCGATAACCTTGTCCTGCCCGATGATCACGCGCGCCAGCTGCTTGCGCATCTGGCCGTAGGCCGCGTTGAGGGCCTTGACAGCCTGAATGTCATCATCGCTGGCAATGGGTTGTTTTTCCGGCTCGCTCATCGGCGGTCTCCCTGGGTCTGCGTCGGTGGTCTCCGCGGCGGAATGCGGCTGATCTGGCAGGGGGAAAACATGCTGCGCCCTGCATAGATATCCTGCATGAATCTGAACACCCGACCGGGGCAGGGGGTTTCGCCAAACCGGAGAATAAAGGCCCGCAGCTTCGGGGGCGGAATTTCGGCCCCGGCCGACTCAGTCCGCCAGGCCGTCGGGATGGGCTTCGAGGAAGTCGGCGTGCTCGCCCCGGCTGGTATCGCCAAGGCGCCGGCAGTACGTTTCCAGGCGCGTTCGCGTGTGGAAGGGGCCACCCTCGTGGATGACCGTCCACATCGGGTCGACGTCGGTATCGTTGCGCTTCATCTCGCGCTCGTGCCAGTCGTCGATCAGCCCCATGCCGTGGGCGACCAGGTCCGGCCGCTGCCCGGCCAGGTTGTTCAGCTCATGCGGGTCGGCCTGGATGTCGAACAGCATGTACCGCGGGTAATTCCGCAGCCCCGTGTGGTACGTGCGGATCAGCACCCAGTTTTCCCATCGGACCGACCGCTGGCAGGACCAGGCGTTCTGGCTGAACACCACGTACTCCCGCCCGCCGTCCTGCTTGTTGAGGAAGGCTTCGGCCCAGCTGGTCCCGTCCCAGTGTTCCGGCACGGCCCCGCCGGCCAGCTCGACCAGCGTCGCGGCGATGTCGCACTGGTTGTACAGGCCACGATCGACGCGCCCTTTGCCGCCGGTTCCATCCGGGAAGCGGAGGATCATCGGCACGCGCGAGGTGATGTGGTCGGCCGTGGCGTGGTCGCCAATCACCGCCAGCTCGCCCATGTTCTCCCCGTGGTCGGAGGTGATCATGATGATCGTCTCGTCCAGCACGCCCTGCTTGTCCATCGCGTCGAAAAGCTTGCCGATCCACTGGTCCCCATAGGCGATGCCGCAATCGTACCCGTCGATCCACTTCTTGTAGTCGTCCATCGACTTGACCTGGTTGGGCTGGCGATCCGAGCCGCCCTGGCCGTAGTTGCCGGCCGGCTCTTGCGGGTTGCCCGGCCCGAAGCTGTCCCACTGGGCCTGTCGCATCTCTTCGGTGTACCAGTCTTCGATGGGCTCATCTTCGAAGGGGTTGCCGAACTGCTCGGGCGCGCGGTAGGTCGTGTGCGGGTCCCAGATGTTCACGTGGAGCAGCCAGTCTTCCTTGGCTGCAGCGTTCTTCTCGACCCAGTCGATCGCGTGGGGCATGACCTCCTCGGCCGATTCGCCCCCGCCCTTGCCACAGTTGTAGATCTCGCGCCAGCCGTCGTACCACCACCAGGCGCTGTGACGCTCGGCAAAGCTGCTGAAGGTCGCGGTGTAGAGGTCTTTGCCCGCCTTGGCCAGGGCGTTGCGCAGGGCCATGATGAACCCGGGCCGACTGCCGCGGGTGTTAAAGCCCCGCCCCTTGCCCTGGATGCGATAGTCCGCTGCGGTATCGCCGTGGCCGACCACGCCGGAGCGGATGCCGAAGACGCCGGTGAACATGCTCGCGCGGCTGGGCAGGCAGGGCGCGTCGGATACGTAGACCTTCTCGAACCGCACCCCCTGCTCGGCGATCCGGTCGATGTTCGGCGAGGTGTTGCGGTGGTAGCCGTAGCAGCCCAGATGGTCCGGGCGGAGGGTGTCGATATCCAGGTAAAGTATACGCATGGGCGGCAGCTCCCGGGGGCAGGAGGGGGATTCACAATCAGCGAGGCGATACTATACGTTGCGGGCAGGGAACTGTCAAAGCCCGGCCGGCGTAGTGAGATCCGTGCGGCTGAAAAAATAGATGCGGCAGGCTTGCGCCAGAATCCGCATCTATGCCGGCCCCCCGGCCAATATTGGTTCCGATCGACTGCGTATGTTCCGCGCCGCGTAAAAGCTTCCCAGAAGTGCGACGACATATAATACCAGAACCCGTCTGTTTTCTATGCGAAAAACTCCGATTTTGCGCCGAATTCGCTGTTATGGTCGGCCAATCCGCCCCAAAGGCCCGCCGAACAGGGCAAGTCGCTGCAGTTGGCGCCTTGCCGCTCCGATGGGTAACTCGGCGGGCCGTGCTGGACATCACGCCGCCCGATCGCGCATACTGTCTGAACCCGTAACCCACAGGAATCGACCATGAAACCCCAGCACCTGCACACCTGCCTGATCGTCTCGCTGCTCGCCCTGACCGCCAGCCGCGCCGCTGGGCAGTTCGACCAGCTCGATCTGGGCAAACGATATCACGACCCCATGCACGGGCTGAGCCTGCGACCCCCGGCCGCGGCGGAGAAACAGGTCACCGCCTCGGCCACCCGCCTGGTCAACTGGCAGGTCCGCGACAGGCAGACCAACGCCATCGCCTGGACCCTGACCGTCCAGCAGATCTTCCAGAAAACCCCCACCAGCCAAGGCGCCCTGGATACCAAGACTTTCGCCCAGTGGCTCAGGCAAGACCTCAGCGAGTCCAAGACGTTCAAGATCGACGAGCTGTCGGTCACCCAGCACGCCGGGCACAACGCTGTTCAACTCTCCGGCCAGACGGTGGGCATGCAGAAGTTCTGGCAGCAGCAGCTCTGGGTCCACGCCGAGAAGGACCGCTTCCTGGTCTTCACGGTCTCCGGGCCGCTGGGGATGAAGAACAAGCTCAGCCAGTTCGCCTCGCGAATCTTCCAGACCATCGAGGTCTCCGACCCGCAGCAGTACGTCAAGATGCGCCGCGAGAACATGCTCCGCGGGCAGAAACTACTCGAAGAGATCGACGCAGCCACCATCGCCGACGCCCTGGCCGAAAGCCCCACCTGGTTCCTGCTGAAGTACAAGGGCCAGACCGTCGGCTGGATGTACCAGGTCGAGTCGCAGGCCCGCTTCGAGACACACGAGGGCTTCCGCGTGACCAGCTACGCGGGCATCGAACTGCAAGGCCATCCCCAGCGCGTCATGCGACGCGTCCTGTTCTCCACGCCGGACGGCAAGATCGACCGCTGGAACGAATACCTCGAAGTCGGCAGCGACAAAGAGCGGATCGTCCAGGCCGAAGATGGCCTGAAACGAGACGACATCTTCCTCATCGACATCAGCCAGGACGGCAAGACGCGGTCGATCAAGGACCGCGGCACGAAAGACGCCCTGGCCAACTACCTGCCCAAGGTCCACGAGGCCATCATCTACCGCCTGATCGATATCAAGAGCCCCGGCTACGTCGGGTACGTCTTCGGCCCCTACAACCGCCAGTCGCGCCGCTTCGACATGCGAACCATCGCCGTCGTCGGCGCCGAGCGGATCGACATCGACGGCCAGTCCATCGCGGCGACCAAGATCTCGGACCAGAAACACTACGACGTCGACCCGTCCAACGTCTGGGTTGACTCCAAGGGCCGAATCCTGAAAATCGAAAACGAAGATGGACTCGTCATTCAGCGCGCAGGCCGCGATGAAGTCGTAAAGAACTTCCCGGCCACCCTGAAAACCATCGCCCGATTGAGCAAAGACTAGCCCTGCCGACCGGACGCTCCCCCGTCTCGGCCGGGGCCACGGAGAGAATATGACCACCAGCGAGACCTGGGATGTAGTAATCGTCGGGGCCGGACCGGCCGGACTGGCTGCGGGCCTCTACGCCGCACGAGACCGATACAAGACCCTCCTGGTCGAGAAGAACGGCATGCCCGGCGGGCAGATCATGCTCACCGAGCACATCGAGAACTACCCCGGCTGGGAGAAGGTCGGCGGCTTCGAACTCGTCGAGCACATGAAGAACCAGGTCGTCAACTTCGGCGGCGAGATCCGCGCCAACCGCAAGGTCACCAACATCGAACAGACCGACGAAGGCCTGCTGAGCGTCCAACTCGACGGCGGGAAAGAAACCGTCACCACCCGCGCGGTGATCCTCTCGCCCGGCAGCGACTACCGCCAGCTCGGCGTGCCCGGTGAGGACGAAATGCGCCAGGCCACCCGCGTCAGCTACTGCGCTACCTGCGACGGGGCCTTCTACCGCGACAAGCACGTCCTGGCCGTCGGGGGCGGAAACACCGCAGCCGAGGATACCGTCTACCTCGCCTCGCGGTTCTGCAAAAAGGTCACGATGATCCACCGCCGCACGGAATTCCGTGCCCAGGCGATCCTCGTCGAAGAACTCCAGAAAGCCGCCGCCGAACACGACATCGATATCAAGCTGCCCTACGTCCTGGAGACCATCGTCGCCAACGACGAAGGCACGGAAATCGACCACGTCCAGATCAAGAACGTCGATACCGACCAGGTCGAACAGCTCCAGGTCGACGGCGTGTTCATCTTCGTCGGCATGAACCCCAACACCGACTGGCTGGCCGACATCGTCGAGATCGACGAGAACGGCTACATCAAGGCCGACCCCGTCAGCCTGCGGACTTCGATGAAGGGCGTCTGGGTCGCCGGCGACTGTCGCACCCAGGCCGCCATGCAGCTGGCCACCGCATGCTCCGACGGCGTCATCGCCGCCCTCGACGCCAAAAAATACTTCCGCAACCCCAAAGCCTGGTAACCCCCCGGATTTGCAGGACCTCCGTCCATGGGG
>JBKHDI010000026.1:0-42539 GCA_046541415.1 Phycisphaerae bacterium | reverse complement strand
GCCGACCGCCTGACCAACTCGATCCTCCTCCGCGCCCCGGCCGAGAAACGCAAGACCCTGGAAGAGATGGTCGCCCGTCTCGACGCCAAGACCGCCGAATCCGTCCGCCAGCAGCGCGTGCTGACACTGCGTCACGCCTCTGCCGCCTCGGTGGCGGGGATGGTCGCCCAGCTGTTCGAGGCAGAGACGTCCTCGCGCCGTGGCCGTCGCGGCTCGACGCCGACAGGGGGCGACAAGGTCATCGTCACCGCCGGTCCTGACGACCGGACGCTGGTGGTCGACGCGCCGAAACAGAAGGTCGAGCAGATCGTCGAACTGGTCGGGCGGATCGATTCGGAGAACGCCGGTGGCGGTGTGCAGGTGCGGACGTACGATCTGCGAAACGCCGTCGAAGTCGCCCGGTCGCTGTCCCGCGTCTTCCAGTCTCCCGGACGAAGCGGACGGGGACAGCCTGGCGCGGTCCAGCCACGGTTCGAGGCCGACTCGCTGTCTGGCCAGTTGATCGTCGCCGCCACGGCCGGGCAGTTCGAGGAGATCGACCCGCTGGTCGAGCAGCTCCAGAAGAAGGTCGACGTGGCCGCTCAGACCCGTACGTTCCAGCTGCGGTTCGCCAAGGCCGGCCAGATCGCCGCGCTTCTGGAGCAGATGATCAACGCCGCTTCGCCCTCGCGAGGACGTCGCGGCGGAAGCTCTGCCGCCGGCGCCCGTGTGGCGGCGATGGTCGGGGCCAACTCGGTTGTCGTCCAGGCCACGCCGGAGCAGATCGAGATGGCGGCCGAACTGATCGCCACGTTCGACACCGCCCAGGCGGCCAACAAGTCCGCGGTGCAGGTAGTCCGCCTGGACAACGCCGAGGCGGTCAGCCTGGCCGAGACGGTGAACCAGGCCATTGCCGGCCAATCCAGCCGCTTCCGTCGGACGCAGGGCACCGATGAGCAGGTGGTGGTGACGCCGGAGGCCCACACCAACTCGCTGCTGATTCGCGGCCCGGCCGCCGAGGTCGAGAACGTCATCGCGATGATCCGCGACTTCGACCAGCGGTCCGAGCCGACCGGCGTGCAGGTGCGAGTCTACAAGCTGGAGAACTCCGAGGCCACCGCGCTGGCTGCCTCATTCGAGAAGATGTTCCGCGACCTGCTCCGCCAGCAGCCTCGGCGCCGCGGCAGCAACGCCGCCCAGCCGACACTGGCAATTACCGCCGATGAGCGGACAAACAGCCTGGTGGTGACCTCCACGCCGGCCTACTTCGCCCTGATCGATGACATGATCGCCAAGCTCGACAAGGACGAAAAGCCCCTGACCGACGTGCAGATCGTCCAGCTCGATTCCGCCGACGCCTACACGGTCGCCGACCAGCTGGATTCGATGTTCCTGACCCGCCGGACAGCGGAGCGGCCGGTGATTCAGCCGGAGATGGTCAACAACACGCTGACCATCGTCGCCCGCGAAGCCGACATGCGGCAGATCGAAAAGGCCCTGACCAAGCTCGACGTCGAAGACAACACCCGCCACGTCCGCGTGCTGACGCTGACGCCCAACGCCAACGCAGCCACCGTCGCCGAAGCCCTCAAGCGCCTCTACGGACAGGTCAGCGAGGCCGACGTGCGCGTCATCGAACAGGGCCCCCGCCAGGTCCAGCCCCTGCCCGTGGTCCAGCCGCAGGTAGCCCCGCCGGCAGAAGATGACGACGCAGCGGAGTCCGTGCCGTTTGCGCCCGACCAGCCCCAGCCGGATCGCCAGCAGCGGGAGATCCCCGACGCGACCGACGAACTGGGCCTGGGCCAGACGCCCCCGACCGTGCTGATTACCGTCGACAGGCGGACCAACAGCCTGGTCATCAGCGGCACGCAGCGAGAGCTGTTCGAGATCGAAGACCTCATCAGCCGCCTGACCAGTTCGGAGATGACACCCGAGGCGACGATGCGGGTCTACAAGATCACCAAGGCCGACCCGGCCAGCGTGGCTGATTCGCTGACCAAGCTGTTCAATCCGCCCAAGCGGACCGCCCAGCAGCGGGGCAAGAACGACAAGAACAAGAATCAGCAGACGGCTGCGGCCGACGTGATTACCGCCGTGCCCGACCAGCGGACCAGCAGCGTGATCGTCCGGGCGGAACCGCAGATGTTCGACCTGATCGACCCGCTGGTCAAACACCTCGACCAGATCAGCGAAGTCGTCAGCGAGGTCCGCATCTTCACGCTCAAGAACACATCCGCCGCCTCGGTGGCCCAGAACCTGCGGGACATCTTCCGCCTGGCCACTACCGGCAGCAGCCGGAACCAGAAGGGCAAGAACCCCCAGCAGGCCCGGGCCGAAGAACTGACCCGCCAGCTGATCGAGTTGAAGACAGCCGACGGCGTCAGCCGCGTCGACACGGCCACGCAGATCTCGGTGGCCGCCAACGAGAATACCAACTCCGTCGTGGTGGCCGCGCCCGCTGAGGCGATGGCGCTGATCGAGTCGCTGGTTTCCGAGCTGGACCAGTCGGCCGTGGCGACCAAGGCGTCGGTGCGGATGTATCCGCTCAAGCACGCCGAGGTGACGCCCGCGGTGGCCGCTTTGCGCGAGATCTTCGCGGCCGGGGGCAGCAGCCAGCGAGGCCGGGGCCGACAGGCGGTCGCACCGACCGACACGCCGGTCATCATTACCGGCGACACATCAGGCAGGCAGGTGATTGTCTCAGCCCAGCCGGAGCAGCACGAATTGATCGCCCAGGTCATCGAGAAGATCGACCAGGCCCAGGCCGACGAGCAACTGCGGGTGGAGGTCTATACGATCCGCCACGGCGACGCGGCCGGGATCGCCGGTGCGATCAGCACGACGCTTTCGGACTCGTCTGCCTCCTCGGGCCGGCGCGGCCGGGGTCAGACTTCCGGCGACGCAGCTTTGCGGATCAGCTACGACACAACCGCCAATGCCATCGTCGTTCGTGGCACGGAGGAAGACCACACGCAGGTCGCCGAGATTATCCAGCGGATGGACATGCCCGCCCTGGCCGATGCGCCCGTGCGGATGATCCAGCTGAACAACGCCGACGTGACACAGGTCGCCGAGGTGCTCAACCGCCTGTACAGCGCGTCCAGCCCGCTGTCTTCCCGCGGGCGTCGCGGCGGGGCAAGCCAGACGAAAACCAACGTGATCATCGAGGCCGACACGTCCTCTGGCCTGCTGATGGTCCGGGCCGACGACGAGACGTTCGAGAAGATCCGCACGCTGGCGGGCAAGCTCGACCAGGCCACGCCGGCCGGCTCGAACGCCCCGAGCGTCTTCGCGCTGAAGCATGCCCAGGCGGCGACCGTCGCGTCGATGCTCAATCAGGCCTTCGCGCCCAAGCGGGGCCAGCGGACAGGCCCGGATGACTACGTCACCGTCGTGGCCGATCCGCTGAGCAACGTGGTGGTAGTCAACGCATCGGGCAAGAAGCTCGAGGAGGCCAAGGCCCTGCTGGACCGCCTGGATACCGAGGTGGCCGACAAGGTCCGCACCGAGATGCTCGTGCTTAGGCACGCCCGGGCCTCGGAGGTTGCGGCGGTTCTTTCGCAGGTGGCAGCCCGGGCTGCCGGCCAGAACTCCAACCGTGGCCGGCGGGGCGGCCCGTCCATCCCGACCGGCGTGCTGGTAACCGCCGAGAACGCCTCAAACTCGATCGTCCTGACCGGTCCGGAAGAAGACCTGACGCGCCTGCTGACCATGGCGGCCAAGCTCGACCAGGCCGGCGCCGAGGCCGGCCCGGTTGTCAAGAT
The DNA here is from genome assembly GCA_046541415.1 of Phycisphaerae bacterium. Taxonomy (GTDB): domain Bacteria; phylum Planctomycetota; class Phycisphaerae; order SM23-33; family SM23-33; genus CAZOVB01. The sequence goes on along the minus strand of JBKHDI010000026.1, from coordinate 38,796 downwards.
GTACCCGCTTGCCAACGCCGACGTGGCGACAATGGTCACGCAGTTGCAGCAGATTTTCTCCGGCCAGTCCAATCAGCGGGGCCGACGTGGCCAGGCCGGCCGCGACGAGTCGGTCACCGTCGTCGGCGATGAGACGGGCAACCGGGTGATCGTCTCTGCCCCGGCTGAGAAGCACGCGCTGATCGCCGAGGTGATCTCCGACGTGGATTCCTCTCACGACGGCGACCAGGTGACCATCCGGATTCACAAGATTGAGAACGGCGACGCGACGTCGATGGCCCAGGCGCTGTCGACGGCCTGGAACAAGTCGGCCCCCTCGCGTCGCGGGCGCGGCAGCAGCGGCGATGCCGGCGCCGTCCGCATCACGGCCGACCGGGGCAGCAACTCGATCGTCGTCCGCGCCCCCAGCCGCGACCATTCGGAAATCGCCCGTCTGGTCGAAGAGATGGACGTCTCGCCGCAGGACAAGTACCCGGTCCAGTCGATCCCGCTGGCCAATGCCGACGCGAGCAACCTGGCGCGGATTCTTTCCAGCGTGTTCTCTGCCAGCACGTCCGGCTCGCGCGGGCGTCGCGGCGGGTCGACCAGCACGCCGCTGGTCATCGAGGCAGACGACGAATCCCGCATGCTGCTGGTCCGGGCCGACGAGGAAACTTTCGTTCGTATTCGCGCCCTGGCCGGCCAGATGGATGCCTCCCCGTCGAGCAAGACGGTCCCGACGGTGATCGCCCTGGAAGAGGGCAGGGCCGAGAGCCTGGCAGTTTCGCTGAACCAGGCCTTCGCGCCACAGCGCGGCCAGAGGCTCGAGCCCGGCGAGTACGTCAACGTCGTGGCCGAGCCGACGAGCAACACGCTGATCGTCACGGCCAACGAGGAGAACCTCCAGAAGGTCCGCGGCCTGCTGAAGACCATGCTGGCCGAGGGGGCCGCCGGCGTCCGGACAGAGTTCGTCCTGCTCAAGAACGCCAAGGCGGTCGACCTGGCCGACGTGCTGGAACGGATTGCCTCTGCCCAGAGTGGCGGCAGCTCCAGCCGGCGGGGCAGGCGCGGGCAGGCCTCGGGCCAGGGCGTGACGATTTCGGCCGACGCAGCCAGCAATGCCCTGCTGATGACCGGTCCTTCCGGCGAGCTGGACAAGATGATGAAGATGGCCCTGCAGCTGGACCAGGCCGTGGTCACCAACGCCACGGGCGCGTATATCATCCCGCTGAAGAACGGCCAGGCTTCGGACGTCGCGGCGACGGTTTCGAACCTCTACCGCGCCCAGGCCGACGCAGCCCGGCGCGAAAAACGGTCGATCGACGCGCTGGCGGTCTCGGCCGACGAGCGTGCCAACGCGGTGGTCCTGGCCACGACGCAGTCGATGTACCAGCAGGTGCTGACCTGGGTAACCGAGCTGGAGAACATGAAGCCCGCCCGCGGGGAGATGCGGATTATTCCCATCGAAAACGCCGACCCGTACGAGGTCCAGCGGGCGATCCAGCAGATGTTCGGCGAGCAGGGTGCGTCCAACACGAACAACCGCAACAACCGTGGCCGACGCAATGAAGGCGGCGGCACGGCTGGGGTGGCCGGGCAGGTCGAGACGTCCGTGCTCGAACAGCAGCGGGCGATCATGATCACCGCCTCGGAAGAGGACTACAAGGCGATCGCCGAGATGGTCCGCGCCTTGGATCGCGTTGCGGCGATGGTCGAGAAGACCACCGAAGTAATCGCCCTGAAACACGCAGCCAACACCCGCGTCGCCCAGGCGATGAACTCGCTGTATTCCGGCGAGCAGGACCCCAAGAAGCAGGTCAAGGTCAACGCACTGGCCCAGACCAACGCACTGGTGATTTCGGCGGCCCCCGACCGGATGAAGGAAGTGGCCGACCTGGTCGCCCAACTGGACAAGCCCGAGGTCTCGCCCCAGGTACAGGTGCGGATTTATCCGCTGGAGCACGCCCAGCCTGGGAAGGTCCTGCCGATGGTCCAGCAGATCCTCCAGCAGGTCATCCGTCGCCTGCCGGGAGAGACGTTCACCGCCACGGCTGACGACCGGACGCGTGCGATCATCGTCACGGCCCGGCAGGACGTGTTCGACGCGGTGGCCGAGGTGATCAAGAAGCTTGACAACCCGCCGGCCTTTGCTTCGGCGGTGACGAAGATCTTCCCGCTGGCCAAGGCCGACGCACCGCGCCTGGCGGGGGTGATCAACGAGATGCTCCGTCCCAGCACGACCAACCAGGTCACGCCCGAGGCCCGTGCGCTGCAGGAACAGTTGCGGCGGCTGAAGGTCAGCGGGGCGATCGACGCGGCCACGCCGGAACTGGACCTGTCCAAGCCGATCAAGGTGACCTCCGACCCGGCCCAGCCGGGCCAGCAGGGCTCCAACAGCCTGATCATCACCTCCACCGAGGACAACCTCAAGGCCATGGGTGCGGTAGTGAGCCTGCTGGACATGGCGCCGCTGGCAGAGGGCGTCCGCGTGCGGATCATCGCACTGAAAAACGCCGACGCCGCCTCGGTGATGTCGATTCTCAAGGACATCTTCGACCAGGGCAGGCGCCTGGCGGGGCGCGAGGATACCTCCGTCTCCGGCCGGGCCGAGCCGGACACCACGGTGGGCAAGGCCCTGGTCAACCCGCTGAACATCTCGGCCGACCTGCGTACCAACACGCTGGTCCTGGCGGGCATCGAGGAATCGGTCGCCCTGGCCGAGGTGGTCATCCAGGACCTGGACAAGCAGAAGGGCAAGATCGAAACGCAGGTCAAGCTCTTCCAGCTCGAGCACGTGGCGGTCGAGCGGGTCGCGGCGATGATCGGTTCGATCTTCGCCGAGCAGGTCGCCCCCGAAGTCGAGGGCCTGCGTACGCAGGTGACCCGCCTGCGGACGATTCTGGACAAGCAGGCTGGCCAGGATGGGCACGTCACCGAACTGCCCCGCAGCCGGCAGGAGTTGATCGTCCGGGCTGAGCCGGCTACGAATATCCTCATCGTCGCCGCCCGCAGCGACGTCATGCCGCTGATCGCCGACGTGGTCGGCACGATCGATCTGGCCGGTGCGAAATCCGACCATGCCGTCCGTTTCTTCCCGCTGGAAAACGCCGACGCCTCGCGCGTCCAGCAGCTGGTCCAGACGATCTTCGCCAGCCGGGCGGCCAACGCGCCCAAGCCCGAGGATGTCCCGACCCTGGCGGTCGACGCAAGGACCAACGCCCTGGTCGCCAGCGCCAGTGAGAAATCGCTGGAGCAGGTCGCGGCGCTGGTCAAGCGGCTGGATATCGAGACCCCGGTGGATCTCCGCGACATCCAGTTGATCCCGCTGGAGAACGCCGATTCCGCCAGCCTCGCCGACGTGCTCCAGCAGATGATGGACGCCCGCGTCCAGCGCCAGCAGTCGCTGGGCGTCAAGGACGCCGAGGCCCTGCGTGTCATCGTCCTGCCGGACCCGCGGAGCAACAGCCTGATCGTCGGCGGCTCGAAGGAGAGCTTCGACGTGGTGGCCTCGCTGGCCCGACAGCTCGACGCAGCCGGGGCCGCCCTGGCCGGTCAACTGCGGATCTTCCCGCTGACCCAGGCCAACGCCGACATCGTCGCCCAGACGCTGAGCAACCTGTTCAACCAGCGATACGCCCAGGCCCGCACGCCGGATGTGCAGCGGCAGAAGCCGATCATCCTGCCCGACATGCGGACAAACGCCCTGCTGGTCGCCGCCAACAAGGACGACACCGGCGTGATCGAATCGCTGCTTAAGCGGCTTGACGTCAAGCTCGCCGACCCGGCCGTGCGGCTGGAAGTGGTGAGCCTCGAACACAACGACGCCTCCATCGTGGCGCCCATGCTCCAGGAGGTCTTCGACGCCCGCCTGGCCGGCATGACGCCGCGCGGGGCCCAGCCCTCGCCGGCGGATCAGGTCGACGTGGCGGTCGATTCGATGACCAACTCGCTGATCGTTTCGGCCAACAAGGATAACTTCGATCTGCTCCGGGGCCTGGTGGCCCGGCTCGACCGCCAGCCCAGCGAGAAGGACGGCGTGGTACAGATGTTCGCCCTGAAAAACTCCGACGCCCAGCGCGTCGCGACCATGCTCGAAAGCCTGGTCAGCCAGGGCCTGTACAAGCCGGGCATCGGCCTGGTCAAGGACACGCCCGCCCTGAGTTGGCGGGAGAAGGTGGCCATCACCGTCGATACCCGCACGAACGTGCTGATCATCTCGGCCAGCGAGCAGAATCTCAAGATTCTCGGCAGCATCATCGAGCGGGTGGATTCCTCGGCCGACTACAGCCTGCTGGGCGACATCCGCGTCTATCCGCTGCAGCGAGCCGATGCGAGCGAACTGGCCCCGACGCTGACGCAGTTCTTCCAGGCCAAGCGACAGGCCGAACAGCAGGCCGGCTCGACCGGTCGATCCCTGCCGGTCAGCATCGTCGCCGACGCGCGAACCAACGCGCTGCTGGTCGCCGGCAGCCGCGAGAGCTTCGCGGCCATCGAGCAGATGATCCAGCGGTTGGACCGCGAGGATGTGCCCGAGGCGAACCGGTTCAAGGTCGTTTCGCTGACAAACGCCTCGGCGAGCAATGTCGCTGAGACGCTGCGACAGCTCTTCGCACAGCGGGTCACGCGGGGCCAGAGCGCCGATCCGTTTACGATCCTGCCGGACGCGCTGACCAACTCGCTGGTCCTCGGCGGCTCGGCGGAGGATATGAAGCTTGCCCAGGCATTGATCGAACGTCTGGACAAGCCCGGCGAGAAGCCCGGCCGGTCGATCCGCGTCTTTACGCTGGACAAGGCCGACGCGACCCGCACGGCCGAGACGATCCGTCAGCTCTACCAGGCCCGTGGCGACGCCGCCGCGGCCGGGGTGGCCATCAGCGTCGATGAGCGGATCAACGCCATCATCGTCTCCGGTGGCCAGGGCGACCTGGAATACGTCGGCGACCTGGTCGAACAGCTCGACCGCAAGGGCGTCACCCAGGTCACCGAGATCCGCTTCTTCCAACTCAAGAACGCCGACGCCGAGGAGATGGCTGAGATCCTGACCGCCGCATTGATCAACAAGCCGGCGGCGATGACCGAGATGAGCCCCAACCTCCAGACCATGCTCCAGTTCGTGGTCACCAGCGAGGAGGGCAAGAAGTTCGTCGCACAGGCCCTGGAAGAGGGCGTTCTGATTACGCCCGACGCGCGGACGAACACGCTGATCGTCAAGGCCCGCAAGGATTTCATGGACCTGCTGGCCCGGCTGATCGACGCACTGGACTCGACCGACCCGCGCAAGGCGGAGATCGTCGTCTTCCCGCTGGGAAACGCCGACGCCCGCAGCATGGCCGACATCCTCAGCCAGCTGTTCCGCCTGGAAGGGACCACGCCGACCAACAAGGCCGTTCGCTACACGCTGACCTCCGGCCAGGGAGGCGGAGAGGGCGCTACGATCGGCACGGACGAGCAGCACGCCCTCAGCCTGACTGTCGACCCGCGGACCAACGCCCTGCTGGTCGGCGGGACCAGGCAGTACGTCCAGCTGGTCAGCCAGGTCATCCGCGAACTGGACTCCAGCCCCGCCCAGGAGCGGTTGACCAAGGTCTATCGCCTGCGAAACGCCCAGTCCGAGCAGATCGAAGCCGCCCTGTCGGACTTCCTGGACCAGGAACGCGATCGGGTGGTGGCCACCCTCGGCGACGACGCGGTCGGCGCGGCAATGCGCTTGCTGGAACGCGAAGTGGCCGTAGTGGCCGAGCAGGAAAGCAACTCGCTGCTGCTCTCTGCCTCGCCGCGGTACTTCAAGACCGTCGAGGAGATCATCCGCAAGCTCGATCAGCCGCCGCCGCAGGTGCTGATCCAGGTCCTTCTGGCCGAGCTGACCCTGGATGATACCTCCGACTTCGGCTTCGACTGGGACTACACCGACGAGATCGGGTCCAAGAACGTCTCGGGCGGAACGAGCTTCGGCGTCGAGGCGAACCTGCCGGGCCTGACGGGCCTGACGCTGTCGGTGACCGGTGGCGACCTGAGCTTTTTCCTGCGGGCCCTGCAGAGCCAGGGACGCCTGCAGGTGCTCTCGCGCCCGCAAATCCTGGCCAGCGACAACCAGGAAGCCGAGATCAATGTCGGCCAGTCCGTGCCGTTCATCACCGAGTCGTCGATCAGCGACTCCGGCCGGATCAACAACACCATCGAGTACCAGGACGTCGGTATCCTGCTGAACGTCACGCCGCGGATCAACGATGACGGCTTCGTGCGGCTTGAGGTCGAGCCGGAAATCAGCTCGCTGAGCCAGTCGACCGTGCAGGTCAGCGAGAATGTCAATGCGGTGATCGTCAACCGGCGATCGGCCCGGACGACGGTGACGGTGCAGGACGGCCATACGATCGTCCTGGGCGGCCTGATCACCACGACCGATGAGAACCGCGAAGACAAGGTCCCTATCCTCGGCGACATGCCGGTGGCGGGCAACCTCTTCCGCTCGGTCAAGAAGGTCAAGCGTCGCTCGGAGCTGCTGATCATCCTCAAGCCGCACGTCCTGCGAACCACCGAGGATGCCGATATCGCATCCCAGCCGCAAATCCGCCGCGTCGAAATGATGAGCGAGGAACGCGACGACATGCTCCGCAAGGCGGTCATCGAATCGCTGGATACCGATCCGGAAATGCTCGACTCGGTCCGGCGTGAACTGGAGAAACGCCGCAGCCAGAAGCAGAAGACCGACGAGCCGACCCCGGCCGTGGCGCCGGATGCCCCGGCCGTCCAAGGCCAGCAGGACGAGTCGGGCCAGGCCCCCGCGAATGAAGATGCCGGGCCCAAGCCCGTCGTCGGCCAGTCCGTGCCGCTGGAGAACGTCGCGCCATGACCCGACGTTTCGCTGCTGCCGCCTGCCTGGCGATACTGGTCGCTGGTTGTCAGACCGACAACCAGCCGCGCCCGCCTGCGCCGGTCGACCGGGTTGACCACATCGACCTGTTCACCAGCCACACGGCGCTGAACCTCGACGGAGCGCCGGGGCCCGACGGCACGCGGGCCGAGCTGTTTCTCTACCAGAGGCAGAAGCCCCAAACGCAGATGATTCGCGGCACGGTGGACTTCCTGCTCTACGAGCACGAAGGACAGACCGACCCGGACTCCCTCCAACGCCTCCTGCAACGCAAGCCCGACTACCAGTGGTCTTTCGGCGAACCGCAGTTGGCCCGTCGTCGCTTCATGCGCATGGGCCTGTGGGGCTATTGGTTCGTGCTGGACTGGGGCAGCAACCAGCCGGATACGTCCCGCGTGGTCCTGCTGGTCCGTTACACCCCGGCCGGGGCGGACGGACGCGTGCTCTACTCGGCCCCGGCGATCATTACCGTCAAGGCCGACTGACCCCCGTCAAGTCTCAGCCGGCCCGGTCGGTCAGCGAGAGGTTGTTGCGGTGGACGGCCTCGTCGTAGGGCTTCTCGCCGAGGATCTTCTCGATCTGGCTGGACTGCTTGCCCATGATCTGCCTCAACTGGTCGGCCGGGTAGTTCGTCAGGCCCCGGGCCAGTTCGACCCCCTCGGCGGTGGCAATCCGGACCACGTCGCCGGTATCGAAGCTTCCCTGCACTTGGGCAATGCCCGATGGCAGGAGGCTCTTGCCGCGCTGCTGCAGGGCCCTGGCCGCGCCGGAATCGATAACCAGCGTCCCGGCGGGGCGGGTAGCCTGGGCGATCCACTTGCGGCGGCTGGAGATCTTCCTGTCGGCCGGGACGAAGACTGTTCCGACCTTCCTGCCCGCACGGAGCTTGTCGAGGATGCCGCCGGTCCGAGCGTTGGCGATCGCAGCCATCTCGCCCATGGTCACCACCATGCCGGCTGCGGCGATCTTGCTGGCCATGCCCCCCGAGCCCAGGCAGGAGCGTGAGGCGTTGACCAGGGCGAAGGCCTCGTCGTCGACGCGTTGGATCAACTCCAGGACCTTGCCGTCCTTCAGTACGCCGTCGACGGTGGTCAGCAGCACGAGCAGGTCGGCGGCGAGCATGTTGTTGACCAGGGCAGCGATGATGTCGTTGTCGCCGAAGCGGAATTCCTCGACCCCGGCTGCGTCGTTCTCGTTGATGATCGGCAGCACGCCGCACTCCCAGAGCGTCGTGAGGGTGTTGCGGATGTTGATGTAGCGTTTGCGGTCTTCGAAGTCGTCGCGGGTGACCAGGACCTGGGCGACCTTGACCTTCCGGCGGGCGAAGATGTCGTGGAAGCGGCGCATCAGCTGGCCCTGGCCGACCGCGGCGGTCGCCTGGAGCATCGGCAGGGTCTTGGGGCGTTTGTCCAGGCCCAGCTCGGCCATGCCCGCACCGACGGCCCCGCTGGCGACCAGCGCCACCGAGACGCCATCCTGCATGGCCCGGGCGATCTGGCTGGCCAGGGCGCCGACCACGCGGGTCTCCAGCTGTCCCTGTGTGTCGCAGATGGCGTTCGTGCCGACCTTGACGACCATGCTGGAGACGGATTCCACGATGCGCTGTCGCAGTTGGGTCGAGGGCATGGGTGTCTCTCCGGGTGCTCTTACGCGAGCTTCTGGGTGGCGATCGTGCCGGGCGCCGCCGCTGCCTGGCGGCCGAGCATGTCGCAGATCATCGCCACGTTGGCCCGCGTGGCGCCCTGGTTGTCGCGGACGAACTGCTGGGCTGCCTTGCCTGCCGAGGCGGCGGCGTCCGGATCCGCCAGCCACTGGGCCAGCAGGGCGGTCAGCTGCTGGCAGTCGGCCACGCGGGCGCAGCCGTTTGCGGCCAGGTCGTCGGCCTGCGGGAAATTGAACGTATGGGGCCCGAATGCGGTAGGCTTGCCCAGCGCGGCGGCTTCGATCATGTCCGAGCCGCCCATCGGGACCAGCGAGCGTCCGACGAAGACCAGCTCGGCCAGGGCGTAGAACTTCCGCAGTTCTCCCATCGTATCCCCGAGGATCACCGCGTCGGGGTCGTGCTCGGCCGGGCTGTCGGCAGCGTGTCGGCTGCGACGAATGCAGCGGTGGCCGGCCTGTTCGATCAGTCGGGCGACCTCGTCGAACCGTTCGGGTTTGCGCGGCACGATCGCCAGGCGCAAGGCAGGAGCGTCCGCCTTCAGCGTTGGGTAGACCTCCAGGAGCATCGTCTCTTCGCCCGGACCGGTGCCGCCGGCGACCAGCAGGCGGTCGTCGTCGCCGATGCCCAGCTGCCCGGCCAGGGCGTCTTGTCCGGGGATCTGCTGATCGACCGGGGCGGAATCGAATTTCAGCATGCCGGTGACCTTGACCTTCCGCGGCTCGACGCCGAGTGACTCGTACAGTTCGGCATACGTGGTGGACTGACAGCCGATGCGGTCGAGCTTGTTGAACAGCCAGCCGGCCAGGGGTCCCAGCTTGCGATAGCGGGGGTAGCCCTTGTCCGGGCTGATCCGCGCGTTGACGATGCAGGTCTTGACGCCTCGCTTGCCGCAGGCGGTCAGGAAGTTCGGCCAGATCTCGCCTTCCATCAGCACGACCAGTTCCGGGTCGACGCGCTTCAGTGCGCGGCGGACGGCGAAGCTGAAATCCAGCGGCCAGCGGAAGACGACATGGTCGGGGGCGAAGTGCTTCTTCGCCGCTTCCATGCCGGTCGCCGTGGTCGTCGAGACGCAGACGCGGTAATCGGGCAATTGGTCATGTATCTCGGCGACCAGAGCCCGGGCCGCATTGATCTCCCCGAGGCTCACGCCGTGGATCCAGATCGACGGCTGGCGGGAGTAGTTGATCGGCGCGGCGCCGAACCGCTGTCCAAGGTCCTTGCGGTACCGGCCTTGGCGGACCATGCGGTAAATCCACATCGGGCTGGCCAGGATCAGGCCCAGTGCGTAGAGGATGTCCAGGAGGATGCTCATCTGGGGCCAGTATGCGTCGGCGGGCAGGTGGTGTCAATCGCGGCTTGACATCGCGGGCTTGTGGCGGGCAGAATCGCGGGCGATGAGCAGGTTGTATTTCATTCTGGGTTGCACGGCGGGGGGCAAGTCTGCGCTGGGGCGTGCTTTAGCTGCGCAGCTGGGCGGTCAGATCATCAGCGTCGATTCGATGAAGATCTACCGGCGGATGGACATCGGCACGGCCAAGCCGTCGGCCGAGGCACGGGCGAAGATCCTGCATCACTGCATCGATCTGGTCGAACCGTGGGAGAGCTTCTCGGTCGCCCAGTTCGTCGAAGCTGCCGATGCCGCCGTAGAGCAGGTCCGCCAGGCAGGGGCGATTCCCCTGGCCGTCGGTGGGACCAGCCTGTACATCAAGGCTCTATCGGAGGGCCTGTTCGAGGGCCCCGGCGCCGATGATCAGCTCCGGGCAGAACTGGCCGAGCAGGCAGAACGTCACGGCCTGGCCTCGCTGCACGCCCAGTTGGCAGAGGTGGACCCGGAAGCGGCCGGGCGGATCCACCCCAACGACCGGAAACGCATCTTCCGGGCCCTGGAGGTCTGGAAGCTCACAGGCCGGGCGATCACCGATCTGCAGCAGCAGTGGGACGATCAGCCGGATCGCTACGAGTGCGTCTTCATCGGCCTGGCCCGGGACAAGGCCGAGGGCAACCGCCGGATCAACCGCCGGGTAAAGAAGATGGTCGAGATGGGCCTGCTCGATGAGGTCAAGGCCTTGTGGGAGGATCCGCGGGGCATCTCGGCCCCGGCCGCCCAGGCCGTCGGCTATGCCGAAATCATCGAGCATCTTGAAGGGCGATGCAGCTTCGATTCCGCCGTCGAGCGGATCAAGATCAACACCCGCCGGCTGGCCAAGAAACAGCGGACCTGGCAGCGGCGTTTCCGCCATGTCCAGTGGTTCGACGTAGCCGCCGAGCAGACCCCGGAGCATCTGGCAGAGCGGGTCCTGGCGGAGGTGGATTTCCGATGAGCAGCTGCGCGGACAACTGGGACCGCTGGATGCTGGCGGCCATCGAACAGGCCCGGGCAGCGGAGCAACTCGACGACGTGCCGATCGGCGCGGTGATCGTCAAGGACGATCAGCTTCTCGCCGCAGCCCACAACCGGCGGATCATCGATGCCGACCCCACCGCCCATGCCGAGGTCTTGGCCATCCGTGCCGCAGCGGCGGCCCTGGGCGACTGGCGCCTGAACGGCTGCAGCCTGGTGGTGACGCTCGAACCGTGTCCGATGTGTGCCGGGGCGATCGTCCTGGCCCGGCTGGACCGGGTGGTCTACGGGGCGACAGACCCCAAGGCCGGGGCGGTCGGGACGCTTTACGAAATGCTGTCCGATACCCGCCTGAACCACCAGGCCCAGGTCATCGCCGGCGTCCGGGCCGAGCAGTGCGGCTCGATGCTGACCGAGTTCTTCCGCCGGCAGCGGGCAATGGGCAAGAAATAGTCGCCCCGATTTCAGTCGGAGAACTTCTCGGTGGTGAACAGGAAGACGTTGGTGTCGGTCTGCGTCCAGGCATCTGCCGGCAGCCGCGCCTTGTGGGCACAGCAGTAGCAGAGGAACTCTTCGGTGCTCCAGCCCTGGTCGGTAGCGACTTCGGGCAGGAAGCAGCCGGCCTGGCCGCCGCGGACGATGTAAATCCCGTGCTCGCCGATCTTGATCTCATCCAGCGGGTTGTCGGTCTTCTCCAACGGCGAGAGGACGGAGATCTCGATCGTCAGTTCGTCCACTTCCCCCGGTGTGATCGGATCGGCGAAGAACCGGGGGTCTTCCGCAGCCGCCAGTGTCATCTCGATGACCTCCTCGGCCAGGCGAAGCTTGGGCAGGAAGTTGCCGATGCATCCCCGCAGCTGCTTCTTGTTGGTCAGCGTCACGAAGCAGCCTCGCTTCTCGGCCAGGATGCCCTCGGGGTGGGCGAAGTGGGGCAGGGGCCTGCCGTAAATTTTGGCCGTCAGGGCCTGCCGGGCCAGGGTCAACAACTGTTCTCGTTCCGCGGGGCCAATGGGCATGACGGGTCTCTCCGGTCGGTCATGAGTCGCAGGATCAAATCTACCAATACCATAGCGGCTTATCCCTTCTGCGACAAGTCCGGCCGGGGCATACCGGCCACGGGGGCGGCCGGAGCAAAAAAAAGACCGGCCGGTCGTACAGTGAGGAGCAAAGACGACCGACCGGCAATGTGGTACGTGTCCTGAGGAGGAGGAGAACGAACACGCACCCCAGTTCGTTGTTATTTTCTCAGAGTTCTGCCCTCTGTAAATCAGTCCCTGTTCGACCCCGAAGTACGTCGTCACTTCTAGGAGTTTGCCCTATCCAGACTACAGCATGATACACGATGGACCAGCATTTGTGTATGTAGTTTTGCGTAAAAGAAATCGCACTATGCGAAAAATGCTTCCTGTCCCTGTCTAGGGAGGGAAGCTTCGAAGGCCGGTCTGGGCGAAGCAGTTCTGCGGTGCACGCATAAGTACAGTTTTGTAATTGGGTTATAAGCCGCGTGGAACGAGGGCTGTCTTGGCGGTCCGGTGGTGTCCGCCCCGTGGCGGTCGCGGACAGATGAAGAAAAATTGCAGAATCAGGTTCAGGATACCGCCTCTCGCCTTCACCGCCCCGATCCGGTAGGATGCGGCCATGAAACCACTGAAAGCGAACCCGGATGCGTTGGATGTCGAGGCCCGACGGACGATGTGGCGCCGGCTGGGGGCCTTTGTCGCGATGTTCCTGGTCTGCTGGGGGTATCAGTCTCCGATCCCGACCGACTGGGATGCATGGGACTACTCCGCCCAGGCCATCCAGGGCCATTCCAGCGACCTGCTGCTGGGGCGATGGTATCACATCGCGGTGATGCGGGGCGCGTACCTGGTCGGCTCGATCCAGGGGCAGATCTCGCTGTTGGACGCCTACACGGTGATGCAGTCGGTGAACATGGCCCTGATGGCCGGGGCGGTGGCAGTGGGGATGGCCTGGACGCGCCGCCTGACCGGCAGCGCCGCAGCGGAGGTCGTCTTCGCGCTGCTGTTTCTGACCGGTCCGATGTTCGGGATCTACGGCTCGTCGATTATGACCGAGCCGCTTGCGCTGCTGACAATCGCGCTGGGCTTCTGGGCCTGGCAGCGGGGCATCCAGGCTGAGCGGCGAAACGCGCTCTGGGCCCTGCTGGCCGGGGCCCTTCTCGGCGTGGCGATAAATATTCGAGAGCCGGCGCTGCTGCTGGCGGCCTGGCCGGTGGTGTCGGTTTTCGCCCAGAAACCCCGCAACCGCTGGGCGATGCTGGCCGCTGCGGCCGGGGGGGCCCTGGCGACCCTGGGCTTCGGCGTGCTGATGGCCTGGGCATGGTATCCCGTCGGCTATACCGGCAGGACATACTGGCAGAACATCGCCGGATGGACAGCGTCGATGTCGGAAGAACGACAGCAGTTCGCCATCCAGCCCCCGCGTCAGTTGCTGCTGGTGGCCCAGTTCGCCCTGGCTGCGGCACCCGTTGCTGCCGTTCTGGCCCTGCCGGCGGCAATCTGGGCAGCCCGCAAGCGCACGCCCACGGCCTGGCTGGCCGTCGGGTCCCTGCCCTATCTGCTGATCGTGCTTGTCAACCACGACCTGGCGGTCAATCCGCGGTTCATCATGCCCTGGCTGTGGGTGCTCGGGCCCGTTGTCGCCCATGCCGTCGCGGCCGTCTGCGTCGAGAGAGGCCGAAACGTCGCTCGCAACCTGCTTATCACCATGGCGGTGATCCTGGGCCTGGGCCTGGGCACGCTGGCCGTCGGATGGTCGCAGTTGCAGCGATACCATTTCGGGTACGTCCGCCAGATGGCCCGGGCTTACGAGGCGCTCTGGAACATCCGCTCCGACGCGGTGATCATCGCGGGACCGGCCACACCGATCGCATATCACTTCAATCGACTCGAAATCAAGGACTTCCGGGTCATCGGCTCGACGTGGGACTGGCCCAGGGCTGCCGAGGACCAGACCCCGGCCGAGGCGCTGGCCGAACGGATCGAAGAGGCCCGCAACCAACGCCGCCCGCTCTGGGTGAACATGGACGCCAAAATGTGGGCCCTGGTCAACCGCGAATCGGGCGAATTCGAGACCGTCCAGCAGGTGGCCGAGCAGTTCCTGCAGGTGCAGCGCAAAGGCTACTGGCCGATGGTCCTGTGGATTGGACTTTCGGATTCCCAGCTTCCTGAAGATAATGATCCGAAGGACACCGAGGGTCCTTCACTGGTAGCACCTTCTGACTGAAAGGTGGCGAACATGGACGCGATTGTCCGCACCGAACGGCTGCGGCAGGAGTACTTCGACCTGCTGGCCGTCGACGACGTGGACCTGGCGATCGAGCCGGGAGAGATCTACGGCCTGGTCGGGCCCAACGGGGCGGGCAAGACCACACTGCTTCGCATGATGGCGACCACGCTGGAGCCCACCCGAGGCCGGGTGCTTTTCAAGGGTGTAGACGTCTCCAAAGACCCGCTGCCCATGCGGCGACACATGGGCTTCATGCCCGATTTCTTCCAGCTCTACAACGACCTGACCGTCATCCAGACGCTGGAGTATTTTGCCCGGGCACACAAGACTAAGGACATGATCGTCCGCATCCACGAGGTATTGGAGATCATCGGCCTGGAGGAAAAGGCCACCACCTCCGTCAAGGGCTTGTCGCGCGGCATGACCCAGCGGCTGGGCCTGGGCAGGGCGATTCTGCACAAGCCCGACCTTTTGCTGTTGGACGAGCCGGCCAGCGGCCTGGACCCCCTGGCCAGGCGGATCCTCTTTGAGGCACTCGAGGCGATCCACCGGGAGGGGGCGACGATCATCATCTCCTCGCACATCCTGGGCGAGTTGTCGGGCCTGTGCACCTCGGTGGGCATCATGCACGAGGGGCGGTTCATCGAGACGGGCAAGACGGCTGAGGTCGTCAAACGCATCATGCCCACCCGGCGGATCAGGCTGGTGGTTCTGGACGATGTGGCCCGGGCCGCCGATATGGTCGCCAAGCTCGACCATGTCTCAGCGGTGCGGGTCGAAGACCATCGCGTTGACTTCAGCTACGAAGGTGACGATGCCGGGCTGGCCGAGATCAATCGCCTGCTTGTCCAGGCCGAGTGCACCGTAGCTCGTCTGGAAGAGAAGGAAACCAACCTGCACGAAGTCTACTTCGCCATTGCCGACCGGGAGGGTGCCCGTGCTGAGTAACCCCTTGATATTCCGTGGCGTCCGATCCTCCACCCGCCCGGGCCAGCTTACCGTACTGGGCGTGGTGCTGCTGGTGCTTCTGCTCTCTTCGTGGCTCTTCCTGTCCGATGCAGGCACCCGCGGCGAGCAGGTCCTGGCCGTCTGGGGCGGTTTCGTGCTGGTGATCCAGTATGTCGCAGCCTTGCTGTTCGCCCCGGCGGCGATCATGAACGCCATGCCCAACGAACGATCCGAACGCAGCGAGGAGTTCTTTATCACCTTGCCGATATCCGGCCCGCGAAAGGTCGTCGGGCTGCTGATCGGCAGGAGCATTTCGCCGATACTTGTCATGCTGGTCTTGACGCCGTTTGCCTGTCTGGCCCTGTTGGGCGGTCGCTATTCGATTGGTCAGGTGCTCTGGACACAGCTGTTGCTTTGGGTCAGCTGGGCGTCGGTGGGGCTGATGTCGGTGCTGATCGGCCAGGGCCTGGGCAGCAACCGCATCGCCTGGCTGTTGATCCTGCTGCTGTTGATATTTGGCGCGGGCACAACCAGTTTGGCCTACGATAAGTCCCTGCCTTCACCGGCCTTGCTGACGCTCTCCCCGGCAGCGATCAATGCCGCCGTTCTTGGCGACGCCGATGCTCTCGCGGCCTGCCTCCAGCCGGGGGCGTATCGATTCTTCGGCGTCCAGGTACGCTGGCAGCTCGTGCCGCTGGCGTTCTACGCCCTGCTGGGTGTGACATCCTTCATCGCTGCAGCCAGGCGGATGAGCCGTCCCAGCAGCCCGCCGACACCCCGGCTCTTGCGGCTGGGGTTCGTCATCCTGCTGCACCTGCTGCTGATCGGCAGCTTCTCCCAGGCCTTTGAGCGGATCCACGAGCAATGGCTCCAGTCGGGGCCCCGCAACATTGAGATATCCCCATTCCATACGGCGGTGGCCTATCTGCTGACGTTCCACATCTTCGGGTTCCTCGGCGGCCTGTTTGACCTGCCCGAGCAGGACCGCCAGGTCGAGTGGGTCGGGCCTCGCAACGATTGGCCGACGCAATTGATCTCGCACAGCTTCTTCGATGTACGCATCCCGGCGCTGCTGCCCCTGGTGGCCGAGTGGATGGTGGCAGTCGGCGCGATCTGGCTGGTCGACACGCTCTACTGGGACGGGGCGGTCGGCGGGCCTGTGATCGGCCTGATGGCCCTGAGCTGGGGCCTCTTCCTGGTGGGATACCTGTCCATCATCTGGGTGGGCGTGCTGCTGTCCCGCAAGCAGGGCAAGCTGCTGGGGTTGTTGATCGTGGCGGGCCTGTTCCTGCTGCCGCTGATCTTCTCGGCCGTCGGCGATGCGGGGCTGGTGGCGGTCACCTCCCTGGGGCCGGTAAAAGCAGCAGATCCCAGCACCAGCTATTTGGAATCTCCGGAGAACTGGTGGATCAGCTCCATTGTTTCGGGGGGACTGATCAGTGTCGTCGGTCTGTCTCTTTCGCTGGGCGTGCTCAGCGGCCTGCGGCGAAAGAGCCCCTCTTACCGCAACGCGAGGCCATCGGACGTGTAAGCAAGATAGAAAACGGGCCTGCACATCGAATGTGCAGGCCCGCTGTTGGGTTCTATAAAAAGGGCAGTCTCAGACGGCCACGACCTCTGTCACCTGCGGGACGTTTTCCTTCAGGTGACGTTCGACACCCATCTTGAGGGTCATCTGGGCCGAGGGACAGCCGCTGCAGGCGCCCTGGAGGCGTACCGTCACGATACCGCTCTTGGAGTTCACGCCCACCAGCTCGATGTCGCCGCCGTCGGCCTGGAGATAGGGGCGGATCTGGTCGATCACTTCGCCGACCTTCTGCGTCAGTTCGGGGTTCTCTGCTTTGGTGCTTTGTTCTTCTTGGGTCATTCGAGAATTCCTCGGGTTGGTTGGGTTGGTTGACTCTACTATTATAGGCAGCCTGGAGATAACGGCAATCGATATTACTCGGCCGGTACTCCCCTGACCGTCGAATTTGGCCGGCTTGGACGGGTTGCCAGCTCACCCTGATAAGGGCGATCGCCTTGGGTTCCAGAGTTACCAACAAATTTCAACAGGTTTCCCACAAGTTGTGCCCATATCCACACCGACCACCATATCTTGTGCCGATTATTCCCATGTCCTTGCTATGTTTGGAAAATGTTGGGTGTTGAAAGGTGTTGGCTGTATAATGGTAGGTGGGCGAACTGTTTGTTGTCACAGACTTTAGCAGAAACCTCAATATTTTGTTAATCGACCCCTTGAAAACACAACATATAGGGCCTATCTTTACTGCACGAGTCGAGACCGCGACCCCAGGCCATTGGAAAGCGCTGCCCGATGGCCGATCAGGACGGATCTTGACGCAAGAGGCCGTTTTCTCGACTCGATCGGTCCGCTCGCCCACCCAAGGGAAAATGCGGTACGGACCGGCGTGTCTGCAATGTCACTTCGCGGCGTAGGGAGATGCTAACATGACTTCATATTCATCGAATGCCGATGGGGGCCTGCCCACCGACGGCAACGAGACGCGTCGGACAGACGGCCTTCGGATTGACCGGGTTTTCTCCGTGGAAGGTCAGCACCCCTTCGACCAGCTGAACTGGGAGAAGCGGTCGGCCAGGATCACCGAATCCAGCGGAAACGTCATCTTCGAACAGAACGACGTAGACGTCCCGTCAGACTGGTCGCAACTGGCGACCAACGTGGTCGTCAGCAAGTACTTCTACGGCGAGGCTGGCACGGAAGAGCGCGAACACTCGGTCGCCCAGCTGGTGCATCGTGTAACCCGCACCATCGCCGACTGGGGCCGGGAGGACGGCGTGTTCGTCTCCGAGGCCGACGCAGAGACGTTCTACCAGGAGCTGACCTGGCTGTGCGTCAACCAGTACGGCGCGTTCAACAGCCCGACGTGGTTCAACGTCGGTCTCTACCACCAGCACGGCGTGCGGGGCTCGGAGGGCAACTACCACTACGACACCACGGCTGAGGCACCCCTGCGGACCGAAGACAGCTACGAATTCCCACAGGCCTCTGCCTGCTTCATCCAGTCGGTCGACGATACGATGGAAGACATCATGCGCCTGGCGACCAGCGAGGCGATGCTCTTCAAGTACGGCTCGGGCACGGGGACGGACCTTTCGACGCTCCGCTCCAGCCGCGAGAAGCTCTCCGGCGGCGGCCGGCCATCGGGGCCCCTGAGCTTCATGCGGATCTACGACCAGATCGCCGCGGTCGTCCGCTCCGGCGGAAAGACGCGGCGGGCAGCCAAGATGCAGTCGCTCCGCTGCGACCACCCGGATATCAGGGAATTCATCACCTGCAAGATGGACGAGGAACGCAAGGCCTGGGCCCTGATCGAGCAGGGGTACGACGGCTCGTTCAACGGCGACGCCTACGGCTCGATCATGTATCAGAACGCCAACCTCTCGGTCCGCGTGACCGACGAGTTCATGCGGGCTGCCCAGGAAGACAGCGACTGGCAGACTTACGCGGTGACCACCGGCGAGCCGATGGACAAGCACAAGGCCCGCGAGTTGATGAAGCTGATCGCCGAAGGCACGCACGTCTGCGGCGACCCCGGGGTGCAGTACCACACGACGATCAACAAATGGCACACCTGCCCCAACAGCGGCAGCATCGAGGCGTCCAATCCCTGCAGCGAGTACATGTTCCTCAACGACTCGGCCTGCAACCTGGCCAGCCTGAACCTCATGAAGTTCCGCCGCGCCGACGGCACGTTCGACGTCGATCGCTACGAGGCGGCCGCCAGGCTGTTCATCATCGCCCAGGAGATCCTGGTCGACCACGCCAGCTACCCCACCGCCCGGATCGCCCAGAACAGCCACGACTACCGCCCCCTGGGCCTGGGCTACGCCAACCTCGGTGCCCTGATCATGTCCATGGGCCTGCCCTACGACAGCGAGCAGGGACGCGCCTACGCCGGGGCCCTGACGGCCATCCTCTGCGGGGCCGCCTACCGCGCCAGCGCCGAACTGGCAGGGCGACTGGGAACCTTCCCCGGATACGCGCCCAACCGCGAGCCGATGCTCGACGTCATCGCCATGCACCGCGATGCGGTCAAGGAGATCAGCCCCGAGCACTGCCCGGTGAACCTTATCGAGGCGGCCAGCCGCTGCTGGGACGAGGCCCTGGAACTGGGCAAGGTCAACGGCTACCGCAACTCGCAGGTGACCGTCCTGGCCCCGACGGGGACGATCGGCTTTATGATGGACTGCGATACCACCGGCGTCGAGCCGGATATCGCCCTGGTCAAGTACAAGCTCCTGGCCGGCGGGGGGGTCTTCAAGATCGTCAACCGAACCGTGCCGCTGGCCCTGGAGAAACTGGGCTACTCGCCCCAGCAGGTCGCCGAGATCATCGACTGGATCGACGAAAACGACACCATCGAGGGCGCCCCGCACATCTCCGAGCAGGACCTGCCCGTCTTCGACTGTGCGTTTACCCCCGCCAACGGCTCGCGAAGCATCCACTACATGGGCCACATCCGCATGATGGGCGCCGTCCAGCCTTTCCTGTCCGGTGCGATCTCCAAAACCGTCAACATGCCCAAGGAGGCGACGGTCGAGGAAATCCTGGACGTTTACGTCGACGGCTGGAAGCTCGGCCTCAAGGCCGTGGCGATCTACCGCGACGGATCCAAACGCAGTCAGCCGTTGAGCTCGAAGGATGAATCCAAGACCGAAGCACCCGCCCAGGCCGAGGCCGACCTGATCTCGGCTGAACAGCTGGAAAAGGCCAAACGCACCCCGCACCGGCGCCGCCTGCCTGCCACGCGGCCGTCGCTGACGCATAAGTTCGACGTCGCCGGCCACGAGGGCTACCTCAACGTCGGCCTGTATGAAGATTCCACGCCGGGCGAACTGTTTATCACCATGGCCAAGGAAGGCTCGACCGTCGGCGGGATGATGGATGCCTTCGCCACGGCCATCAGCCTCTGCCTGCAGTACGGCGTGCCGCTGGAAGCCCTGGTCAAGAAGTTCTCGCACCAGCGGTTCGAGCCGGCGGGGATGACCAGCAACCGGGACATCCCGTTTGCCAAGAGTATCGTCGATTACATCTTCCGCTGGCTGGGCCTGAGCTTCCTGGAAGAATACCGCCAGGCCAACCTGCCCGACCGGGGCGGAAAGGCCGGGGGCAACAAGTCGGCAGCGCCCGAGGCACCCAAGGATGAACTGTCCTCGGATTCAAAGCCCGACGGGGGTTCCAGCAAGGACGCCCGGAACCCCCGCGGGATTAGCCGCGGGTTGTACCAGTCCGACCGCAAGGCCGATACGTCTGGCCGAAACGGCGGGTCCAAGAAGCTCGTTGCGGCCGGGACGGGCAAGCAGGCCGAAGGCGACCGCCTGACCCAGAGGCTGGACGAACAGTTCTCCCGCTTCCAGGAAGACGCCCCGGCCTGCGACAACTGCGGGTCGATTACGGTTCGCAACGGCAACTGCTACAAGTGCTACAATTGTGGCTCTTCCCTGGGCTGCAGCTGATCGAGGATCGATCGAATGACCAAACGGGTCAACAGGCTGATCGGGAGTCTCTCCGGGAGCCTGTTGACCCGTTTTCGTATGGCAAGACCGCCGGCATGGAAGGCGACCGATGTGCTGTACTTCTACAAGCCACATCGTCCCGCAGGCGCGGGGCCGGTCCCTGGGCCCCTGTTTGGGGGGCAAGGCCGGTCCATAGCGGGCAAAGCCAGGCCCTCCTGGAAGAAATCAACCGGCCAGGGTGGGTTTTGCCGTCCCCGAGTGACTAGAATGTCAGTAATTGGAGATGCGCGCCAAACTCTGCAGGGCACTTGGGCAACATGCGCAGGCAAATCCGGCAGACAGGTCGGGATTTTCCAGTAAAGATTCCGAAGCCCCCCGGCCGAGTATAGTTGTGAACGTTCCGTAGAATTGTCCGCTGCACCCCTAAAGGTCTGGGTCTCCCTCCGCCCGGGCCCCGGGATGCAGCTCTATGGGCGACGCCAAGGTCTCCCTCCGCCTAGGTGTCGCCCTTATTTTGTCTTCAGCGGCGGGCCTGCAGGCTTGCCGGGCCCAGCGCATCGACAGAAAAAAGCCCCGGTCGATCCGATCGACCGGGGCTTTGGTACTCTCAGCAACGCTTCAGAGGCTACTTGGCCGGCAGGCGGGTGCGGTCCTGGTAGTCGTAGAACGTCGCGTAGTTGCGGCGGAGGTAGCCACCGGCCGAGACACGCACACCGTTGAGCACGGCCCCGATGATGTGGGCCCCGACGCGTTCGAGGTTGTCCCGGGTCCTCTGCACGATACCGTAGGTGTTGTCGCCCGCCCGGACGACCAGCACGGTCGCATCGGCGATCGAGGCGAGGATGGAGGCATCGGTGACGACCATCGCCGGCGGCCCGTCGAAGATGACCTGGTCGTACTCGGCCGTCATCTCTTCCAGCAGGGCCTTCATCTGCTCGCTGTCCAGCAGTTCTGCCGGGTTGGGCGGCAGGGGACCTGCAGCCATGACTGACAGCCCCGGCTCGATTTCGGCAACCATTTCCTTCCAGGCTCCCTCGCCGACCAGGGCGCTGGAAAGGCCCCCGTCGGGGCACTGGGGGAAGAGCTTCTGGATGACTGGCTGACGGAAGTTGGCATCTACGATCAGCACGCGGCGGCCGCCGGCGGTCATGGTCGAGGCCAGGTTGACCGCCACCGACGAACGACCATCCTCGGGCGAGGGGCTGGTAACCAGGATGCTCCTTCGCTGCTCGGCCGGACCGGAGAAGAGGATGTTCGTCCGCACCTGGCGGAAGGCCTCGGAGATCAGCGAGTTGGGATTGGTCAGCCCGGCCAGTCGCGGATCGGAGATGCTCTCATCCAGGTCGTCCAGGTGGGGGACCATGCCCAGCATGGGCACGTCGACGCGTCGCAGCAGGTCCGAGGGGGACTTGACCGACGAATCGGTGAACTCCAGCAGGAAGGCCAGACCCACCCCGACGGCCAGGCCCAGGAAGATGCCCAGCGGGATGGTCACCAGGAACTTGGGGCTGGAGATTTCGTCGGGTTCGGTGGCCGACTGGACGATCTTCAGAGGCGGGGACAGTGCATCGCCGCCGCCGACGAGCTGGAAGTCCAGCAGGGTCTTTTCCAGCAACTCGATGCGGGCTTCGTATTCTTCTGCGTCTTCTTCCAGTTCCTTGACTTGAGCCTGCATGCCGGCGAATTCCCGCAGCAGTTCTTCCTTGGCCATGATCTGCTGGACGAGGCTGTCCAGTTCGCCCTGGGCCTGCATCACGAAGTTCTCCTGCTGGTTGAGCATGTTCTCCGATTCGCGAGCGGCCAGGGCGGCCCGTCGCTGGTTGAGCTGGTCGACGGCGGCCTCCCAGCGGGCGCGGATGCTGCGGACCGAGCGATGTTCAGGCCCCTTGCTTTCGACCTGGACCTGCATCTCGCGTTCCAGTGCGTCGGCCTGGCTGCGGAGGTTCTGGACCTCCCAGAGGCTTTCGACGATCTGCTTGACCTGGGGCGAGTCCTGCAGGGCACCTTGCTGCTGGAGCTGGTAGCTCTGGGCGAACATCTGCTCTGCGATGTTCTTCTCGCTGGTCGCATCGAGCTGACGCTCATTCAGCGACGCGATCTCGCGCTGCAGCAGCATCTGCATGTTCTCCAGGCCGCCGCGTTTTTCCGCCGAGTTGATGATCTCTCGCTTGGCGAAGATGCGGTTACGACGCTCTGCCTGCATGCGGTCCCGCTGGTTGCGGATGCTCTCGAAACGTTCCTTGGCCTCGTCGGACGTGCTGCGTTGGCTCTTCACTGTCGCGGCCTCGGCGACGGCGTTGACGATCTTCCAGGCGTCGTTCTTGAAGTTCGTGCCGTAGCCGCTGAAGGAGATCTGGATCAGGTGCGATTTGGGCGCCGGCGAGACCGAAACTTCCTCCAGCAGTTCGGCGGCCAGGTTCTTCTTGTCCTGGAAGCCCTTGCCCCAATTGGTGCTCTGGATCGCTTCGGACTGGGCGGCGGAGTTCATCACATCCCAGGTCTGGATCTCCAAGGCCTTGGTATTGATGATCTCCTCGATTGCCGCGGCCGGCAGCGAGCCGAAGGCCGCCACGTCCGGACTCTTCGGGTCTTCCGGGTTCAGGCGGACTTCGATCAGCGCGCGGGCCGTATACCCCGGCGCCAGCTTGCGCCAGACGAACGTACCGGCCACCGACAGAACCACGAAGGCGGTCAGGATGATCATGATCATCCACTTCCGCTTGCGCAAGACCCGCACGAAGTCCTTTCCGGTAAAGCCGGAAGAGGCCTGGCTGGGTCTGGCCACGCGAGGCGGACCGTCAGCCCGTACGATCTGGGGGGTTTCTTCTCGGGTGCGAATCACCGTCATGTTTGCATCTCCTTGGAAGCGGTCAGTTGTTGCTGACCGACTGCAGTTTCGCTTTCAGGCGTTCCAATCCCAGTTCGACATTGGCCCGGACGTCCGGTGGCACGCGATCGGCGGCCAACGCATTGTCGTACGCTCGTTTGGCGGCAGAAAGTTGATCCAGGTTCTCATAGATATAGCCCAGGTGGTAGTTCAGCAAGGCCTGAGAATTCGGCTCGGCCAGGCGAACGGCCTGGATCATGTACCCCAGGGCATCCTGGTATTGCTTCGTCTGGGCCAGTGTCCAGGCGTAGGTGTCCAGGATGCTGGCATTGCCGGGTTTTAACTGCGCTGCCCGTCTGGCGAACGGCAGGGCCTGGGCGGGCGAATCGAGGTTCTCGGCGTAGATGTAGGCCAGGTTGTTCAGCCCCGTAATATCGTTCGGCAGGATCTTCAGGCCCTCCAGGTAGGCATCTCGACTCTTCTGGTACTGACCCAGATTGTACCACACCTGGCCGAGGATAATGTAGCTGCGTCCGCGAACTTCGGCGTTGTTGGCCTGTTTGATCGAAGCTTCCAGGTACTCACGGGCCTTCTGGCTGTACTGTTCTCCCGCTTCGCCGCTGGCCAGTGTCCCGGCCACCGCGGTCAGAAGGGCAGGGTCCTCTCGCTTCTGGATCCAGAGCTCGGCCTGTTTGGCATATTCAGCGATGTTCTCGCCATAGGACCTTCGGAACATGTCGACCAATGAGTCGATGCGTCGGGCGTCGGCGGCGAGGATGCTTTCGGTGAACAGCTCGCGGGCCTGGTCCATCTGCCCCTTGCCGGCCAGGGCCACTGCCTTGTAGGGCTTCAGGGCCGAGGCCAGGACCTCGTTCTCGGCGGTCTTCTCGATGAATTCCAGGGCCTGGTCGTACAGGCGGAAGTCCAGCAGTCCCTGGGCGAAGGCCGTGGTCGTAACGGGCGATTCGGGAGCCTTCTGCAACGCGGACTGCAGGGCCTGGAGGCGACGCTGGCCGAACTGCTGGGCTTCCTGGCGGGTCCGGCTGGCCTGCGAACGGACCTCGAAGGACCGGGCCAGAATCAGCTCGAAGCTCGGGTCTGACGGGTAAAGTTTCTTGCATTCCTCGATGGTCGCTTCCAGGCGGCGGTAGTCCTGGCTGCTCAACTGCAGTTCCAGCAGTTTCTGGTAGATCTCCCGGGAGGGTCTGCGGACCAACAGGTCGCGGTAGATGGACTGGGCGCTGCTGGTCTGGCCTGCCTTTTCCAGCAGCTCAGCCAGGGTGATCTGGATGTCTGTTGCTTCGGAGAGCGACTCGGCCTGGCGGGCGTCTTTGATCGCGGCGATCGAGTTGCCCGTCCGTCCGTAGAACCGCGCCCGCATCAGCAGGGCCCGGGAGTCGTCGGGGTTCAGTTGGACGGCCTGGGTGTACTGGGCCTCTGCCTTCTTAAGCATGTCATGGTGTTCCTGGCCCAGCAGCCGATCGGCCTTCTGTTCCAGGATCTGGCCGCGGAGGATGGCGACAAATGCCTTGTCGCGGGTGCTCTGCTGGGGGATCTGCTCCAGCAGGGCCAACGCCTGGTCGTGCTGCTGGGCGTTGGTGTGGTACAGGCTCAACAGGCGGATCAGCGGCTCGCTGGGCCCATCGGTGTTCTCGATGGCGCGGTTGAGCAGTTCTGCCGCGCGGACCCAGTTGCCTCTCTGGGCGTTTTCCTGGGCCAGCGTCTGCAGGACAACCGGGTTGTCCCGGTATTCCTGATTGGAGGCCAGATCTTCCAGGAAACCGAAAGCCAGATCCGGATCGGTCTCATCCAGAACCGCCGCGAAGGCCAGCTTCACACCCAGTTGCTGCTCGGGGCTTTGGGCCTGTTTCAGCAGCGACTCGTAGTAGCGGTCGACGTCGGCGTTGCGGCCCTGTCTGCGAAGGAACCGGCCCAGGACCACGAACGCGCTGATCTTGTCTTGGGATCGGCTGAAATACTCGCTATAGGCCTGGGCGGCAGGGGGGATCTGTCCGGCCTGTTCCAGCAGACGAGCCAGGCGCAGGGTGTTGCTGGGGAACCGACCCCGCGATTCCAGTTCGAATTTGCGCCGCTGGCGGAGCATTTCGTCGCTGCCGGCGGTCGATTCGAGGTTGTCCAGCCACAGCAGGCGGATGCTCAGGTTGTTCGGGTCGACTTCGTAGGCCCGGCCCAGCCACTGCTTGAAGGCGGCTCTGTCCTTCTTCTTCCGGGAGACATCGACTTTCAGGATGATCGCTTCCTTCGAGCCGCGGTCGTACTCCAATGCCCTGTCCAGGGCCTGGTCGGCCTCGTTGAGGTGAGCCTGCTGGTTGGCTGGTTCCAGGTCCGACAGCAGCAGGTAGCTCTTGGCCAGCAGGGTATTGGAATGTTCGGGAAGGACGGTCTGCTCGATCAGGCTCCGCAGCTCGACGATCGCGTCGTTCATCGCGCGGATCGCCTGCTGGGGCTCTTCGTTTCGCAGGGCGACGGCCTGGCTGATCAGGGCCTGGGGCTTGAGCAGCAGGAATCGCGGCTGGGGATTGGACTGGGAGATCCGGCGGGCCCACCGGACCGCCTCGTCCCACTTCTCCTGTTGCAGGCTGGCCTCGTAGAGGGTCGTAGCGACCAGGGGGTTATCGGCGTGTTCGGCCTGGAGCTTCTGGAGGATCGGCTCGGCCTGGTCGAACTTGCCGGCGTTGAGGTAGATCCGGGCGATCGACGCCTGTTCGGCAACCGGGTCGTCGATGCGCCGCCTGGTCATCTCGATTTGCAGGTCCAGTCGCTTCTGCGGGTCTGTTTCGGTGAGAATCGCCGCCAGGTCGCGGATCTGCGGGTCCTCGGGGTTCTCCTGCAGGACGGTAGTCAGCAGGCTGTTGAGCTGTTCGGTCCGGCCGAGGCGTTGCAGGACGTTGACCAGTTCGGCCAGCACGGCCAGGCGGGTCTTGTCGTCGCTATAGGCCTGTTCCAGCACCTCCAGTGCCTCGTCGATCCGCCCGGAGTTGTACAGCGTCCGGGATTCGCGAACCACATCGGACCCGCCGCGCGAGAGGCGCTGCTGGATCTGCTGGGCGTAGGTGTTGTCGGGGTCTTGACGAAGGATGTCTTCGACGAGTTGTGCCAGTTCCTCGGTCTTACCCTCCTGTTCCAGCACGGCGGCTCGCATCAGGCGTACCTGCATGGAGTTCTCGAGTTGGGGGAACTCGGCCAGGGCTTCCTGTACGGTCTGGGCCTTGGTCGGGGCGCCCTGGGCGACATAGGTCTGGAAGAGCAATCCGCCGACTTCCAGTGCCAGCCGGGGGTCCTGGGACTGTCGGACCTCGGCGAAGACCTTGTCCAGCAGGCTCGTCGCCTTGGCCAGGTCGTTGTTCAGCCACGCCAGGCGGGCCTCGATGTAGCGCATCTGCAGGGCTTGCGGGTTGAGGTACTCGATGGCCTCAAAGAGTTCCTTGGCTGTCTGGGTATTGGCTTGTTTGTCCTTGTTGCTCACGGCCAGGCGGGCGTGGATATTGCCCTTCAGCAGGCGCAGCATGTCGAGATTGCGCAGGGCCTGCTGCGATTCTCGCCACTGGCTCTGCTCGTATTTCTTCAGGTCTTCCTGCATCCGCTCGATGCCCTTGCCCAGCAGGTCCAGGGCGTTCTCTGAGCGGCCCAGGGTGTTTTGCACGCTGGAGATCTGTTCGTAGGCGGGCAGGTAGGTCGGGTCGGTTTCCAGGGCCTTTTCCATCGCGGCCATGCCCTTCTGGACCTTGTCGTTCCTCAGGTGGTAGCGGCCGATGGACAGCCAGACCGCGGGTTGATCGGGGGCCTTTTCGGCGGCCTGTTCGTAGAGTGCTGCCGAGGCCTCGCCGGCCTGCTGGCGGCTCTTTTCGGGGTGGATGGTGGCTACGTCTTCGAGGAACTGTGCGTAGTTGAGCAGCAGTTCGGCATTCTCGGGCATCTTTTCCATGGCCTGCTGGTAGGTCTTCTCGGCCAGGATGATTCGTTTTTCGTTGCCGGTCCGCCTGGCCATGCGCCGGTGGTGCTGGGCCAGCAGGATGTAGCCGCGGGGCTGATCGGGGGCCAGCTTGATGGCCTTGCGGATCTCATCGAAGGCTTTCTCGTCGTGCTGCGGGTTGATATCGGCGTTGAGGCCTTGGACGTAGGCGTAGCGGAACTGGATGAGGGGATGGTCGGGCTGGCGTTGCAGGAGTTTGGCGGCTTCTTCGGCATAGGTAGTGTACTTCGGCGCGCGCAGGTTCGGCCCCGGCCAGGACATTTCCAGGAGTTTCAGCCGGGCCTCGGTGTTGTCCGGATCGTCGGTCAGCAGCGAGCGGAGCATGGAATAGGCCCGGCGGTTCTTGTCCTGCCGTTCCATCATCGTCAGATGCGGGTCGTTCTCGGCCCATTGCAGCAGGGTCTGGATGTACTTGTAGTACCGGCGGTTCTGGTCGTCCGAGCCCGGGTCGGAGTTTTTATAGGCGATGCCGTAGCTCAGTTCAGCGGCGGCATAGCTTTTGGCGGCAAGCTCTTTGTCGCCCTGGGCCTCGTACTGCTGCGGATTCTTGCTGCGGAGTATGACGTACCCTGCGGTGAGCCCTCCGATAATCAGGACACCGGAGGCGATCAGGGCAATGACAACGGGGGTATTGAGTTTTCGTTTGGCCATGGTGCAATTTCTGTTTCGGGGAAAGCGAAAGTGGGGGCGGTTTCGGCTCGCCTATTCGTCCTTCATTGCCATTTTCACGTCTTCGGCACTGGGCAGGTTCGCAAGGACGTTAGGAAACACGTTCCGGATGAAGTCCTCTGCCTGGCGGTTGGCTTCTTCGGGGTCGTCGATGTTGCCCGGCCCGACGGGGCCGAACTGGATCTTGGCGAAGTAGGCGTGGCTGATGAACGGGTCGCGCATGTACAGGCGGACCATCTTCCAGTCCGCCTGGGGCTGACCGTTGAACGCGAAGAGGTAGTACTCCACGCGCGTCAGGGGTTCGACCACGCCGGGGACGGCCTGCTTGAACAGCACGCGCTGGATCTCCAGCGGGTCGGCGTATTCGGGGAATTCCGCCAGGGACGGAGTCAGCTGGACGGTCTGGCTCTGCATGCCGCGGTAGCCGGCCTGGGTGCGGCAGCGTTCCGGGACGTGGGGGATCGTATCCGTGCCCCCGTTGTAGAAGAAGATCTGCAGATACCACGCCGAGTACGGGCTTGCCGCCTTGGCGTCGGTCCGTTCGTAGACGCGGCTGAGGTACCAGTTGCTCGTGCGGCTCTCGAGGCGCATCTTGTCCAGGGTCGAGCCGATCTTGAGCTGTTGCATCGTCTCCGGGTCGATGACCTGGTCGCTATTGGCGACCATGACGTACCTGCCCAGGCGCACATCGAGGTCCAGGCGGAAGTCGTCCCGGACGACAGTGCCTTCCGGCCAGGGCACAGGGGTCTTGTCGAGGAACAGGCCGATCTGCCTGGCCAGGATCGGCCAGCCGGCCGCACAGGCCAGCAGAACCCCGGCGGCGATCAGGAAAGACCGGTCCGCGAGGATCCGCCTGGCCAAAGGCTTGCTGGTGTTGGTCTTGGGGATGTCGGTCATGACTTCACCGGTGCCTTGTCTTTGCCGGGGCCGTCCTCGGGGTTTTCCTCGGTGACGAAGATGGCTCCCAGCGTCCAGGAGATCAGCAGGAACAGGATCGCCGCGGGAATCAGCATCAGCATGCCCAGGAAGGTGTGCATGAAATCCTGCCCCAGCTCCGGTTCGTCGATCGCGTACATGCTCGATGTAATTGTTACGCGGATGACATTGCAGAAGATCGCAACGGGCAGGATCGAAAGGACCATCACCACGCGGTGCCAGAGCGGCTTGTCGGTGATGTAGGCCAGCGCCACGCCCAAAGCAGCAAAGGCCATCAGCGATCGCACACCGCTGCAGGCCTCGGCCACGGTCAGGCTGTAGACCTCTCCGCTCTGGCCGACGATGGTCAGGTTGCTGAACGAGACCTCGATCTGCACCCCGGCCAGGGCCAGAATCGCCGCCGAGGCCTTGGCTGCCAACTGCTGCAACGGTACGGAGATGTACTGGTAGAGCATGTCGGGCATGGGGATGGCGAAAACGATGTAGAAGATCGGCAGCCAGAGCAGGATCATCAGACGCGTGCCGCAGAGGAACCAGACCAGCCCCAGCAGGATTACCGGCATCGCCAGACGCGAGAGATACGGGAACGGAATCCACGCGTAGAGCAGGAAGAGCACGAGGATCCCGACGATCATCACCGGCATGCCGAGGAAATTGGTATTCCGGGGGGCCGTGAAGATCTCATCCCGCCGCTGGTAGATCAGGTAGATGCTGAACAGCGGGATGATGAACCCGTGCGTCCAGTTGGTATCCTGCAGCCAGTGCAGCACGATGCTCTTGTAATGCCACCCCGTCAGCCAGACGAACAAGCCCGCCAGGATGAGGATCTTCAGCCAGGCGGCCTTGTCGATCCGGGCCTCGGTGTCCTGGTCGACTACGGGGCTGACCATCTGGCTCAGCCGCGGTCCGGAAGTCGAAACAGCAGGGGAATTCGCTTTGGGGGCGTTGGTCATACGAGCATCCGTTGTAAAACCGGGTCAGGTTACCATCGCTTGAATCGCGAACTGTCGTGCAGGGCGCCGCCGAAGTCCAGCGGTTCGGCGAAGTTCCGGTCGTAGATGAACCCGAAACCGTAGGTCATCCGGAAGGCGTTGCGGAAGACGGCCAGGAAGGTCGCTCGCCAGTTCGTGCCCACCGCGATCACGTCGTCGCTGCGGACGAAGACGTCCGGGTCGGTCCCTGCCCAGATCGCTTCGAGGTCCAGGGGAATGAAGGTCTCTTCGCTGTCGCCGATCCGGCGGATCAGCACGCTGTTCTCCGGCCAGGCGACCGGGTCGAACATCCCCGCGGCGGTGATGGCCTGTTTGACCGTCACGTCCCGGCCTGTCAGATCGTAGACGCCCGGCCTGGCCACGTGCCCGGCGACGTAAAAGACGCCGACTTCCAGCGGGATGACCTGGATGACGTCGCTGTCGCGGATGACGATGTTCATCATCGGATCGCCGCGGCGGAGCTTGTCCAGGTTGATCGCGATCACGCGGGACCGGCCCGCGGCGGTCATGCTGTCGGGGAAGCCGAACGGGTCGTCGTCATCGTCGCCGTTGCCGGCCGCCGTTTCGGGCTGCGGGCTCTCGTCCTGCCCTTGGTCATCTCCGTTGGCTCGCGTCCAGCCGCTGATGTCGGGGTTCCAGCCGCCGTTCTGCAACTCGGACGGGTCGTTTTCCGCGGTCGGATCGCCACCGGCGGCCGAGAGGCGGAGCACCGAGGGCGTCTGCAGCGAATCTCGCAGCTCTTCAAAGCCGCTGCCGGGCTGGTCCTGCTGCTGCTTGTTGCCCTGGCCGTTGTTGGTCGGAGCGACAGGTCCCATGCCGTTGAGGGGCTTGGTCCCGCCATGGCGGATGACATAGATGTACTTGATGTTGTTCTGGGCCACGCCGCCGCCGATGGCCAGGGCCTCCAGCAGGCGCATGTCCGGGCGGGTTACCGGGTAGGCCCCGGGGCGGACGACGGAGCCGAGGATCGAGAAGACGGCCTTGCGCCGCACGAGCAGTTCGATCTGCACGCTGGCGCGGTCCTTGCGGAGAATGCCCTTGGCGTCGTAGGCGTCGACGATGGTCTCCCGCAGTTGCTGCTTGGTCAGCTCGGCAGCCTTGATCTGCTTGTCCAGCAGGGGAAGGTCGATGTAACCGCTTTCCGAGACGGTCTTCTGCACGACGGTTTCGCCGCCCTCGAAGTACAGTTCGAGGATCAGAACGTTCATCACGTCGCCCGGGCCGATGCGGTAGTCGGTGTCTTCGTACGTCAGGTCAGCCGGGGCCGGGAAGGTCGCATGCGGGACGATCTGCTCGTGCTGATCCAGCGGGTTCATGCTGTTGAGGATCGGCAGGACGGGGTTGGTCCCGTCGGGACGGACAATTACGTCACCGGCGTTGAGAAAACGGTAGTGGTTGATCTTGGCTTCGTCGCAGCCCATCGTCCAGGCGGAGGCTAGCATGAGCAGGGTCACCAGCAGTTGGGTCGTTTTCACGGCTGACCTTTCTTTTCTTGTATCGCGGGTCCTCTGGAAGGAAAGACCCAGGGCATTACAGGTTTTACATGTTCCGGAGCGTCCGTGAGGCCCTTTCGGGCCGGTGTTCTGCACCGACTGGAATGGCGATCGGGCAAAGCAGGCGCAGACGGGTCCAGCATCCAAAATCCATTCAGGACCGAGCAATTGTCCTGCAACGCCGGGCGCCTGTCAAGGACGACCTGCACCCGTCGGACCATCTTACATGTCAAACCGGGCCGAGGCGGTGACAACATTCTCCGCCCGGCCAGTACCTTCCTATCGGACAACAACTTGACGCACTTGACAGGTCCTGCGGACTTCTGGCCAAATCCGGCCGAGCCACCGCAGCGAGCCTCCGATGTGTCTATCTTACGCACCAGGGGGCCTTGGGGATCGATCCGGATGCGATTTTTCTTCCCGCTTCCCGCCTCAGGGCCTGGAGGTCAGTTCCACCCAGACCTCCCGAAGCAGCGGGCCGGGCAGTTGGAAGAGCACCCGGCCCGGTTCGATTGTCACCACGTCCCGGATGGCCCTGCCCTCGACGCTGACGGCCACCTGGCGGTTTAGGCCGTCGACCTGGATGACCGGATCGGCCAGGCCTTCCGGCGGGGGGCTCAGGCGGAATCGGCAATGGCCGCCGTCGGCCCGGAAGCTCCAGCAGCCCTGGGACTGGTCGAACCGGTCGCGATCGACGTCGCCGGGGGCAAAGAACTGCTTTTCCGCGATGGCGATATGGGCTTTTCCCGGCTGGAGATACGCCGCCTGGAGGGCCGCGGCGCTCGGGTTGGCGCCGCTGACCATCTGCCAGCTGAACCGCCCGATCGGGCCTGCAAAATCCGGCAGGTCCAGGCGGTCCCGGACGGCCTGGGTTCCGGCGAAGGCGGCGGCAAAGGGGGGATCGATCCGCAGAGCGGCCAGGGTGGGCCCGGCGGCGTTGTTGATCTCCAGGTGGCTGACCCACCGCCCATCCTTATATAAGGTATGCAGCCAGCGGACCGAACGAACGCCGGTGCGGGCCCATTGGCCGCGGCGGTCGGGGAAGTACCAGACCTGCTCCAGCCGGACGCGCAGCGGGTTGGACTCCAGCAGATTCACCTGCCCGACGCGCTGGGTCCCGAGAGCTGCGAGGCTCTCGCCGGCGGCCTGGGCCTGCTGGTCCGGGCCCAGAACCTGCAGATGCGTCTGGGTCCGCTTGAAACGGTACAGGCCGTCGGGCGATTCCTCCAGCACCAGCAGACGGTCCCACGCGGCCCAGTCGATCAGCCAGTCCAGCCCTCGACGACGGAGCGTCAGCTTCTCCGGCGACGGCTGGATCCGGCGACGGTTGTCGATCAGCAGGATGTCGTCGAGTCCCAGGCGGACGCTCCGGCCGGGATTGGCCAGGGAGATCTCCACCGCCTGGACGTTTCGCAGGTCGAAGGCTTCGGTCTCGGCCAGGCTGCGCAGGTCGACGGCCACCGCGGTCCAGCCGGCCTGGCAGAGGCGCAGCGGCGCGGTATAGCTGCCGGCCTTGCTGATCAGGCGGATTCGCAGGTCGTCACGGTCGGCCTCGGTATGCACCGCCATCGAGAGCAGCATGTAGCCAGACCAGTCGCGCACGTGCGGCACGTCGTAGCGAAGAGTGCTTCCCGGCTGCATCCGGGCAGCCAGGGCCCCGGCCCCCGTGCGGGTGATGTTCAGCACGAACCGGGGTTGGGCCGGCTGGGCCGGTCCGTTGGGGCCCGAGCGGATCGAGAAGTGCTCCAGCTGTTTCGCCCCGGCCGGGGAGTCCGGGGCGTTCTCGAAATCCGCCAGCGACAGGAAGACGCCCGTCTGGGCTTCGGGATAGGCCCGCCTCTGCTGGACCGGGATCGGGTCGGGCAGGCGCGGGTCGTAGCGGGGGCCCTGGGTTGCGTCGTCCGGCCCCGGCCCGCAGCCGAGGCCAATCCCCATCACCGCGATCAGGCTGGCGGAATGCATGAGCAAACGGTTCATGCCCGTGAGGGTATCGAGCGTTGGCGGCGGAATCAACGCCCGGCTGGGCGCAGAAAAACGGGCCGGGCCCTGGAACAGAGGGCCCGACCCGCGAAAGGTGCGTTTCAGGAGGATTTTCCGACAAATCAGAAATCGACCTGGAAGCGGAGCATAACGGTGTCGACGGATTCGTCCCACGAACTGGTACCGTCGGCGGTGTTGGCATCGACATCCCAGCAGGAGCGGACGTAGTTGACCATGATGCGGGTGTTGGGGTTGAGGTACCAGTTGACGCCGATGGTCATTGCGTCGACCTGTCCGGCCCGTCCGCCTGCGATGGTGTTGAAGTTGCCGTCGGTCATGTCCAGGTAGCTGTACCGGGCAGCCAGTTCGACGGCACCGGTCCCGCCGTCGGGCGAGAAGTTCTTCTTGGGCTTGACCCGCGAGAACGTACCGTTCTTGTACGGGCGGTACTCGCCGGTGAGGAAGTAGCTGGCCTGGACATACGCGCCGGTCAGGCAGATGTCATCGACGCCGGGGGCAGTGGATTCCACCGAGGCGCCCAGGAACTCGCCCTGCAGGCTGAAGGGGCCCCAGACCATGGCCGCTTCGGCGCCGAACAGATCGACGTCGTCGGCAGCCAGGGCGGTGGTGTCCAGGAAGCGGTTGCCGATGTGCTGCTCGCCGCGGGTGCGGTAGCGGGGCGAACCTTCATCCGACCCGTAGTGACGCAGGCTGTAAGCTGCACCGAGGTGGATGAGTTTCTGGCCCTTGTCCTGGTAGAGCGGGGCCCATGTGACGCGGCCTGTCAAATGGTATCCGCCATCGGAGACCGATTCGCCGTCGTTGTTGTTCGCCTCGCGAAAGACACCGACGGCATAGCCCAACTGGTGGTCGGACCAGTACTTGCTGACGGCGATACCCAGGTTGCGGCTGGGGGCCAGCAGGCCGATCGGGTTCGACCGCTCGATGAAGGTGATGTACTTCGAACTGGTCAATTCTTCCAGGCCGAACGGCTCCTTGAAGTGACCGGCGATGAAGACGTCCAGGAAGTTTTCGACGTTCTTGAACCCGTCGGAGTGGATCGTCATGTACGCGTCCTTCAACGATACGTCTGCGTCGGCGAAATCGATCTGGACCTTATAGCCGACGTTTTCGTAGATGACGCCCTGCATGTACATTCGCAGGCGGCGGAACTCGGCCCAGTCCTCCTGATTTTCCAGGTTGGCGTCGTCATCGTCGCTGGTGTAGCCCATGTCGAACTGCACGCGGCCGCCGATTTTCAGCTTGAACCAGCCGTCGTGCGACTCCAGCCGCAGGCCTTCCTTCCAGAAAACCTTCATCCCGGCGTCTCCCTCGTACTCCTTGAGGGCGGCCAGGAGGGATTCCTTGTTGGCCGTCGTGTCCTTCTTTTCCAGTTCGTCGACCCGGTTGCGGAGCTTCTGGAGCTCCTGCATCAGCTCGGCGTTGGTCTGCGCTGCGGCAGGGGTGGCCCATGCGACCAATGCTACCGCGGCGGCTGCCCATTTGAGGGTTCTCGGCATTCGTTCTGCTCCTTGAAGAGGTACAATGGTAGAAAGGCTGTCTTGGCCTGGTCAGCCGGCTGCACTCCAGCCGGCGCCGAATACAAATCCATGTCTCTGCCCGTTGGGCGGACAAGCTCATGCCTGCCTGCGCAAACGACATCGGACAGCGTGGGAACAATAACGGCAGCCCAGCCGACCGGTTTCTGATCGATCGGCGCGGCGACAGCGAAGCAACGAGCCGGAAACCCTGGACGCATCGGTCCGGCTCATATGGCCCATAAGCATCACCATGAATGTGAAGATGCGTTTACCGTTCGGTTAAGGTGGCGCTAAGTTGTTAACAAAGGTCCGGCCGGATTTGTGCGGCAAGGCAAAAGGACGCTTCCGAAAATTTATGCGCAGGTGAAGATACGCCGGATACCAACGGTAGATACCAACCATGGCCCCTGAAGAGAGGACGAAACCATGCCTTCACCAAGAACCACCGCATTGAGCCTGCTTCTGCTCTGCCTGATCGGGTCGGCCGCGATGGCACGGGACGCTGTCCCCGGACAGGGACAACTGATCCTGCTGGACGAGAAGGGTGAGCCGGCCGGCTTCTGCCCGCTCAAGCACACCCGCGTCGATGCCGTTGTCAGCGGAATGACCGCCTTCGTCCAGGTCAACCAGACCTTCACCAACGACTCCGACGAGAAAATCGAAGCCGTCTACACCTTCCCCCTGCCTGCCGACGCCGCCGTCTCCGAAATGACCATGAAGGTGGGCGACCGGACCGTTGTCGGCAAGATCAAGCCGCGCGCCGAGGCCCGGCAGATCTACGAACAGGCCAAGTCCCAGGGCCACGTCGCCAGCCTGCTCGACCAGCAGCGGCCGAACATATTCACCCAGGCCGTGGCCAACATCGAACCCAACGCAACCGTCGAAATCACCATCGGCTACACAGAAACCCTCGACTACGAGGCGGGCAACTACGAATTCTCCTTCCCCATGGTCGTGGGCCCCCGCTACCAGCCCCTGCCCGACCAGCCAACCGGCTCACAGCCCGAGCGTGAGGGCATCATCGCTCCAAGGCCCCCCCGGCCGCAGGATGACGACCAGCTCAACCCGCCGGTGACCCCAAAGGGTACCCGGGCAGGACACGACATCTCCGTCAACCTGTACCTGAGCCCCGGCATCAAGATCCAGCAGATCGATTCCAAGCTCCACGCGATCGACATCGAGTGGCTCAACCCCGAACACACCCGCACCAAGATCTCCCTGGCCGAGAAGAAGGAAATCCCCAACAAGGACTTCGTCCTGCAGTTCTCCACCGCCTCGGAGAAGATCGAAGATGCCCTGCTGACCCACACCGACGAAGACCGCGGGGGGTTCTTCACCCTCCTGCTCCAGCCGCCGGCGAAACCGACGCAGGCCCAGATCGTGCCGCGCGAGCTGATGTTCGTCATCGACACCTCCGGCAGCCAGCAGGGATTCCCGCTGGACCTGTCTCAGACGATCTGCAAGCGGGCGATCGAGAACCTCCGCCCCGGCGACACCTTCAACATCATGCGGTTCGCCAACGCCGCCGAGATGCTCTTCGATGAGTACGTCGAGAACACCGAGGCCAATCGAACCAAGGCCCTGAAGTTCATCGAAGACCTCAAGGCCTCCGGCGGGACCCGCATGGCCACCGCCATGAACGCCTGCCTCGAAGGCCAGGCCCCCGAGGGAAAGGTCCGCATCGTGGCGTACTTCACAGACGGATACGTCAGCAACGACATGGAGATGATCGACATCGTCAAGACCTCCGCCGGGGCCACCCGCGTCTTCAGCTTCGGAACCGGCAAGAGCGTCAACCGCTACTGCCTCGACGGAATCGCCCAGGCAGGCCGCGGCGAAGTCGAATACGTCCTCTCCGAGCAGGGGGCCGAAAAGAAGGCCGACCGCTTCTACGAACGGATCGACAAGCCCGTACTGGTCGACATCTCCGTCGATTTCGGCGAGTTGGCCCAGTACATCCAGGCCGACGAAATCTACCCGAAAACCATCCCCGACCTCTTCAGCGTCAAGCCCGTCCTGCTCAAAGGACGCTTCACCAGGCCCGACCAGGACGTCACGGGGACGATCACCCTCACCGGCCGCAGCGCCGACGGCAAGTTCACCCGCAAGCTCCAGGTGACCTTGCCGGCCAAGGATGGCTCCAACCCCGTCCTGGCCCAGCAGTGGGCCCGCAGCAAGGTCGAGTACCTGATGGGCACGGACCTGCGGGGCATCCAGCAGGGCAACCCGGATGAGAAGGTCAAAGACCAGATCATCGCCCTGGGCAGCGAGTTCGGCATCATGACGCGGTATACCAGCTTCGTCGCCGTCGAAGAGCAGACCGTGACCATCGCAGGCCAGCCCCGACGCGTCGACGTGCCGGTCGAACTGCCCGAGGGCGTCAGCTACGAAGGCATCTTCGGCGACGCTGGCGGACAGGGCGGCGGGCCCGGCGGGCCCGGCGTCATGCCACGGCGCGAACGGGCTGCACGCAGCGGCGCAGCCGGAGTCGCTCCGGCGGCCAGGCCCAACACCCCGGCAGCACAGACCAAGCAGATGGCAGAGGCCGCCAAGCCCGACAGCGACCGGGTCGACGGCGCAGATGACAAGGCCGCAAAGCCGACCGACGAGCAGCGAAAGCAGCAGCTCGTCCAGACCAAGCTGGCCAAGGTCCTTCACGGCCTGGCCGACAAACTCGACGAAAAGGGCAACCACTCCTCCGGCAGCCTGGTCGTCAAGGACGGCAAGGTGACCCTGGCGGTCTACCTCAGCAAGCTCGACGAGCAGACCCGCAAGGCACTGACCGACGCGGGCATGAAAATCGAACTGGAATCCGCCCCGGCCGACATGGTCATCGGCACAATCGACGTAGCCAAACTCCACGAGTTGGCCCTGCTCGACGCCGTCGGCACCATCGACCTGCCCAGCCTGAGCGGCTGACAACTCCGCCTCGACGCGAAACACAAGAGGCAGCCTCACATCCAGGTGAGGCTGCCTCTGGGTGTTGCGCCAAGCCCGGTCACCCGCAGGACGGCTGGTGTCATTGCATGGATGGCAGCCTGACGGTAGACTCTGGTCTGCCAGATACGCCGCCATACAGGCCGAACTGAAAGCCGAACTCGCACGCCTCCAGCAGCTCGTCGGCGACAAACCCTACCCCGCCTGCGATTGACCCAACCATGACAGAACCCCCCGCCAAGCCCGAACCGCACAACCACCCGCACCCGCCATCCGATCCGGCCGACAGACCCCTCTGGGCCACGACCGCCCTCCTGCTGGCCTGGCCGGCCATGCTCATCACCGGCCTGCTCGTCTTCTCCGGCTCGTTCTACGCCTTCCAGCAAGGCCTGAACCAACCCGAGCCCCGCGACAGACTCATCAGCTTCGCCGGCTCAGCCCTGATCCCCGCCATCCCCCTGCTGGCCCTCTTCCTCCTCCGGAAACAACCCTTCTTCCTCCCGTTCCGCACCGCCCTGCTCTGGTACCTCGCCGTCCAGGCCTTCTCCATCCTCGCCTACCTGACCACCTGATCTGCACCTGCCCCGTTCCTGCCACCAACCAGACCAACCCTTCGACACACCCGAAACCCCCAGCGCCGTCGGGCCAGCGCCGGGGTCGGGTACTTTTACGGACCCGAGGCCTTGCGAGGGTCGTAGAAAGTACCTGACCCCAAGCCGATCCCAGCCGGATCTCACCCCAGCGCGGGTTCGTCACCAGCGCCCTGCACCCAAGCCATCGCCGCCGGGCCGTCCCGGTCCGCCCCGCCCCTACCAGTACAACGGGATAGACTGCCCTCCCGGTCAGGTGAATACCTGAACCAGCGTTCTCCAATGGCGGAGTGTGAACATGTCCG
>JBKHDI010000025.1:0-44472 GCA_046541415.1 Phycisphaerae bacterium | reverse complement strand
CCGCCGTCGTCGCCCGGAAGGGGCTTGCCGCTATCGCCTCTATCGGCCGGTGGACCGTAACCGCCTGCGGCGCACCAGACCAACTGCTGATATGGCCAGCAGCCCCAGTGTCGCAGGCTCGGGCACGACGTAGCCGTGCGTATGGGAAGGGAGATTCTCCCCGGTCAGAGTCACCTGCTCCAGGCCCAGGCTTCTGCCCAGAAGGTTCCACTCGCCTCCCGCCCCGACCGGCACGCGCCCGCGGAGGTCCGGCAGGGCGAAGGTGACCCGGCCATCCCCTCCGTAAGCCGTTCCCATCACGGAATACAGGGCCTGGTTCTGGTTGATCGGCAGGATTTGTCCTTCGGCAGGCAGCCATCCGAAGGGGATGTCCTCCCCCGCGAACATCGTCATCTGCCCCAGGAACGCATAGTCGCTGCTGCCTGCTCCGCCCATGGTCGGGAACAGACCTCTGACATTGATCAGCCACCGCAGCGTCGAAGTCGGCTGCATGTTGTCAAAAGGGTCACCCTCGCCGGCAGGACCTGTAAACGTTCCTCCCTCGGCCAGTTCGTGAACGTGCTCGGGCAGGTGAGAT
Source organism: Phycisphaerae bacterium (assembly GCA_046541415.1). Lineage (GTDB taxonomy): Bacteria > Planctomycetota > Phycisphaerae > SM23-33 > SM23-33 > CAZOVB01. Next base: position 43,895 of record JBKHDI010000025.1, on the reverse strand, counting down.
TCCTGCAGACTCAGATGACCGATCCCGACGCGGTCGCCGAGGTTTCTGGCCGTCAGGCCTTGTCCCTGACCTACGCCCATGACAGTGGTGTCCCGCAGGTCCGGCAAGGCGAAAATGTGATCGTCCCCGCCGAAATTGTCGAACAGGATGGCGTGAAGTGGGATGTTGTGGTCGATCGACAGCCTTTGCCCGTCGGTCGGGAGGGTATTATTGAAATGCAGGTGTTGCCAGGGGGAGGCGTACATCCGGACTTCGCCGAGGAAGGGAAGATCATTCAGCCCCTGGTTCGGATCCGGGGAAGGACCGTTGACAACCACCTGGTAGTTCACAGCCAGGGAGGGCATGTGGTTGTCCATCGCCATCCCCAGGCCCTCCGGGCTGGTCTGGAACGGGTCAAGGGGGATCGTGTGTTGGTGAGAGGGCATCTGCTTGTGGCTGAGGGCAAACTGATCGGCGCCGCTCGCCTGACCGACCAGGGATTGGCTGCCGGCGTGTGTCGCGGTCCGCCCGCGCAGATCCGGCAGGGCAAACCAGGATTTTCCATCCCCGCCGTAGGTAATCCCGAGCTTGGAGAACAACGCCTGGTTCTGGTTGATCGGGAGTTGCTGCCCGTTGGCGAAAGCCCAGCCGGATGGAGCGAAACTCCCCGCGAACGCGCTGATCTGCCCGATTTCCTGGTACAGCCCGCCGGTACGGACGATGTAGTTGATCCCCAGTTGCGGCTGGCGGTTGTCAAACGGCTGCCCCTGCCCGGCCGGGCCCGTGTCGACAAGTTCCACTGCCCCTGCCCCGCCGGCAAAGCAGAAGACCGCCAGACAAACCAGTATCCATGACCTTCTCATGCCCGCTTCCTCCTGCGCATTGTTTGGTTGCACCCTCCAGTCTAGGCATGATGGCGTGGGATCAGCGAGTTTTGCAGCCAGAAAAGTCTCTCTGTCCGCTGGTCTGCGGCCGGGGCGACTGCGTCCTGTCGCAGGACGAAACCGTCCTGGCGACATCCGACGCTCGGGCCGCGAGCGGGCAGGAGATGCGATCGGAGTTCTTGTCCGTGCATGGGCCTGCGAATTCGCACGCCATGGGTTTTTCGGTCCAGAGCCAAGGCTCGGCTCTGGAGATACCTTTCCGGCAGAGATCTGTCAGGCCCGGTGCGTGCTATTTCTTGAGATTTTCCTGTCGGGGCAGCTTGTCGGCTGTGGGATCGATCGGGTCGGGCAGATCCCCTTCCAGTTCGAGTTTGCGGGACAGGAAGCGGGAGAGGTCCTTCAGCGAACAAATGCCTCTCAACTCGCCATCGTCGACAACCATCAGGCGGCTGATGTCGTGCTTGCGCATGGCCGCAAGGGCATCGACGGCATCGGAATCGGATGAGATGGTGTTCTCTTCGCTGCAGTCGGCGGCAAGTTGTCCGGCGGTGGTTTCTGACCAGTTGTCCCGGTCGAGGTCCTTGATCTGCCGGGTGGTCAGGCAACCGACGAGTCGGCCGTTGTCGACGACCGGGAACATCTTGAAATGGTACTCGTAGATGAACTCGTCGACGGCGCGGTCGATTGGCATATCGGCCGGGATGGTAACCGGCTCGGGATTCATGAATCGTTCCAGCGGTTCATCGGACAGCGCCTGGCGGACGAGCACCTGCCTATAGGCGTTGCCGGCGGCAGCCCGGATGAACATGCCGATGAGGATCCACCAGATTCCCCCGACGAAGTTGCGGGTCAGCAGGAAGACCACTCCGACCGCGATGACCAACGCCCCAAAGCCGCGCCCGACGGTGGAGGCCTTGTCGGTCGCCCAGCGCAGGTTCCCTTTCCACGCCCAGAGCCCAGAGCGGAGCACGCGTCCACCATCAAGCGGGAACCCCGGGATCAGGTTGAAGATCACCAGGATCACATTGATCGAACCGATCCAGAACAACACAGCAGCGACGGGATCGGCCAGGCCCATCGTTTCGCCCGCCCACCAGGCACCCAGGAAAATCGCTGCTATAAGTACCGAGCAGACAGGCCCGGCGACAGCCATGAAAAACTCCGCCTTGGCGCTGGGCGGTTGGCTGCGCATCTGCGCGACTCCCCCGAACAGAAACAGCGTAATGCCCTCCATCGGCAGACCGAAACGCCGGGCAACCAGCGAGTGGGACATTTCGTGAAGGACGATCGAACCGAACAGCCCGACCGCGGCGGCCAGACCCATCAGCAGATGCATCTGCCACGAAAGCTCAGGAAACTGCTCGGGGAATCGCCCGCCTGCCAGCGACCAGACCACCAGGGCCATGATAATCAGCCAGCTCAGGTCGATGCTGACCTGGAAATCGAAAATCTTGAAGAGCTTGATGGTCCGTCCGAACATGCCAACCTTTCGTTTAGTGTCAATAACGTTCGACGTATTGTATCGACGCGAAAGACTTTGGCTGCGGAGAAAGGCTTCCGTTCGGCAGGTCAGTCGGCTTGGGCTGTCGGGGCGGCGTGGGCGGGGCTGATGGCGGCCTGGAGGGTGGCGATTCGCCCTGCCAGGCCGAGGTTGGCCACGCCCCTGTCCTCCAGGGCCTCCAACTGAGAGATCAGGATCGCCAGGACTTCGTCGCGTCCAGGCGAGGCCTGTTCGGTGTTGGGCAGGACGACCTGCTCGATGAACTCCGCAGCCCGGAGGATCTCACGGCCGTTGGGGATCGTCTCGATCCGGCGCATCTGGAACTGACCGTTGGCCAGTTCCTTCGAGGTGATCCGCATCGGCGCGTAGCCGTCGGCCAGCAGGAAGATCTCGAAGTACTTCTCGCCGCGGGTGGTGCGTGTGAATGCGTCGGTGGAGAAGGTCGGTGCATCGGCGGGGTGTTCGTATTCGATTCCACTGCCGGCCGGGACGATGTCCACCGTGGCGGTCCATCGTTTCAGTGTGGTACTGCCCACGCCGACTTTCTGCTCGTGCGACTGGTGCAAGGCGCGGACGATCCATGCGGTTTCGATAGTGCGTCCGTCGACCGAGTCGCGCAGCTGCAGCTGCTGTGTGAAGCTGGTTTGCTGCTGGCAACCGGCCAGGGCGGCCGAAAGGACGAGGCTGAGGCAGATAGTGTACTTCATGATGAGCTTCTCCGATGGCTGCGGTCCGGCTGGGACAATCCCTGCCTGCAAGCACCTATCGGAGCGGCAGTGGTGAGACTTTTGCCAGAAGCCGCCGGTTTACGCCCCTGCCATGGCCCTCTGATAGCAGGAGAGGGTCTGTTCTGCGGCGCGGGCCCAGGTGAACTGCTGGACCCGATCCAGGCCGTAGGACTTCATCTGCTCGCGTGCGTCCGGGTCGTTGTGCAGGCGTACCATTTCATCGGCGATGGTCTCCACGTCGTCGGGCCCGACGAGCACCTGCCCCTCACCGGCGACTTCCGGGATGCTGGAAATGTCGGCTGCGATGATCGGCACGCCGGCGGCCATCGCTTCGCACAGGGGCAGGCCGAAGCCCTCGTAACGGCTGAGGAACAGCAGCATCTCGGCGGCGCCCAGCAAGTGCTGGTACTCTGCATCGGACAGCGGCCCGGTTGCCAGGACGCGGTTTTCCGCGCCGCAGTTGCGTGCCAGTTCGGTCAGGTCCTGGCCGTGGGGCAGGTGGCCGACGACGAGCAGGCGGAAGTCGTCGGGCAGACGGCCGCAGGCCCGGGCCATGGCGGCCACGCAGGTATCGAGGTTCTTCCGCGGGTCTCGCGAGGAGAGCGTCAGCGCGTAGGCGCCGATGGGCACGTCGAGCTTCTGGCTGATCCAGCGGGCAACGCCTGTGCGGGCCTCTTCGTCCAGCGGGGCAAAACCTTCGGGCGTGCCGAGCGTCGCGACGTCGACTTTCGATTGGGGCACGTCCAGCAGTTCGACCAGGTCGTCCCTGGTTGCCTGGGAGATCGCCAGCAAGCGGTCGGCGGCCGAGACGGAACGCTCGAACAGGTCGGTCTTGGAGTGGCTGTACAGATCGGGCAGTCGGTAGCGTCGCATGTCGTAGACGGTCAGCACGCGAGGCGCCGGCCCGGTGGGCGGCATGAGATGGTGGAAGCTGTGGTAGACATCGAAGGGGCCTGTGAGCTTCTGGAGCTTCGGCCAGGAGATCCAGCGCCACCATCTTTCGAGGCGCCGGAGGCGCAGCGGCGGCGAGACGATCCTGCACTTGGTGTCGCCGGCTGCGGGGATTGCGTCGACCTGCTGGCGCTGATCGGGCGAGCAGAGCAGGAGGATGCTCTTGGGTTCGGGCCTCTCGACCAGGGCCTTCAGCAGCCCCTGGCCGTAGGTTCGGAACCCCGAGTAGCGCTTTCGCAGCACGGGGTTGAAATCCAGGACGACTCGCACGGGCACCACCTTCTTATGTGTAGCAGATTCCTCGGGCGCCTCGGCGCCGACGGCCGGGGCGACGTGCTGAGAATTGTAGCCTGCCTTCGACGGGATGCAAAGGCCCCAGCGGCAGGGCTGGCAGGGCCCGGGGCGGCGGAATACCCGACCGGGTGAGTAAGATTCCCGAGATTTTCATGGATTTCCCCCAGCAGGCTTCAAGATCCCAAATCTCCGCTCCGATGTATGGTGCGGTCCAGTCGAATCGCATGGAACGACCAGTCAGACGAAGGAGACAAAAGACATGGCCACGACGACCAAAAAGAAGTCCGCCAGTAAGCGCGGAACCAGCAGCAAGGCCAAATCCAGCGCCGTAGACCAGCGCAAGAAGATGGCCGAAACAATCAGCAAGGCCAAGACAAAGGCCACCGGGACCACCAAGGCCTCGGGCACGAAGAGCAAGACCAAGGCGTCCAGCTCGACAACCAAGAAGTCGACCCCGAAGAAGCGCGCCAGCTCGGCCAAGACCACCGCGTCCAAGCCGACGACCAAGAAGCGCACCGCCGGCAAGGCCAAGACCTCTGCCAGCAAGACGACGGCCACCACGTCACCGGCCCGCAAGCGCAAGACCGGCAAGCCGGCGGGCAAGTCCAACAGCCAGATCGTCCAGGCCAAGAGCGCCTCGACCAGCCTGATCCCGACGCTGGCGCTGGAAGAGTACGAACCGCAGATCGCCGAAGCCCAGGGTGTAAAAGACACCTCCAAGGGCTCGACGAAGTTCGGTTGGGTCGGCGCGGGCCAGTGTGGCGGCCGCCTGGTCCAGTCGTTCTACAAGCTTGGCTACACCAAGTGCCTCGCCGTCAACACCGCATCCCAGGACCTCAGGGACCTGCAGATCCCCGACCAGCAGAAGCTCCTGATGGACATCGGGCGCAAGGGTGCAGGCAAGGACATGGCCCGAGGCCGCGAAGCTGCCGTCCAGTACCGACAGGACATCATCCACGCCATCGAGCGGATCTTCTCCGAGAACGTTGACCACCTGATGGTGGCCTTCGGCTCCGGTGGTGGCACGGGCTCCGGCAGCGTGGTTCCGCTGATCGAGACCATCCGCAGCTGCGCCAAGCACATCGGTCTCAAGAAGATCGACCGCCGCATCGGCGTGATGTGCACCCTTCCCTCGGCCGGCGAAGCAGCCAGCCCGAAGGTCGGCGAGAACGCCTTCGACGCGATCAGCGAACTGACCCGCATGGCCTACGAAGGCCTGATCAGCCCGTTGATCATCGTCGACAACGACAAGATCTCCAAGCTGTATCCGGGCCTGACGGTCCGCAGCTTCTGGCCGACGGTCAACAACACCGTTGCCGGCCTGTTCGACATCTTCAATCGCCTTTCGGCCCTGCCCAGCCCGTACACGTCGTTCGACCCGGTCGACTACCAGTCGATCATGGAGTCGGGCAACTGCGCGATCATGGGCCTGACCAAGGTCGCCGCCTTCAAGCAGAAGTACGACCTGTCCCAGGCGATGGTCAACAACCTGCAGAAGACGGTCCTGGCCAGCGGCTTTGAGCTGTCCACCGCCCGCGTGGTCGGCAGCATCGTCGTCGGCGGCAAGAAGATCATGGCCAACACGCCCGGCCTGCAGGACAGCATCAACCACGCGTTCGATGTCCTGACGGACATGACCGGCAACGCGACGCTGCATCGCGGCATCTACGAGGATGACCGCGAGAGCCTCCGCGTCTACTCCATGTTCGGCGGCCTCGATGCCCCGATGGAGCGACTCGAAGAACTCCGCCGCGGCTACTGAGCCAAGGGCAGTATGCAGTCGTAGTAAGAAGTGAAGTACCAGGGCCCCGGAAGATGATTCCGGGGCCCTTTTTTATCCCCGGAGACGGGTTGGGGGCAACCGGGCGGCGGGATTGACTATTTCTTGCTTCATTATGCCCACCGCAGGCCGATATAGTCTGTAATCATGATCCGCCGAACCGTCATCGCCGCTGGAGCCTTGGCCGCTGCGCTCTGCGCCGGCTGCGCCGAGGACCAACCCTATGTCACGCCCGAGCGTCTCGAGCACGGGCTGGTGGTGGTCTTGACGGGCATCGAGGGCAGAAGCCCGCTGAACATGAATATCTGCAAGGGCCTGGCCGATGGCGGGGTGGATTGCGCGATCCAACTGGAGGACTGGACTGCCCCGATCGGGCCGATCCTGAACCTCCGCAACGAACATCGCAACCGCCAGCGGGCTGCGGGAATCGCCGACCAGCTGGCCCGGTACAAGCAGGCGTACCGCAACCGCCCGGTCTTCCTGGTCGGCCAGTCCGGCGGCGGGGCCATGGCGGCCTGGGTTTCCGAGGCCATGCCCCCCGGCTGCCATCTCGACGGCGTGGTCATGCTCGCCGCCTCCCTCTCGCCCGACTACGAACTGGACGAAGCGCTGGTCAAGAGTCGGCGAGGCATCGTCAACTTCTACTCCGGACGCGACTGGGTCCTGCTGGGCCTGGGCACGACAACCATCGGCACGATGGACAGCGTCCACACCGTCTCGGCCGGGGCCAAGGGCTTCGAAGTCCCCGACAGCCAGCAGCGCCAGGGCCTGTACCGCCGTCTCTACCAGGTGCCTTGGACAGAAGACATGGCCGATACGGGCAATGTCGGAACACACATGACCTCGGGCGGCTCGAAGTTCGTGGCTGTCTATGTCGCACCGTTGATCCAGGCGGGCCACTGGAGCCCGGAGCTGGTCAACCGCGTCCTGAAGCGCCACGTCATCCCGCCCCGCAACACCCTGCCGGATGTCAAACCCGAGCCTGGCCAGTACGGGTACTCCGGCAACTGAGCCTCGGGTTTTTTCCGGGCATCTCCCGCATTTGGCTGAACTTGGGGGCCCTTTCCGTTACAATGCGTCATTCGTCTGGAATGACTACTGCCACTGGAAACGGAGTACCATCGTTGCGCATTCTACTGGTTCAGCCTGAAGCACAGGACCACGGCGTGGGCTTTCGCGTCGCGGCCATGCCAGAGCCCCTGGCCCTGGAAATGCTCGCCGCCTGCCTGGGCGACAAGCACACCTGCCGCATCCTCGACATGCGGATCGATGCGGACCTGCAGACCGTCCTGGCCGACTTCGGGCCGGATATGGTGGCCGTAACCGCCCTGACGCCGGAAGTCTACGCCGCCATCGACGTCTGCCGACAGACCAAGGCCCACAACGTCGACTGCTTCACCCTCATCGGAGGCCACCACGCCGGACTCCTGCCGGATGACTTCTTCCACCCCGCCGTTGACGCGGTGGCCCTGGGCGAAGGGGAACTGGTCTTCCCGCAGTTGGTGGCCGCGGTGGAGGGTCGATCCGACCTCCAGGCTCTGCCGAACCTGATCCTCCGCAACGACAGCGGCGCGTTTGTCCGCAACGAAACCGCCAGCGACCACGTCGAGATGGACGCCCTGGCCCTGCCGCGGCGCGACCTGGTGGCCGATTACCGCCAGGAATATTTCTTCCTCTTCGACAAGCCCGACAGCTCGGTGGCCACCGGACGGGGCTGCCCGTACCGCTGCAACTTCTGCAGCGTCTGGAAGTTCTACGCCGGCCGGACCCGCCAGATGTGCCCGGAACGCGTCATCCAGGAAGTCCGCCACTGCGATACCGGCCACATCACCTTCGTCGATGACAACTTCCTGATGAACTACAGGCGGGAAAACGAGATCGCCGACCGCATCCAGGCCGAGGGGATCAACCTGCGATACTCGATGGAATGTCGGACCGATTCGATCGTCCGTCACCCGGAGCTGGTCGAAAAGTGGGTAGACGTGGGCCTCTACGCGGTCCTGCTGGGCCTGGAAGGCGCGTCGGACAAAACCCTCACCTCGGTCAACAAGCAGAACTCCGCTGATACCAACAACGAAGCCATCCGCATCCTGCAGGACAACGGCGTGATCATCTGGGGCGCGTTCATCGTCGATCCGCAGTGGGACGTCGATGACTTCAAGGCCCTGCGCAACTACGTGACCGAGAAGCAGATCACCCACACACAGTTCACCATCCTGACCCCCCTGCCCGGGACCGACCTCTACCACGAGCGGAAGGATCAACTGATCACCAGCGACTACCGCTGCTTCGACACCATGCACTCGGTCCTGCCGACCAAGCTGGACCGCCAGGAGTTCTACGCCCAGTTCGCCAACCTCTACAGGCAGACCGACCTGGGCCCGTACTACGATCTGGTCCGCGAGGGCAAGCTGACGATCGAAGACTGCAAGCGCGGCAAGCAGATGCTCGACAGCATGTCGATTCCAGAGCGATACTTCGACGGCGACCCGATCCTCGGCAACCGTCGCAAGGGCCCGGAACACCTGACCCCGGCGGCAAAGACCAGCTGACAGAAGCCTCCACGCGCTTGCGAGACAGGTCTGGCCGACCCTCCTGAGCCTGCCGATGATCGGGCTGGGACCTTGTTGCAGTCGTCGCCCCGCGACGGGACTTGCTCTTGCGTCATCTTCTTCTGCCTCTTGCGGGAAAGAGGCTCCCGCTCCAGGCATGGCGCAGAAACCTGCTCCACCTGCCGACCGAGAAGGTCCGGGCACGGAGACGCTCCTGGAGACCCTGCCCGATGACGGACGCGACCTGGTGGCCGTCTCGACGGTGGCTTCATCCGATCCCAAGAGATGGCCCGCCCGGCGGTTCGCCGACGTGATCCGCCGGATCCTCCTGCAGATGCCCACGCGATCGATCCGCTATCGGCCATTCAGGCGATTGTCACCACGCATCGTCGCGTCCGCGGGCCATCGAACTCGCAGAAGTAGATGCCCTGCCACGTGCCAAGCGGCATCGAGCCGTCGATGATGGGGATGACCTGGCAGCAGCCGACCATCGAGCTTTTGACGTGGGCGGCTGAGTTGCCCTCGCCGTGGCGGTAGAAATCCTGCGACCACGGCACGGCCTGGTCCAGCGCGCCGAGCATGTCGTGGACGACGGAGGGATCGGCGTTTTCGTTGATCGTCACCCCCGCGGTGGTGTGCGGGACGTAGACGGTCACCTGCCCCTCGGCAATGCCGCTTTCTTCAACCGCCCGGGTAACCTGCGAAGTGATGTCGACCATTTCGGATCGACCCGACGTGGATACTTGAAATTGCGTATGATACATGCACCCTGCATACCCCATCGGCACGCCAAACGCAATATCGATCCCTCGCCCCGCGCCGCTTGCGACGAGGCGGAAGAACCACCCTACCGACATCCCCCGGCGGCCCACACTTCCTGCGCGCGGGAGGAACCTCAACCCCCCGCCGGTACCGGAACCACCTGCTCTGCCGGCAGGCTGACACGGGCCTGGTTGCCGGCGACGTGGCGGGCAGGGCGGGCGTGGGTGACCACCCGCGGCTGGACGAAGAAGTACAGGTCCGAGACATTGTTCTGCGAGCGGTGGTTTTTGAACAGCCACTCGAACAGGGCGATCTGGCCGAGGCCCGGGACCTTCTTCTCCCGCGTGACCGTGCGGATCATCCGCAGCCCGCCGATGACCAGCGTGTCTCCGTCGCCGACGGTGACGTATGTCTCCGCCTCGCGCGAGTCGATGATCGGGTTGGTCAGCGTCTCACTGCTGGTCGCCCCATCCATCGTCGATTGGGGAGTGAAGCCCGCCACGGCCGTTACCGAAGTCAGCACGTGCATCTTTACACTCTCGCCCGCACTGGCCTGGGGGGTGATGTACAACTGCACGCCGATAGGCTTGTACTCGACCTTCTGGCTGATGAGGTTGTCGTTGGAGATCTTGGCCGACTGGATGGGCACTTCCTGGCCGGCGAGCATGTAAGCGGTCTTGCCCGTGGCCACCGTCATCCGCGGCGAGGCGACGACCTTGACCAGTCCCATGTTCGACAGGGCCTGAAACGTCGCGTCCAGCGTTACGCCTGCATCGGTGAACACCTTCATCAGCCGCAGGGCCGAGCCCTGGTAGGCGAAGTCGCCCATGGTCGTGTTGGTCAGCGATTCCAGGAAGTCGGAGGGGTTGAACGTGCTGGCCAGGGACTGGGAGCTGTCGGCGGCCAGGTGCTTCAGCAGCAGGTTCGCGCCGTACTGAAAGTCGAAGTCGTGCTTGACCTCGAAGACGCGGACGTTGATCTCGACCTGCGTGGGGACCGAGTCAGCCTCGGCGATCAGCTGCAGGACGCTGTCCTGGACGGCCTGGTCGCAGGTGACCACCAGCGTATTCTCGTTGACCAGCGGCGTGACGGTTCCCCGGTTGCCCAGTTGCCGCTGGACGAGATTCACCAGCGGCCCCAGGTCGGTGGGCTTGAGAGAGATATCGTGTCGGCTGGTCCCGCCGTCGCGTCGCGAGACGACCTCGGGGCCCCCGAAGTTCTGCAGGCGGTAGAAGAACCGGACCTTGCCGTCGGGCAGCTGGGTGATCGGCAGGTCGGGGATCTCGGCCGGCCTGGGCGCATCGAGCGAACCGTGCGCCTTGGGCTTTTCGCGGGCCTCGAACAGTTCGCGCATCTCGGCGATGCGTTCCCAGATCGGGCGCGGGGCGATCTTCTCCAGCACCTGCCAGTCGTGGTCGGACAGGACATTTTCGCTGGCGCTGAAGGCCATCGAGTCGGCCCCCGGCTGGCCGGAGATGACCACCGGGTGGTCCAGGCTGCCCGAGGCCCAGCCGCCGAACTTGGTGTAGTTGTTGACGTGGTCGTTGCAGCCGGTCGTCCAGCCCAGCAGGGAGGCGAGCAACAGGGCAGCCAGGGCAAGGGCGTTGGCTCTTCGGTTCCATGAGATGTTCGGCGTGGTGAACATGATCTTCGATGCCCTTGGGCTCCAGGCCCGGCTGCTTTCGGCGATCCTTGGTCAGACTTCTCCACATTTACCATCGTCCGACCGCCCGGCCGACTGGAGTAACCGGGCAAATTCCCCGCCGGCGCCGCGGATATCGACCTGTCCAGTCGCTACAGTCGGCAGAACCCGACCAAGCCCCGCCTTGTCCAGGCGGACAGAACCTGCCATAATCGTCGGCGGGAAAGGAAACACCATGCAGATTATCGAACCGCACATACACATGTACTCCCGGACGACCGACGACTACCAGGCCATGCAGGCCGCGGGCATTCGCGTCTGCGTCGAGCCGTCGTTCTGGCTGGGAACCAATCGCCGCTACGCCGGCACGTTCTTTGACTACTACCAGCTGATTCTCGAGTTCGAGACCGTCCGGGCCAGGCGGTTCGGCATCGACCACTTCGCGGCGATCTCGGTCAACCCCAAAGAGACCGAAGACACCGGCCTGGTCGATGAAGTCCTCGCCGGGATCGGCGAATACCTCGACCACCCCCGCTGCGTGGCGATCGGGGAGATCGGTTTCAACAATATCACGCCCAACGAGGAGCGTGCCTTCGTCGCCCAGCTCGAGCTGGCCAAAGATCGGGATTGTCCGGTCATCGTCCACACCCCGCACGTCGAGAAGCTGGAAGGCACGAAGCGAATCGTCGCCATCCTCGACCAGATGCAGCTGGACCCGAGGAAGGTGATTATCGATCACAACACCGAGCAGACCATGCCCGTCAGCCACGCCACGGACTACTGGTGCGGCATGACGGTCTACCCGATCAGCAAGCTGACGCCCGAGCGGGTCAGCAACATCATCCGGCAGTTCGGCGCCGAGCGGATGATCGTCAACGGCTCGGCCGACTGGGGCATCAGCGATCCGCTGAGCCTGGTCAAGGTTGTCGAGTACATGCAGAACGACGGCCACGACGGGCAGACCATCCAGCGGCTCGTGCGGGACAACGCGATGTCGTTTTACTCGGCCAGTGAGAATTGGAAGCCGGATTTCGACCTGGTCCCGGTCGATCCGCGCGAGTTCCAGCGGTGAAGCAGGTCCGCCGATCGCCCCTGGCCGGCTGGGCCCAGCTGCTGCGCCTGCCGAACCTCTTTACCGTTCCGGGCGACCCGCTGGCGGGGTTTGTCGTCGCCTCTGCCCTGCTGGACATCCGCGTTGTCTGGGCGGCGGTCGCCTCGGTGTTTCTCTACGCGGCCGGGCTGATCACCAACGACCTGCTGGACTACCGCGAGGACCTGGCAGAGCGCCCGCACCGCCCCCTGCCGTCGGGTGCGGTCACGCGCGGGCTGGCGTGGATCGTTGCCGCCGTCTTCGCAATGATGGGCGTGGGCTCCGCCGCCCTGGCCGGAATGGGCGCGGGACTCTGGGCCGGTGCGACGCTGGGGCTCGTGCTGCTCTACAACGCCTGGGCCAAGCGGTGTTTCCTTTTCGGCCCGCTGGTGATGGGCGCCTGCCGGGCCTCCAGCGTGCTGATCGGCAGCTTCGCCGCGATCGGGTCGGCCTGGCCGCCGATGCTCGCCTGGGTCGCAGCGGGGACGATCGGCCTGTACATCGCGGCGGTCACCGCCATCGCCCGGGACGAGACACAGACCCGCCGGATCGGGCTGCTGCGCCTGGCCCCGGCCGTTGCAGCGGGCCTCTGGTGCGTCATCATCGCCGCCGGGTCCCTGCCGGAGATCCTCGCCGGTCAAGGCGGCCACTTCCTGGTCGCCGTGATCGCCCTGCTGGCGACCTCCTGGGCCGTACAATGCGCCAAGCTGCTGCGGGGCCAGCCCGCCCCGGCCCGGGTCCAGCGGACGATCGGCATGTTCATCCGCGGGGTGCTGATCCTCCAGGCCAGCTTCCTGGCCGTCTATTCCATCGCCCCCGACGGGTCCTTCCGCATCGCCGGGGCCTTGCTCGCCGGCGGCGCCCTGATGCTCTGGCCCCTGGCAGCCCTGGCCGGCCGACGGTTCTACAGCAGCTGACCCACCTCCCGGCTGCGATGCGTGCTTACGACGATCTCGCCGGCCGGTCTCGATCCTCGTCAACCACGGCACCATGTCTTTGGTGTGAACCAACCGTAGATCCGGGGCCATCTGCATCCGGGGTGCCATGGTTCGCGGATCGCAGCGACGCAACCATGCCCGAACGTGAACCACGAGACTCTTGTCTTTGTCTTTCCCCCGCCGCGATGCGACTGTATAATGGTCCCAGACACGCCACATGTCGCAGAGGAGCTGAATATGACACGTCGCGAACGAAACCTGGTGATCCTGTTTTTCTCGATTCTCGGTTTGGGCCTGCTGGCCGGCGGATTGTTCATCTGCCGCGCACCTTCCAGCGCCATGGCTGACAAGCCCCTGCATCCGGACTTCAAGAAGTACCGCAATGGCCTGCTGCCTGATTTCTCCGACGGGACAGTCGGACAGCTGGGCCCCTTCCTCTGGGCGCGCGCACTGGACCTGGGTGAAGACGCCCACTTCGCCGACACTCACGGCCGCGCCGACAGCGAGGGCAGCTACCTCTGGACCCACCAGTTCTCCAACCTATCCGACCGCAGCAAGACCAAGCTTCCGCAACTGAACCACGGGCGCAACAACTTTACCGGCCTCGACAGCAAGACGGCCTACCGCGTTCAGCCGAGCCACTTCACCCTCAACTGCCCCAATCCACACAACTCCAAGATCATCTTCGGGTACATGAACCCGGACTGGCAGTTCACCAACGGCGACAACTGCGACCTGGCCCACCTGGCCGGCGAGGGTCGCGTCTGCGTCTTCCTGCCCGTCGAGCGGTTCCGGGGCGGCAACGTCGCCGACCAGGGCAGCTACCGGATCAACACCACCTACGCCAAGCAGGCGATCTGCGTCATCGAGTTCGGCCCCGGCGAGATCATCCATTACGAGTGGTTCCGCAACCCCGCCAAGCTCGACAAGCACGTCCTGTTCGACCTGGCACCGTATTTCGACGAAGAGGACACCAACTACCCGGGCAAGAGCCGGCCGATCTTCCAGTTCGACATCGGCGAGAAAGGCAGCTGGACGCTGAAGATCGAACGGGACGGCACGGACGGCCTGGCCGGCGGGGAGAACGACGGCGACTGGGACCTGATCTTCAGCGACAAGTCGCCCGGCGCCAAGCCCTACACCGTCGAGGTCGACCCGAAGCGGGCCCGGTGGAACCTCAGCACATTCTCGCCCGGGGGCAATCCGGAAGAGACCTCGCAGATCCTGATCGGCCTCCAGCCGTATGACCGGACGACGGGCAAGGATACTGAATGGGCCGACCGCAGCGTCCGCGTCCGCTCGGCCCAGCCGGAGAAGCTGGCCCGGGACTGACCCTTCCACTGGCGGCGCGTCAGTCGGCCAGGGCCGACCAGACAGCTTCCGGCACGGCCGAGAGATCCGCAGCGGTCCAGTCGGCGCCGGCCCGGGTGAGCTGCTGGGCGCTGAAGCTGGTGGTCAGGCCCAGCACGCGGGCCCCGGCTGCCTTGCCGGCCTGGCAGCCGTTGATGGCGTCCTCGACAACCAGACAACGGGCCGGGTCAAGGCCCAGGCGTTCCGCGGCGGCCTGGAAGATTTCCGGGTCGGGCTTCTTGTTCTCGACCTCCAGACCGTTGATCGTCGCATCAAATGTCTCGGGCGCGATACCGATCTGTTCGAGATTGCCTCGCATCTTGACTTCATCGGCGCTGGTGGCCACGGCCAGCTTCAGGCCCCTGTCGCGGCAGGTGGAGATGAAGTCGAGCACCCCGGGCAGCGGGGGCAGCTGACCTTTGATGATTTCGAGGTAGATCTCGTAGGTCCGGGCCTTGTCGGTCTCCAGGTCCAGCCTCACGCCGTGTTTCTCGGCCACGCCGCCGAGATAGCGGTTCTCCCCGGCCCCGACGAAGGGCAGGAAGTCCGCGGCGGCCGGGTTGATGCCGTGGTTCTGCTGGAACATCATTATCGCGGCCTTGCAGATGAACTCCTCCGAGTCGCAGAGCACGCCGTCCATATCGAAGATCACGCCGGTGAGTTTGTCGCTGGTAGTCATCATGGCCCCAAAGGTACCAGCGTGGCCTGGCCGGGTCGAGGGCTTTACGCTTCCGGCCTTTCCGGCAGGGGCTGGGGCAGGAAGAACTCGAACCTTGCCCACTGGCCCGGTTCGCTGGTCGCATCGACGCTGCCGCCATGGAGCTGGAGGATCTTCCAGACCGCATACAGGCCCACGCCCGTGCCTTTGCGGTCGGCAAAGGCAGGCACGGACAGGCGCGAGAACTTGCGGAACAGCTGCCTCCGCTGGACGGGCGTGAAGCCCTGCCCGGCGTTCCAGACCCAGCCGCTGATGCCCGCCTCGTCGCGTCGGACCGCCAGGCGGACCTGCGGATTGGACCGCCGCCCGTACTTGACGGCGTTGGAGAGGTAGTTGACCAGCACGATCTTCATCAGTTCGGCGTCGCACTGGCAGCCGGGCATGGCGTCGGGCATCTCGATGGTGAAATCGACCTCCTGCTGCTCCAGTTGCGGCTGGACCAGTTCGATCGCCGGCTGGGCGACTTCGGAGATGAAGTCCACCTCATTGCGTGCCCGAAGTTTCATCTCGCCGGACTCGATCCGGGCCAGGTCCAGATACTCCCCGACGATGTTCAGCAGATGGTGGCCCTTGCGCATCATCCGCTGGAGGACGGATTGCTGCTTGTCGTTGATTTCGCCTGCGTATCCATCTGCCAGCACGGTCGCGTCGGTGATCATCGAGGATACGGGGCTTTTGAGTTCATGGCTGACGAAGCCGAGCATTTCCATGTACGCCCGGTTGACCTGTCGGAGCTGGTCGATGATGTGGATTTTCTCGACGGCCTGGCTGAGCGGCTCGGCCACGGCCTGGTGCAGGGCGACCATCGACTCGTCGTAGCTGTCGGGCTGGCGGCTGGAGCGGAAGAGCACGCCGACGATCCGCCCGTCGACATACAGCGGGCAGGTCAGGCTCGAGCGGACGCCCTCGTCGACCAGCAGGCGGGTCGAATGGCTGTCCGGGTTGGCCTGCAGGTAGGCCTGCAGGTCGCTGATGATCCGGCAGCGCCCCGTCAGGAGCACCTCGGCCAGGGACGAGCCGGCCAACTCCTCGACGTACCCGTTGCCCAGGCGGATCGGTTCGTAATCTGCCCGGACATAGTGTGAGCGGATCCGCTGGTCGTCGTCGGTCAGAAACGCCAGCCCGACCCGATCGCACGGGTAGAGGTCGTGGGTGGCCTGGAAAAGGAAATCGATGGCCTGCTCGATCGACTCTCGGCCGGTGATCTTGCGGCTGATCGTATCCAACCGGGCCCGCACGCTATCATCCAGTGACGCAGGCGGGCCGGCGGAGACGTAGCGGACATTCGCAGCCGGGGTCGAGTGGGTCATGCCCTGAGTGTAAGTCCCCCGCGGGCGACTGGCAAGCGGGCAACTCTTGTCGATCGCGCCGATCGGCCAGGAATCCTGCTGTTGACAGATGGACAATCCCAAACTTGTCGGGGCCGGTTTGTAAGCCACCTTCGCTCGACACTTCATGCGCCTCATACTGGGCGCGGTGCTGCTGTTGGCGACCAGTTGGGGCGCCGCTGAACCACTCCAGCAGCGTCAGACCCTGACCCTACGGAAACATCCGCTCCAGGGCGCGGAAGACGCCCGAACCGACGTCGCCTCCGCGGTCGACGGCGCGGGAGAGGAAGTCGACTGTCCCGCTGGACAGGTCCCGCAGCGGCTGCTTCGAAACGCGGATCTCGCTGCGGTCGTCAAACGGGCCCGTTACGCGCAGGCGGGCGAGCTTGCTGGTCAGCGCCCCGGTCAGCCTGAGGACGGGAACTTCCCCGATGAGGCCGCCGATCTCATTGAGCAGCCCGGCGATGACGTATACGTCCACCTGCCGCGTCTCCAGGTCGATCGTGCCGCCCGGCTCGACAACTACAGCCAGCATGGGCGTGGCGATCTTGCCCTCCTGGACCGTCATCAGCATGCCGCTGTTCTCGAACCGCGCGTCGATGTCACAGATGCCTTCCTCCCCCGGGCGAATCTGGAGGTTGTTCAGCAGGGCCCGAAAGGCCGCCTGCTGCTCGATCTCGCTGTCGCCGATTGAGACCGCTCCCACCCCGGCCAGCCGCGCCACATCCAGCCCCGCGCCGCTGAACTTGTAACGCGCCTGCAGATGGCCGAGGTCCTGCTTGACGTCGTAGCCCATGTCGCGGGCCAGGTCCATGATCTCGATGTCCTTGAGCTGCAACTCCCCGCCGTAGCGGAGGTCGCCGCCTGCGGGCAGGTCCAGCCGGGCCCGTCCGATCAGGCGCCCGGGCCCGACGGTCCCGCGGAGGCTGCTGATATCGCCGCTTCGACCGCGAAGCAGCAGAGAGATGCCGAGATCCTCGACCCAATTGCCCCCCGGCCCGCGGATCTGCCAATCCGAGGCCCGCGCCGTGCCCTGCACCCGCAGACGACCCGGATCTGTCAACGGGCCGGTCAGTTCCAGCTCGGCCGTCCATTTGCCCCCCGCCGAGACGAACAGCTCGTGGAAAAACTGCATGTCGCTCTGCCCGCTCATCTGCGTTTCCAGACTCTCGCTGCCCTGGCCGGAGGCTTCCAGATCCAGCGCAACCCGCCCGGCCTTGACCGGCAGGGGCTTATCGGCCAGGGCCAGCACGGCCGGTAAGTCCAGGCCGTCGAAGGACAACTGTCCCTGCCAATCGACAGGCTGGTCTGCAGCGAATGTCACAGATCCTGAGCCGGCGAGTTCGCCCTCGGCGGTCCCGGCCGAGACGGAGGAGATCTTGATCGTCTTGCCCGACAGGTTTGCTTGAGCGGCCAGGTTCTTGAAGATCAACCCGCCCTTGCTCTGGACGCGCCAGCCGTCCAGACGGGCCGATCCGGAAAGGCTGCGTTCGTCGGGCTGATCGTAGCTGTCGATGGTCAACTGCATCTGCATGTCGCCCTGGCCGGTGGCGCCGAAACCGTCCGCTTCCGAGCTGCCATCTACCGAGAGTTTGATTTGTCGGCCCGGCTGGACCGTGGCGGCCAGTTCCAGATCCGTCGGGGCCCCAAGTTCGGGCATCGACGGCAGGAAGTATCGACCCAGCGCCCCCAGCTGCAGGCCCTGAACGCTGGCCGAGGCCTCCAGTTCGCCCTCCTCCAGCCGCTGCAGCGCGGCCTGGGCCCGCAACGGGCCCCAGGGCATGGAAGCCCGGAGGTCGGCCAGTTCGGCCCGGTCGGTCCCGACGGTCAGCCTGGCAGAGAGGTCGTCAAGAAGGGGTTGTTCGACCGTCGGGCGATCCAGACGGCGCAGCATCCATTCGTCCAGTTCGGCCCGCCCGGTCCATTTGCCCTCTGCCCCGGTATGCAGAGGCCCGTTGGCCCGCCCGGTCCATTGACCGGAGATGCGCATCCCGCCGGCCTGTCGGAGCGTCATCCGGACATCCAGTTTCCCGGCCAGGGCCAGCTGATCCAGCCCGCCCTCGAAGGCAGCCCCGCCCGACAGCGGCGCAGAGCCGGGCTGGATGGGGACGTCCATTCCGGCCAGCTGGGCCAGGCGACCGAGATCGATGGCCCGCGTCTCGACGTCGCCGCGATACTCCAATTCCCCTCCGATCGGCCAGGCAGCCTGACCTGCTGAGGTCAGTTCTCCCCCGCCGGCCATCAGACGCAGTTGTTCCAGCCGGCCGCTGCGGCCGTCCAGCGAAAGACGCCCGCTGATCTTCTCGGCGATCCTTCCGCCCGGGCCGTGGATCTGTCCGTCGTCGATGACGGCCAGGCCGGAGATTCTGGCCCGGGACGGATCGGCGAAATCCCGCAACTCCAGGTCCAGACTTGCCTGCGCGCCGATCGACTCGACTTGTTCGGCTGCGTCTTGGACTTTGCCCGAGACCCGGCCGGCCAGGCGGAGCTGCTGCGTTTGGCTGCCTTCCAGTCTCAGGTCCCAGCTGGTGGTGGCCGCCGGCAGTTGCATCGCCAACCACTGGCCCAGCTGCTCCAGCTGCAGGGGCCGGCGACTCTCGATGTCCAGCGAGTACTGAAGGGGCTGATCTTCGAGGGGCAGGTCGACGACGCCTGCTGCTTCGATAACGGCCGAGGCAAACCCGCCCCGGGCGCCCGAGATTTCGACCTGCCGGCCTCGCATCTGCAGGTCGAGGTTCTCCAGCCGGCCCGGCGGACCGCCGGCGCCGGTGAAGGTCCAGTCGAACAGGCGTGCCCGGCCGCGCGGAAACATCCGGAGCGGACCCGATGCATCGGGCTGAAGAACCAGGTCGAACTCCATCGATCCGGTCGCCATCTGCAGCGGGGCCAGCTGAATGGCCGAGTCGATCCCCGCCTGACCGGCCAGTTCGATCCGCTCCAGGTCCCCGCCGGCCTGGAGGTCCAATCGACCGTGGCCTTCGAGGGCGGGCAGTTGTTCGGCCAGTTCGGCCAGAGGCCCGAGGGGGACTTTCTCTGCCTGGAGGCTCATCTGCCACCGCAGGGGTTGTCCCAGGGGCAGGTCCATTTCGCCGCTGCCGGTCACCTTCCCGCCGGGGCTGCGGGCGGAGAACTCCGTCAACTCCAGCGTATCGCCGCGGAACTCGATACGGGCCTGCAACTGCTCAAACAGCTGCCTGTCGCGGACGCTGGCCTGGGCCCGGGCCAGACGCGCCTGGCCGCGGATTTCCAGGGACTCCGCCTGCCCCTGTTGCATCGAGACAGACAGGTCCAGTTCGATCTGCCCGGTGGCCGAGGCCTCGACCCCCGCCAGCGCCGCCAGCAGGAATGTCGATTCGGCCGGGTCGATTCCGCGCGTCCATTGCAGATGGCCGACCAGGTCGCCTTGGCTGTTGAATCGGCCGGTCAGGATGGTCCGGTTCTGCTCCAGGCCGATAACGTCGAACTCGTAGCCGGGCCCGGAGCTGCGCAGCTCGACGGACATCGGTTCCAGGCGGCTGTGGCGGCTCTGGGCGTAGCGGGCGTCAACCTCCAGCCGATCGATCGTCACGCGCTGCAGGTCGACATATTCTCCGGCCCCGGCCGCTCCGGGTTCGGAGGGCTCTGCCGGGCGGAGGGGCAGTTGGAGTTGACGGTCTGGAAAATGCCCGCTGACTTCCACGCGTTCGACATCCACCGCCGTCAGGACCGGGGACAAGCCCGGCCAGTCATCGAGCTTCAGGTCCACGCCCCTGACGCGCAGCCACGTCCTGCCGTCGGGCCCGAGCAGGCGCAGCGAGCCGATCTCGATCGGGCCGGTGAAGCGGAAGGTCACCGAGTCGACTTCGACGGTTCCTTGCCATCGCTGAGAGATGGCCGAGGCCACCTGGCTGCGGATCAGCCAGGGCGCAATCCAGAACCGCACGAGCAGCAGTCCGACCGCCAGGACACCGAGAAGCCCGAAAAAGGTCCATCCGGCGATTCGCAGCCACTTGCGTCTGGTTCTGGGCTTGTCCAAGGCAGTTGCCTCCGTAAGCGCCCTGCGTCTCACTGGCCCTCGGGGAGTTCCTCGGGCACGGGGTCGGGCGTCTGGCCCAGGGCGCGCGGGGCCTTGGTGGTATTGGCCTTGCTGGGCTCGGGCTTGATGTTCTGGTTGACGACGGGGCCTGCGCCCAGGATCCACCAGTTCTTCTGGTTGCTGAACCCGTAGGCCGGTCCCGAGGCGTAGAAAAGGCGACGGTCGTCGCGGCGATAGACGATGAAGCTAAGGCGGCTGGCCCCGGCCTGGTCGACCGACTTGAACAGCGCCGTTTCCGGGATGTACGCCCCGCCGAAGGGCGTGGGCAGCTCGGAGGCCGGGATGCCCAGGATGTACTCGTCGCGGTCGACGCCGACCGCCCCGCTGCGCAGTTCGAGGATGTAGTCGGCCTCTTCGGCGGTATCGACGACCATGGCGCCGCCTTGGAAGGCCCTTTGGCGGATGGAGGCCTGGACGAACGTCTTGTCGATGCGGTCGATGAGTTTGTCGTCGATGAAGACCTTGCGTTCCTCCAGTGGCGCGAAGTCCAGTTGTTCGGCTGCCCGATCCACCGCGGCGGCAATCAGCAGTTGCTCGCTGGCCGTCCGGGGAGTATCGGTGAAGCGTCGCTTCCCGCAGCCGGCGACCGCGGTTGCCAGCAAGCACAGTCCCATGATTCTCAGCAGAGATTTGATTTCCATTCTCCTTGTGCAGGCTCCGGGCAGTCAGGCTCACAGGCCACGCTTCCTCCTTCCGTGCGGGGAATTGTAGTGGCTTTGCCCGGTGGTTACGAGCCTCAGGCCTCGTCAACCAACCAGCCCCTGCCGCGTTGGGGCAACAGAATCGCCTGCCAGCTGTTTTCTCCACAGACGCCGCGGCGGAAATTCGCTATCATGGGCCGCACAAACCAGTACACGCCGCAGAAAGGACCCTGCGCCCGTGAACATTACCACCCCCTCTGGCAGAGCCGACCGGATGGAAATCGCTCGTGCATTCCCGGCATCGATGGCGGGCAATACCTCCCCTGCCGCGCACGTTCTGGCCAGGCCAGAAGCGATTCTCACATGATTTCACACCACGAGGATATCGAGCAGACGCTTGCCGAGAGGCGCAAGCGGTGGCAAGCCTTCATGGACCCCGACTCGCAAGACGCCCCGCCGTTTCTCTTCATCATCCAGGTGCTCCAGCCGGATCAGCCCGAGCCGGTCCGGCCGCCCCTTTGGCCCGACCTGGTGACAGAGCGGATCGAGTGGGCCTGGCAGATGTACCAGTACAGGCGGCAGAGGTGCAGATGGCTGGACGATGATTACCTGCCCTACCTGGCGCCACGGACAGGGACGGAAGTGTTTCCCGAGGCGTTCGGCTGTCCGGTCCACCGGCCCGACCATACCAACCCGTTCGCCCAGCCGGTCCTGCGATCGGCCTCCCAGGCCGAGAAGCTCACCGCCCCCTCCTGCGACGCTGGACCCCTGGCGACGGTCTTCGAAATCGCCGACGCCTTACGCCAGCGCGGCGGGCAGGATGCCCTGCTGGCCCTGCCGGACATCGCCAGCCCGATGGGCAACCTCTCGCTGATCTGGGAGAAGACGGACCTGCTGATTACCATGGTGGAGAACCCCGACCTCGTCCATCACGCCCGCGACATCGTCTTTGGTCTGCTGATGGACTTTCTGGATGAATGGAGACGCCGGTACGGAAATGCCTGCATCTCCCACTACCCCGAGTACTTCATGCCCGAGGGAGTCACCTTCTCGGAAGATGAGGTCGGCTCGGTGAGTCCCGAGATGTTCAGAGAGTTCTTCGCCCCCTCGCATCGTCGGCTGGCCCAGC
The DNA here is from genome assembly GCA_046541415.1 of Phycisphaerae bacterium. Classification (GTDB taxonomy): domain Bacteria; phylum Planctomycetota; class Phycisphaerae; order SM23-33; family SM23-33; genus CAZOVB01. The sequence continues at coordinate 21,553 of JBKHDI010000025.1, read as the reverse complement.
GGTACGGATCGCTGGGCATCCACTGCTGCGCCGATTCCCGTCACCAGTGGGAGAACTTCCGCAAGGTTCCGGCCCTGGCCATGCTGAACCTCGTGACACCCCACAAACGATCGGGTGCGGAATTCATTGGGGATTCCAACGCCTTCTTTGCCGATACCTGCGCGCTGTACCCGCAGGGCTGGCCCTTGTCCGACGACCCGGCCGCGTGGTGGCCTTCGGTGCCCGACGGCGCCCGGATCGTCTTCGAACTGCAGGCAAAGACCCCCGACCAGGCCAGGCAACTGGCGGAGAAGATGAACAAGCTGCGAGGTTCTGTTACCGCCTGAACAGAGCTTTGGCCGACAACCCGACGCCCGAGGCTTTTGGCCATCTGCGGCCTGCCGTCCCGATAACATTCCGGTAGAGGAACATACAGCATTCGGGAAGGACCCGCCGATGACAGATCAGAGAGACCGGCGATATGAAAACCAGGCAGAGGCCGAGGAGAATCAGCCCGCCGCGATAGAGAACCCCGACGAGCTGCCCTCGCCGGACCAGTTGCCCGAGTTGCGGATCTACACCCACTCGACGCTGTTTTACTGGTGGCCGGTGTGGGTGGCGGGGCTGGTCATGGCGACGCTGACGTACATCTACGGGCAAACGCTCGTGCTGGAGGGCGAGACGCACTACCTGCACCACAGCCGCGACCTGGGGATCATCTTCGCGACCATCTTCTTCCTCGTCGTGCTGATCACGAACATCACCCTGCGGGGCATCGCGTCGCTGGCGGTGGTGCTGGTGATCCTGCTGATCGCGGTAACCTTCGCATGGCTGGGCTGGTGGGACAACGTGCTGGGCCTGTATCCGCACCTGACGCTTTACGCCACGGCCGGGTTCTACCTGGTCCTCTCGGTGCTGATATTCGTCGCCTGGGCATTGATGTTCTTCGTCTTCGACCGTTTCGCCTACTGGGTGGTCCGCCCGGGGCAGTTGTACCACACGAAGATCATCGGCGAGTCCGAGCGGACGTACGACACGCGCGGCATGATCGTCGAGAAGATGTCGGAAGACTGGTTCCGCCACCGGATGTTGGGCCTGGGTTCGGGCGACATCCGCATGCTGACCTCGGGCGCCCGCAACGAGGAGATCGTCCTGCCCAACGTCCTTCGGGCAGACAAGCGAATCGACGCGATCCACCGCCTGATCAACGTCGCCCCCGACGACCTGCTCGATCAGCAGCAGACTGATTGAGCAGACTGATCTCAGAGGTGCTCCCGGGCCAGGCCCTGGATGTGGTTGACGATCGTCTTCAGCCCGTTGGCGCGGGCGGGGGAGAGATTGCGGTCCAGGCCCGTCTGCTCGATGAAATACAGATCGGCCTCGACGACCTGCTCCGGCGTCGCCCCCTCCAGGACGTCCAGGACCAGCACGATCATGCCGCGCGTGATCAACGAATCGCTGAAGGCGGTCAATTCCAGCGTCCGGCCCCGCAGATCGGCACGGATCCAGACCTTCGATTGACAGCCCTTCATCGCGTGGTGATCGGTTGTTAATTCGTCGTCGGGTTCGGGCAGGGAGCGTCCGAGGTCGATGAGGTAATCGTACTTGTCGAACCAGTCCTTGCGGCGGTTGAGTTGCTCGATGGCCTGGTCCTGTCGATCATCGATGTGTGTTGTGGAAGCTGTCATGGGTACTACCTTCGGCGGGTTCAGCGGAGCATCCGGCAGGCCCGGTCAATCGCGTCGATCAGGCGGTCGATCTCGTCGCGGGTATTGTAGCAGGCCAGGCTCGCCCGCAGCGTCCCCGAGATGCCCAGACGCTGCATGAGAGGCTGGGCGCAATGGTGGCCGGATCGCACAGCCACGCCGAGCTTGTCGAAAATGCTGGCTGCATCGAGGCCCTGGACGTCGTCTATGGTAAAGGAGATCACCCCGTGTTTCGGCCGGGCCTTGCCGTACAGCGTAACGGCCTCGACTTCTTCCAACCGCTGGGTGGCGTATTCCAGCAGGTCCTGTTCGTGGCGGTGAATACTGTCCCACCCGAGCTGGTCGAGGTAGTCGATGGCCGCGGCCAGTCCGACGGCCCCGGCGGTGTCTCGCGTGCCGGCCTCGAATCGGTACGGCGGATCGGCCAGGGTCGTCCCGTCAAAGTCGACCGAGCCGATCATCCCCCCACCGAAGCAGAGCGGCTGGGTCTGCTCAAGCAGGTGCCTCTTGCCATAGAGCACCCCACAGCCGGCCGGGGCGTAAACCTTGTGGCCGCTGAAGGCGTAGAAGTCGCAGTCCAGGGCCCCCACATCGGGCCTGCGGTGGGGAGCGGCCTGGGCACCGTCGACCAGCACGACAGCGCCGTGGCGGTGGGCTTGTTCGATCAGCTTCTCCAGCGGGTTGATCGTGCCCAGCACGTTGGACACGGCCGTGATGGCGAGCATGCACGTCGCGTCGTTGATCATCCCCAGGCCCTGTTCGAGATCGAGTGAGCCGTCGTCGTCGATGGGGATGACTTCCACTGAAGCGCTGGTCTGCTCGCAGAGCATCTGCCAGGGCACGAGGTTGGAGTGGTGCTCAGCGGCGCTGATGAGAACCTGCCGGCCGGCTGCCAGTCGAGGCCTGCAAAAGCCGTGTGCGACGAGGTTGATCGACTCGGTCGTCCCGGAGGTGAAGACGATTTCGCGCGGCGATTCGGCGCCGATGAAGTCGCAGACCTTCTGTCGGGCCTGCTCGTAGGCGGTGTTGGCCTGCTGGCTGAGGTAGTGCGCGCTGCGGTGGACACTGCCGTTGGCGCGCGTGTAGTGGTCCTGCAGGGCCTGTAGAACCTGTTGCGGCTTCTGCGTGGTGGCGCTGTTGTCGAGATAGACCAGGTCCCTGCCGTAGACTTTGGTTTGCAGGATCGGAAAGTCTTCTCGAACGGTCTCAACGTCCCACATAGTCACCTCGGCCGGCGGGTCGGACCCGCAGCAGCGCGAACCAGGCCTTGTTGTCCTGCAGGCAGGCGGTCAGTTCCAGCCCTGCCTGCCGGAGGATCTGCTGCATCTGATCGAGCTGGAACTTGTAGGAGTTCTCGGTGTGGATGGTCTCGCCGCATGCGATGCCCAGGGGCTGCTCGCCCGCGGCGGACAGGTCGACCTGCATATCCCGATTGGCCCGGAGATGCATTTCGATCCGGCCGTGCTGGGGGTTGTAGAAGGCCGCGTGCTCGAACCAGTCGGGGTGGAAGTCGGTCCCGGCCAGATTGTTCACGGCCCGGAGGATATTGCGATTGAACGCGGCCGTGACGCCCTTGGCGTCGTTGTAGGCCCGTTCCAGGACGGAGACCGACTTGGCCAGGTCCACACCCAGCAGCAGTTCGTCTTGCGGCTGCATGGCCCCGGCCAGGCTGCAGAGCAGGTTGTGTCGCTGTTGGTCGCCGAAGTTGCCGATCGTACTGCCCAGCAGGCAGAACAGGCGGCGTCGCCCGTCGGGGACGCAGGCCAGTTGGGTCAGGAAGTCCGCCACCAGCCCGTGGATCTCCAGGGACGGGTGCTTTCGGGCGAGGTTCCCGGCGGACTTGCGGATGGCGAACTCGCTGACATCGACCGGGACGTACCGCAGTCGACTCAGCGCGTCGGTGTCCAGCCCTGCCAGGATCAGCGAGATTTTCGAGCAGTCACCGCTGCCGAGTTCGACGATGTCGACATCGCCGAGGCGTTGGGCATCGGTGTTGCTGAAAGCGCGCAGCAGGGCCTTTTCGGTGCGGGTCGGGTAGTATTCCGGCAGGCGGGTGATCTGCTCGAACAACTGCGAACCGCGGTCGTCGTAGAAGTACATGCTGCTGATCCGACGGGGCGTGTCTTGCAGCCCGGCCACGATGTCCGCGACGCGCTGGTCGCGGGGCTGATCGGCCAGGACATTGTCGATGCGGATTTCGGCCTGGGGATGGGGATGGACCGACATCGTCATCTACCTGCATCACTGGCCAGCGGCTGGGGCGTGGCCGGTTCGCCGCCCTCAGTGGGGTTGGTCCCGTCGCTGCTCCACTCGAACCACCCGCCGTCGTAGATGGCGATGTCGGGCCAGTCCATCAGCCAGGCGTTGAGGAAGGCTTCGCTGGCCCGCCAGCCGGTCCCGCAGTAGAAGGCGTTGCGTTTGTCCGGCGTGATGCCCGCCTCGGCCCAGAGGCGGCGGATCTCCGGATACTCCCGCGTGGTATGGTCCACGTTGCGATAGTTCTCCATGTGGTAGGCGTCGCTGCCGCAGTTGCCGAATACCGCCCCCGGAATCCGCCCCTTCTTCTGAATGTAATGGTACCCGCTGACCTGCCCGATGTACTCCCGCCAGCTGCGCACACTGACGAGGTTGGCCTCGGGATCGGCCAGGATCTGCTTTGCCTCGGGCGTGTCGACGAACACATCCGGCCTGGCCGGGATCTCGGCGCCGAACGAATCGATCGGCTCGGGGACCGCAGCCTCGGTGGTTGTCTCGTAGCCGGCGTCCAGCCACGACTGCAGGCCGCCGTTGAGGATCCGCACGTCCCGGACGCCGGCGTAGAGCATGATCATTGCGCAGCGGATCGAGCCCAGGTGTCCGGCGCTGCTGCCCGGGTACGGGTCGTCGTAGTCAGGGAAGGAGAACCGCCCGTAGAAGACCGCTGTGGTATCGCTGGTAATCCCCAGCCGCTCCAGAGTCTGGCCCAGCTCGTCCGGGCTGCGGCGGTTCCACGTCTCGGGCGATTCCAGCCAGTTGCTGTCCACCTGTATCGCCCCGGGGATGTGGCCCTCGACGTAATCACCCGGGTTGCGGTAGTGTCCGTGACAGAGCACGAAGCGGTCGTTGTCGTACTCCGGCGCGCTGCCGGTGGTCAGCAGTTGTTTCAGCCAGTCGGCCCCGACGAGCTGACGGTAGCGAGGCAGGGACTCCAGCGGCAGGTCGGGCTCGGCGCACCAGCGGGCGGAGAAATCGGGATAGATCTGCGGCTTTGGCAGGCCCGCCCTGACGAACCGCTCGACCGTCCGATCCAGTTGGTCTTCACTGTCGCCGTAAAGAATCACGCCACGAGCCTTGTCCAGGCTTTTGGCGGTGACGATGTCGGGCCAGTCCAGGTACTTCAGCCACTTGGCCGGCAGGGACCTGGCCCCGGGGACATGGCCTCCGCGAGGGGCCCCGCCGACGGGCCAGCCGTTGTAAGCGTCGATCGAACGAATGTCCACCACCTGCGACTGGCCGTTGCGTGCGCGGGATGCCAGTTCTTCCGTGCTGACTCGACTGGTCGACATGAACTGCCTTTCGAAATGGCCTGAAACTGCAAGATTGGGTCGAAGTCAAACGGCCCAGCCCGACCGATTTCATCGACAATATCCGGCTACGATTTCCGTATTCTATTCCTCCGGCAACAGCCCGTCAGATTTCCCGCGCTTTACAGCCGGTCGCGGCTGGTGCCGATGTCATCGCAGGTCGGTCTTCCGGGCCATGACGGGCCGAGGAAAGGTTCAATGGCATGTTGCGGCTCTGCTTCTTGTCGTCGTGTTCGTTGGCCAGGGTGAGTCTTCCTTTCTCAGTCGACCGAGTCAGATGATCTGCTGGTGGGCACGGACCTGCATCATCACCACGTCCGCGCGCCGGGGTTGGGTCAGGCAGAAGTAGACGCACTCAGCCACGTCTTCTGCGTAGAGTTCCTTGAACTGCTCAGCCCGCCGGCGCTGCTGCTGCGAGCTGCGATCTTCCGACATGCTGCTGCCGACCAGCCCGGGCTCGACGAGGCTGACCTTGATGCCCTCTTCATTGATCCGCTTGCGCAGCGAACCGCTGAAGCCCCGCACGCCCGACTTGGTGGCCACGTAGAGGTCCGACCGCGGGTCGAAGACCTCGGCGCTCATCGAACCGATGTTGACGATGTGGCCGCTGCTGCGGGCGATCATCCGTTCGGCGGCCAGGCAGACGCAGACCATATACCCCTGCAGGTTGCCCTTCAGGATGTACTCGATCTCATCGCAGTCGGCATCGACCACGCTGCCGGCAGGCAGCGATGCGTTGTTGACCAGGATGTCCAGCTGTCCGAGACGTTCGTCGACTTCGTCGAAAACACGCGCAAGATCTTTGCGCTTCGTCTGGTCGGCAATTACGCCGCTGACCTGACCGGGAAGGTCGCTCCCCTGGTCGAGCGTGTCGTCGAGCTTGTCCTGGTGACGGCCGAAGGTCAGCACGTTGGCGCCCTCGGCGGCCAGCAGCAGCGTCAGCGACCGGCCGATCCCGCTGGTTCCCCCGGTAACCAGTGCATGTTTGCCCCTAAGATCTTCCGGCGTGTACTTCCAGGCCTTCGGCCTCCGCGGAGCGTGTTTCTTTCTGGATTGTGCCATCTTCTCTCTTCCTGCTATAGCCGGAGGTCCCGCTGCCGATGTGCCGGGCTTCGAGCAGCACGGTGATTTCATGTCTGGTTCCCACCACGTTTGCTTCGGCCCCCCGACCCGAAGCGGTACTCCGCCGGCCGCCGGTTTTGCAGCAGCCGGCCAACTCTTCTGTTGCGCAGAACTATACCTGCTGCCGGGCCGGCCTGCAGGATTTGCCCCCGCTGCGACGGGCAGGAACCCGGCAGTGGGCAGGACCCGCTTCGACAGGTAGATGCACGTTCTACGATTTTTGCAAATGGACTTCGGAACATTCCGCTGCATGATCGTTTAAAGAGAGTGCAGCCCCCCTTACGGGGCGACGGGGCCGATACTCTCGCTGCGCGCACCAAGGAGTGATAGACATGCCGAACCCGAGATTTGCTTTCGTATCGATACTGCTGGGCCTTCTGGCCGCAGCGGCCGTTGCCGGTCCTGCCGCCGAGGCGCCCGAACCGGACCAGACAGAAGACTTGCCCGTTTACTACCAGCTCGTGCTGGACAAGGCCATATACCGCGGGCAGAAGCCCGGGGACCCCCGCGAACTCGTGATGGACCTGGTCCGGTATGGCGAGAACTGGGGCGCAATCTACGCCGTGTCGCGCAATTACAACATGCCCTTCCACAACGGTGCCGTCCACGAAGCGACCATCGATGGCGACCGGATCACCCTCAAGATCGGCACGGTCATCACGCCGGACAAGTGGATCAAAGGCGGCCAGGGCGAGTACAACATCCAGATGCGCCGAAACGGCAGCAAGGTCGTCGGTACGTTCAGCGGCCGGTACAACGGCAAGGACGTGACAGGCACGGTAACCGGCGAGATATATGCACCCGAGCGTTTCGACGGGTATCGCCCCCTGCAACCGCAGGAGCACCCGCGGATCCTCTTCCGCAAAGAAGACCTGCCGGCGCTGCGAGCCAAGGCCAAGACGCCCTTCGGCCAGGCGGCGATCGAGCGGATGAAGGCAGTGGGCACCCCCACCGCCCTGGGCATGCTCTACCAGCTGACCGGGGACAAGTCCTGGGCCCAAAAGGCCGAGAAGGAAGCCGAACTCTACCTCTCGGGAAAGAAACCCGGCGCCGACCCCTTCGTCCCGAAGAAACCCCTGTGGGCCCAACTGGAAGAGACAGCCCTGGTCTACGACCTCTGCTACGATGCCCTGTCCGAAGACTTCAAACGTCGCTACCGCGCCTACGTGGCAAACTTCGCCTTCCAGGCGTACTTTGCACCGGAATCACTGGGCACGACCAACTGGCACGTGGTGAGCAATCACGTAGCCAACGTCTATTCGGGGCTGACGCACGGGGCCCTGGCTGTCTTCGACGAACCGTCGCCGAAACCCCAGCCGCCATCCAGGCCCTTCCTGGAAGCAACCGTCGAACCGGACAAGGACTTCAAACCCTCCGATTCCGTGCCGGTGGTCGAACTGACGCCGGGCAAGTCCCCCACCAAATGGCTGCACACCGAGCCGATGTTCCAGGCCACGCCCGATGACCCGCGCGAGGTCTTCTACGGCCTGGAAGACCTGCGACCCGAGCCGGGCGAGACCATCCGCGTGGGCGATTTCGAGCTGCAACTCAAGAAGATGAACCCGGACTTCCACTCCGACCACCAGATCGGCGGGCTGGAAATCGAGTCCGTCCTGGCCCCGCGGGCCAATGCCAAGGCCCAATTGGATGAGCCCTTCACCATCGTGCTCTATACCGTCATCAAGGTCGACAAGCCGGGCAAGTACACGATCTTCAACCCCAACTCGCGGGCGAATCTTTCCCAGATGGCCCTGGCGGGCAAACTGGTCGCCCACGGCCAGGTTGTCCAGCTTCAGCCGGGCTACTACCCGCTGATCGCCATGGCTCAGTGGCGGATGAAATGGGGCCACTTCGCCCCGGGAATCTGGCCCTACAAGGAGGGCGCCGAGGAAGCCTGGGCCGTCGAAGCCGAGAAACTCAAGGGCAAGTACGAGACCCGCAAGGCCGCCTACAACACCGTCCTGGATACCTGGCAGCGGACCGGCGGGGGCAACCCGGCCTTTACGCGACTGATGCGCCTGGCCCGGTTTACCAGCTACCTCCACTGCACCGACGCGATCGGCCGGGGCGGCTTCCAGGCCGAGGTCGGACACTACTCGCTGGATTCGATGTCCGGCCACGCCAAGCTCTGGCCGGCCTACCGCCGCGTGATGGGCTACGATCTGGCCCCGGATTTCCAGTATCCCGATTACATCCCGCGCAAACTGGTTGGCGGGCCGCAGGACATCAACGGCACGACGGCGATTCCCAATCGCTTCTTCGCCGCCCTGTTCCCGGTCATCCGCCCGCAGTGGCAGCCGGATGTCCTGACCGCCTGGCAGAACCTGCAGAAAGTCGACGATACCGACCTGCCCGTCGAGGTGCTCGCCGAAGACCCGGTGCGGGCCTTTATCAGCTACCCGCTGGAGATGACACCGGCCCCGGTGGGCAAAAACCTGCCCCTGGTCTGGCAGGCGCCTGACCTGGGCTACTACGCCATCCGCAGCGGCTGGGACAAGGATGCATTCATCGCCCAGGTCTTCCTGAAAAGCCAGATCATCAGCGGATGGAACGGCGCCAACGCCGGGACCTTCCGCCTGCGGGGCCTGGAGCAGAACTGGGCGACCGGCACGTCGGACCGCGTTCGAAACCGACAGAACGAAAACGTTGTCTGGCTGCCCGAGGGCGACCTCAACGACGGTGGCAGGGCCTTCCTGAGACACCTGGAGATGGACCCCAAGGCCCGGACCATGGTCATCAGCGCCGATCTGGATGAACTCTACAGCCGCAAGGAGCGGTTCTGGTACAGCAAGTATGGCCATCTGCGCTTCCCCGTCGTCAACTCCGATGAGCCCCTGCCCCCCCCGTCGAACATCACCGGCATGCGGTCGCTGGCGTTCGATTTCAGCGGCGCCAGCGGTGCGCCCTGCCTGTTTGCCGTGGTCGACAAGATCGAAGGCGGCAAGGACTACACAAGGCAGTGGCTGTTCCAGCCTCCGGCGCCGGAGGGCAAGACCAAGAAGGGCGAGAACCTGCTCAAGCAAATCGTCTCGACGCGAGATGACGGATTCTCCATCGCACCGGAGAAGTCCGACGCGACGCTCAGCGGCACGTTCGCATACCCGGAAAAGGTCTCTGTCCACACCGACCCGATGATCCGTGAGATCATCAAGAAATGGGGCAAGGCCCAGGGAACCAAGCTCAAGTTCGTCATCGACGCCATCCGCGTGCCCGGAGAGGATCACTTCTTCTTCGTCGGTACGGTCGTCCCGGCCGGGACAGAGCATCCCAAGGTGGATGTCAAAGGAAGCGGTCTGGAGGCGAGGGTAACCGTCGGCCGACGGACCGTACGCTTTGACGGCGAGAAGATCCTGCTCGATAAGAACTGACCGCAGGCCGCCTGAAACGCATCGCCGGGCAGCCCGTTTTCACAACGGACTGCCCGGCTGCCTTTTGTGCCCGAATCCACTTGCCTCACCCGCGCCGCTGGCCTGGACGCACCGCGATCAGGTGTACGTCAACTGGGCGGTGGCGGTGCAGTCGACCTCGGCCACCAGGCGCAGCCAATGGGCGCTGAAGCCGGTCGGGAAGACGTGATGGGTATACCCTCCGGCGGGGATTTTCAGCGTCCGGTATGTATGGAAGTCGCCGCAGCCTTTGAAGTCGACCTGCACCTGCACGGGAACTTCGGTGTCGGCATCACAGGAAAGGTGGATGCACTTGTGCTCGAAACCGGTCATCAGGTACGGGTCGGACGGTTTGTGGGCCTCCACCGGCGTCTCCCACCAGGGGCCGCCCCAGCCGGCAGGTTTCCCGAACTGCCAGAGGTCGTCGGTCTTGCCGAAGAACAGCCCCGAATGCGGCTCGGCCGTGGTCGGGCTCTTGCCGTTGGACGGCGAAGCGTTATCCGCCCCCATGATGAACATGCCCCGCCACGTGCAGAAGTCGCCCAGGACCCACAGGTGCGTGCAGATCGGCCTGACGCCCCAGATCCGGTTGCCGTACGCCCACGGCGAAAGCTCGTAGAACATGCCGTGATGGTCCATCAACAGCCGCTCGTGCTCGGTCTCGCGGATCCGCGGCCATTCCGTCTGCCACTTGTGGTCGAAGCAGTGCGAGGCCTTCGGCATGCGATAGGTCCGCCAGGTCGCATCCGCCTCGGTGAACACTTCCATGATCGCGCTGGCCTGGTCCCAGCCGGTGGCGAACATCGTCCCGCCGAACCCGCCCCGCCCGGAGATGCACGTAAAGGGCTTGCGGTGCAGGATCGTCCACTTCTCTCCGTCGAACTCGGCCAGTCGTCCGCGGGCCTGCTGGCCCTTCCAGTCCGGTTCGTGGTATTCGTTCGAGCAGATCACCAGGCGCCCGAAGCTGCTGTAGCAGTCCTTGAAGTGGACCTGGCTCTCGCCGTGGGTGTCCATCTCGTCCTGGAGGTCGAAGATCTGCCTGCACGCCAGCGTCCGGACGTTCAGCTCGAACAGTTCACCTTCCATGCAGAGCACGTAGACGAGGTTGTCCGGGTCGTCCAGATGCCACGTCGTACCGCAGACGCGAAGCGGTTGCAGCTCGCGGATCGTGTGGATCGTGTGGTCGGCCTCGATGACGTGCGGGCCGATAACCAGCCGGCTGGACGGGTAATGCACGAAGCGGTTGGTGTACGTCCCGTCGACTCCGAGCGTCTCGGGCACGACCTCCATGGTCATCTCTTCGTGGATGCGTCGCAGCGAGACGCCCTTGCCCGAGCCGGCCTTGTGGGAGTTGTAGTTGATCACGTACAGCTTGCCGTTGAACGGCTGCAGGCCGCCGACGCCGATCTCGCTGCGCGGGATGGACATCTCGCCGATCTGGGCCAGGGCGGGAATTACGCCGGAATAGCTGGCCGGGTAGGATCTGTCATTCATCTTGTGGTCTCTCCAGCGGGAGTCAGGTTTCCGAATCGATCCGCCGGGCTGCGACCGTCAGTCGCTCAACCAGGCGGGGTATGTCCGTGTCTGCAAACGCCCCTGCCAGTCCGATCGCCGCGTGGCCGCCCTGCAGGGCCGCCCCCAGCGTCCGTCCGTCGTCGCGCTGGGCCAGAGCATAGCCGCGCCGGCGGGTCTGGCGGACAGCCTGCTTGACCTCGCGCCGCGCGGCGCCGCGATACAGGGCATCGATCTGCGCGAAGGTCCGCTCGGCCAGCAACGCCAGGCCCAGCCCCGACCGCCGGGCCGGGTAGAGCCTCACGTGGCCGATCGCCTCAGCCGGCGGGGTTTCGGCCGAGCCGTGGTACAGGTAGGTCACGCGATCCTGCCAGAGCACACCCATCGCGACCATCAGGCCGGTCTGACGCAGCTCGTCCAGGTGCTTCATCGCCCGCCGCAGCAGACCCGAGCCGAACATCGCTTGGGCGGCCAGCACGTGCACCGCGGGGCCCGGGCGGTAGCGACGGTTCTCGTCCTTCTCGGCCAGGCCCAGGTGTGCCAGTGTGCCCAGCAGGCGGCTGACCCGCGTGGTCTCCAGCCCCAGCTGGCGGGCCAGCTGGCGGGTTCCGACGGCCTCGTCGGCCACGGAAATCGCCTGCAGACACGCCAGTCCGTCTATCAGGCTCTGGTTGGGCTGGGCCGGCAAGGCCATCGCTGTTCCTTCCTGACAAGTTCCCCCCGCAAGCTCTCGCAGGCAAGCTCTCGCAGGCAAGCTCTCGCGGGCAAGCTCTCCCAGGCAGTTCTCCCGGCCAGTTCTCCCGGCCAGTTCTCCCGGCCAGTTCTCCCGGCCAGTTCTCCCGTCGACACAACAGGAGAAGAGCGCCGCTGTTATATCGTTGCTATTATAGCCACACCGGTCCAACGTCGTCAACCTCGAATTTCCTGGAAGATCCTGCACAAATGAACTTCACGCAAATTGCAGGTCTGCCTCACATCCAGACGTAGGACCCCCTGACCCTGCGATTGGCGTTCGATCGCTCCTTGTCCCTGCGCTCGACTCTCCACCCGAGATGCGTTCGATCGTTCCTTGTCGATCGAGGAGACCGGATCGCCATTCACCCTGTACCGCGGACTCCCCTGCCGATGCGCGAGGAGAAACAACGACACTCGTTTCCTTGTTGCTATTACAGCAACGAAATAGGAGCGGCGTCGATCGCGGATCTTATGGACGATCTGCCTCTGGGGTTCAGGATCGGTCGCAGCCGGTGTGGATGGTCATCGCGGCCAAGGGTTTCCGGGGCTGGGGGATCAAGCCCAAGGCCCAGGATACCGTGAATGTCACCGCCAGGCCGATCGGGGCGTAGGTCTGGCCTGGCAGGGGCGTGAACAGCACGACATACGAATTGACGCCGAGTCCGGCAGCGACGCCTGCCAAAGCGGATAGACCCGTGGCACGGCGGGTGAAGATACCCACGGCAAACAGGCCGGCCAGGGGTCCGGCGAAGAAAAACAGCATCTTGAAGAAGATGTTCAGCAGAACCTCGTTGAATGCGGGACTGGCCGCCAGCAACATCGCCAGCAGTATGGCCACCTCCGCACAGAGGATGCTGACCAGCCGGGCCAGCCGGACGGCGCTACGGTCCGGGAGCTTGACGAAACGCTCGACGAAGTCGTTGTGCACAGCCGAGGAAATCGCGTTTATGCCGCTGTCCAGGCTGCTCATCGCCGCGGCGAAAATCCCCGCGATAACCAGACCGCTGATCCCCGTCGGCAGGTGGTGGACGACGAACCAGGGCACGATCGCGTTGCCGTTGACCCCCAAAGCCGGCGCCTGGCCGGTCCGGCCGAACCAGGACCACAACGCCGTGCCGAAGAAGTAGAAGAGTATACCCGAAGGCAGGCCCAGAATGGCGGTGGTCCAGAGGGCCTTGCCGGCGGATTTTGCATCGGCGGTCGACAGGTAGCGCTGTACGACCCCCTGGTCGGTTGTATACGTGCCGAAGCCGCCGATGGCCCCGCCCAGCAGGATCAGCCAGATCGCCGGACCCTTGTCGCGGGTACAGAACTCCGACCATCGACCCAGGCTGATCTTGCCCGCCCCTGCCCCGGCCGAGATGATCCCGCCCAGGCCCCCTTCGGTGTTCCAGGCGATCATGGCGACCGCGAAGATGGCCCCGCCCAGCAGGACGGTCACCTGGGCCAGGTCCGTCCAGATGACCGCCTCGATCCCGCCGGCGACGGTATAGACCGCGGCCAGGGCGCCCATGATCGCGATGCACCAGTAGATGTCCCAGCCGGTGGCCACCTGCAGGGCGATGGCCGTCAGCGTCAGGATCACCGCCATCCGGCAGAACTGGAACAGGATGTAATACAGGCTGCCGACCCACCGGCAGGCCAGGTTGAACCGCCTCTGGAGGTAGTCGTAGGCGGTGCTCAGGTTCAGCCGCCGGTAGAACGGGATATAAACCAGCGCCACCACAGGCACGAGCAGCAAGGGCGCGTTGTCCTGCAGCATCAGTTGCCAGTCCCCCCCGTACGAGCGGGCGGGCACGCCCATGAATGTCAGGGCCGACAGGGCCGTGCCGAAAATACTCACCCCCGCCGCCCACCAGGGAATCCTCCGCCCGGCCAGGAAGTAATCCTCCGCGGAGTTCTCGCGTCGTGAGAACCACGCCCCCAGGAGCATCATCCCGGCGAGGTAGGTGACAAGTACGCCGTAATCCAGGGCAGTAAATCCTGCGGCAAGCATCGCAGTCATCGCAGGTCCTCGGCGTGTTCGATGGCCGCTTCGAGCAGCGCGATTTCACCGGCCAGGCGGCTGGTGCGGTTGCGTCGCGTCCAGACGGCCGGCAGCTGAGCGCCAAGCCGCCCTGCCGTTTCCAGATACCCTTCCACGTTCGCCTCCGTCGGCGGCTCGCCCTGTCGCATCGCCTGCAGGAAAATCGCTCGATGACAGGCGGCCAGTTCCTGGTTGCGGGCCAGGTCCCACTCTGCCAGGTCGTCGGCCACATCCGGCCGGGCTGCGGGATCCGGCGAGAAATCCAGCGCCTCCAACGCTTCGATACGCCCGGCCAGGGCGGCCGGGTCGACCTCGTCCACGACCCGCCCGCGCGGGCGGTCTTCACGCAACAGGTCCTCCGCCGGCTGGGACAGCGTGAAGTACGTCAGCGTATCGTTGGCCCAGTCCAGCCCCAGCTGCTGGTGCGCAGTGGCGAGGGTACGGATGTCGTCGGCCAGCCCGGGCCGATCCAGTTGGACGTGCTGGGCGAGCAGTCTCTCGGGCCAGTCGGTTACCTCCGCTGCCCTGTCCGGCTGCCAGGCCGCGGCGGCCCCGACCGCGAAGTTCGCCCAGCTGACCGCGAGCATGTTGCGGTGTCCGTTGTCGCCCCAGTCGGTGTTCAGCACCCCGTCAGCCTCAAACTCCTGACCGAGAGCCGCGAAGCTCAGGATGTTTTGCCGCCCCATCTCCAGGCGCCCACCGTGGCTGTTCCAGCTGTTGGTCCCCGGGCAGACCAGCAGCTCCAGCCCGGCATCGGCAATCTCACCGGTCCGTTTCATCCGCTCGCCGTCGGGGTGGTAGTCCCAGTTGAGCATCACCACGTCCTTGTCCCAGTCGCCCAGCAGCTCCGGGTGCTCCAGGACGATGTCGCTCCATAGGTTCGGCCTCTTGCCCAGTTGCCTGCATATCCGGCAGATCTGCTTCATGTATTCCAGGTAAACCCGCCCCTTGCCCTTTGTCTCGACCGCGGAGCGGCTGCGCCCCTGACCGAGTTCCCAGGGCTCGTCGCCGCAGAGGTTGAAATCCCCCGCCTCGAACAGCGGGACGAACTGGCCCAGCAGGTCGCCGACAAGCCCCACGCTGCCCGGATCTGTCGGGCAGAGCGTGGTCCCGCCGGGCCAGTCGCGGTAGCCGGGCAGCTCGGCCAGGTGGCGGTAGGCAGGCAGTTGGAGGATTCTCTCCATGTGTCCGAACGTCGCCAGCGAGCCGACAAGGCGGATGTGATGCTGCCTGCAGTGGTCCTGCAGCTGGATGATCTCTTCGGGCTTCAGCGGGTCGTAGCCTTGGCCGATCGACGGATGGCCGGCGAAACAGAAGACGTTCTCGACGTAGAGTTGCAGTTCGTTGACCTTCCATCCGGCCAGGGTGGTCGCCAGGTGCTTAAGCGTCTCCAGCGAAGGCACCTTGCCGCGCGAGATGTCGTGGTACACGCCTCGCCGGGCAAAGGCGGGGGCATCTTCGATCCGGCAGCACGGCAGGTGCGCCTCTGCCGAGGAGGCAACCAGCTGTCGCAGCGTCGCCAGGCCGTAGTAGGCCCCCGCTGCGGTCCGACTTGTCAGGCGGATGGCCCCCGGGCGGATCTCCAGCAGGTAGGCTTCGGGATGTGCGATGGCCACGTCGCGGGCGATCTGCAGCGTCGCGCCGCCGAGACTGCGGTGCACCGCCGCCCTGCGTCCGATGCGCCGCAACTGCCCGACGAGCAGGTCCAGGCCGACCAGGTCATCAGCGAAGGGGCTGGCCAGGACGGGCTGGTCGGGCCAGGTGAATCGGCCCGCCAGGGCGGACCACTCGGCCGGGGGGATCAGCAAATCGTCTGGGGTCACGGCGGCATCCTTACCTTGATCTGACGTTGGGGCGGAGGGCATTGTACCGCGAATCAAGCGGATCGCAAGTTTGCCGCTTGGCAGGCTTGGCCGCTGCCGGCACGGCCTGCTAGAATGCCTCACGGTTCATAACAGGAGACCCCCATGCAAGATGTGCTGTCGGCGAGGATCGCCGATATCCGAGGCCGGATCATCCAGTTCCGTCACGATCTGCACGCCCACCCGCAGATCGCGTTCCAGGAGTCGTACGCCGCCGGTCGCGTCGCCGAAGCGCTGGCCGGGGAGGGCATCGAGCACGTAACGGGCGTGGGCCGGACCGGGATCGTCGCCTGGGTGCTCCCGACCGATCCTGGCGCCGCCGAACGCGGGGCCATCTGCCTTCGCGCCGACATGGACGCCCTGCCGCTGGAGGAGGAGACGTCCCTGCCCTACGCCTCGCAGAACCCCGGCTGCATGCATGCCTGCGGCCACGACGGGCACACCGCGATGCTTCTGGGCGCGGCGATGGTACTCAACCGGCTGCGCGACCGCCTGCCGCGCCCGGTCAAGTTCGTCTTCCAGCCGGCCGAGGAGGAAGGCGGCGGGGCCCGGGAGGTGCTGGCGGCCGGGGCCCTGGGCAGGCAGTTCGGGGGCGTGGATACGGCCGCTGCCTTCGCCATCCACGGCCGGCCCCTTGCTCTGGGGCAAGTCGGTCTGCTGGCCGGGCCCAGCCAGGCGCGGGTCGACACGTTCGAGATCATCATCGAAGGCCGCGGCGGCCATGGCGCCAGCCCGCACCGGGCGATTGATCCGGTCTACGCCGGCTGCCAGGTCGTCTCGGCCTTGCAGAGCATCGTCAGCCGCAACCTGGCGCCGCTGAAGGCCTCGGTACTGAGCATCTGCAGCTTCCAGGCCGGCAACGCCTGCAATGTCATCCCCCAGCGGGCCAGGCTGCTGGGCACGCTGCGGACGTTCGAGGACCCCCTGGCCGAGCAGGCCCTGGAGCGGCTGGGGCAGATCGTCGGCGACCTCAGCGGCGCGTTGGGCTGCGTCGGCAGCGTCCGGATGCTGGAGAACTACCCCCCCACCGTCAACGACGCGGCCGCAACGCAGTACGCCCGGTCCGTCATCGAGAAGATCGACTCGCTGGCAGCGGTCGAGATCGAACCGTCGATGGGTGGCGAGGATTTCGCGTATTTCGCCCAACAGGTTCCGGCCTGCATGATGGTTCTCGGCCTGGCAGAAGGCGACAAGCACGCCGAGATGCTCCACGACCCGCGGTTCGACTTCAACGACAACGCCCTGGGGCTGGGAATCGAGCTGTTCTGCCGGACCGTGCTGGACTCGGCCTCACTGCCGTCTGCCTGAAAGCAGCGAACTGCCGGCCCGCTGGACCGAGGCCGGCAGGGTTATGGTGATCGTCGTGCCCAGGTTCAGTCGGCTGACCAGCTTGATCTGTCCGCCCAGCTGTTCCGAAGCGTGCTTGACGATCGCCAGGCCCAGCCCCGTGCCGCGGATGCGGTTGTCGCCGCTGCGGGCCTGGTCGGCCTGGTAGAACCGCTCGAAGATCCGCGACTGGTCCTCCGACCTGATCCCGCAGCCGGTGTCGCGAACCTGCAACTGGGCCGAGTCGCCCTCGACTTTGCCCGAGAAAGTCACCTGCCCGCCGGCGGGGGTGAATTTCAGGGCGTTCTCCAGCAGATTCTGCAGGATCATCTCCACCAGCTTCCTGTCCGACTCGAAGCTCCCGCCGGGTTTGTCGACCTCGACGGCCAGTTCGATCTGACGCTCGGACGCCCGGGCCGAGAAATGCGTCCGAACCCACGCGGCCAAGTCCTCGATCTCGATCGTCTCAGCCCGAAGGGCCAGCTGGTCGCTGGTCACGACGTTCATGTTCAGCAGGTCGTCGGTCATGTTCTGCAGCCGATCCACGTGGCGGTTGAGAATATCGAGCATCTTGGTGAAGCTGGCCTGGTCCTGCTCGATCGGGCGGATGGTTCCCATGTTCTCCACCGCCGCCCGGATCGTCGCAAGCGGCGTGCGCAGTTCGTGCGACGCGTTGGCTACGAATTCCGTCTTCATCGCCGCCGCCCGCGAGATGTCCGTCACGTCGTAGAGCACGATCAGCACGCGCAGCCCCTCGCCGGGGCCCGTGGAGACCGGGCAGGCTGTTACCTCCAGCGTCCGCAGGTGTCCCAGCACGTCCACGTCGGTCTGGATCGACGCCTCGGCCTGGTTGTCCTGCACGTGGCGATAGAGGTCGATGATGTCGGCGACGCGGACGATCTGCTGGAGGTGCTGGCCCGTCTGGTTCGCGTCGGCCGGCACGTCGAGCATCTGGCAGGCCGAGCGGTTGATCAGCACGACCTGGTCGGCCTGGTTGGTCGCGATGATCCCCTCGCCCAGCGTGGCCACCACCGCCTGGAGGTTCGCACGCTGGGTGTTGATCAGCTCGATCTGCGCCGCGATGTTCTGGCGCATCTCGTCCAATGCGCGGGCCAGCTGGCCCAGTTCATCGTGCCCCGACAAGCCCGTCCGCTTCTGCAGACTGCCCGAGGCCACCGATCGCGCCGCCAGGGTCAGCTTCCGCAGGGGGGTGTACCAGATCCAGCTGACCAGCAACCCCAGGGCCACCGCGGCAACGGCAATGGCCCCCATGCCGATCATGAACGATCGCTGCAGTAGCTCCCGCTGTTCGATCAGCCGCTCGACCCGCATCGCCGTCCGGACGATGCCCACCACTTCGCCCTCGCGACGGATCGGCAGGGCGTGGTAGCGGTACATCCGACCGAAGGTGTCGCTCATGCGGGTGTCCCAGCCGGGCCGGCCCTGGCTGGCGGAGATCACCTCCGGCCTCTCCGGGATCAGGTGGTTGACCATCTTTCGCGCCGCCAGTTCGTTGCTCTCGCCGAGGACCTCCCCTTCCGGACCGATAATCGTCAGCCGCGTATCGCCCAGACCCGCAGCCAGGCGCGACTTGACCAGCGTATCGATCCGCGAGCGGTCGGGCTTGTCCTGCTCGTCCAGCAGCGCCGGCCAGACGTGCTGCATCCACGACTTGGACATCTCCGTAACCCGGAGGTGCTGGGTGAGATTCTGCTGGGCGAACCGGCTGTCGAAGAAGTCAAACGCCAGATACGCCCCCGTGCCGAGAATCAGCAGAATCAGCAGCAGGTTGCCCGCAAACAGGCGTATGAAGAAACTGTAACGACGCATGGTACCCGTCCGGTTCGTCCCGCCCCTGCCGGCGCGTCGCGATGACGCCCGCGGGGCAGGACAGGAAATAAGTAGGTATCATGCGCGCCGCAACCGCGCTATGCAAGCCTGCCGGAGCGGGTTTGGCCCGCTCAGTTGCGCTTCAGGAAGTCCAGCAGGGGCACCGGCGAGATGATGCCGATGACGATGTTCGACAGGTGCGCCTCGACCCGCTTGTAGTGGCGGGCCAGCAGGGAGTACATCACCGCCTCGGAGGCGGGGAACTCCCCCTCCAGCCGCAGCAACTGCTGGACGATCATGTCGCACTTGTTGGAAAGCTCCCGGGCGGTGTCGCGCAGCGACTTGGCGGCCTTGGCATCGGAGTGGATGAGCGCCTGCTTGACCGGCTCGAACAGGTCGGCGATCTTCTGGCGGATGTCATCCAGCGGCTGGGCGAACTCCTGGTGCTTGAATTCCGCAGCCCGGAACTTGCCCACCTCGAAGATGTTCTTGCAGTAGTCGCCGATGCGTTCGGCGTCCTTGACCAGGCTCATCAGCACCAGGCAGGGCGCCAGGTCGCCCTCGTGGCCGACGGTCAGGTGCGTCATGATCTGCTCGCGGATCTTTTGCTCGAGATGGTTGATCTCGCGGTCCTTGGCGTAGAGTTGGTCGGAGATTTCGTCGACCTTCACCTTGCCCAGCAGCGCCTCGCTGGCCCGGTCGAACATCCAATGGGCCGCGTCGATCATCTCCCCGATCTGGGCCGAGAGGTCGTGTACCACGTCTTTGCGGGCAAATGCCTGGAAAATCTGTTTCAGCATGGTCTTGCTCCCGGGAAGTCTCAGTTCCGTATGTAATACGAGATAACGATCGCGACGATCGGCACGACGAAGAAAACGAACAGGATGTAGAACGCAGCCAGCAGCCTTCGCCGCGAGGCCATCTTCGCAAAGCCCTTGGCCAGCGAGATCGGGATGAACTGCAACGGCCAGAAGACGATCGTGCCCAGTACGTTAAACAGCAGGTGGCCCAAAGCACACGCCACGCCCTGCGGCGTGCCCCCACCCAGGCCCGCCAGCAGACCCGTGATCGTCGTGCCGATATTCGCCCCCAGCGTGTACGGATAAATCTGGCGAATCTTGAGGATCCCCGCCCCCACCAGCGGCACGACGAGCGAGGTCGTCACCGACGAACTCTGGACCGCGATGGTCATCACGATCCCGACCAGGAAGGCGATCGGCGGGTTGCGGAACAGCGTCTTGGACAGGGCCCCCGACAACCTGTCCTCCATCAGCCCGCGAAGCATCTTGACCAGCAGCCACAAGGCCAGGAACAACAGCACCATCGCGAAGACAGACACGATCAACCCGCCCCACGTCCTCGGAAGCGAGAGGGTCTCGGTCATGAGGCTGTTGAGACTCTTGCCCGGCAGGGCAAAGGCCTGCTTGATAAAGCCGATACTCTCGGTCGGGTCGGCTTTGAAAAAACTCAGACCCGCCAGCTTGTCATGGAGGAAGTCCACCGGCCGGGAGATGATCCCGAAGGCCATCTCCAACGGCATGAACAACAGCACGCACAACACGTTGAAAAAGTCATGCACGATCGCCCCGCCCAGCGACCGCCTGAACTCCAGCCGCCTGCGCACGTGGGCAAGCGATACCAGGATGTTCGTCACGCTGGTCCCGATGTTCGCCCCCATGATGATCGGAATCGCCGCGTGCAGCGGAAGAATCTGGTCGCCGACCAGACCCACCGTCAAGGCGGTGGTGAAACTGGACGACTGGACCATGCTCGTCAGCAGCAGCCCGACGAACAGGCCCGTCAGCGGGTCGTCCACCTGATCCAGCAGCCAGGTCTGGACCCTCTGGCCGGCCTCGTCCTTGACCGTCGTCTTCAGGCCCGTGCCGATCATCTTCACCGATGCGATAAACGCGTACAACGCCAGAATAGCGATCACCGCGCGCATCCACGTGGGCATGGATGTCTTCGGGCTCTGCAGGTGCTTTTCCAGGCTCAGATCGGACATCTCAGCCAGGGCATCCTGCACCGGATCGTGTTTCGCTTGGCTCATGGGCTCTTGAGATTCGCTCCAGAAGGTTTGCGGCGAGCCCAGAGAATAGTAATCATCCCCCCGACCGGCAAGGCCTTCTTAACCGAATCGCAACAGAATCTGCGCACATAGAACAGATTGACTTCGTCCAGGGGACAAATGACTTGTCCCTGCCTGTCCAGCATACCCCAGCACTCTGCCCGTCTCTCGGGCGCCCTCGGACCGGCCGGACCGGCCAGCCCGCCTGCCCGCGCCGACCCCCCTTCTTCCCCAACCGCCTCCGATCCGCCGGCCACCGCCAAATCCCGATTGACCCGGCCGGCCCCTCCGGTTACTCTGCACCCACCCCCCAGGGCCCTTAGCTCAGCGGTTAGAGCAGAGGACTCATAATCCTTTGGTCGTAGGTTCGAATCCTTCAGGGCCCAGTCTTCGTTCGCCGCGAACCTTTCTCGCGACGAACGAAGGCTGTCGCGTCGC
>JBKHDI010000024.1:0-44576 GCA_046541415.1 Phycisphaerae bacterium | reverse complement strand
CCTCTGTTAAGACAGGGCAAATTCACACTTGCCCTCGGACCCGAACACGCTACACTTGGTAACTTGTCCCGCTTCGGATCGGCCACGTGGACCTCATCCGGGCGGGACATGCCAAATCCAGCGATAGCAATCAGATTGATGGAGACCACATATGCCGGCATCGAAACCGCAGGATATCCGGAACGTCGTACTGCTCGGGCACGGAGGGGCGGGCAAGACCACCCTCGCCGAGGCCATCCTTCACGCAAAGAAGATCACCAGTCGGCTCGGATCGGTCAATGAAAAGAACAGCGTCCTGGACTACACCGAGATCGAGAAAGACCGCGAGCACTCGGTAGACCCGGCCCTGGCATACATCGACCACGCCGGCAAGACCATCAACCTCATCGACTCGCCCGGATATCCCGACTTTATCGGCGGGGCCATCAGCTCCCTGGCCGGGGCCGACGTCGCCCTGATCGTCATCTCCGCCACCGCAGGAATCGAAGTCAACACCCGCAGGCTGTTCAAGATCGCCCAGGCGGAGTCCATGCCCACCGCCCTGGTCATCAACAAGATCGACGGCGAGAACATCGACCTGACCCGCCTGCTCGGCGAGATCGAGGAGTCCTTCGGCTCGGCCTGCAAGCCGATGAACCTGCCTGCCGGCGGGATGAAAGACGTCATCGACTGCTTCAACAACGAGTCCGGCCAAAGCGACATCGGCGACGTCGAGTCGGCTAACATGGAGATCCAGGAAAATATCATCGAGGCCGATGAAGAGCTCATGGAAGCCTACCTCGGCGGGGAAACGGTCGCCCCCGAGAAACTCTCGGCCGCCTTTGCCGCCGCCATGCGCGAAGGCGCGGTCGTGCCCATCCTCTTTACCGCAGCCCGCGAGATGGTCGGCGTCGAACAGCTGCTCGATGCGATCGCCAACTACTTCCCCGCACCGCTGGGCGTCGGCCAGCCCCGACCCGTCCAGACCGGCGAAGGCGAAGAGGCCCAGGACGTCGAAGTGACCGCCGATGCGGGCAAACCTTTGATCGCACAAGCCTTCAAGATCACCTCAGACCCCTTCGTCGGCAAACTCGCCTGGATCCGCGTCCTGCAGGGCACGATGACCAGCGACACCAACTACCACCTGCGTGACGACCGGAGAACCAACAAGGTCGGACACCTCTTCAAGGTCATGGGCAAGGAAACCAAGGAAGTCCAGAAAGCCGTCGCCGGGGATATCATCGCCCTGGCCAAGGTCGAGGAAATCCAGGCCGGAGATATCCTCCACGAGGACGGCCAGCCCATGCAGCGGGCCCTGCCGGATTTCCCGACCCCCATGTATTCCATGGCCGTCGAACCCAAGGCCCGCGGCGACGAACAGAAGATCTCCGACGCCCTGCACAAGCTCGACGAGGAAGACCCCACCTTCGACGCCCACCGCGACAGCCAGACCGGCGAGACCGTCATCAGCGGCATCGGCGATCTGCACCTGCGGATCATGCTGACCAAGATGCAGAAGAGCTTCGACCTCGACGTCAACACCAAGCCCCCCAAGATCCCCTACCGCGAAACCATCCTGGCCAAGGCAGAGGGTCACCACCGCCACAAAAAGCAGACCGGCGGGGCCGGCCAGTTCGGCGAAGTCTACCTCCGTGTCGAACCCATGGAACGCGGTGAGGGCTTCGAGTTCGTCAACGACCTCTTCGGCGAGTCGATCCCCCGACAGTTCCTGCCCGCAATCGAAAAGGGAATCGTCGAAGTGCTCGGCAAGGGTGCCGTGGCCGGCTATCCCATGCAGGATATCCGCGTCAGTGTCTACGACGGCAAGCACCACCCGGTCGATTCCAAGGAAGTTGCCTTCAAGACCGCCGGACGACTGGCCTTTATCGACGGGGTCAAAAAGGCCAAACCCGCCCTGCTCGAACCCTTGGTCGACATGGAAATCACCGTCCCGGCCGATTTCATGGGCGATATCGCCTCGGACCTCTCAGGACGCCGGGGACGCATCCTCGGACAGGACATGCTCCCGGGCAACATGGTCACCGTCAAGGCCCAGGCACCCCTGGCCGAAGTCATGCAGTACAACTCCCAACTCCGCTCGGTCACCGGCGGACAGGGCAGCTACACCATGGAATTCAGCCACTACGAACCCGTGCCCTCCAACGTCCAGCAGCAGATCATCGACCAGGCGGCCAAGCAGGAAGAAGAAGAGTAAACCCCAGCCGCGCCGGGACCGAAAATGCGGAAAAATCCCCTTGGGGATTCCACCGTTTGCCTGTACAATGCCCGGCTCGACTTCGATTGACTGTATCGTAAACCCTGACAGGGAGCATCCAGATATGCCTCGCGTGTGCAACTTTACCGGCAAGCGAACCAGCAGCGGCAACAAGGTCTCCCGCCGCGGCAAGGCCAAGTACCTCGGCGGCGTCGGTCGCAAGACCACCAGCGTAACCAAGCGCAAGTTCAAGCCCAACATCCAGCGCGTCAAAGCCCTGATCGACGGCAAGGTCGTCCGCGTCAAGGCCTCGACCAAGGCCATCAAGTCCGGTATGGTCGTCAAGCCCCCCAAGCGAGACTGGAACCCCGACGAAACCGCCTGAGACCCCCACGCAACAGCCCCCCAAAGGGCGGCCCACCCCGGGCTGCCCTTTTTCATGCGCCCCCGGCACCTGCCCCTCCCAACCGCCGGGTCTCCAGACGGCGTGAGCCCCGGCACCGGTGGGTGATCGGCACGGCCGGCCTTCGACAGGCTCAGGATCCAACCGGCCCGGGCACCTGGGGCAAGGGTCTGGAGACCCTGCGTTTGGAGGGCCGGCAGAAGGGCTCAGGGCCCCTGGCGGATGTCCTCGGCCCAGAACTGGGGACTGTCGTAGTTGTCGATGTCGTCATCGATGGCCAGGCTGTGCAGGGGCCTGTGGTCGGCCCAGTCGCTCAGTTCCAGTACCATCGTCCGCCCCGGGCGCAGCCTGGCGGCCTTTTGGGGCTCGCGATCCCGGATGCCGTAGGTCAGCACGAGGATGCGCTTGTGGTCCATTTCTCCCGATACCACCTCCATCACCCGATACTGGGCTGTCAGCAGGCTGTGGCGGTACGTGCCCAGTTGCTCGACCGAGCGGGCCTTGCTGATCTTTTCGAGTTTGGCCCGGACTACGGCGAGAGTTTTTCCGGAGCCGCGGGTCTTCGGCGCCTCGGCCCGGCCGATTCGCAATTGTCCCTCACCGAGAGAATGTTCGACCAGCTTGGCCTTGCCAGCCAGTTCGGCGGCCCGCTTCGCCCAGATCTGGTTGCCCTTGCGATCGTAATGGTGGGTATCGAGAAGCGCGTCGTTAGCCGGGACGACCACCACGTTGTCGCGGTACCGGGGCAGGTCGGCGATGGCGGCGTGGACCGTTTTCCAGGCGGCCTGGTCGCGTTTCGGCGGGTTGCCCGCCTCGACCTGGGAGACGACAAACGGCAGGTCGGGCTGATCCAGGTCCTTCCGCAGCGAGTCGATCATCTTGGCGAAGTCCTCGCCGAAGGAACGGGGTTCGCCTTCTTCCTGGCCGCCTTCGCACCAGCCGATCATCGTCACCACGCCACCGATGCGGTGGGGACCGGCGATCTGTCCGACTTCTTCGATCAGCCGACGGTACGACCACCGCTTGGGCAGGAAGTCCTCCTTCAGCGTCCCGCCGCTGGTGGTCACCTTGACCATGCCGAAGTGCGTATTCGGGTACTTCCCGGCCAGGGCATGCAGCATGGGACCGGAAGCACTCTTGTCCTCCTCCAGCCGCTGCCATACGCCATCTCCCCATTGCCAGATGCGCGGGTGGTCGACCTGCGTCTGCTTGGCCCGACCGTCCATGTTCGAGTGCCCGTACATCAGGAACACGACCATCGGCTCAGCCGGGCTCATGCCCTTCCACCTGCGCGTCCAGACCGACCCGGCCAGGGACTCATCCTTAAAGCCCGGCCCGGACCACCGCAGGCGAAGATGACAGTCGCCCCCGCCCTGGTTGTGGTCGATCCGCAACGGGTAAAGCCCCTTTTCCAGCTTGAGCTTGTAAGACCTTCGCCCATGGCGTGACTGGGCGATCACCTGCCGCCCGTTCAGCGACATCCAGAAGCCGTTATCGCTGTCGACTTCAAAAGTATACTGGCCATCCCTCTCGACCTGCAGCAGGCCCGTCCACCGGACCGAGATTTCTTCCAGGCGGCCGGAGGGCATGGGGTAGTTTCCCGGGATGTCCGGCGACCTGTCCAACTGCTCGTGGACGCGCTTGTCCCAATGCTCGCCCCGGAAATACTGCCCGCGAAGCCCAGTTGTTCGGCTGTCCTTCCAGTCCTTGCCCAGGTCGAACGCCTCGGCCGTTTCGGGTGGCATGTGCTTCCAGGCGGCGACAGACAGATGCGTCGATCCCAGAGGCTGGTCCTTCAGGCCCGGCCCTTTCCAGTGCAGGTCCAGCTCGGCGTTGCCCCCGCCGCTGTTGCGATACTCGATGCGGATGGGCTTGCTTGCCGCTTCCAATTCCACCTCGACCTGCTTGGCTTCGTCCATGCTCTCGTTCTGATCGATGATCTTCCGCCCGTCGATCCAGACGGCCAGCTCGTCATCGACACGGTAGCCAAAGGTGTACCTGCCGGATTTCGGCACCTCCAGGCTACCTGTCCAGCGGATTGACTGGGCCTCAGCCTCAGCGGGGAAGATCAGCTGCTGCTCGTCCTCGATCTGCACGGTTGCGTCGAGGCGGTCGGCCAGCCTATCGGCGAAGTTGTCCTTGCGGAAGTACTCGCCCCGCAGGCCTGGGGCCCGGTCGGGCTGGCCTGCAACTGCCCATCCCGCCAAGGCCAGCGTGGTCGCAACTGCAATTCTGCGTCCAAAGCTCTTTTTGTCCATTTCTTGCCCTTCCTGGAGTTTCGGTTGCACGTTGTCTGTCCCGTATCGTCCCGCAGCCAGGCCGCAGGGTCTTGGGTACAACGGGATCACCGGCGACGGGTTCTGCCTGAATCGTCGAACCATCGCCGCCGCGGAGAGCCGCACCGGCAGCCCAGGGCAGGGACGAGCAGGATGCCTTACCGGCCCCCACCTGCGTGAACGGGTCATCTGCAGGAGCCTTGGCCAAGCCACAACAGAAGAATCTGTCGCTATTGGTTGGGATATCCCACCCGGACGCCGGCGGCGGTGAAGGCAGCAAACCCGGTCGCAAAAGCCGGGCTGTCGGCAGGGAGATGGAAGTCGCCGTTGGCCGGGTCGGCGAAAACCGGATCGGCCGCGAGGCTGTGGATGTCGTAGCCCATCTGCTGCAACTGGGCCAGCGTGTATCGCTTCCAGGTGACCTGCGACATCTCGTCGCGCATCTCGTCCCCGCCGGTCACCTCCCCTGCGGTGTCCCAGAAGCAGTTGAGGTCGCTGGCAAAGCCGCGCTGGGCGAGACTGTCCTCGTCGCGGGCGACCAGAACGGGCTTTCCGTCGGAAAGAACGATGTTCCGCTGGATTGTCAGCGAGTTCCAATCCCCGGCGGCGCTGATGGAGATCACCCCCAGCCCGGAATACGCCAGCACGTTGTTGCGCAGGATCGTCTCCTTGCCGTAATGCAGGTTGAAACACTCGCTGGAGGTATGGTGCAGCAGGTTGTTCTCGATGACGACATAGCTCGAGCCCTCGTCGGCGTAGATGGCCCAGCCGCCGTAGTTCTCGGCCGTGATGTGGTGGATATGGTTGCCGCAGATCACCGTGCCCGGCTGCTGGCCGAGGGTGTAGATCCCGCCCATGTCGTTGAGCAGCCCCGTGCCGAGATGGTGGATATGGTTGTCGGCGATGCGGTTATTGAAGGTGGCCGAGTCGCCGAAGCCCCACGTCCAACCGCAACTGATGCCGCTGTACTCCAGGTGGTGAATGTGGTTGCCGCGCACGATGTTGTTGTCGGCGTGGATGACGAGGATACCGACTGCACTGGGGAAAACGTCGGTGCAGTGGTGGATCTCGCAGCCGGAGACGATGTTGTGGCTGACCCGGTCAGCCGGGTCGCTGCCGGCAGGCGGGCCGATGAGTTTGATCCCCCCTGCTCCGAGGCGCTCGAAACGACAGCCCTCGACGCGGTTGCCCCGCGCCCCGAAGCCCAACTCCAGGCCGTACGGTCCGGCCGGTCCGAACCGGCAACGCAGCAGCCCGCACTGGCGGACGTGTTTCATCTCGACCAGGCCGGGCACCGAGTAGGCCGCCTGGGAGTCCGTGCCGCGCCCCGGAATCGGCGTCCAGTCGCAGTGGGCCAGGCGCAGATCCTGCAGGAAGATGCCCCGCGCGGGCCGCCCGGGTTGGCCTGCGATGCGGATCAGCTGGCCCAGCACCGGGGCGATGACCACGGTGGTCTCCAGGTCCTGCTCGTCGGTCGGCAGGTAGGTCAGTTCTCCGCTGGCCCGATCGAGGTACCACTGGCCCGGGCGTTCCAGGGCCTCGGGGACGTTCTCGAACCAGATTCGCGCGCAACGGGCGGCGGCGTCGTCTTTCAGCGGGAACCAGGGCTTGACCTGCGTGTCGATCCGCCCGCTGGCCGGGTCGATCGCCGCCAGGGCCATCCGCTCTTCCAGCCAGTAGTGTACGGCCACCGCGTCGATATCCTCCACGTTGGACCAGTCGCCCAACTGGTCCGGCTGGAGGTAGAACGCTTTGTGATGGGCGGCCTTGGGGCCGATGAAGGCATCGAAGGTCATACCCGGGACCGACGCGATCCGCCACGTGCCCTCGGCCGGGACGCGCGTCCGGCGGGCGGGCTGGTTGTCGACGTACAGCGAACGGAAATACCACTGGCCCGCGGCCACCTCGGGCAGTTGGGCCACCCAGGCCCGCAGGCCGTTGCGGGTGGTCTCGTGGAAGTTCTCGATCCGCCGTCCGCCCGAAAGTGTCACGTCCTGACCCGGCCGGGCCGCGATGGTCACCAGCGGCGTCTCCTCGGTCAGCTCCAGCGTCCGGTCCAGGAAGTACGTCCCGCCGTCCAGCCAGAGGGTAACGGGTTCAGCCGGCGGAGAATCCGCCAGCTTGGACAGGGCCCAGTCCAGCGAGGGCAGCGGCCCGTCGCTGTCGTGGCCATTGGGTTCGGCGAATCGGCCCGACCACTTTTCTTTCCCAGCCGGGCAGACGTGGATCTCGCTGTCCGGCCAGGCGGGACGATACGGGTGGTCAGCTTTGGCCATGGGTTTACTCCTCGACGGGGAACCGGCAGAGCCAGTCGGTCAGCTCGGAGAAATCGGCCGTCGCCACACCAACGTGACGGTCGGCTGCGCCGTAGTATACGAACAGCGTCCCGTCGATTACCACGTTGCCGCACGGGAAAATGCAGCCCTTGTAGAAGCCTTCCAGCTCGTACCACTGCTCGGGCTGGAGGATCCAGTCCGGCGCGCGGTGCGTGACCTTCCAGGGCTCATCGGCGTCGAGCATCATCACGCCGAGGCGGTAGTGCAGGTCGGGCCCGACGGCGTGGTATATGGTCAGCCAGCCGCGGTCGGTTTTCAGCGGGGGCGTCGAGCCGCCGATCTTCTTCTCCCAGTCGAACCGGGCCTTGGCGACGAACTTCGAGCGGCTGTAGTCCCAGTGGTGCACGTCGTCGGAAAGCATCAGCCACATCGAAGGAGTCTGCGACGGGTAGCCCTGGCCGACCCAGTTCATCGGGCGGTGGAGCATGGCGAACTTCCCGCCGATTCTCTCGGGAAACAGGATCGCATCCCGGTCATCGAGCATGGGGTGGGTGATCCGCCCGCCGCGGTAGTAGGTCTTGAAATCCCGCGTCAGCAGCAGCCCGGAGGAGCTGAGGCTCTCGCGCATGCAGAGCGGCCAGTCTTTGCTGGCAAACGGAGGTTTCCACTGTTCGTTGGGCGTCTTGAGCCAGTATTGCCCGGCCGGGAAGGGACGCGACGCGTAGACGATGAAGTACCACTCGCCGAACTTGACGATCCGCGGGTCCTCGACGCACCCGCCGTCGAAGCCGTCGGACGGGCAGACAGCCGGTTCGTCGGACGCCCGGTCGAAGTGAAATCCATCGCCCGAGACCGCCCGTCCCAGATACACCTTGTGTTCCACGTCGGCCGCCGAGGCCCGGTAGAGCATGGTCACTGTTTTCGAGGCCTCGTCGTACCAGGCTCCGGGGTTGGCCGTCACCGCACACTGCCACCAGCTGTCGGGCTTGGGTGAGAGGATCGGGTTTCCGTCGAATCGCTGCAGCCGCATCCTGTTTTTCTCCCATCGTTGCAGTTTTGTGCCACGCATCATCTCCGCTGTCAGCCGGGAGGTCAAGCCCCATGACATGCCACGGCGCTGGAGAGAAGAACGGGAGTCGAGGTCTTACTCCTCGGCCTTGGCCTGACGGCCGAAGATGTATTTGTTGGGGATCGTCGAGGACCTCGAAGAGCAGGACGAACTCGCGGTTGACCGAGACCTCTCCCCGGTCGCGGGCGAGGCCAGACGCCCATGGCGGTCAGGGTCCCGCCGAGGAAACCGTATTGCTCGATGACCAGTGTCCGGGCCCCGGAGCGGGCGGCGGCGATGGCGGCCATCGATCCCCAGGCCCCTCGCCCGACGACCACCACGTCGTAACGCTGCTCACTGCGTATCAATTCCATCATGGCGCAAAGATTCGGTAAGAGTTGCCGTGGCCTACAAGACAGCATAGCCTCGCCGGGGCCGGTTTTTGCAGCAGGCAACGGTAGACATATCGCACATGCCCGCTTGACAGCACTGGCGGCAGGGGGCAAAAAGGAATCATGACTCCCCCCACGCCTCCCGACGAGAACAGCCTCTACAATCGCCCGCGCAAGGGTCTGGCCCGCCGCTTCTTCAAGTACATGAAGCCCTACAAGGTCCCCCTGCGCAACGTGTACCTCCTGTACTTTCTCAACTCGATGCTCAACCTCCTGCCGGCCTGGTCGCTGCGGTATCTCTACGACATGGTCATCGTCCCCAAGCCGGTCAGTCTCTTCGGCTTTGCCGTCGACACCACCGGGGTCATCGACACGCCGTCGGAGAAGGTGACCTGGACGCTGGTCTACTTTTTCGGCCTGACGCTGATCATCGTCGGCGCCAATGCCATCGGCGTGGTCATGTGGCGGCTGGGCACGCGGGTGACCCAGCGTCTGCTGCTGGACCTCAAGACGCACATTATCCATCACCTCCACAAGCTGTCGCTGTCGTATTTCCACCGCGAGCAGACAGGCAGTATCATCAGCCGCGCCGTCGGCGACGTAATGCAGATGCAGCAGATGATCAAGACCACCTTCGGCCTTGCCTACGGACTGATGCACCTGATCCTCGCGCCGATCCTCATGCTGCTGATGAGCCCGCTGCTGCTGGCCTTCTGCCTGATCCCCCTGCCGGTGATCGTCCATGCCTCCCGACGAATCCGCTATCAACTCCGGCCCCTCTACCGCCAGCAGCGCCATCAGCAGGCGAAAGTCTCGGCTGCGGTGCAGGAGCAGGTATCCGGCATCCGGGAGATCAAGGCGTTCGGGCAGGAAGCCTCTGCCGCGGAAGACGTTGCCCGGGTCAACCGCGAGTACCTCCAGACGGTCAACGACACGATGCGGATCTTCAGCCTGAACCACCAGATGCTCTACGGCAGCAAGGACCTTGCGATGATCCTGGCCGGCTCGGCCGGGGGAATCCTCATCGCCACCGGCACGGGCAACGTCACCGCGGGGATGGTTTTGAGCTTCCTGCCGCTGATGACGCTGCTGTTCCAGCCGATCAACCAGTTGATGGCCGCCTACGACACCATCCAGCGCGGGCTGGCCTCGACCGAACGCGTCTTCGAGTTCCTCGACGTCGAGCCGGACATCACCAACGCCCCCCAGGCCCAGTACCTGCCCCTGGAGCAGGGACGGGTAACCTTCGAGGACGTCAGTTTCGCCTACCAACCCGACGGCCCGCTCGTGCTGGAGCAGATCGACCTGGACGTCGCTGCGGGGCAGCACGTGGCGATTGTCGGCTCGACCGGCAGCGGCAAGAGCACGCTGGTCTCGCTGGTTCCGCGGTTCTACGATCCGACGGCAGGGACGGTCCGGATCGACGGCCATCGCCTGGAGGACCTGAAGATGGAGGCCCTTCGCGACGCGATCGGCATCGTCTTCCAGGAGACCTTCCTGTTTTTCGGGACCATCGAGCAGAACATCGCCTTTTCGCGCCCTGAGGCGACGCGGGAGGAGATTATCGAAGCGGCGGTCAAGGCGAACATCCACGACTTCATCGAGCAGCTTCCCGACGGCTACGACACCCACGTCGGCGAGCGGGGCGTGACGCTCTCCGGAGGCCAACGCCAGCGACTGGCCATTGCGCGGATGATCTTGAAAGACCCCCGGATCATCATTCTCGACGAAGCGACCAGCGCCCTGGACAACAAGACCGAGCGTCTGCTGCAGGAGTCGATGGAGCACCTGATCGAGGGTCGGACGGCCTTCGTCATCGCCCACCGCCTGAGCACCGTCCGCAAGGCAGACCTGATCATCGTGCTGGAGCAAGGGCGGGTGGTGGAGTCCGGCAGCCACGACGAACTGCTCGCCGCCGGAGGCCACTACAAGGCCCTCCTGCAGGCCGGCTGGTAACACTCGCTGGCAGGCAAGGGAGGAAAAGCCCGGCCGGGGCGAGATTTGGTTGCATGCAGGCCCCCCGCGTCCTATCGTTTAGCCTCACCATGGCCGAAGAGAGCAACAACACGGTATCCGAAGTCCAGGTCGCCCGGGACGCCATCGAGAGCATCTACGTGGCGATTGTGCTGGCCTTCGTACTGCGGGCGTTTCTGGTCGAGGCGTTCGTGATCCCGACCGGATCGATGGCCGAGCGCCTCTACGGCGAGCACTACAGGCTCCAGTGCCCCGCCTGCGCCTACGAGTACGCCTATGGCAAGGAAGACAAGAGCAGCGCACCGGTCGGCGTACCCGTCGGAGCCGTCTGCCCGAACTGCAATTACTCC
Organism: Phycisphaerae bacterium; assembly: GCA_046541415.1. GTDB lineage: Bacteria > Planctomycetota > Phycisphaerae > SM23-33 > SM23-33 > CAZOVB01. The sequence continues at coordinate 33,663 of JBKHDI010000024.1, read as the reverse complement.
TACAGCTTCGGCGGCCCGCCTGCCGTGCTGCGGGCGGGAGACCGGGTGCTCGTGCTGAAGTACCCGTACCAGTTCTCTTCGCCCCAGCCGTGGGACGTGGTGGTTTTCAAAAACCCCCAGAACAACCACGAAAACTACATCAAACGCCTGATCGCCCTGCCCGGCGAGACGATCGAGATCGTCCACGGCGACATCTTCATCAAACAGGGCGGGCCTTTCAGCATCCGCCGCAAGCCTCATCGCGTCCAGGAGGCCATGTGGCAGGTCATCTACAACGCGGACTACCCCCCGGACCCCGAGTGGATCGGCAGGTACAACCAATGGGTCGTCCAGGAGAACCAGCGGCGGGCAGAGGAAAACCGAAGCCGGGCCCAGATCGATCTGCCGCCCCTGGCCTATCTTGAACCTCTCCGCCCGCCGACGTTCGCACCTGCCTCGGATGATCAGGCTGCGGCCTGGTCGGCCAGCCAGGCCGGTCGCGTCCTGCATTATTCCGGTCAGGGCGACCCGGCGGTACTGGCGTTTACCGGAAAAACCACTGCCTTCCTGCCCTGGTACGGCTACAACCCGCGCCCTGACAGTGATGCCGACCGGATCGAACTGGAACGGGACATCGTCAGCGATCTGAAACTGGCGACAACCTTCGTGCCCGGATCGGCAGAAAGCACCGTCAGGCTGGAACTGTCGAGCTTCGAGCATCACTTCCAGGCCCGCTTCTCCGCGGATGGCAGCGTACAGCTTCTGCATCGGGAAAGGACGTATCCGGAAGGGTTTACCCAGTGGGAAACCTGGGGCCAGGCGCAGGCCGACATCTCCCCGGGCCGCCCCAGCCGCCTCGAACTGACCCACGCCGACTTCCGCGTGACCGTCTGGGTCGACGGCCAGGCCCTGCTGCAGACCACCGACCAGCAGTACGCTGCCGACCACGAAGAGCTCTCCAGCCGGATGAACCTGGCCTCCCAGCTGGGGCAAGACCTCGAGCAAGCAGCAGGCGAAGAGGTCAGCCAGACGACCCGGATACGGCTCGCCAAGGGCCGGGACTGGTTCCAGAGGCCCCCGACGGTGCGGATTACCGCCGAAGCCGGACCCTGCCAGCTGCGACACCTCAAGCTCATGCGCGACGTGTACTATACCTCGGCCAACCTGGAACCGCTGGATTCCGGCGGAGACAAACGACACAACCAGCTTTACAGCTACGCCCACAGACTGGCCGACGACAACAGGATGAAAAAACGGCTGATCACACGCCAAGGTGTGTGGTCCGAGCCGGGACGCCATACCGGCTGGGCCGTTACGGGCAACCCGCTGACGCTGCGGGGAGACCCGGATAACCCCAGCGACCTCGATGAGTTCTTCGTCATGGGCGATAACAGCCCGCAGAGCCACGACGGGCGGAGTTGGACGATGGCCTCGCCGACCCTGCGCCTCTACGACGAGCAAGGAAACCCGCAGTATCAACTCGGCACCGTGCCCCGCTACAACCTGCTCGGCCGGGCCATGTTCGTGTACTGGCCCAGTGGGTTCCGGCTCCCAGGGCTGCCTCGGATTTCCCTGGTCCCCAACGTGGGAAGAATGCGCTTTATCAAATGAGAATTTTCCCTATAGCGTAATACGTGTTTTTCGGGTCCCTTTGCAGTTATAAACAATCCTGATATGGTCGGACATGGCAGCTGCTGAGGACCTTGTCCGGCCGAGACTGGGACGCATCGGCCTCGGGCCGCAAGCCCGACGCAGGCGAGCTGCTGAGGCAATAACAAGTAACCCTTTGCTAGAACAAGGGTTAAATACCGAGAAAGGATTCTCTGATTCGCCCGGTCTCAGGCTTGACAGAATTGGCAAGCCCAGCCGGTCTGGTAGGTAAGGCGGATTGACGCTGTCCAGGGCGGAGCGCAGGAGAGTTATCCACAGCTTGTTCACAATATCCCGCACATTACGTGGGGATTGAGGGTAAACACCTACATGATTTTGCTGGAAGTCAAAGATCTGATCAAAAAGTACTCGGGTCGGGCCGTGGTCGACCACGTCTCCTTCAAGGTCAACCAGGGAGAAATCGTCGGCCTGCTCGGCCGAAACGGCGCCGGAAAGACCACCAGCTTCCGGATGACCATGGGCATGACCAGCCCCGACGGCGGCTCGGTGGTCTTCGAGGGCGTCGACGTAACTTCCATACCCATGTACAAGCGCGCCCGCCGCGGGATGGGCTACCTCTCGCAGGAGCCGAGCATATTCCAGCGTCTCAGCGTCCGCGACAACGTCATGGCCATCATGGAGACCATGAAGATCCCCCGCAAGCTTCGCAAACAGCGATGCGGGCAGTTGCTCGAGCAGTTCGGCCTGACCATCCAGGCCTCGCAACAGGCACGCACGCTCTCCGGTGGAGAGCGCCGCAAGCTGGAAATCGCCCGGGCCCTGGTGACCAACCCTACGATGATCCTGCTGGATGAGCCCTTCTCCGGCGTAGACCCGATTGCCGTCGAAGACCTCCAGGCCGAGATCAAGGGCTTGAAGGACCGCGGCATCAGCATCCTGCTGACCGACCACAATGTCCGCGAGACGCTCACCGTCACCGACCGGTCCTACATCATCGACTCGGGCAAGGTCCTTCGCGAAGGGCCTCCCAAGGACCTGATCAACGATCCCCTGGTCCGCAAGACCTACCTGGGCCACACCTTCCGCGGCGACGAGTTCGACTCGGTCCCCGGCTACCTGCTGCGCGAGAAGGACTAGTTTCCGACGGCCCCGCCCCGTACTGCGGCGAGGCACGCACCGGAACATCTCTTCTGCTGTCAGCCCTGCCGGTTTCCCGACCGTCGCTATTGACCCCGGCAGCAATCCATGCTACCACCTGCAGACCGAAAGGAGTGCATCGCATGGAACTGGAGCAGTTGGTAAAGCGGGTCAAGGAAACCGCCTATCTTGAGGGCGACTTCGTGCTGCGAAGCGGCAAACGCAGCAAGTACTACCTCGACAAGTACCTCTTCGAAACCCAGCCGGATATCCTCGAAGAGTTCGGCCGCCGGTTCGCCGAGCACGTCTCCGACGCCGATGTGATCGCCGGACCCGAGCTGGGCGCGGTGTCCCTGGCGGCAGCGACGTCGTTGGCCACGGGCAAGCCCTTTACCATCGTCCGCAAGGCCGGGAAAGGCTACGGGACCGACAAGCTCATCGAAGGAACGGCCGTTGCGGGCAAGAAGGTCGTGCTGGTCGAGGACATCGGCACGACGGCCGGGGCCGCCCTGGCCGCGGCAGAAACGCTCAAGGCCAACGGCGCCGAGATCCTGCGGCTGGTCTTCGCGATCGACCGGATGCAAGGCGCAAAAGAGAACGTCGAGGCCGCGGGCTTCGAGTTCCACGCTATCCTGAACAAGCAAGACCTGGGCATCTAGCGTTCCGGGGCTGGGGCAACTGGCGAGGTGAGACGATGAGACCGACACGACGAAGATGGATTCTTGCAGGCATGTTGCTGATTGCGGCCATGTTGGCCGGCTGCCGACGCGAGCAGCAGCCCGACGTGACCGACGAGCAGGCCGCGGAAGTCGACAGCCAGCTGCAGGAGAAGTACGGCAAGAGCCTTGACGAACTGCCGGAAGTGACGCTGGTGATCATCAGCCCCCACCCGGACATGGTGGAAAAGGAGTTCACCCGCGCCTTCATGCTGGATTACGCCCTGGCTGCAGGCAAACGGGCCCGGCTGCAGTGGCGCAACATCGGCGGCGGGACGGGCAAGATCGTCGAACACCTGATGAACGTCTACCAGCGGGCCGAAACCTCCGAAATGGACATCGTCTGGGGCGGCGGGGAATACGAGTTCGGTCGCATGGCCCGGGCGGGAATCCTGGCGCCGATGGACATCCCGGCCGACTACAAGGACAACGTCCCTGCCACGTTCAACGGCCTGCCCTTCTGGGACGACCAGAACAGCCTCTGGGCCGGCTCGGCGGTCAGCGGATTCGGCATACTCTACAACAAGACGCTGCTGGAGCGTTACAACATCACCCCGCCGGGGCGGTGGGAAGAGATGGGCGACAAGCGGTTCAACGACCTGCTGGCCCTGGCAGACCCGACGCAGTCCGGCTCGGCTGCGGCCACCTACGAGATGATCGTCCAGTCCGGCGGAAACTGGCCGGACGGCTGGGCGAGGCTGCTGGGCATTCTCGGCAACGTCAGCAAGTTCTACGACGGAGCCTCCGACGCGGCCAATGCGGTGATCGCCGAAGCGCCGGTGGCCACGTGCATCGATTTCTACGGGACCGAACGGGTCGAAAACCACCCGGACGACCTGGTTTACATCAGCCCGGCCGGGCAGACCGCCTTCGGGGCCGACCCGATCGGCATCCTCAAGAATCCGCCGCATCCCGAACTGGCCCAGGCGTTCGTGGACTTCGTGCTCAGCGCCCGTGGCCAGGCGCTCTGGGCCCTGTCGGTCGGGACCGAGGCAGGCCCGGCCAAACGAGCCCTGGGTCGCCAGCCGATCCGCCGCGACTTCTACAGCCAGCCGCTGGAAGGCACGCTGCCGTACATCGTGAACTTCTACGAGCAGGGCAAGGCCATGGCGATTGACGCCGACATCCGCGCCACGCGGTTCAACGTCCTTCGGATGTTGATCAAGGCGGCGGCGATCGACAATCTCAGCGGACTTCAGGCCGCCAAGGACCGGCTGATTGCCACCGGTTTCGATGCCGAACTCAAGGCCGTCTTCGACGAACTGCCCCCCGACGTGCGGACCATGGAACAGGTCGCCGAGGCCAATCGCAAGCTCCGCGACGCCACCGAACGCGAGAAGCTGGTGACCGGCTGGTCGCAGTTCTTCCGCGACAAGTACGACAGGATCCGCGCCGACTGACTCGTCCATGCAGCCGCCCCGCTCCAACCCCCTGCTGGCTGCGGCCGGCGACATGGCACGGAGGCCCGGACTGCTGGGCCTGGAGGCCATCGCCCTCTTCCTGCCTCTGGGCCTGTTTCTGATCTGGCCCCTGGCCGAGTCGGTCCTGGCCGGCTTCCGTCACGAGGGGAAGTTCAGCCTCTACTGGCTGGGGCGGATCTGGCAGAACCCGACGCTGGTCTCGCAGATGGTCAATGGCCTGGCCCTGGCGTCGGTGACCACGCTGTGCTGCCTGGTCCTGGCGATTCCGCTGGCGATCCTGCGGGCCCGCTGCAGTTTCCGCGGCCAATCGCTGCTGAGCCTGGCCGTGCTGGTCCCCATGATCCTGCCGCCCTTTGTCGGGGCGGTGGCGATGAAGCGGGTCCTGGCCCGTTTCGGCGTGCTCAACGCGATTCTCATCGAGGCCGGCCTGCTGGAGACAGGCCCCGGCCGGCTGCCCCCCAACTGGCTGGAAAGTGGCTTTGCAGGGGTCGTCCTGCTCCAGGCGCTGCACCTGTATCCGATCCTGTACCTCAACGCCTCGGCCGCCCTGGCCAATGTCGATCCGGGCTACACCGAGGCGGCCCGGAACCTCGGGGCCGGGCCGATCCGGACGTTCTTCCGCGTCACCCTGCCGCTGATGAGGCCCGGGCTTTTTGCCGGGGGAACGATCGTCTTCATCTGGTCACTGACGGACATCGGCACGCCGGTGATCCTGCAGTACAACGAGTTGATCCCGGTGACGATCTTCAACGAGCTCAAGGGCGGCGACTACACCGGGCGGACGTTCTCGCTGGTGTTTCTGCTGCTGGCCGGCTCGGTGGGGTTATACCTGCTGGGCAAGTTCGTCTTCGGCCGGGCGATACCGGGCGGTGGATCGAAATCTTCCACGCAGTCCCAGACGCGCCGGCTGGGCTGGCTGGGCACGATCGGGGCCTGGGCCCTGTTCGGCGGGATCGTCCTGCTCTCGGTCCTGCCGCATATCGGCGTGGTGCTGTTGTCGGTAACCGACCGCTGGTTCCTGACCATCCTGCCCGAGCGCTACACGCTGGAGCACCTCCAGGCCGTGCTGCACGACCCGGCCACGTTCAACAGCATCGTCAACTCCCTGCGCTACGCAGGCCTGTCGACGACCATCGACATCCTCCTCGGTTCGCTGGCGGCCTGGCTGATCATCCGCGCCCGGGCCCCGCTGCGCAACGCGCTGGACGGTCTGTGCATGCTGCCCCTGGCGGTCCCGGGCCTGATCCTGGCGGCCGGGTACGTCTCGATTACCGTACCGGGCAGCTGGCTGGAGTCGATCGGCCCGACGCGCAACCCGTTCGTCCTGCTGGTGATCGCCTACTCGGTCCGGCGCCTGCCGTTCGTTGTCCGGGGCGTCTCGGCCGGACTGCAGCAGGTCCCGGAATCCTACGAAGAGGCAGCCCGCAACCTCGGGGCCTCGAAATTCACCGCCGCGCGGAAGATCACCGTGCCGTTGATCCTGGCCAATGTCGTCGCCGCCGGCGTGCTGACCTTCTCCTTTGCGATGCTCGAGGTCAGCGATTCGCTCGTGCTGGCCCAGAAGGACATCGACTACCCGATTACCAAGCAGATCTACGAAATGGCCCAGGGACAGGAGCACGAACTCTATGCAGCGGCAGCGCTGGGGGTATACGGCATGGGCCTGCTGGCCGGAACAATGGCCCTGGCGACCCTGCTGCTGGGCAAGCGACTCGGGGCGATCTTCCGTGCCTGAGATGAGGAATCGACCATGAAAGACATCCGCCTGCAGGCGATAGCGAAAGTCTACGGCCAGGGCCCGGGCGCCGTCGAGGCCGTCGCCGACGTGGACCTGGAGATCCAGGCCGGCGAGCTGTTCTTCCTGCTCGGGCCTTCCGGCTGCGGCAAGACAACGCTGCTGCGCATGATCGCCGGGCTGATCGAACCGACCGCCGGAACCATCCACTTCGGCCGCCGCAATGTCACCGCCCTGCCGGTCGAAAAACGCAACACCGCGATGGTCTTCCAGAACTACGCACTCTGGCCCCACATGACGGTGGCGAAAAACGTGCAGTTCGGGCCCAAGATGCGCGGCGCCGGGCGCAGCCAGCAGCAGCAGCGGATGACCGACTCGCTCGGCCGGGTGGAGATGCTCGACTACCGGTCCCGCAAGCCCAACCAGCTTTCCGGCGGACAGCAGCAGCGCGTCGCGCTGGCGCGGGCCCTGGCAGCCCAGCCGGACTGCCTCCTGCTGGATGAGCCGCTGAGCAACCTCGACGCGCGCCTGCGGATTCACATGCGTTCGCAGCTGCGGGAGCTGATCAAGTCGACCGGCACGACCGGCGTGTACGTCACGCACGACCAGAAGGAAGCGTTGTCGATGGCCGACCGCGTCGCGGTCATGCAGGCCGGACGGATCGTACAGATCGCCGAGCCGCAGTTGCTCTACGATCGCCCGGAGACGCGTTTCGTGGCCGATTTCGTCGGCGAGGCGAACTTCCTGCCCGGCCGGGTCGAGTCAGAGGAATCCGGGCTGACAATCGCCACCGCCGCCGGGACCGTACTGCTCCCCCATCGCGGCGATGCGCCCGACAAGAACCTGTCGATCTGCCTGCGTCCCGAGAAGATCGACCTGCAGCCGGAGGGTTCCGACGTCACTGCCGGCAGGTGTCATCTGCCCGCCACCGTCATCAGCCACATGTTCCTCGGCGAAGTCCACCAGGTTCTCTGCCGCCTGGGCGAAACGGACATCCAGTGGCAGGTGACAGCCCTGTCGCGCGGCCACCTTCCCGCCCAGCCGGGCCGGACCGTGCTGTTGACCTTCGAACCCGAAGACGTGGTTCTTCTCGAATCGTGACCGTGACCGACGTTAAGGGTGCCGTGGGCTGCGCAGCGACTCGGGCGTCGTAGCGCAGCGAAGACGGCAGCGGAGCAACCACGTCGATTCAGTCAGATCCGACTGATCTACCACAGTCATGCCGTCCTGCATACGTGGTTGGCCCTGCGGGCCAACCCACGGCACCCGTGGAGCACCTCAGAATACCCCAGCCAGCGATCAGGACATCAGCGTTTCAGGGGGATCGTCGCCCAGCCGGAGGTCTCGGTGAACTCCCGGACGGTGAAGCACCAGACGATGACCTTCTTGGCGGCCAGGTAGTTCGCGTCGCGAGCGCCCTTGCGATAGAGGGTGATGCGCACGGGCGTCGCGGCCGATCCGCGGGCGGCGATCAGATCCACGCCGATGCCCAACTCCGCGACGAGCTGGTCGACCAGCCCTGCGCCCTTGACGTGCATGTCGTCGCCGATGTGGTAGACCAGGCCGTGGCTGTCGGCCAGGATGAGCACCGGGCTGGATTCGTCGTCATCCACTGGCTGGTCCGTACCGGCCTGGTGGACGAACCTGGCAGCCAGCTGTTCCTGGGCCATCTTCTTGCCCGGAGGCAAGGTGGCGATCAGGTCGCCGGTGATCTTGAATTCTTTCCGGGCGGTCTCAATGGCAAGGGCCTTTGCATCTTTCAGCCAGTCGGGTTTGCCCATATGTTCGGCCAGCTTTTTGGCGGCGATGCGGCAGGCGACCGGGGAGAAGTGCGCGTCGGTCTTGCAGTAGACCTTTTCGCCCGCGGCCCGGGCGGCGATCAGATCGTCGGTGATGTCCAGAACTCTCACGCCCTTCTCGCCCAGGATCTTATAGAACTGCTGGTGGGCGGTATCCATCCGCTTGCCTTGCCCGGCCGGGGCAGGGGCGGGCAGGTCGGTAATCATGTCCGGGTAGACCACAGATTTGGCGGGCACGGGCAGGAGGATCAGCTCGATCCCCGCCGCCTTGCAGGCCTGGTGGTAAGCGACGATGGCAGCAAGCGGATCCTTTCGATCGGCCCGGGAGGCCCGCGAGACCTTCTGGGCCGATTCGCCCCAGAAGGGCCCGACCGATATGTGACGCAGCTCATTGGCCGGGAACAGCCAGCCGTCTTTGCCGATGACGGTCATGGCCTCGGCTGCGGCGGCCTTTTCGCTCAGGGCCTTCCGAAATGCCTGGACACGGGCCTCGGGCCCGGCGGCGGCAGGTCCCCCGGCCAGCAGGAGCACCGCGGCCAGGATGGGTATGAGACTACTGTATTTCATCGTGGTATTTCCTTCCTTCTCGGCGCTGGAGGAATCCGACGGTCAGGCAGACCGCCAGGATCACGCCCAACGCCGCGGCCAGGTCGGGCCAGAGCGACTGCGCTTCGGTTTCGGCCTGGGCCCCCTCGACCGGGTCAGTCAGATCTTCGCCCCAGACCGGCTGGGCGAGCATCAGGTCCGGGTCATCGGGGACCGAGGAGTTGAACCCCGATACGCTGTAGTTGGCGTCGTACTCCTCGAAATTGTACATTCGCATGTGGACCTGCTGGCCGGGACGGTAGCGGGCCGCGGGGGTCCACTGGCCCTGCCGCATCGACATCGTGGCTGCCAGGGCTTCGCCGGCGGGCAGTTCGCTGCCGTCGACGGCCTGGAGATCTCCCAGGTGCAGGTGGATGACGTGCTCGGCGTAGTTGACGCTTCCGGGGCGCGGGGCCGGCGTGGCCGAAAGGACCCGCCCGACGAGTTCGATCGGTTTTCCCGCTTCGACGGCCAGCAGGTCGCTCATCGACCTCTGGCCCAGTTGCATGGGCGTCGAATCGACGCGCCAGTCGCCCACGGCCAGTTCGCGGCTGGCGAACTGCCAGACCACCACCTTCTTGCCCGCCAGGCGGTCGATGCCGCGGGCCAGTTCCGCCGAGAGCATCTCGCGGGTTGCATGGGCCCCGGCGTCGTTGCGCCGGATCGCGTCGATGCTGCGTCCGAGCCGGTAGCTGAGCTGTTCGGCCAGCCCGGCCGACTCGCCCCAGCCCATGGCCTGGAGCGAATAGATGTTGCTGAAGCTGTCGCCCAGCAGCAGCACGTCGGCCGATGGGTCGGGTCGCCAGAAGGTCTCGCCCTGGAGGACCTGTTCGACCCTCACCGCCTGGGGCGGGTAGATGTCTTGCCAGTCGGGCAGTTGCATCATCACGGCGATATCGCCCTGGCCCTCGACCTGCGTGGTTTCGCGCTGAAAGTCCCGGCCGGGGTTGCGGTCGATACCCACCGCCTCTTGAAGCGTACCGGCCAGGCCATCTGCCACGGCGGCCATGGCTTGCGGCGTCCAATGCGTGTCGGTGCGGAGGAACTGGTCCTGGCCGGTCCGCTGCCTCCGGGCGACCATCGCGGGGGCAGGGTCGTAGACGATTACGGGCTTCGAGAGGATCAGCTCCTTCTGCTCCTGCAGTTTGTCGAAGGCCTCCCGCAGCGGTCCGTACCAGCTCAGGGCAGCCTTGTCGTCCGGGACGTGTCGGTACGGTTCCAGCATGGCCGAGATGCGGTCGAAGAATCGCTCGGGCTGGGCCAGTTCGTCGAGCATCTGCTGGTACGACGGGTTCTGGACGGGCCTGTGGTAGTTTTCGTATCGGCGGGTGAATTTTTCGGGATGGACGACGGGTTTGACCGGCGTGGGCATGACGACCAGCCGGATGTCGCGGGCCAGCAGTTGGGCATGCAGTTGGAAGATCGCCAGCAGCGGGTCCGGCTGGGGCGCATCGCGCCATTCCGTGCCGCTCTGGGCGCGGGCGATCAGGCGGTCGGGGTCCAGGAAGCCGGCGCCGGTGCAGTAATCCACCCCGGGTCTGAAGAACAGCCATCCATCCCGGCCGGGGTAGGCCTTCTCGTTTCCCGCCCCGGCTGATCTGGTCAGCAGGTACTGGGCGGGCCCGACGAGGTTGCGGGTCAGGAAGGACGAATCGGTCAGCGACTGTTCGTAATGGTCGATGCTGAAGAGCATGACCGCATTGGCGGTAAAGGTCCGGTCCAGCAGGTCGCCCGAAGGTTTCGCCTGCAGCCCCAGAGGCCCGTTGTAGGGCGAGCCGCCGGCGACCTCGGCGGCATCGGCGAAGTAGCCGAAGATCTTGGCTGCCTCTGGCGTCTGGCCCCCGCGGCGGACTTCGCGGACGGTCTGGACGACGGGTACGGCCAGGATCAGCGAGAGGAACGTCGCGATCAGCGCGAACTTCTGGATCGGGCTGATCGCGGTCCGGCCGACCTCGATCGCGGCGACTTCCTCGCGGGAGAGTCTCTTGCTGGAATGTGCGGCGTCGGGCATGGCGGTCTCAGAAAATGAAGTAGATAAACGGGTTGAACGACTGGGTTGTCAGCGCGGCGACCGAAACGATCAAAACGCAGACCGTCGCGGCGACCTTGGCCCAGGTGAACCGCCGGGTAAAGTCCCAGGTCTGCGGACCGGCGAAGATGATCGCCCCGGCGGCCAGGACAGTCAGCACGTAGTACGGTTGATAGATCACACCTGCGACCAGGCCGCTGCCGGCCTGGGCGGTGGTCAGTCCCAGCATGCTGCCGCAGTACGACAGGGCCGAGGGCAGATCGGCCGCGCGGAAGAAGACCCACGTAAACAGGACGATCACGAACGTGACGGCGATTTTCACCGGCCCGGGCAGGCGGGCGTAGAAGCTCTTTCTGCCCGCCGCCCGTTCGGCCGCGAGCATCCCGCCGTGGATCGCGCCCCAGATGACGAAGTTCCAGCTTGCCCCGTGCCACAGACCGCCCAGCAGCATCACCGCCGCCAGGTTCAGGTACGTCCGGACCTCCCCGCCGCGGTTGCCCCCCAGCGGGATGTACAGGTAATCCCGCAGCCAGGTCGACAGCGACAGGTGCCACCTCCGCCAGAAATCCGTAATGCTCCGGGCGCGGTACGGCGAATCGAAGTTCTTGGCAAAGACGAACCCGAGCATCAGCCCCAGCCCGATGGCCATGTCGCTGTAGCCGGAAAAGTCGAAGTAGATCTGCATCGCGTAGGCAACCACGCCGTACCAGGCGTCGACGGTCTCGACCGACCCGGAGTTGAAGACCATGTCGGCCACCTTGCCGCACGGATTGGCCAGCAGGACCTTCTTGCCCAGTCCGAAGGCGATGAACGCTACGCCCCTGGCGAACTTCTCGGTGGTGTGGGTCCGCTGTTTGAGCTGCTCGTCGACCTCCTGGAAGCGGATGATCGGCCCGGCGACCAGTTGGGGGAACATCGCCACGTAGCACGAGAAGTCGGTGAAGTTGCGGATCGCCCGCGCGTCGCCGCGGTAGACGTCGATCGAGTAGCTCATCGACTGGAACGTGTAGAAGCTGATGCCCAGGGGCAGGGTGATCTTGAACCACAGGTCCAGCCGTGCTCCGTCCAGGCCCGCCGCGGCCATGATCGCGTCGTAGTTCTCGGTGGCGAAGTTGAAGTACTTGAAGAACCCCAGCAGCGAGAGATTCGAACAGATCGAAATCACCAGGGCGATCTTCTGCCTGCGCGTCCGCCGACCGTCGGGCTCGAGCAGGGGTATGTCGTTCTTCCAGGCCCGGCGCGACCACTGGCCGGCCAGGGTCAGCCCGCAGAGGTAGTCGATGACCGTACTGGTGAACATCAGCACGACGAAGAGCGGATTGGCCCAGCCGTAAAAGAGGTAGCTCAGCAGCGTCAGCAGCGCATGCTTGGTCCGCCGCCCGGCAGCGTAGTACAACACCAGCGTCAGCGGCAGGAAGTAGAACAGAAAAAGGTGGGAGCTGAATACCATGCGTTGCTCTGTGCCAGGTCAGGATCTGGCAGCGCGGCGGACCCGAACCGGCTGCCCGTTCGGTAATTTAATTCCTTCGGACACATCGGGTTCCGGTGGAATCACCGAACGCGACAAGATCGGCCGCAAGCTCCAGGATCTTGCCTTCCTGCCCAGGCTGCAATCGCTGCCCCCAGCCGGTGCACAAGAGGCGCCCCGGCCCGGCGGTCAGGCCGGGCCGGGGCAGTTTTACACCATCGCCAGGCAGAGCCTCTCAGGCTGCCGCCCCCTGCCGGCGACGAACCAGGCGACGGATCAGCCAGCCGCCCAGGCAGGCGACGGCCACCACGGCCAGGAAAACGAACACGTCGAAGCCGTCCTCGACCGCGCGCTGGGGCACGGGCAAGACGGAGATCTCCGGCTCGGAACCCGGGTAGACGAAATCCAGACGGACGAAGCCTTCCTCCGGCAGTTCGACCGGCAGGGAGAAGGTCCCTGCGGCGCGGGCGACAGGCATCTGCCCGGCCTCCCTGCCGTCACCGGCCCTGCTCCGCGTCCCGTCATATTCCCAGCCGCTGTCCCTGAACGACTCGCCCAGCACGGATTGATCTAGTTCGGGCATCGGCTCGCCGGGCACGGGCGTCTGACCTCGCCTGTCTGGCCGTGAGTGTCCGGGCTGACCCCGCTGGCCCTGCTGGGCCTGCTGGCCTTGCTGGCCCTCTTGGAGCCCCTGGCCCTGCCTGGCCGGACTGCCGGGCTGATCGTACTTGTTTTGGCCGTAGAACCGCCCGAGCCGCGAGTCTTCCAGCGTGACGCTCTGCCCGGCCAGCTCCTTCTGCTGCTTGGCCAGGTTGCTCGCCCTATCCTGCAGCAGCTTCGAGCCGACCGTGTTGGTCACCTCGTCGAGCCGACCTGAAACGTTGCCATCAAAGACTATCACCTGCTCGGCCTGCTTCTCGGGCGACAGCAGTCGCATCAGGCCGGTTTCTCCGCCCGGCTCTGTCAACCCGTCGATACCACGGACGATACCCGAGACGTCCCCGCCGCTGGTCTGCAACTGCTGGTTGGCCCAGTGGATCTGCTCGGCCTGGGTGTTGATGGTCGCCGTCAGGTTCGACCGCATCTTCTGCTCGGCGTGGGTGACGAACTGCGGGATGTCCTGCAGGACCCGGTTGCGGTCCGATTCAGTCAATCCCCAGTTGACGTTCGAGCTGTTCAGCAGCCCATTGACGTTGTACGCCTCGCTCTGGCGGCCTGATGTCTTCTTGTTGAATGCCTCTTCCAACTCCCGCTGCATGGCATACTGGCTGGTTGACTTGTCCTGCAGGCGTCTGTACTCCTCTTCTTCCAGTTGATCGCGGTTCTCAGCCAGGAACCTGACGTTGTAGTCGATCTGCTCCTTGAGGTAATCGTTGCTCGCCTGGAAGTTCCGTCGCAGGACCTCCTGGCTGCGGCCGTTGTCGCCATCATATTCGCTGGATTTGACCATGCGGGAGAGCTGTTGGATCTTCGCATCGACGTTCAGGCTCATCAGCTCGGCCTGCCCGGCGACGGGAGACATGTTCCCCTCGGGCCTGACATAGCGGTACCCTTCCGGCAGCAGCAGCGACCAGGCGGTGCGTTTAACCGGAATGTTGGTGACCTTCACCGCCGGGGGGGCGATGCGGTCGAGCCCGGAAATCTCCGAGCCCAGCGACCCGCCGAGATAGAGCTTGACCTCGTAAGGCAGGGACGCCGCCGAGGCCTTGACAAGCGGCACGCGGACCGATCCGTCACCGTCTGAGCCGACCACGGGCCGGACCGGCTGACCGTCGACCTGGGCCGACCAGAGCGACAGCTGCTCCGGCAGGGACAGCTGGAGGAATTGCTCGCTGCGGTTCTGCAGCGACAGGACGATCTCGTAGCGACAGTTGCCGCTGCGGTCGATCAGCGATCGGACTTCCATCAGGTCGATGATCGCCGCGAACCGCTGGGTCTGCTGGGCCTGCTTGAGCGAAAGCGACGCCTGGTAGCTGTCGTCGAAGCTCTGCAGGACGTACTGCAGCTGGTTGCTGATCCGGCCGGGCAGGAGCGTCTGCTGCTGGACCACCGGGACGGGCGAGAGCTTCTGGCCGCCCTGCAAGGAGACCTCGTGGCGCGAGAGGTTCTGGATGGCCACCACCGCCCGATACCCGTCGGCCGACTGGGCGGTCTGCAGGACCGGCAGGGGCAGGCGGGTGGTCTGGGAGTTGATCGGGATCGAGAAGTTCACCCCCACGTCCACCGTGCCGGTCACCTCGTTGACCAGCGAGACAGTCCACTGCGACCGCCCGCTGTCGTCGAGCTGGCGGACGTCGACGGACCGCAGGGCCCGCGACTGGACATCGACCATCGAGGCCAGTTCCGTCGGCAGGGTGAAGCGAAGTCGGTCGATCGGCGAGCCCTCGATGTGGTACCGCAAGAGGTAGGTGTACATCGCCGAGTCCGGCCGGACCGAAACGCCCGTGGTCACCTCGGCGCGGATGCGCGTGGGCTTCTGGCTGACCTGCAGCGCAACGGCGGCGTCGGGTCCCTCGTAGCGATAGGCGAACTGCACCGCGCGGGTCTGCTCGCGCTGGTTCAGCCAGTCGGCCACCTCGCCGGGGGCGATCGACTGGACGGCCGACGATGCCGCCGTTCGGGCCTCCAGGGCCGGTGCCACCTGTACCGCCAAGCGCCCGGACTGGTCTTCCAGGGACGCCGACAACGAATCCAGCCCCACAAGCAGGGGCACGACCAGCGGGTCGAACGAGGGGTCCTTGCGGACGCAGACGATGGCCACGCTGGTCTGCCGGGTTCCCCGCAGGAAGCTGACATGCAGCCGCCGGCGGTCGGGCTGATCCTGGACGAACCAGTCTTTGACGACCTCGCCACGGACGCTGAGCAGCTCGTAGCCCTCGGGCAGGGCGAAGCTCGCCCCGAACAGCTGGCCGGTCGGTACCGACAGCTTTGCCTGGGTCAACAACTGTACCTGCCGCCGGCCGATGCGGACCAGCTGGTCCATCTTCAGCTCTGATTTGACCGCCAGGCGGGACAGTTCCAGCCGCATGCCGAAGGGCCGGTAGGGCCAGTAGTAGCTGGCCACCAGTTCGGCCCCGGCCACCGGTTGTGTCTTGTTGGGCGCCAACTGGCGTCGCCGGCCCCCGGTGACTTCCAGTACCTTCATTTCCATGCCCGCCGCGGCGTAGAGATCGACCGCGCCGGATTCTCTGCCGACGGCCCCGGCCTGGGGGAGCAGAAGCTGCTGAGACTCGCCCAGCTGTCCGATCGCGCTGATCCAGCGCAGGTCCAGCTTGTACGGGCGGTTGGTCGGCCGGTGGAGGCGGACCTCCAGCACGTCGTACTCCCTGCCTTCGACCTGGCGTTTGCCCGAGACGCGGTGGTCGCGGAGGTTGGCCCCGCCGGCATGGGTGATCTGCACCCCGGCCGGGAGGAGCAGCTCGAAGCGGTCGTACTGCCCGCCGGCGAAGCTCCAGGTGATCTCGCTGCGTCCGACGAAGGCCCACTGGTAGACGTAGACGCTGTGGTCGGCCGCGGCAGAGAGGGTGCGGTCTTCGGCGCCGGCCCCGGGCTTGGGCGCCCAGCGCAGGGTGATCCGGCGATGGGACGGCAGGGGCACCAGCCACACGCCGTCGACCGAAGAGACCGGCGCCGGGGCGCCGTCGACTTCCAGTCGCAGGTCGTCGGCGCCCAGACGGACGCGCATCACCCCTGCAGGCAGGGGCGGCAGCGTCAGGCGGACCTGGCCGCGGACGCCGGTGTTTGCCAGGGCGGCCACGGCCTGGACGCGCAGCTGCGCGTCGGTGCCCGGCGGGACCATCAGCAAAGGCTCGGCGCCGGGGGTGTTCTGGATCTGCGCCGGCTGATCTCCCAGCGTCGCCGACGTCATCGCCAGCTGGCCCATTGCGAAGGGCATGGAGGCCCACTTGCTGCCGCGCGAAACGATCCGCGCCGTCAGCTCCAGGTTCAGCCTGCCCTGCTGGATTGTCACGTCGCAGACCGCATCGGCAATCGAGAGTTGCGTGGCCGGGTCGACCAGCTCGATCTGCTGGTCGGGATAGGCCCGGTTCCACAGACGCACGTAGCGGCTGTAGGGTACGAGGATCTTCGGCGAGGATACCGCATCGGCCGCTCTGCCCGAATAGGGGATGATCCACTGGTCCTGCGCGTTGGGCGGCAGGGCGGCCTGGTCCTGCTGTTGGGCCTGCTGGGGCTGGGCCCAGGCGGCGGAAGTCGTCGACAACAAGGCCAGGACGATCGCCGCGGCCGCTGCGCCCCGGCCGGGCGGCAGAAGGCTGCGCAGAACGCCCACCAGGGCCAGGAGGCCCAGGACCACCGCCGCCAGGAGGATACCAAGAAACAGACCCGCTGCCACCGGCGCCAGCGTCGCAGAGACCATGCTCAGGACCACTGCCAGAACCGCAGCGACGACCAGCACGGCCCATCGGATTCTCCGCGAGGCTTTCAGCAGGGCCAACCCCCCGGCCAGGCCGGCAAAGAGCCCCACCGTCCGCCAGGCGCTCATGCTGCTGCGCGAGCGGAAGCTCAGCGTCAGTTTCGGCTGGCCCAGGCCCGTGTAGGTCGCCACCGTCCCTGCCTGCCAGTCGGGCAACTCGGTCAGTTCCACCGGCAGGGAGAGTCGGCCACGGGCGACCAGACCGGCTTTGTAGTTGTCATCGAATTGGGTATCTTTGGGCTTACCGGCCTCATCACGATCCAACCGCGTCTTGTCTTCTGCTGTCCGACTCTCGCTTCGCTGGGGCAGTTCGGTATCCAATTCGTCGGGCGGCATTTCGGTATCGCCTGTCGGATGGGCAGCCTGTGTGTCGGCCCCGGAACGTACAGAAGCGCGGGTATAGCTTGAGAACCCGACCATCGAGGCAAGGTGGTCCAGGGCATCTTCGGGCCGGTAGACCCAGTCGCCGGCCATGGCCCCCTGCTGATCGGAGATCACGAAACCCTGCGGCCCGGCGACTTGCCAGGATACGCTGTTAAGCTGCAGACCCTCCAACACCGGCGCGTGGAGTTGGACGTCGTCCAGGTCTCCCTCGCCCCCGACCGCATAGAGCAGGCGGACCGGCACGGGCCGGTTGCCGCGCGGCAGGGCCAGCAGCCAGGCGCCCGAGCCCTGTCGGCCGGGCTTGACGACCTGCCCGTCGACGCTGGCCGACCAGAGCGAGGCCGATCCCGGCAGGCGAACGGTCAAAAACTGCAGGCCGGCGTTGACGATCCGGATATCGGCGCGGGTGTTCTGTCGGCCCTGGGCGTCGAGCTGCGTGGTCAGCTTCATCTCGGTCGCGATGGCGACCGGCACGTCGTAGCGTTGGTAGATGGTGGTCCTGGCCGAGAGAGACGGCTGGTTGGGCCCTGTCAGTTCGAAGCGCCAGGCTCCGAGGATGCGGCGGGCGGCTGCGGGCAGTGGGGGCAGTTCCAGCAGGTCCAGTTCGCCGGCTGCGGAGGCCTCCAGTTGCACGGCCAGCTCTTCGCTGGCATCGACGGCGACGACGAGCGAACCGCGTTCGACGCCGGCAGCGCGGATCAACGGGATGTTCGTCCGGTCCTTTCCCAGAGGGACCTGGTAGGTGGCCATGGCGGTCAGTCGGCCTCGACTTCTAGCGTCCAGGTCCAACTGCCAGAGGTTCCAGGCCTCGGCGACGTCGCCGGCCAGTTCGAGCGTCTGGGCCGAGGGTTCGACGATGCTGGCCGAGACGCCCAGGTTGGAAACCTCGAACCGCACGTTGCTGCCGAGCCGTTTGTCGACCAGCGCGTAGAGGCGGCGGGTCGATGCGCGGTCGATGCGCCACGAGATGGCGAACCGCCCGTCCAGGCCTGTCGGCTCGATGCGGACCAGCCCCACAGTCGAGGCCGTCATCCGCGCGGTGCGTCGGCCGATGCGCAGCTCGACCTTGCCTTCGACGGCCTGGTCGAACTGCCAGGCCGCGGTGACCGAGGAGTCCAGCCCCAGCGAGGCCAGGCGGCCGGTGGGGACGTGCTCGAGCTGCGCCGCCGAGACCTCCGCCTCGGCGGCCAGGTCTGCCACGGCGGAAACGGCGACCAGCCCGCTGACCTCGTCGGCCCGGACTGAAAGAATCGGGACCGAGGCCTTTGCGTCCTGCTCTCCGGCGGCCAGGGCCTTGTCCAGCGCCGCGGGCAGGGGTTTGTCCAGCACCAGGTCCACGCGCATCAGCGATTCAGCCCGGACGCCGCTGGCCAGTTCGATCCGCAGCAGAGACGCCTGTTCATCCAGGCGATAGCTGAAACCTTCGGTCGAGCCGTTGACCGTCAGCGAGGCCAGCTGCCATCCATCCTCGGCCGGCGGGACCTTCAGCGTCAGGTCGAACATTTCACTTCCCAGGGGCGTTACGTCGAACTGCGTCTGCAACTGCATCCGCTCCAGGTCGATCCACGCCAGCTGGCGCATCTCGACCTGGCGTTTCAGTTCCAGCCGCGAGAGGCCCAGGCTAACCGACCAGTCATCGGACCAGTGGTAGTACATCCGCTCGGCCCCGCCGAGCATCCGCGCCAGGCCGTGGGCCTGGGCCATGTCCTGCCGGCGGGAATTCTCCAGGGTCTCCGAGCGGACGGCAAAGGCCTTGCCCGTATCCAGCAGCAAATAGCCGCGCTGGTAGTCGGCCCCGGCCAGGCGGAGGCGCGGGGCGCGGAAGCTGTCATCTTCAATCGCGGCGGTCGCTTCGATCCGCAGCAGCTTGCTGCCGCGCACCGCGTTGCGCATGTTCACCACGATGCGCTTGGGCGCGTCGATCGCGGGGGTCTGGACGTCCCAGCTGACCAGGTCCGGGCTGTCGACGTTCAGCACCGTCCAGGCCGGGTCGATCAGCAGCGCCAGCTGTCCGGCCCCGCGGCGGAGCACCTGCACGGAGACGTATCCGTCCAGCCGGGCCGCTGCATCGCTCAGTTGCACCATCGAAGTTACGTCGCCCAGCAGGATGGCCCGGTCGGCGTCCTGCCGGCCGTTGCCTGCCAGAACCACGGCAAGGCGGTCGACCCCGCCGGTGGTCAGCTTGACGGTGGTCGTATCGGACTGGGGATCGTAGTCGGTCGAGGCGATCGGCACGTTGGCCAGGGCCTCCTGGTCGCCGGGCAGTTTCAGCGTCCAGCCGGCAGCGACGGCAGGCGGGACTACCAGTTGCATCTGCATCCTGCCGCCGGAGATTTCCTGCAGGCCGGCTGCGGCGCGGATTGTCAGGTCGTGTCTTCCGGCCCCGCTGACCACCAGGCGCAGCTGACCCCGGCTGTCGTAGTTCAGAGCGGCGGGCGCGTCATCCAGGCGCACCTCCAGCAGGCCCACCAGGGCGAAGGGCAGGTCGATGGCCACCGGTTTGTCCGACAGGCTGCGGATCTGCATGCTCCCGGTGATCTCGACGCGGTCGCCGGTGACCTGGGCCCGGAAGTCGGCCTGGAGGATCTGGGCCAGGGGCTTTTCCGCCCCCGCTGCGTTGGCACGGGCAGCGGTCAGGAGCTTCTCGAAAGCCTCGCGGTCCATCAGCAACGTCTTGTCGGCCGGGTCGACCACGCGGGCCAGTTCGCCGATCGGGACGTAGATCTTCTTCTGCCCCTGCGGGTCGGGCAGGTCATCGGGCTGGCCGACGGCGGGAAGCTGCGTCATCGCCAGGACCGACGCGAGAATCATGCACGTCTTCTGGAGGCGCTTCATGGTTTACTCCTTATCCTTGGAGTTGTCTTGGCTGACCGGCCCGGCCGATACGGCCACAGCCTCGGCCTGGACCTTCTCCTGCCTTCCGGCCCGCCATGCCGGCAGGAGCGAGAAGAACAGTGCGTGCAGGGCCCAGAGGCCCAGAACCAGCAGAACAGGCACGATCGCAGCCCTGGCCAGACTGGCCGCAAGCAGCGGCGCAGGCAGCCAGATCAGGGCCACCAGCAGCGCCCCGCCCAGCAGCGCCAGGCCCCGGACAAAGCCCCCCACCAGCAGCAGGGCAGCCCCTGCCAGGAGAATCACGACCCCGACCAGGCCGACGAAAATCGTCCTGTCCATGACCGTCACGTCCAGTTGCCGGGCCTGTCCCTGTTTGACAAATGCCAGGGCCACCCCCTGGGTGGGCAGTTGGCGGACCTCGGCCGGCAGGTTGCGGTCCACCAGACGACCCAGGTCGGGCAAGGGACCCTCAAGCCTCGCAAAGCTGCTGTCGAAGTGCAGCAGGCGCTGGTCCTCCGGGACCCAGACCTGCCACCAGGTCCGTTGGACGGGCACCTGGTCGGGCAGGGACGGGGCCTGCATCGATCCGGCCTCGACCTCGCTGAGTCCGTACGGAAGCTCCAGCAGGAAGCGGTTGACCTGCCCGGCCGAGTGCGGCAGGCGGATCAGCCGCGTGTTGCCCGAGGCCGATTCCATCGCCACCTCCTGGCCGTCCAGCAGCGGCGGGTAGACCGTCGCACCTTCGGGGTACGTTACGGCCAGGCGATCACCCCGGCTGGTGGAAATCAGGTACGTCGCCTTGGCGTTGAGGGTCCCGTCCCGGCCGAGTACCTGCTCGATCAGGGCCGCGTCGACGATGGTGGTGATCACCTCGGCCTCCTGTTGCAGGCGGACCGGCAGGGTCAGCTGGTACGGCGGGCTGTTGCTGGTAAAGGCCAGCAGCGCCTCGCCGCGGTGCGGGGCGTAGGTCAGGTCGCGGCTGCTGGTCGGGTCGGCGGGGGTCAGGTTCTCGAATTCCGGTATTCCCACGGCCAGGGTTGCGCCCTTGGCGATGGCGATCTCGGCGGACTGGTCGGAGATCTTCCCCGCAGCCATGACCGGCTGGATCCGGATCTGCTGGACCTTCTCTGCCGTCAGTTGCAGTCCCTGCCGCCAGCTGACCTTCAGACGGTACGAGCCGATCAGCGGCGATTGCAGGACGATCTTGTGATAGATCCAGTCGTTGGCCTCGACCAGCTCGTTTTCGGGCATCTGATCGGCCGGGAGGGCATCGATCCGGGGGGTCTCCTGGATGTTCTCGCCGTCGATCTGCAGTTCGGCATCGCCCAGCTCGGGCGGCATGGTCAGGTAGAACGTCCGCACGGGGGCGTAACGGACGGTGAAGTCGATGACGGCCTCATGCTGGACCGAGCCGGCCTGGATGTTGGCCAGACGATGCACCACCGCCGAGACCTGCGCGGGCTTGACCGCGATGGCCAGGTCCAGCCCCGGCATCTCGGCCTGCTGGCGATCCAGCGAGATGAACGAGAATCCCATGGCCGCCGAAAGCCCGCCGCTCGCGCGCGAACGCAGCGACGAGTTGACCTGGCGGACCGGAATCGAGTTGAGCTGGCGGATCTGGCTGATCTCGGCCCGAAGCGACTCGGCCAGGTTGACCAGCACCTGCCCGCGATAGAGCGTCAGGTTCTCGGCCCCGGCCAGGGGCAGCTGGAAGTTCACGTCCGCATCGGGACGGCTGCGCGATGCCCGGGCGGTCAGGTTCAGCGAGAATGTCCCTTCGCGTTCGCTGCGCAGGGTGATGTTCATCACGCGGTCGGCCCCCTGCCCGGTGAACTCGAAGTCATCGACGATGCTCTCCGGTTCCAGCCGAATGCCTTCCCACGGCTCGGGCAGTTGGAGCTTCAGCGAGAAGATCCCCGCCCGGCTGACGGTGTAGTGCAGTTGACCGGCCAGTTCCATCGCGTCGGGCCTGATGTTCAGCAGCCAGTTGTGGGTCACACTCAGTCGCGGCTCGATGGTGTCGATGTCCAGCGCAGCAGCGTAGTCGGCTGAGACGAACCGCCATGCGGTCGTGCCCTCGGGGGTGGCCTTCCAACCCAGTCGCCCGACGTCGACGCGGACGAGCTGGTCGTTGGCGTCGACCACTTCGACCGATCTGCGCCGCGACTGGGTAATGCCGATCAGCCCCGTCCGCCGGAGCACCTGGCGGGTGAAGATCGGCGTCAGGGGCAGTTTCAGCTGCGATTCCTTCAGGAAGCGTTCCATGCGGACGGTCAGCTTGTAGCTGCCCTCTGCCGGGCTGAAGAGTTTGACGTTGAGCACCTGCGGGTCCCCCTCGGCCCCGCCCTGCTGGAGTTCCCAGCGGCTGAGGTTGTTGCCGTTGACGGCGATGACGCGGAAGTCACCCGGCAGCTGGATGTCGAACGTGTCCACGCCCTGTCTGCGGATGTCGTAGTCGAACGTCACTTCGTACTTGATCACCGCTTCGGTCACTTCGATGGTCTGTCGCTGGTCGGCGATGATCACCGCGGCGAGTTGTTCTGCCGCCTGCGTCCGCGGCTGCCATGTCAGCTGGACCTGCCTGCCCGCCCCGCCGAGGAAGGCCTGCAGGCGGGTCATCTCCTTGCCATCCTGCTGGACGGTGCTGGTCGTAGCTGCCAGGATGGGATTGATATCGACCTGGACGTTCTGCTCGGGGATCAGCAGGTCCAGCGTGGAGATCGAAGCCGGCGGGACCGGGAGTGTCAGCACGTTTTTGCCCGGCTCGGAGATCAACTGGCTGACGAACTCGATTTTCACCACGCGCCTGCCCTTGCCGTTGACCAGCAGGTAATACTGCCCGCCGATCAGGCGGAGCAGGGGCTTGTCCTGGTCGGGCGCCTCGACCCAGCTGGCGTCGGAGACGGCGAACTGGGGCCTCTGGGCCGCCGCCCGGGCCTGGGGGGCGTTGTTGGGCGGTGCCCCGGCCGGGGAAAGCGAAAGGGGAACCTGGACCCAGCCGTCGGCCAGGATGTCGACGGTCAGCAGCAGTTCCAGCCGGGCCAGCTTTTCGCCGACCTGTCCGGTAAACCGCGCGGTGGAGACCAGATAGTCGGCCGGGGCGGATTCCACCGTGGCGGGTTTGCCCTGGGCCGACCGCCACAGACGCTCGAACTGGCTGTAGGGCATGAAGACGCCCTGCTCTTCGGCGCCCAGCACATCCTGAAGCTTCTCATAGGGCACGTAGATCCGGGCGGGGGGAGCCGCGGCCGGTTCAGCCGGCTGGGCTGTAAGCGGGGCCGAACAGGCCAGCAACATGGTCGATACCATCCACAGTTTCAGGTTCCGTCGCGACATCGCAGTTCTCCTGTCAGGGTATTTGGCCGGCAAGACCGCAGCAGCCCCGGGCCTATCAGGCAAGATGTGCAGACCGTCTGCCTGCCCCTATCTAACGCCTTGCCAGGCTCTGTTGCACGTAACAACTGCGTAACTACGTGCCGCACGGACCCCGCGAAACAGGACAGATCCGGGAGAATCCACCAATTTTGTCCAGAAGCGATAAATTCCTGAAAAACCGGATCCTATCCGCTCCGATAGCAATCCCGGGTACGGCAGGTCTCGGGCCTGTCCAGGCAAAGCAAGTCGGAAGGAATACATGGTATGAAGCGGAATGGGGAACTCTACACTGCGCAGAAGCCGGCAGTCAGGACCATCGAAATCCCGCTGCCCAGCCAGGCAGCTGCCCTGCAGAGGACTGATGAACTGACAGTCGAAATCCACGGTCAGAGAATCCACCTGGCCCTGCCGCACGTCGATGAGCCCCAGAGCCTCTCCTGGCTGTGTCCGATCGCCCAGTGGCTCAGCCAGGAAATCATGAAGGTCCACCAGGATTTCCTGTCGCAGAATGGTGTCGAACTGGCCTGCCGCTCCGGCTGCACCCACTGCTGCCACCTGCTGATCCCCGTCTCCGTTCCCGAAGCGATGTTCATTGCCGACTGGCTGGAAGGACACTCCCCGGCCCAGTTGCGATGCCTCCGACAGCGCTTTGCCGACAGCAGCCGGGTCTACGACATCGCCGCTGAGCAGATCTGCCAGGACCCCACCATCGGGCGAATGATCTCGACGAGGCTGCTGATGCGTACCGCTTCGGCCCAGCAGCAGGCCCACTCGCCCTGCCCCCTGCTCTGGGAGGGCCTCTGCTCGCAATACCTGACCCGCCCCATCGCCTGCCGGGAGCATGTCTCCCGCTCGGCCGATCCGATCTGCAAACCCGCCGACAAGGTTATCCGCCCCCCGCTGAGCATGCTGGAAACGCTGATTCAGACCTGCGCGGCCGTCGAGGGGTCCCGCCAGGAAATCGTCCCCTTCCGCCGCCTGTTCGCCTGGGCAGACACCCACCGAAGAAGATGGCAGCGCACGTATCAACCGTCGGCCATGCTGGAAGCGATGCAGTCGGTCATCAATCGTCTGCAATCCCGGTCGCAGCCGGCCTGAGGGCCCGCCGGGCGGCGAACCTTTCATCTCCCGCCGCGATGCCTATAATGGGGTACGTGACGAGACCCGCGCGATATAGGGAAAAGGGGAAACGCGGTGCGCCTGGGCCACCGATCGAGAGCAACTGTCGTCCAAGGACCGCACCTGTCGTGTCCAGGTGTCGACAGAGAACGAAAGGACCCTCCACCCATGCAGTTTCGGGACTACGAGACCGAAGGCTATTACGACGAACTCTTCGCCGGGCCCGACCAGCCAAGGCCCTTCTGCCGGCCTCTGATCGACAAGATCTCCACGATGGCCGAGGGCGAACTCCACCAGCGGCAACAGCAAGCCAGGGCCTCGCTGTACAAGACGGGCATTACCTTCACCGTCTACAGCGGCGACGAGGGCACCGAGCGGATCTGGCCGTTCGACCTGATCCCCCGCATCGTCCAGGCCGAGGACTGGAATCGCATCGAGTGGGGCCTCAAGCAGCGAATCCAGGCCCTGAACTGCTTCCTCAACGACATCTACGGCGAGGCGAAAATCCTCTCCGACGGGGTGATCCCCGAAGAGATGATCCACCAGGCCGGCAGCTACCGCCGCGAATGCGTCGGCCTGATCCCCCCGCGCGAAATCTGGTGCCACATCACCGGCTCGGACCTCGTCCGCGACAACAGCGGAGAGTTCTTTGTCCTCGAAGACAACCTGCGCTGTCCATCGGGGGTCAGCTACGTGCTGGAGAACCGCCAGATCCTCAAACGCACCTTCCCCAACGTCTTCGAGGTCAGCAACATCCGGCCGGTCGACGATTACCCCAACCGCCTGCTGGAAACGCTGGAATACCTGGCCCCGCAGACGGCCGACGAACCCAACGTCGTTGTCCTGACACCGGGGATCTACAACTCTGCCTACTACGAGCACTCTTTCCTGGCCCGCCAGATGGGCGTGCCCCTGGTCGAGGGACAGGACCTGGTGGTCTTCGACGGTTTCGTGCACATGCGAACCACGGCCGGATTCGAGAGAGTCGACGTGATCTACCGGCGGATCGACGATGACTTCCTGGACCCCAAGACGTTCCGGCCCGACTCGGCCCTGGGAGTTCCCGGGATCATGGAGGTCTTCCGGAACCACCGGGTCGCTTTGGCCAACGCACCGGGCACGGGCATCGCCGACGACAAGGCCATCTACACCTACGTCCCGGACATGATCAAGTATTACCTGGGCGAGCAGCAGATGCTGCCCAACGTCGAGACCTTCGTCTGCTGGGAGAAAAGCCAGCGACAGCACGTCCTGGAGAACCTCGACAAGCTCGTCGTCAAGGCTGTCAACGAATCCGGCGGGTATGGCATGCTTGTCGGGCCCCATTCGACCAGGCAGCAGCGGGAAGAATTCGCCGCCAAAATCAAGCACGCCCCCCGCAACTACATCGCCCAGCCCACCCTCTCGCTCTCGCGCGTGCCGACCATCGTGGACGACCACTTCGAGGGCCGACACGTCGACCTCAGGCCTTACATTCTTTTCGGCCAGGACATCTACGTCCTGCCCGGCGGGCTGACCCGCGTAGCGTTGAAGAAAGGTTCGCTGGTAGTCAACAGTTCCCAGGGCGGGGGGAGCAAAGACACCTGGGTGATCTCCGACGAGCCGCCCTTTGCCGGCCCGGGGCTGGAGCAGATCAAACAACGGATGGGAGGCCAGGCATGATCAGTCGATTCCGCAAAGAACCGCCCATGCTCTCCCGCGTGGCAGATTCGCTCTACTGGATGAGCCGCTACGTCGAACGGGCCGAGAACGTCGCCCGCTTCATCGACGTCAACCTCCACCTGATGCTCGATATGGAGATGGCCGCCCTGCAGCAGTGGGACCCGCTCGTGCTGGTTACCGGCGATCAGCGGATCTTCCGCGACCGCTACTGTTCGACCAGCCAGGAGAACGTCCTGGAGTTTCTGTCCTTCGACAAGCACTACCCCAACTCGATCCTCTCCTGCGTCCGCTCGGCCCGAGAGAACGCCCGCTCGGTCCGCGAGGTCATCAGCTCGGAAATGTGGGAGCAGCTCAACGCCTTCTACCACCTGGTCTCCAGCCCGGAGGCCCCGGACCTGGCCCGCAAGGACCCGCACGAGTTCTACACCCAGCTGAAGCTCAACAGTCAGCTGTTCATCGGCCTGGCCGAGGGGACGATGAGCCACGCGGAGGGATGGCAGTTCCTGAACCTCGGACGCATGCTCGAACGGGCCGACAAGACCTCGCGAATCCTGGACGTGAAATACTTCATCCTCCTGCCCGAGGCCCGCGCCGTCGGCTCGCCGCTGGACAACATCCAGTGGGCGGCTGTGCTCAAGTCGGCCAGCGCCCTGGAGATGTACCGCAAGCGCCACCGGCGACTCCAGCCTGCCTCTGTGGTCGACTTCCTGATCTTCGACCGCGAGTTCCCCCGCTCGATCCAGTTCTGCCTGACCAACGCCACCGAATCGCTGCACCAGA
The DNA here is from genome assembly GCA_046541415.1 of Phycisphaerae bacterium. Lineage (GTDB taxonomy): Bacteria > Planctomycetota > Phycisphaerae > SM23-33 > SM23-33 > CAZOVB01. The sequence continues at coordinate 6,593 of JBKHDI010000024.1, read as the reverse complement.
TCACCGGCACGCCGGGTGACACCTTCCGCAGCTCGGCAGAAAGAAGACTCGGAAGACTCCGATCGGAACTGGACTATTCCGACGTCGATGAGATATTCTCTCTGGGCGTTCACGAATTCCTGGACCAGTTCCAGGCGAAACTCAACCGTGTGGGCATGGCCGTGGCTGAGACGTTCTTCGCCGCCAGGCCCCTGCCCAACGGCGCGAGGGAATAAGGACATCAATCATGACGTTCTGCATCGGGATCAAGGTAGAGGACGGCCTGGTCGGCATTGCCGATACGCGCGTAACCAGCGGCGTGGAGTACACCCAGGCCCGCAAGGTCTCCACCTTTACCCATAACGATCATCCGATGTTCCTGATGACGTCCGGACTGCGAAGCGTTCGCGACAAGGCTTTGACGTACTTCCAGGAACTCATGGCCGCCGACGGCCACAGCTTCAACAAGCTCTATCGCGCCGTCAACGCCCTGGCCGACCAGGTCCGCCAGGCAGCCAGCGAGGACAAATCCGCACTCTCCGAAGCGGGTCTGGGTTTCGACCTGCACTGCCTGATCGGCGGACAGCTCGAAGACGACGAGGAGCACAAGCTCTACCTGCTCTACCCGGAGGGCAACTGGGTGGAGGTCCAGCCAGGCACGCCCTACTCGATGATCGGCGAGTCCAGCTACGGCAAGCCCGTGCTGACCCGCGCGCTGCGGTATGAATCTTCGCTGGATTTGGCCCTGAAGCTGGGGTTCCTGGCCTTCGACGCCACCCGCAACGCTGCCACCGACGTCTACTATCCCATCGACGTGGTGCTCTACCAGAAGAACTCGCGGCGGATTCTCGAACACCGCTTTGAACGCGACGAGCTGGACAAGGTCGCCGCCTGGTGGCAGAAGCGGCTGCGCAGTCTCGTCGATCGCCTTCCCGGAGACTGGACGGCGCCTCTGACAGGACAGCTGGCCAAGACCGACAAGCCCGCCGGCCAGTGACACCCCGATGCTGCTGCACGTCGAACACCGCATCGAACTGACCTACTCGGCGGCGGTCCATCTGGAACCGCTGACCGTCCGCCTGCGCCCCCGCAGCGATGACGCCCAGCAGCTTGTCCATTTTGAGATGCAGGTTCAGCCCGCCCCGGCAGGCACCTGCCAGGCCCTGGATGCCGAAGCAAACGTCGTCGACCTGCTCTGGTTCAGCGACCCCGTCGAATCGCTGCAACTGCACGTCAACAGCCGGACCCGGACCACCCGCCGGAACCCCTGGGACTTCATCCTGCCCCATGCTGAAGGGCTGAAACTGCCGATCGAGTACAGGCCCCACATCGCCGCCCGCCTGGGGCCCTACTGTCGCAACGACAACCTAGATCCGTCCGTGGCCCGCCTGGCAGAAACCCTGGGCGACAAAACAGGGCACAAGACGCTGGATTTCCTCCGCCACCTGGCCGACACCATCGAACCGTTCGAGAAGCAGGTCCGTCGCCTGGGCGATCCCTGGCTGGCGGCCAAGACCCTTGCCAGCCGGGCCGGCACCTGCCGCGATACCGCCGTTCTGTTCATCGAGGTCTGTCGCTGCGTGGGCCTGGCGGCGCGGTTCGTCTCCGGCTACTGCCCCTCCGACGTGGCCGATACCACCGAACTGCACGCCTGGGCGGAGGTGTTCCTGCCCGGCCTGGGCTGGCGCGGCTTCGACCCGGGCCTGGGCCTGGCCGTGGCGGAAAACCACGTCGCCCTGGCTGGCGGCATCAACCCCGCCGCCGCGGCCCCGACAGAGGGCACCTACCGCGGCACGGGCGTCAGCTCCCACCTCCAGTACCACATCGAAATGTCGGTCGGGTAGCGCAACAAGTTCCTCTGAAACGGGTGTCGTAGCCGGGGTGCCACGGCCGCTTGACGGCCGTGCCCGAACCACGCGCCAGACCCAGCACGCCGGGGTACCTGAGGTCTTGCCCGAATGGCAAGGACAGGAGGCAATGGGATCCTGGATGAAAGGCCGAACGCTTCCTTACTCCCCCGCCGCTACGGGTTGCCCCTCGCTGTCGCCGGATGGTCGGACCAGGGTAATTACCGTGATCTCCGGCCTGGCCAACAGGCGGATCGGCGGGCCCCACGTGCCCGTGCCCGGGTTGGTGTAAATCCGCCCACGGGCCCCCAAATCGTACAGGCCGCTGATGTACGGGTACTGGACCATCGTAATGTAGTGCCACGGCCAGAACTGGCCCCCATGCGTGTGGCCCGAGAGCTGCAGGTCGAACCTTTCGGCCGAGGCGTCCTCGACCGTGGGCCTGTGCTTGAGAAACAACACGAACCGCTCGGCCGGTACATCGACCAAGAGGGCCCGCTCATCCATCCGCGACTCACCCCCGCCCCTGTCCTGCCCGGCCGGATCGTCCACGCCGGCGATAACCAGCCCTTCGACCGGCTCGACCCAGCTCTGTCGCAGCAGCTTCATCCCCGCCTGGTCGTGAAAGGTCTCCGACGTCTCCAGGCCCACGTAATACTCGTGGTTGCCCAGCACGGCGAACTTGCCCAGCGGCGCGTCGATCTCGGCCAGCGGGCCGGAAAGCCCATTCAGCCGGTGCATCATCGAATCGACCAGGTCCCCGGTGGAAACCAGCACGTCCGGACGCAACTGGTGGATCTCGTCGACCACCCTGCGCAGCTGCGCCGGACCCATATGAAGCCCCAGGTGCATGTCCGAGATCTGGACGATGCGAACCTCACTCCGCCCGGCCGGGATGTGCGGCGTCTCGATCCGCACGTGGCGAACCACCGGGTGTCGGGCCTCCCAGAAGCCGACAGCCGTCGCCAACACCACCAGCGGCGTAACGGTCCAGGCCCGAAGCTTCGGCGGGGCCATTGCCTGGCGGATCTGCTTCCTGGCCAGCCCGCCCAGCCAGAGGACGGCGTTGTAGATGTCGAAGACCCCGAAGCCCACCACCAGCCAGAACGACACAGCCATCCAGCCGTAGAGGACGATGGCCAGGGCCTCGGCCAAGTCGAAGTAGCCCAGGTTGTCCAGGCCGCGTACGATAACGGGTCCGGGCGTCATCAGCCCCAGCCAGATCCCGAGAATCAGCCGGCCGCGAAACTTGAGCTTCCAGGCGCGGATAAGCGAGAAGAAAACGTACGCCTGCATCGATCCGTAGACCAGCAGGAAGACCAGAAAAAACAGGGACATCTGACCACCTCTATGGAATTGTGCTCATACCATCATAGCGGCGGTCGGACAGATTGTCTGCATTGCGGCGTTTGCGAAGACTATTCGTCGTCGGATTCAGCCGACACGCTGGCCAGGGCCCCCTTGGGCTCGGCCGTCTGGTCGAGAACCGCGCAGACGTCGCGGCGGCGAGAGGCGAAGTAGAGCACCCCATCTGCCAGGCCGACCGGTCCGTGCAGGCGGCGCGTGTCGGTCTCGATACTCCAGGAAAGGTCGCCCGATTCGGTGTCGACCGCATAGAGCATGCCGTTGTTCCGCCCGGGAATGTAGACCCGTTTGCCCGCGGCTACGGGACTGTACCACAGCGGGGCTTTCAGGTCGGCCCGCCAGTCGATCCGGCCGTTCTCGGCGTCGACCGCCCAGATCTGCTCCAGATCGCCTGCGACGAAGTAGACCTGTCCGTTGGCCACTGCCGGGGCGTGCGGACTGACACCTTCCGAGGCCACCGACCACTTCTCCTGCCCGCTCTCGGCCTCCACGGCGACCAGCTGTCCCTTGCCCTTCCACGACTGACAGCTGTGGAAGTAGACGACCCCGTCGACCAACGCGCAGCTGCCTGCAAGGAAACCCGAATCCCTCTGCCAGAGAAGCTTGCCGGTCCGGGCGTCCAGGGCCTGGAGGATCTCCGCCGAGGGGACCATCACGCGTTGCTGATCGGCTGCGATCTGCCAGGCGACCCCGGCCGGGGTGCGGTGCTTCCAGATCTCCGTGCCGAACTGGGTGTCGATGGCGTAGACACTGTTGTCATCGCCTGCGATGTAGAGTGTCGTGCCCACCGGGACCGGCTCGGACTGCATGCCCAGGTCCATCCGGCGCGTCCAGAGGATCTGCCCGTCGGCGGCATCGAGCGCAACCAGTTGGCCGTGAGCGATGTCGGCGTAGAAGACCTGGTCGCCCTGGACGGCCGGGGCCGAACGGACAACCTGATTGGCCCGACCTCGCGTCCACAGGACCTTGCGAGTATCCAGGTCGATCGCGTAGACATAGCTGCTGACGCGGGGCCCGTCGTCGCCGTGGTCGACGGCGAAATACGCCTTGCCTTTGTGCAGCGTCAGACCCGTGCTGGGGTAACGGAACTCGCCCAGATCCAACCGCCAGGAGATGCCCTTGGCCGAGAGAACCGAGCGATCGCCCATCCAGCCACTTCGGGAAGGAGATCCGCCGCAGAGCGCGGCGTCGACCCGGCCGGCCTTGCGGGCCTGCAGTCGTGAAAGCGCCTCTCGGGCCCAGATGGTCGTCCGCGCGCCGTCGGCGCCGTCGGCGAGCTTGCGGATCTGCTCAGCTGCCTGGGCCGTGCCGATCCGTTCCAGCAGGCGGATGCCGAACCGTGTCTGCTGTTCTTCCTGTGTCCGGGCGCAGGTGCGGGGGGCCAGCTCCAGCAGCAGGCCAATGCGGATGTCCGCCTCGGTTCCCATTCGTCGGGCCAGTCCCTCTCGCAGAGCGGGCTCGGCTGCGGCGCCCAGTTGCATCAGCTCCTGGTGGGCCTGCCGACGGTCGGCGAAGGAGGCGGAACTCAACTGGTGGACCAGCTTGTGGATCTGCTGCTGCGAAACGGACTGGGCCGGGACGAGCTTGTCCGACAGCCACGCCACGGCACGGGCTTTCTGGGCCTCCAGCAACGTCACGGACTCGAAGGCCTGGTCGACGTCGTCGCTGGCCAGGTTGCTCCAGAGCTGCTGCATCGAGGGCGCCACAGGCCCCTGGGCATTGGCGGGCATGGCCAGCACAGCCAGCAGCATCACCGCTCCCAGGATCACCAGGATCATTCTGTTTCGCAGAGTTGGTCGCATCGGTCGCCTCCCTGAACCCCTCCAGAGGGGTTCTTGGGTTCCTCCCGCTCCTGGCGGGATTCCGGTTTGCTCCACATCCGCACCGGCAATGCCGGTTTCTGCTCCGGCAGTGCCTGCGAGCCCCCAACCATTGCCTATTGTCGAGCTGAATCGCAAAAACCTGAGGAATTACCCATCCTCTTCGCCGCGGCATAGGGAATTCTCCTGTCGGCTTCCGGATTTGTGCTCCTAAGGCGTGTCCTCCCAATAAAGAAGCAAATGCCCTGCCAGCCAAGGAATTTCCTCTACGTTTTTGAATTATTCCGAATTCTGCCAGTATTCTGGCGCAATAAGTTGATGTTGCTGCACAAAAGCGCTCGGATGGCGAGACTAAAAGGAAATATATGTAACACACAGAGACATTTCTGTAAGCCCCGGCACCCCTGGCTGTACGAATTTTGACCAGCGCAGTGTAGTTTCTGCACACCACGGGCGCCTGGGAGGCCGGTTCGCGATCCGTTATCCCACAGCCATGGACACGCTCCCGCCGAAACCCCGAGCCCCAAACCCTCCCCGGTGTCAGGAAGCGTGGCAAGGTCAGCCCCAAAAGGAGGGGCCATGAACCCCTGCGCCCTCGGTCCCGGTTTCACGACCCGCGCAGCCGGACCTCTCGAACCCCAGGACAGGCACGAGATCCCATTCCCGCCCCTCCGCGAAATGAGCGCAGGGTCTCCTGACCCTGGCGCTGCGACCTCCATCCGGACCGATCCCTCCAGCCGCCAGCACGGGCAGCGAATACCGGCTTCGTTACGGCGACCGCACCGTGAAGCCCTGCACCGAATAGAGACCGCCTTGCTTGGAGACTTCTACACCCACCCGACATGACGGCTGAAAGTCATCGGTGCTCTTGACCCGGTAGACGTAGGAAAGCAATGGCACGGTCTTGCCGTCAACCTCCATGGTCCCAATGCCGTCCTCCAGTTTCACAAACTCGATCGACGTGACCGTATCGCCGGGGGGCAGGACCATGCGATTGGATCGTCTGAACTCCGCTTTGGTAGTTGCGGACTTGCGATCTTCCGACAGGAGGTCATGGGCCGCACCCGGACTATCAAACACCGCACGGACAAAGAATTCACTCAAGGCCCGTGGGTCGCTTCTGTCCGCGTTGGACGAGTCCATGGTTTCTGCAGCCGAAAGCTCGTCGTCCGTATTCGCCCGCTCCGGCTGCTTCTCGCAGCCCAGACAAATCGTAAGCGTTCCCGACAATAGGATTCCCAGCCCAGCAACCCCAAGCGTCTTCCTCATGGCGATATCTCCCATTTGTGTCGATGAACTGAATCCCGCCCCCAGGACTATCGCTGCAGAATCTGCATGTGTCAAGCGAACCTTGCCTGGCGCCCATGGTCAGAATCGCGCGGAACGCCCAGCCCCATCGACGCGCCAACCAATGTCTCACCCCCCAAGCGCAGGGTCTCCTGCCTGTGGCGTTCTGACTTACGCAGGGCAGACCCTCCGTCGCCCAAATCAACGCCGTTCCCCCCCGGTGCCCGGGCCCGCGCCGCTTCGGCGTAACCCCGCGCGCCTGGACCTTCCACCACCGGTGCCGGGGCCCGCGCCG
>JBKHDI010000023.1:0-44804 GCA_046541415.1 Phycisphaerae bacterium | reverse complement strand
TGGGAGTGCGTCTGGTCCCTATCGCGTAGCGCCGCTTGCGGCGGTGCGTGGGCGAAGGACGGGGTCGCTACTGTATCGCGTCTTCGCGCGTTTCGCAGATCGGGAAGATTTCGGTCAGGCGGGTCCGGTTGAGCAGGTCGCGGATAATCGGGCGCGGGGAGACGAGCTTGACCTGCCCGTCCCAGGTTCGGGCGCGCTGGGCGAGCTTGAGCAGCACGGAAAGGCCGGGCGAAGAGATGAAGTCCATCTTCGAAAGGTCCACCGCGATAATCGGCGCTGCCGAGCGGGCCACCGGTTCCAGTCGGCTGCGAAGCACATCGGCCTCGGTGACACCAACCGAGCCGTCGACCGAGACGAAGACGCAGCCGCCGGCTTCCTGGATGTCGACCTGCAGGTCAATGGGAGGCAGAGAGGTCATTCGGACCGCCCGGGTCTACTGGTTGAGTTTGACCATGCGAACACAGTTGCCCCGTTTGAGGTATTCGACCTCGTCCATGTATGCGTGAATGAGCATAATGCCCCGTCCGGACGGCTTTTCGAGGTTTTCGTCGGCCGTCGGGTCCGGGACCTTCTCGGGGATGAACCCCACGCCTTCGTCGGTGATCTGGATCATCACCTTCTCGGGCGAGACTTCGTACTCGACTTCGACCTTTTTGCTCGGGTCGCCCGCGTTGCCGTGGCGGATGGCGTTGTTGAGGGCCTCTTCCATCGCCAGGCGGATGGCAAAGACGGCGCACTGGTCGTAATCGTACTTGTCGATTTCCGACAGGATCTTCTGCTGCAGTTGCTTGGCCTGCATGAAATCCGATTCTATGACAGCCGATTCAAGCAAGTCCGCCACCCTGCCGTTACATGCCCTTGAGCGCTTCTTCGAGGGATCCGCAGATGTCGAAGATCTCGTTGAGCCTGGTGATTACAAATACCTCGTAAATCGCCGGTTGGACGCAGCAGAGCTTCAGGATGCCGTCCTTCTCCTTGATCCGTTTCTGGAGGGTGATCAACATCCCCAGGGCGCTGGAAGACATGTGAGAGACGGACGAGAAGTCGACGATCATCCGGGGATAGTCGGACTTTTCGACGAGGCTGTAGAGCTGTTCGCCGATCTCGGAGATGACCATCTCATCGAGGATCTTCTGGCTCATCAACTCGATTATCATGACGTCCTGCTGGACGACCACGTTCATTCGTGGATTGTTCTGGGCCATGGGCTTCTCCTACCGCACGCGTTGGCCTGAATCGTAAGCCTCGCCGGAGGCAGTGTCAAGCAAGTATAGACAACCTCCAGCCCGGGGAGGGCAAGTTTCCTTCTGGCCTCCGGTCATCCGCCGACCAGGAGGATGAGGTTGACCAGCAGGCTCAGGCCCAGGGCCACCGCCAGGATGACCACGTAGGTCATCAGGTTGTTCGGCTGGGAGATTGCCTGCTGTTCGGCGGTCTGTTCGTTGGGGTTGGACTGGGCCAGTTCGTTCAGCACGTCCGGTTGAATCGCCTTGCGGGCCTGGAGCGGAGGTTCGCCGGCCTGGATGGCCTTGAGATCCAGCAGCAGATCCGAGGTCGTCGAGTAGCGTCTGTCGCGGTTCTTGGCCATCATGACTTCGACCACTTCGCCCAGGCCGCTGGAAAGCGACTCGTTGATGTGGTCCGGCGGGCGGAGCTCTTCCTTCAGGTGCTTGTGCATGACGGCGGTGGGCGTTTCGGCCTCGAAAGGCACTTTGCCGGTGACCATGTGGTACAGTGTCGCACCGAGGGAGTAGATGTCTGCCCGGAAGTCGATGTTGACCTCCCCGCGGATCTGCTCGGGGCTGATGTAGTAGGGGGTGCCGAAGGCGCGGCCTGCCTCGGCGCGGGCGGCCTTCATGTCGGTCACGTTCCTGGCCAGGCCCATGTCGACGAGTTTGACCACGCCGGACTTGGTGATCATGATGTTCTTGGGCTTCACGTCGCGGTGGATCAGGCCCTGGCTGTGGGCGTGCTGGAGGGCCTCGGCGACCTGGATGATCACCTCGAGGGCCTCGGCCTCAGAGAACACCTTTCCCGAGGCCATCTCGTCGTAAAGCGTGTGGCCGTCGACGAACTCCATGACGAAGTAGTGGTATCCGCCTGCCTCGCCGACGTCGAAGGCCTGGGCGATGTGGGCGTGATTGAGCTTGGCTGCGGCGCGGCCTTCCTTGTAGAACCGCTCGACGTACTCCTGGTTTTCGCTGAGGCGTTTGGGCAGGACCTTGATCGCCACGGGCCTGTCGAGGCTGACCTGGCGGGCCTTGAACGTCGTGGCCATGGCCCCCGAACCCAGGCGGCTGAGGATCTGGAAGCCGGGGATCTGCTGTCCCTTGCGCGAGTCTTCGATGGTCTTCTTGACCCGCTGGATCTGCCCCGGGGTCACCACGCCGTGCTGGATCAGCGTCTGGGCCAATGAGCCCTCGGACGGGTCGGCCTGGCCGTGGAGGGAGAGGCAGTTCTGGACCTCCTCCTGCGTCGCCAGGCCACGCTCGACGACCAGTTTGCCGATCTCGGTGTCCATCGACATCGATTGGCCCGAACTGTTTGCCTTCTCATTACTCATATCTGCTCGGTCCGGAATCCCTTCCGGCGGAAATCAGGAGGTGGAAACGTTCACATTTCCAATACATTACATCGGCCTCCAAGCAGCGTCAACTGCGCAAAATGCTGTCAGGTTTCCACAATTCACGCCTGCCCCGCCGCTTGGTCCCGGCCCGATCCGGCTCTCTGCGGGCGATACCACCAGTCCGGCCCCAACTGCTGACAGCCCGGGCCGCCCTGTCGGTGCAGCCAACTGCGAACGTGCCAACACAGGTGACACTTCGAGGCGTACCCCGCCCGGGGGATGAACCCCGCCGGTCGGGCATGTTCGGCCAGGCCTGCAGGTCCCTTCTCGGCCAGGATTCCCGCCAAGGTGGCCGGGAATCGCTCGTCGTGCAACCCCTGCCGGATCGCCCCGACGTTTGCGTCCGGTCCGATGCGCCCGAGCACGATTCCCGCACACGTGCCGGGAATCACCAGTCCTTCCGGGCTGATGTGCACGTGCTTGCCCCGCAACAGGGCGTGGTTACAGGCTCTATCGGCCAGCGTGGACAGGGGCTTGAGATCAACTCCGCCGGCTAACTCCTCTGCCGCCCTGCCGTTGTAGCGGTCGCGACCTTGGCTGCCCAGCCGCCGGGCCAGTTGCTCCAGGGCTGCACCGGCCAGCCCGGCCGTGTCGGTACCCTCGGCCAGCCAGTCTTCCCAGCGGACCTGGACGCGGTCGGGCCCGAGAATGTCGCGGGCGATCCGCGCCGCTGAGCGGGCGCGGGCGATCGGCACGAATCGCTGGTGCCACGGGTCTGCGGAGATGGCCAGTTTCTCCATCCCCGCCCGGTCGAGCAGGCCGATCCACTCGGCGGTCCTGCCATCGTCGCTTGCCCAGAAGGCGTTGGTCTCGATCTTCTCCAGCGGGCCCAGCCCTGCTGTCCGGGCGCGGCGGCAGATTTCCAGCAGCAGCGGGAAGTTGCCGAACGGCTCGCCCCCGGTCAGGTGCACCCGACAGCCATGCGGGCTGGCGGCGACCAGCCCCGCCCAGACGCGCAGCAGCCAGTCCGGATCGACCCACCCCTTGTGGGCGGGGCTGCAGGCCAGGTAGCAGGACGGACAGCGCGCGTTGCACCACCAGCTGAGCATCAGGCCCGCGCGGGACCAGTACTTCACGGGCATCGGTTCGCTGCGGTTGCGTGACATGCGTCCATTGTAAAGTTTGCCGTCCGCTCCGCCAAACGCTACACTGGTTGCAAGCCTTTTTTCCGGCCCGCCAGGCCGGGGGGAGATACCCATGAACAGTTGCGGATCATTGAACAGACTCAAGTGGATCGTCCTGACCGTCGTCTTGGCGCTCGGCTGGTCGCAGGTGCGGGCAGAAGCCCCGGCGGACGAGGCAGACGTCCAGACCGCCGTGGGTTCCGAGAATCCGGGCGAGGTCCAGGAACAAACCCAGCCCGCGCGTCCGGCGCGGATCGCCCACATGCGGATCGACGGGATCATCAACAGCGCCCCGGCGGATTTCAGCCTCTTTGGCGATTCGTCCGAGATGACTCTGCGCGACTGGCTGCACCGACTGGCCAAGGCACGCAACGACGACTCGATCGAGGCGGTGGCCCTGCAGATCGACATGCCCCTGCTGAACTGGGCCCAGGGACAGGAGCTGGCCGACGCGATCGACAGGATGGCCAAGGTCAAACCCGTCCACGTGCACCTGACCGAGGCCGGGGCCGTGCAGTACCTGGTGGCCTCCTCGGCGACGACCGTCACGTGCGAGCCGGCCGGCGGGTTGCTCATTTACGGCCTGGCCGCGGAAGTGACATTCTTCAAGGACACGCTGAACTGGGCGGGCCTGACGCCCCAGTTCGTGCAGATCGGCAAGTTCAAGGGCGCCGCCGAGCCGCTGACACGCACCGAGCCCAGCGACGAGTTGACCAGCGAGTACAACCGCCTGCTCGACGGGCTCTATTCGCAGATGTGCGGGCAGTTCGCCCAGGCCCGCTCCCTGCCTCTCGAGGATGTCCGCAAGGCCATCGACCAGGGCCCGTTCGACGCCCGGCAGGCCAGAAAGCACAAGTTCGTCGATCGTCTCCAGTCCCTGCATGAGTGGGAGCAGTGGGTCATCCAGCAGCAGAGCAGCGACCAGCGAGACGCCGAAATCGTCTACCGCTACGGCGCCAAGTCCAGTAAAGGGCCGGACTTCTCCAACCCCTTCGCCCTGCTGTCGATGCTGGCGGGGGGAGGCCAGGGCCGGGCGATCAATCAACCGACCATCGCGATCGTCCACGTCGACGGCGTGATCATGATGGGCACGAGCGGTGGCGGGCTGTTCTCCTCCGGCGGGGCGGGCCACGAAACGCTGATCCAGGCCTTGGAGACCGCCCGAACCGAGCCGAACATCAAGGCGGTAATTCTCCGGATCGACTCGCCCGGCGGATCGGCCCTGGCCAGCGAACTGATCTACCAGGCCGCCGCCCGCTGCAATCGCGACAAGCCCGTGATCGTCTCGATCGGGGGCATGGCCGCTTCGGGCGGCTATTACGTGGCGATGGGCGGCAGGAAGATAATCGCCGACCCCGCCGCAATCGTCGGCTCGATCGGCGTGGTGGCCGGGAAGATCTCCGCTGAGGGGCTGATGGAGAAGCTCAAGGTCCAGACCACGTCCTTTACGCGTGGAGCCAACGCGGGCCTGGCCTTGTCGCGTCCGTGGAGCCAGCGCGAGATAGCCGTGATCCGCCAACACGCCGAGAAGACCTACAAGCTCTTCGTCGACCGCGTGACCGAGTCGCGCCGCGGGCAGATCGCCGATGTCAGCCAGGTCGCCCAGGGGCGGATCTTCACCGCAGCCCAGGGCCAGAAGCTCGGCATGGTCGACCAGCTGGGCGGCCTGCGCCAGGCGGTCATCGCTGCCCAGAAGCTCAGCGGGGTCAAGACGCAGAACTTCATCGACCTGCCCCGTCCCCGCGGTCTGGCCGACCTGTTCGGCTCGTCCAGCGGCGCGATCAGCCTGCCGGACCCGTCAGGCCGACTCGACGCGGCCCTGCTGGTCGGCCTGCTGGAGAAGAAGCCCGCGATCCGATACCTGCTGCAGTTGGGGCAGATGATGGACGGATCGACGATCCTGACGGCCATGCCCCATGGCCTGGAAATCCGCCGGTAGAACCACCAGATGACCCGACGCAGACGCAAGCCGTTCAACCTGTTCGCCTACGGGACACTGATGGACCCGACGGTCTTCCGGGCGGTGACCGGCCTGCAGTTCGTCATGAGGCCCGACCAGCTGGACGGGCCCGAGGTCCTGCTGGCCCGCGAGGGCGTGCTGGACGGCTATAAGAAGATCAGCCCGGACAACACCTACCTCTACGCGGTCCCCGACGAGCACGGGCGCATCCGCGGGCTGGTCATCGGGCCTCTGGATTACTCGGTCCTGGCTGCCCTGCGCAAGTACGAGGGCAACAACTATCGCAGGCGTACCGTCGAGGTCTACACCTCCAGCGGTTCGGTGCGGGCGGTGGCCTTTATCGGCCACGAGAAGCGCGTGGACTACAGCTTCGGCCACGAGTTCCGCGACGAGCTCAAGCAGGAGGTTTTGCTGGACCGGAAGATCGAGGCGGCCCTGCTGGAGACCGAGCGGGAGAAGCTGCACACCACCGAGCGGACGGCCCGGCGGGCGGTCGGCGAGTTGCGGGGCTCGACCATCCGCGACCTGCGCCGCCACCACTTCGAGGTCGGGGGCATCAGCGATTACGCCATCCGCCACTCGATCAAGGACGACCCGCTGCGGGACTTTCACGCGATCACCGGCGACCAGGACGCCCGCCTGCTGGCCCCGAACTACCTGACCATGGTCATGCGACAGGTGATCTTCAACCAGTTCGAGGAACGCATCCGTCGCGACTTCCGGTACGAACTGGACCACCTGGGCCTCTCGAAGCGCTACTACGACCGGACGATCAGCTCGCTGATGGCCCTGCGGATCCTCAACACGTCCCAGGCTCTGCTGACCATGCTCGCCGGGGACTGTCTGACCGACCTGGACTTCCAGCAGGATCACCTCATCGACTTCGTGCGGTGGTCGATCGTGGCCGCCGATGCGATCTACGAACCGGCCGAGGCCAAACGCGAACTGACCTTCATCCGCACCCACATGGGCAGCGGCGCGATCAGCCTGGGAACGGAGTTGGAGTTCTCCAACCTCGGCCACGATGTGATCGACAACCCCTCCGGCCAGCAGTTGCGGGACCGGCAGTACGACGGGTTTTACTACTTCCCGGACTTCGGCCTGGACGTGCTGACCTGGAAACTCGGCGGCCACGTCGACGACCACCACACGAAGCTTTCCCAGCGTCAGAGGCGGGGGTTCTTCGAGGTCGCACCGGGCAACCTGTCGCTGCAGGCGAACCTCTCCAAGCCGATCACCGACGACCCGTGGATCCTCGGCCAGTTCATCCAGCAGACCCGGCGATTCTTCGACATCGAACCGCACAGCGTGCATATTTCGATGCAGCTGAAGAGCCAGCAGCACAAGCCCGTGCTCAACCGCCTGCCCGAGTTGGCGATCTTCAAGTGTCTCTTCGCAATCGCAGGCGAGCTCTATCGCCGGCCCGACGGGGAGTACCGGATCAACCGCCTGGCGACCAACGAGATTATCGGCTGCGCCCCCGGCGGGGCCCACATGCTCTTCTCGGAGATCCGCAAACGCTACAGCCAGACCTCAGACGAGCTCTACCCGGCCACGATGGGCCAGCGGACGGGCACGTACGTACAGCAGTTCCGGTTCCTGCGTCTCTCGGCCGAACTGAACTACGAACCGATCGTCATGGCCCTGAAGGGCGTGCAGATCTCGCAAAGGCCCGGCAGCTTCCTGACGGCCCAGCAGTACGCCAGCTCCAAGGCCCATCGCCGCCGGTTCGAGGAACTGATCGAATGGGGCGCCCATCCGACGGCCATCACCGAGGCCGAGGCGGACGTCTTCCTGATGGCCGTCCACAAGGGACTGATGCGGGAGAAACGGGGCAGACCCGCCCACAGCGAGGCCTACATCGCCTGGTCGATCAACGAGCTTCGCGAGCAGTTGCTCGAGTTCAACCGCAAGCTGGCAGACAGTGAGCAAGCCCAGCCTGCCCGGCTGGACAGGTAAATACACCCACCTGGTTGCCGGCGGGCGACCGGTATTTTCAGCACAGTCGTCCCAGCCCGCAGGGCCCGGGTGATCCCATCTGCAAAATCCCATCTGTGGCCCGATCCCAAGTCATGCTCCCCTCCCAGGCGGTCGATATAGCCGGCAGGGGCGAAAGCCCTGCTCTGCCGGCCGACGCATCGTCGCAGGCCGGAGAGGAATGAGCAACCGACCCCTGGAGGAACGGGTTATGAAACAGATGGCCGCCATCTTCTCCGCCGCGCTGCTTTGCCTGGGCGGATGCAACTTCAACGTCTTCCGCGACCAGTCTGCGCCCAGTTTCGTCAAGACCTGCCAGACGGGGCAGGAAACGCAGGTCCTTGCGGAATACTCGGCCCCGGCCGGGCCGGTCGGCGCCGATGCTTCGACCCCGCCTTCCGCCCGGACCAACTGCCTCGACGAGGCCTTCGACGTGCTCATGCAGCGGGCCTACCCCCAGCCGGACCCGCGCAGCCTGGCGCGGTCCGCCGTCGACGCGATGTGCAACGAGTATCGCAGCCAGACCGGCGCCCCGATCGCCTCGGCCCATCGGGAGGCATGGATCTGGACGGCCATCCGCAGCCACAGCTTCGCCCACGTGCTCCAGCAGATCCACGACCGCCAGCCGGCCGTCCACGACGAAGAGCAGCTGATCGCCGCCGGTCTGGCGGGCCTGCTCCGCGGGGCCGGTCCGAAATCCGCCCAGTTGTACACCCCCGCCGTCGCCGCGGCGATCGAACAGTCCCGCCGCCGCAACAGCCAGCCCGAACCGGGCGTGGTGGGCCTGGCGGTGGACAACTGGCCCGTGGTCGACGTCCTGCCGCTTTCCCCCGCCCACCAGGCGGGCCTGCAAGACGGCGACCGGGTGACTTCCGTCAACGGTCGGCCTGTCAGCAGCGCCGATTCCGCACAGACTGTCGACGACCTGCTGGCCGGGCCCGTCGGATCGAGCCTGGAAATTAAGGCCGTCCGCGACGGCCAAGGCCTGCGTTTCCGCTTGCGACGGGCCTCTGCCGCCTCGCTGGCCGTCCGCGCCGCGGTACCCACAGCGGGCCTGTGCTACATCCGCATCCCCTCGTTCGACGGCGCGGGCGTCGGCGAAAAGGTCTCGACCCTCGTCCACCGGGCCCGGCAGGCCGGGATGACCCGCTTCGTTCTCGATCTGCGGGGCAATACGGGGGGCAAACTGGAGGAAGCCAACGCGGTGGCCGACATCTTCCTGGACCGCCGCACCCTGCAGACCTTCGCCTTCCGCGTAGGCCAGCGGGTGGTCTTCCTCTCCAAACCCGGGGCCGTCCAGGCCGAAGTGACCCTCCTGACCAACCGCGCCACCGCCTCCGCCGCCGAGATGCTCGCAATGGCCCTGCGAGACAACGGCGCAGCCCGGATCGTCGGCGAAGACACCTTCGGGGCCCTGTTCGGACGCGACCAGCACACCCTGGCCAACGGGTACGTCATCTGCTTCCGGGCCGAACTGACCATCCTCTCGCCGCGCGGCGACGATTACTCCGTCACCGGCATCGACCCGGACGAGGCCGTCGAAGACCGCCGGACCCAGCAGGCAGACCCGATCCTGGCCCGCGCGATCGCCGAATCCGCATCGAGAGTCATCGGCCAGCCGACCTACGCCCGCAGCGCCAACGAGCCGGAAGAAGACTGACGCCCGCCCCCGCTCCCGGCGGTTACCGCTGATCGGACCGCAGATCCAGCCAGTCGCGCTCGGCATCGCTGAGCACGACATCCAAAGCAGCGAGGTTCTGGTCGAACTCCTCCAGGCTTCGCGGGCCGAACATGGGCAGGGTGTTCATCGGCGAGCAGAGCACCCAGGCTGCGGCGATCTGTGCCACGGTCAGGCCCTTCTCGTCGGCCAGCGTTTCCGCCCGCTTCAGTCGCCGGAAGTTCTCCTCGCTGGCGTAGCTGGTGCGGACCATCCCGTCCAGACTCTGCTGAAAGGCTTCCAGGGTATCGTTGCGAGTCTGGCCGGCGAAGAACCCCCCCGCCAGCGACGACCAGCTCATCAGCGGCATCTGCGCCGACTGGTACCACTTCCGGGCGTCGGCCTGCGACGGGCCGGATATGCTCACGCAGCCTTCCCAGGGCTCGGCGTTCTGCTGGGCCAGGGAGAAGTTCGGCGAGGAGGCGACGAACCCCGTCAGGCCGTTCTGGCGGGCGTAGGCGTTGGCCTCGGCGATCCGCTTGTGCGTCCAGTTCGAAGCCCCGAACGCGTGGATCCGCCCGGCGGCGAGATGTTCGTTCAGTACGTCGACGATTCCCTCGACCGGCTGGGTGGGGTCGTCCCGGTGCAGCAGGTAGAGGTCGATGTACTCGAACCCCAGCCGCGCCAGCGAGTCGTGCAGATCCGAGGTGATGTCGAACGGGGTCACGCGGCGGCGGTCGGCGTTGTGGTGGGCGCCCTTGGCGATGATCACCACCCGGTCGCGCAGGGACCGGTCGCGGACCCACCGGCCCACGGCCCGTTCGTTCCTGCCCCCGCCGTACACGTGGGCGGTATCGAACGTGTTGCACCCGCGCTGGAAGATGCCGTCGAGCAACGCGAACTGCCCGTCATCCTCGGCCGAGTTGATCATCACCGTCCCCTGCACGATGCGGGAGACGGGCTTTTCCACCCCCGGAATATTGCCGTACTGCATGGGCATCGAAAGACTCCTGCGTGTTATTCAAAAGGATACTGCAGGCCCCACTGGCTGCGGAACTGGTCCATTGTCCGGATGATCCGGACCGTTTCGTCCAGGGGCATGACGGGGCTTTCGGTTCGGGCGGCCTGGAGGCAATCGGCGACGTGCTCGGCCTGGTAGTTGTAGCCGTTGCCCCTGCAATCCGGCTGGATCGTCTGCTCCGAGTCGCCGGAATAGACCGTCAGTTTCGCCGGTTTCCAGAACGGGCTGTGGATGCGGATGCGGCCCTCGCTGCCGAGGACCCAGGCGTCCTGGGGTGTCTGCGTCCGCACGCCGCAGGCCAAGACGGAAATCGCCCCGCCGTCGTGCTGCAGGACCATGCCCGCCTGGGTGTCCACACCGGTATCGCCGATCTCGGCCAGGCCCGTGGCCCGCTGGGCCGGACCGAGAACCATCGAGGCCAGCGAAATCGCATAGACGCCCACGTCCAGCAGGCCCCCGCCGGCCAGGTCCGGGTTCAGAAGGCGCGACTGCGGGTCCCAGCCGGTGCGGAAGCCGAAGTCCGCCTGGACCAACCGCGGCTGGCCGATCGTCCCGGCGGCGAGGATCTCCCGCAGCTTCGCCATGGCCGGGAAGAACCGCGTCCACATCGCCTCCATGCAGAACAGCCCGGCCGACCTGGCAGCATCGACCATGCGCCGGGCCTGGTCGACGTTGACCGCGAAGGGTTTCTCGCAGAGAACCGCCTTGCCGTGCTGCAGGCAAAGCAGCGTGTTTTCGCAGTGCTCGGTATGCGGCGTGGCGATGTAGATCACATCGACATCGCTTTGGGCGGCCAGCTGCTGGTACGACCCGCAGGCACGGCCGATTCCGTGCTCGGCGGCAAAGGCGTCGGCGGACTGCCGGCTGCGCGATCCGCAGGCAACCAGTTCGGCCCCTTCCGCCGAGGCCAGGCCCCGGGCGAATTGGCCGGCGATCCTGCCGGTGGCCAGGATGCCCCATTTTGTCTTTTTCGCCATGGCGATTCCTCCATGGATCTGCAGCAGCGGTCCATTCAAGACCGCCCGCAGCGGATCGTCAAACGAATTCCTCCCCTCCATTCGGTTGCAGCCCGCGCCGGGGCAGAGTAGATTGGCAGTCTCAGAGCAAGGAGCGTGCAGGATGAGCAGCAAGTCAGGAACGGATTCACCGCGTCTGCTGGCCGAGGGCAAGTTCCTCCGGTTCCTCGATGCCGACGGCTGGGAATACACCCAGCGCAAGAACATCTCGGGCATCGTGGGGATGATGGCCTACACCGACGATGGTAAGGTCGTGCTGATCGAACAGTACCGCCCCCCCATCGGCTCGACGGTCATCGAGATCCCCGCCGGGCTGGTAGGGGACGAACCCGACCGCCGTAGCGAAGCCATGGCCGAGGCCGCTGGACGCGAACTGCTGGAGGAGACCGGCTACCGGGCCGGGCGAATCGAGGAAGTTGTCGCCGAGGCGACCGTATCGGCCGGGACGACCGGCGAGACGATGACGCTTTACCGCTGCACTGATCTGGAGAAGATCGACCACGGCGGGGGGGACGATTCCGAAGACATCCGCGTGCACCTGGTCGAACTGGACTCCGCCGAGACCTGGCTGGAAACGATGCGCAGGCAAGGCCACAAGATCGACGTCAAGGTGTACCTGGCGATCTGGCTGGCAAGGGGGCCGCGATGAGCAAGCGACTGAAGCTGATCCGCGGGGATATCACCCGCCTGGAGGTCGACGCGATCGTCAACGCAGCCAACAAGACGCTGCTTGGCGGAGGCGGGGTCGACGGTGCGATCCACCGCTCGGCCGGGCCCGGACTGCTGGAAGAGTGCAAGACCCTCGACGGCTGCGAGACCGGCGAAGCGAAGATCACCGGCGGTTACAACCTGCCCGCCCGCTACGTGATTCACACGGTCGGGCCCGTCTGGGCAGGCGGGACCATGGACGAACGGGACCTCCTGGCCGCCTGCTACCGCAACAGCCTGTCTTTGGCGGTGGAGAGCGGATGCAAGACCGTCGCCTTCCCGGCCATCAGCTGCGGGGTGTACGGGTATCCGATCGGACAGGCCTGCCAGATCGCCGTCCAGACGATCCGCCAGTTCCTGGAAGATGACCAGACCCTCGAAGAAGTCACGCTGGTCGGCTATCATGAAGATATCTGCCAGGCCTTGCGGGAGGCAATGCGGCAGGGTCGGGATGAGAACGAATCGTCCTGAGGGGCCTTGAGGAGACATTTCGATGAGAACCACCTGCCTTTCCGCACTGCTTTGCGCAGCGGGCCTGTTTGGGATGACCGGCTGCACACAAACCGGGGCGGCTGAACCGAAACCGACGCCGGAAGCCGAACGCGTCCGCGTACAGGTGTACGACCAGTTGCTGACGGTCAACGGCTACGACGAGATCCCCGCCGGGCTGTTCGGCGTCCACTGGTTCGATGCGGATCCGGAGACCATCGACGACTGGGGCATCGAGCTGTTCCGCAAGATGCACAGCGACCCGCTGGCCGGGCCCTTCCTGCCGAGCAAGAACCCCGAGCTGGGGCAGATCCCCATGGTGCTCGATTGTCTCGGCGACCGCTACCGGCCGGCCCTGGCGGTAACCAACCCGAACGACTTCCGCGAGATCCTCACCCAGGCAGCCAGGGACTACGCTGCCGCCTGCAAACGGGCCGACTGGCCCGGCTGGGTGGAGTTCTGGAACGAACCGTACCTCAACTGGGCCTACAAGCCGGCCGTCAATTACGACGGGCAGTTCTACAAGCCCGAAAACCGCCGCGAGGGCGGGCGAATGACGCTCAAGGGCCGGTCCGAGCCCACCGAACACCTCGTCTGGACCCGCGCCGTCCGCAGCGTCCACGCCGAGGATGGCTCGACGGACCTGATGGCGTACCTGGCCTACAACTACATCGGGCGCAAGAACCCGGAAGGCTACGAGTTCGAGTTCCGCGGCGGGAAGTACCGCAACGTCGAGCTCTGGTGGGGCCGCGACCCGACGCAGGTCAGCTACTTCTCGGGACAGCAGAACCTCAAGTGGTACCTCCAGATGCTCCGGGCCTACGCACCGGTGCTCAAGAAGGAGCTTCCCTCGGCCACCCTGGCCGCCGGGTGGGGCTACAACATCTACTCGAACAACTACGCCGCCTGGGAAACGCTCTACCGCCCCACCATCGACGCCGGGGCCGAGTGGATCGACGGAATCACCGAGCATCATTACTACACCGACCCCCGCCGGGTCGCCGCGGCCTACGAGCTGATCACCGCGTACGGCAAGGTCAAGCACGACAAGTGGCTGCGGAACTTCAACACCGAAACCCAGGGACGCACCGACCCGCAGATGCCCGGCTACGACACCGGCGAGGCAAAGAATGACGACCCGCTGGCCACGGCCGTGGGGAGTTTCGGCTACGGCACGCGGGACATCCTCTGCCAGCTGACATTCCAGCCGGACAAGGCAGCGACGCGCACCAGCCACGGACCCGACAAGGCCGACTGGGGCCTGGGCGGCGACGAATTCGTCTTCCGCCTGCTCAAGCCCCTGCGCGGCAAACTGGTAAAGACCCGGACCGACGACCCGGACGTCTGGTCCGTCGCGTCGATCGATGCGGACAAGCGATTGGTCGTGCTGGTCTACAACGACGACAACCGACCGCGGGAACTTTCGGTTTCCCTGCCGGCCCATCGGGCGGTGGAGGCAACGTCGGTGGACGTGGACGCCAAGGCTCGCAAGCTCAAGCTCGTCGACGTGCCTGTGGAGAGAATGGACGACCAGACGTTGGCCGACCCCGGCCGGAGGCCGGTGAGCCTGTCCCTGCCGGCCCGTTCGGCCGTCCGGTTGCTCGTGGACCTGCGCGAGCCTGGATCGCTGGGTTCAGTCAGCCGGGTCCAGCACTTCAGCAAGGACGTCTTCCTGCGGATGAACCCCGACGAGATCGTCTCGCAGAGCATCGACGTGCCGAACCCCGCCGACCCGGCCATCCAGGCAGCCTGGGTGCGGATCGCCCTGGGAGGCTCGGACCATCCCGGCTCGCAGATCCGCATCGACGATGGCGACTGGATGCCGATCGCCGAAAGGCCGGGCATCCACCTCTACCGGATCAGCCCGGACAAGCTGGGCGAGTCGGTCAAGGTGACCATCAAGTCCGGGCGCGAGAAGGCCGACGCCTTCTATATCCACGCCACCAGCGTCGTGATAGACCGCAAGGTCGATCAGCCCTGAGATCGGGCCTCGGCCCGGATGGCCAGCAGGTCCTTCATGACCTTCGAGAGGTCGGCTGAGTCGCTGACCCCGCCGAAGCTGTCGTGCAGTTGCATCCAGAGGCGATAGAGCTTCCGGTAGGTCTCGTGCGCGCCGGCGTGGGGCGTGTAGACTGCCTCCTTCAGGCCCGTCATGGCCGCCTGGGCGTCGGCGAAGCTGTCGTGGCCGCCGGCTTCGCTTCCGGCAGCGACGGCCCCGGCAATCGCCGCACCCAGCGCACAGGTCTGGGCGGATCGGGAGATCTTCATGGGTCGGCCCGTTACGTCCGCGTAGATCTGCATGACCATCGGGTTCCTCTCGGCGATCCCGCCGCAGTTGACGACCTGCTCGATGGCCACGTCATACTGCTCGAAGCGCTCGATGATCGCCAGGGCCCCGAACGCCGTCGCCTCGATCAGCGCCCGGTACACCTCGCCCGGCGTGGTCGAGAGCGTCTGGCCGATCATCAGCCCCGTCAGCCGCTGGTCGACCAGGATCGTCCGGTTGCCGTGGTTCCAGTCCAGCGCCAGCAGCCCCGACTGGCCCGGAGAAAGCTTCTGCGCCTCGGTCGTCAGTTGCTCGTGCGACAGGCCCCCACCGGGCTGAATGACATTGACCCACCAGTTGTACAGGTCGCCGACGGCGGATTGCCCCGCCTCCAGGCCCCAGAAACCGGGCAGGATGCTGCCCTTGACGATCCCGCAGAGGCCCGGGATGTCGGCCACGGGCTCATCGCCCGGGGCAACGACCATGTCGCAGCCGCTGGTACCGAGGACCTTGACCATCGTGCCGGGTCCGATTCCCGCCCCGACGGCCCCGAGGTGTGCGTCGAAGGCTCCGGTTGCCACGGCGATCCCCGGCCTGAGCCCCGTCCTGAGGGCCCACTGCTCGGTCAGGGTCCCGGCGACGTGGTCGATCGCATGGGCCTTGTCCTGGAGTACCTCGCGAAGCTCGGCGAGTCTGGGATCCAGCTTGCCCAGGAACTCGGCGTCCGGGTAGCCGCCCCACTGGTCGGAGTACATCGCCTTGTGGCCGGCTGCACAGACGCAGGCGGTCAGGTGGGCCGGCTTTTGGGCGCCGGTCAGGAAGGCGGGGATCCAGTCGGCGATTTCGACCCAGCTGGCCGCGGCGTCGAAGACCTCCGCATCGACGCGGATGCAGTGCAGCAGCTTGGCGAAGAACCACTCGCTGGAGTAGGTCCCGCCGCACTTGAGCAGGTAGTCCGGGCGGATCTCGGCGGCCAGGGCGGTAATTTCCTCGGCCTCGGCGATCGAGGTATGGTCCTTCCACAGCCAGGCCATCGCGTTGGGGTTTTTGGCGAAGCGGTCCTCGAAGGCCAGCGGCCTGCCCGCCTGGTCGACCGGCAGGGGGGTCGAGCCGGTGGTGTCCACGCCGATGCCGACCACCTCGGCCGCGTCGAATCCGTCGACGCTGGCCGCTGCCTCGGCCAGGACCTGCTTGATGGTCGTCTCGGCCCCGAGGACATAGTCGGCCGGGTGCTGGCGGGCGAGGTTCGGATCCTCCGGACTGAGGATGATCCCCGCCTGCCCGTGGGGGTATTCCATCACGGCGGCAGCGACTTCCGCCCCGTCGGCGCAGCGAACGAGGATCGCCCTGACAGAATTCGTGCCGTAGTCCAAACCAATGGCGTAGCTTGACATGCGAAGGTCTCTCTCTTGCGGGGCTGTTGCAGATGGTGGCGAACGGGCAGCATTCTATTCGCTCGGGTCGGAACTGTCCAGTTCGTCAAAGTTGGCAAAGCCCGTGACTCTTCTGGCCGATATTGCCATCAAGGCCGACCTGCGCCGGTAGCCATCGGCGCCGGGGCGGCCTGAAGGCGATCGCATGGAAATCCCCCGCAAACACCCCCGCATCCTGGTCGTAGACGACGATACCGAACATCGCAGGCTCATCTGCGATACGCTGGCGATTCATTACCGCAGCGGGCGGCAGAAGAACATCGTCCCGGCCACTTCGGCCGCAGAGTGCATCGCAGCCGATCCCGGAAGCTTCGATATCATCCTGCTGGCCTACCACCTGCCGGACATGGGGGGCCTGGCGCTTCTGGAACAGATCCTCGGCATGGCCGACGTGCCGATCATCTTCGTTACCAGCGAGAACAACACCTCCAAGGCGGCCGAGGCCATCGAACGCGGGGCCACCGACTACCTTGTCAAGATGGGCGACTATATCTTCGCGATTCCCGCGGTGGTCAAAAAGGCCCTGATCCAGCACCACATGCGGCGGGAGAACATCGAACTGCAGAACAAACTCCAGGCCACCTGCGAGCAGCTGCGGATCAAGAACTTCCAGCTGGAGGAATCGCTGGATCGTCTGAAAGACATGGCCGAGACCGACCACCTGACGGGTCTGCACAACCGACGCAGCTTCGCCGATGCCCTGACCCGCAGCTTCAGCGAGGCGACGCGGTACGGCTTTGACCTGACCTGCTGCATGTCCGACCTGGACCACTACAAGCAGATCAACGACACCCTCGGCCACCAGATCGGCGACGAGATCCTGCAGATCACCGCCGAGATCATCCGCAACTCCCTGCGAACCAGCGACATCGGCGCCCGCTACGGCGGGGACGAGATGGTCCTGCTCCTGCCGCACACCGACCTGTCCCACGGCCGGGCCGTGGTCGAGCGAATCGCCGAGCAACTCGCCCAGCGTACCGCCAACCATCCCGTGCTCAACCACGCGGTGACCATGTCGATCGGCGTGGCCTCGCTGTCCCGCCACCACCCCACCAGCGGCGACGCGCTGGTCTCGATGGCCGATCGGGCGCTCTACGTGGCCAAGGAACTGGGCAAGAACCGGGTCGCGACGTTCGACGAAGTCCACGCCCACCGCGCTCTCTGAGCAAAATCAGCCGCCCACTGGTCCGCAGGCGGGTTCTGCGGTATCTTCTGGCATAGATGCACCAACGTCCCCAGCCAGGAGCCCGCCCCGCCATGAGCCACGACCGCCCGAATGTCCTGATGATCTGCACCGACCACTGGCCCGGCTCGATGCTGGGCTCTGCCGGCCATCCCGACATCCAGACCCCCACGCTGGACAGCCTGGCCGGCGCCGGCACACGGTTCGACCGGGCCTACACCGAGTGTCCCGTCTGCATCCCCGCCCGCCGGACGCTGATGACCGGCACGGTCCCGCGGACCCACGGCGACCGGATCTACCAGGCCCAGTTGGAGATGCCCGACCTGCCCACGCTGGCCGGCACGTTCGCCCGGGCCGGCTACCAGGCACGGGCGGTCGGCAAGATGCACGTCTACCCCCAGCGCGACCGCGTGGGCTTCGACGACGTGATCCTCGCCGAAGAGGCCCGCTACCAGTTCGGCGTGGTCGACGATTACCAGACGTGGCTGGGCCAGCAGGGACAGGTGGGCATGGAATTCGCCCACGGCATGTGCAACAACGATTATGTCACGCGGCCTTGGCACCTGCCGGAGTACATGCACGTGACCAACTGGGCGACGCGCGAAATGTGCAGGCAGATCAAGCGTCACGACCCGAAGCGCCCGGGCTTCTACTACCTGTCCTACTGTCACCCCCACCCGCCGCTTGCGCCGCTGGAGGCCTACCTGGACATGTACGATCCGGACCGGCTGGAACTGCCTTTCCAGGGCGACTGGGTGGAAGAGCCCGCCGCTTCGATCCGCAGCCGCCGAACGGGCCTGTGCGGCGAGAAGGACGAACGGGCCATCCGCCGGGCGCGCCAGGCGTTCTATGCCCTGGCCACGCACATCGACCACCAGCTGCGCCTGGTCATCGGGACCCTGCGAGATGAGGGGCTGCTGGGCAATACGGTCGTCCTGTTCACCAGCGACCACGGCGACATGCTGGGCAACCACGGGATGTGGGCCAAGCGGTGCTTCTACGAGAACTCCGCCCAGGTCCCGATGATCCTCGCCGGGCGGGACATCCCCAAAGACCGCGTCGACCACCGCCTGGTCGGCCTGGCCGATGTCATGCCCACCCTGCTGGAACTGGCGGGCGTGGACGTGCCCGAAACGGTGGAGGGCCGATCCATGCTCTCCAGCCAGCCGCGCGACGCGCTCTACGGCGAAGTCAACGAAGACTTCAGGGCCACGCGGATGATCCACGATGGTCGCTACAAGTTGATCTACTATCCCGTGGGCAACGTCGTCCAGCTGTTCGACCTGCAGGAAGACCCGCGCGAACTGCACGATTTGTCCGAGCGGGACAGTTGTCGCCAGGTCCGCAGCCGCCTGACGGCCCGGCTGATCGAGAACCTCTACGGCGGGGACGAAGCCTGGGCGCGCGACGGAAAGCTGGTGGGCCTGCCCGACAAGACCGACTGGACGCCTTCTGTCGGGCTGGACCTGCACGGCCAGCGGGGCCTGCACTGGCCGCCGCCGAGCAAGACCAGGCCCTTCGGCCGCTGAGGCAGGGACAGGACATGAACGAGGCTGAGTCGCTGCTTTGTCACCGTTGCGGGTGCGATCTGCATCCGGGCAGGGGCAACTTCTACGTCGTGCGGATCGAGGCGTTTGCCGACCCCTACCCGCCGAAGCTCGACACGGCCGATTTCGACACCGGCGAACTGGCTGCCGAAATCGATGAATTGATCAGCCAACTGGGCCAGACCAGCGAGCAGGACCTCAACGACCAGGTCCACCGCCGCCTGACAATCCACCTCTGCAACCGCTGCTACCGCCGCTGGATCGAAGACCCCTCCGGTTGATCCCCCTGAAGGGATTAACGACTTTCATCAGGGCGACAAATCGCCAGCAACCAGCCACTGCTCTCAGACGTTCGGGGCTGCATCTTGACTTGCGCGCGAGGCGGCGGGTTTCTGCCGCTTCGGCGGGCCGGGCACAATGTCGCCGGGGTTGGCGGGGAAGTCCATCACGTCGGCCGAGCGGTCGAACTGCTTGAGGCGACGGCGCGGGAACTTCTCGAACCGCAGCGACTTGAGCTGCAGGCCGTCCAGCGCGTCGGCCGTGCCGGGGGACTTCAACGCCGCCACGGCCATCATCCGCATCCGCGAGATGATCTCCGGCCTGTCGCCATTGCGAGGCACGAGCTCGCAGGAGTCTTCGTCCATGTCGAACAGCAACTCCCTGCCGCCATTGGCCAGGAAGATGTACTTCCACTGGTCGTCGCGAACCATGACCTTGAACTGCCTGGTCCCCGGCTGGCCGTAACAGCCGATGACGGCGCTGCGGCCGGGGTGGCGGCCTTCTGCCACGGCCAGCAGGTCGATCCCCTCCCGCAGCTCGCGTTCGTTGGCGGCGCTGGTGGCCAGGCCGAACAGGTCGGTCAGCGTGACCAGCGCGTCGCTGCGGCGCCCCGCGGGCAGGCGGTGGGGCCAGCTGATCAGCATGGGCACGCGGCAGGCGGCGTCGAAGAAGCTCTCCTTCTGCCAGCTGCGGTGGTCGCCCATGTGGTCGCCGTGATCGCTGAAGAAGCAGATCAGCGTATTGGACGGATCGGCCTGGGCGTCGACGGCGTCGAGGATGCGGCCGAGGCAGTCGTCGATGTGGCTGATCTCGCCGTAGTAGCGAGCCTTGAGGATCTTCGCGCGGGTCGGATCGACCGACTCGGCGTAAGTCATGTAGTTCATCATCGGCAGGAAGTCGTCGAGGTGGTCGATGCTCGCATCGCCGCAGCGTGGGGCGGGCATCTCGTCCGGGTCGTACATGCGGTTGAAGGGGATCGGCGGGGCCAGCGGCGGGTGCGGTCCGACGAAGGAGACGAACCCGAACCAGGGCCCGTGGTCCTCCTGGCCGCGTTGGATCTGGTCGACGGCGCGTTCGGCGGCGAAGGCCTCGGCGGTGCAGTCAGCCGGAACGGCGGCGCACTGGGGCATGTAGTACATCTCGGTCCGCTCGCCGTGGAGCAGTTCGAGGTGGGCGTATTCCGGGTGGTCCTGCATGATCCACCGGGCGTAGGCGTCGTCGTGGCGGGTTTCGCTGTCGCGATAGGTCTCGCGGATCTGCTGGTAGTCGTGGTAGCCGAGGTCCTCGGAGTCCGGCTGGGCGTGGAACTTGCCGATCCCCCACGTCCGATAGCCCAGCAGGGCCATGGTCTTGGGCAGATACGCCCCGCAGCGGTCCTCGATGCTCGCCGCCTGTCCGGGGGCCGGCTCGCAGACGGCGTTGGAGAAGACGCGCGTGGTGGCCGGCTCGCAACCGGTCCGGATCGTGTAGCGTGCGGCGACGCAGACGGGGCAGGTCGAGTAGGCCCGGGTGAAGCTGACACCGCGGGCGACGAGCCGGTCGAGGTTGGGCGTGTAGATCCGGGAATTGCCCAGCGCGGCGATCGTGTCGAATCGCTGCTGGTCGGTCATCACGAACAGGATGTTGGGATGGCGGTTGGCGCGCATCTGCTGCCTTTTCGTTTCAGGGGTTCTCTGCCTGCAGGTGATTATACACCCTCCCGCCGCACAATGGCGATATTTCGCCGAAGCTCAGGTCGACGCTTCGGTCCCCTCGGGCGCCGCAGCCTTCTTCGACTGGCCGATCCGGTTCTCGCCTCCCCGGATCAGGCGGACCAGGTTCGAGCGGTGTCGGACCACGATCAGAAGCGCCATCGCCGAAGCGAAGCCAAGCAGCGGCCAGAGCTGTCGCCAGACCGAAAGGTTCAGCAGGACCACCAGCGGCACGAATGAGACCGCCGCGACCATGCTGCCCAGCGACACGTATCGCCAGATCAGCACGACGCAGATCCACAGCCCGAAGGCCGCCAGCCCCGCCAGGGTGAAATACGGCCAGATGCCCAGCACCACGCCCAAAGACGTCGCCACGCCCTTGCCTCCCCGAAAGCCCAGCCAGAAGCTGAAGACGTGGCCGAGAATCGCCCCCAGCCCCACCGCCAGCCAGGCCCCCTGCGATGTCGGGCTCGGCACGCCGTCGGCCCGGACAACCAGACCCACCAGCAGAACCGGCAGGGCGCCTTTGAGCACGTCCAGGGCGAAACAGAAGACCCCCCACTTCCTGCCCAACACGCGCCCGACGTTGGTCGCCCCCACGTTCCCGCTGCCTGCCTTGCGGATGTCCACGCCGCGCGACCGGGCCACCAGAAAGCCCACCGGCGTCGAGCCCAGCACGTAAGCAGCCAGAGGGAACAGCAGATAGAGAATCCAGGGGTTGTCTGTCATCGACTCGCGGCGACTTTCTGGTAAACGGACAGCAATTGCTCGGTATGATGGTGCATACTTACCCGCCCGGCCGCAACGTTGCAAGCTTCCTGGAATTCGGCGCGCTGCTGGGCGTCGGCCAGGCGGGCCATGGCCTGGGCCACCTGCTCGACCGCCCGGGGGGAATCCACGACGATGCCCGCCCCGTCGGTCAAGGCCTCGGCCGCCCCGTTGAAGCGCGTGGTGATCGCCGGCACGCCCAGGCCGATCGACTCCAGCACGACGCGGCTGCACGGGTCGTACCAGCTCAACAGCACCGTCCCGGTCGCCACGGTGTACCACTGCCAGGCATCGTCCAGGCGTCCGGGGAAGTCCACCAGGCGTCCCAGGCCGAGCTTCTCGGCCAGCAGGGCGTAGCGGGCCGGCTCGTCCTGCCCGATGCAGACCAGGCGGGCATCGTCGCCGCCGGTGCGGTCGACCAGCCGCCCGAAGGCGCGGATGACGCTGTCGACGGCCTTGAGCTTCCAGTTGGTGGCGATGCTCACGAAGACCGGCGCATCGGGCCCGGCGCCCAGGGCCATCCGCTTGTGCTTGCGGCAGGACTCGACCATCTCCGGCGACATCGGCGGCGGGTCTGCGCCGTTGAAAACGACCTCCGCGTCCCGGCCGTAGTGGTCCTGAAACTCCCGGGCGACCATCTCGCTGACGGCCAGGCATCGCACCCGCCCGGACTCGACGATCTGCCTCTCCCATTGGACCAACTGCCTGCGGACCGGGTTGGTCTTCCAGCCCAGCCAGGCCGAGAGCTTCGCCGCGTGGCGCCGCCTGCGCAGGCTGGCAGCCCGCTGGCCCGGCAGGGTCCCGCCGCGCGGCTGGTAGACGTTCAGCGATTCCAGCGGCAGCGTACCGTGGACGATGTCGTAGTCCCCGTTGGCGACCTCGTCGGAAACGGCCTGGTTGAAGCGCCGCAGCGTCTCCAGGCGGCCTGCCTTTGCGATCGGCAGCAGGCGGACGTTGACGCCTGTGTCCTGCCAGTCGGCCTGGTAGCAGAGGATGTTGACGCCACAGCCCGCCTCGGCCAGGTGCCTGGCGATCTGCGCGGTGGACCGCTCACGCCCCCCCCGCCGGGGGTCCATCCGTTCGATCACCAAGGCGATCTTCACAGGCTTGGGCTCCGCTTGATCCGGCGGGCGCGACGACGAACGTCGTGACGCGTCATCCGCTGGACCTTCCGGTCGATCGCGCGCTGCAGCCTGCGCAGGCCCGGGCCCGATGGATGCTCCAGGTACCGCTGGAGGAACCCCTCCCAGTAGCCGTTGACCCAGCGGTCGGGCATGGAGTATTTCAGCTGGGCCAGGTCCTTGACGACCCATCGGAAGCGGCGGAACCGCGGCGCGATGATCCTGGCCAGGTCGATCAGGTAGAGATGCGGCAATTCGTCGCGGATCTCCAGGAATACGTGCGAGGCGTAGAAGTCGCGGTGGAACAGCCCGGCCTGGTGCAGCCGCGAGGCCATGTTCGCCAGTTGCCAGGTAAACGCGTCGCAGACGGTCATGTCCTGTCCGTACCGGGCAAAGAAGGCGTTACCGCACCGTTCGACCGCCTCGCCGGGCACGGAGGTGACCAGGATGTAGCTTCGCGGCGGCTGCTGTCCCCAGGCCAGCACCTGCATGGTCGGCACGCCGGCGTCGCGGACAGCCTGGATGTTCCGCATCTCCAGCCAGGCCTGGCTGCCCTGCCTCTGACCGGAAAGCCTGGCCCGGACCAGCCCTGCCCGGTCCATCGCGTTGTAACGCTTCATGTAGAGCAGGTGGTCGGCGCCGGTCGAGTCGGTCAGGTGCAGGCGCGTCCGGCGACGACAGCCCAGGCCCGGTTTGTCCAGGTCTTGCCCGCCGCTGAAGTCGAATGCGCCTTGGAGGTTGTCCAGCCCGGCCCGGCGGATCGCCTCGGCCAGGGACGCGTCTTGTTGTTCTCTTAGCAGGAGCATTGCTTCTGTCCCTCCACCCCTGCCGGGCCCAGCAGATCCCGGCAGGCAGCGATGACCCTGTCGACCGGTATGTCCAGCATGCATTTGTGGTAGAGCGGGCCGGCGGGCATGACGCAGAGCTTCTCCTGACATGGCGAACAGGGCAGCTCGACTCGCAGGCATCGCTCCCGATTGTAGTATAGATGCGTCCATCGCGGATCCGTACTGCCAAAGAGCGTCACGACGGACATTTCCCCTGCCACGGCGAAGTGCCTGGCTCCGGTGTCGTTGGTAACCATCAGATCGGCCCGGCGGACCAGGGCCCCCAGCAGCGGCAGGGAGTTGTCCTGCTCGGCGAAGTTGATCAGCGGACGGCAGACCATGGCGGCGGCCACCTGCCGGGCGATCGCCTTCTCGTTCGGGGCGACGTTGAGGATGATCTGGGCGCCGTACTCGGCCACCAGCCTGTCGCCCAGGCGACCGTAGCGGTCGGGCATCCACATCTTGCTGGGGCCGAACGAACCGCCCGGGTTCAGGATCACCAGGGGCCTGCTTGGGTCGCGGCCGGCAGAGTCGAGCATCTGTTCGGCCTGGGTCTCGTGGGGCGGGCTGACGGGCAGCTGCATCCTGTAGCCCGGATCGGCGGTCCCTACGGCCAGGGCCAGACGGTTGTAGTAGTCCAGCATGGGCGCGGGCTTGAAACGCCCCTCGGCGGTCCGTGGCGGTTCGAGTCGGTCGGTCAACAGCCAGCCGCGCCCGTCGCGGTTGTAGCCGACCAGCCGCGGCGGCCCGGCCAGGCGCGCCACGGCCGCGGTGCGGAAGCTGTTGGGCATGAGCACGATGGTGTCGAACCGCCCTGCCCGAAGCGTCCGGACCATCTGCCGCAGACCGCCCAGCCCCTCGCGGCTGATCTCTTCGATCGAACGAGCCGACCAGCAATTGCCATACAGCGTCTGCAGGGCGATGGGCTTGCCCACCAGCGTGACCGACTCCCGGCCGAGAAGCTCCGAGATCGCCCGGATCGCCGGGGTGGCCATCACCACGTCGCCGACCCAGTTGGGCAGGAATATCGCGATTCGCTGTGGGCTCGCCATCGTCAGTCGGAGCTTGTGCTCTCCAGGCCGGAAGCCTCCAGGGCCTCCCAGTTCGCGCGCCGCAGGGCGGGCCCGTCATGGCCGGCGCCGCCGATGATCACGGGCCTCAGCCCGGCCTGGGCGAATCCCCCTGCCGCTACCGAAGAGCTCGTAATCCCGTAGTCCAGGTTGGCAAAGGCCTTCTTGACCTCCGGCAGGCGGCTGACCATCTTGTCCTCGATGACGATCTTCGGAATCCGCCAGCTGCCCTGGACGATGTGCCACTTCTTGTGCTGCCAGAGCAGGATCGGCCCGGCCGGATAACCCTGCCCGGCCAGCCAGTCGTGCAGGCGCTGGTGCTGGTCGGACTCCTGCCGGGTCAGGTAGATCACCCCGGCCGAGTCGCCCACAGCAGCGATGGCCTTGGCGGCAGGATCGGACTGCCCGGACATCTCCCACGGCAGGGAATCCAGGTCGACGGCGACGAGGGGTTTGTCCGCCGGCCAGACGAACAGGCGGGCCTTCTTCTCGATCAGGTCGCCGTAGACATCCAGGTGGGCGACGCGGAGATCGTACAGGCCCGGCTTTTCGGGGGCCGGAATCACCGTGCCCGCATAGCCCAGCTCGTCGGTATATGCACCGCGCTCGGGCAGATCTCCGGCACGATAGGTCATGGCGGCCTCTTCGACCGGCAGGGCCAGAACGAAAAAGTCATTCCGCTGCAGGCGCGTAACCACTGTTGCCTCTTTGCCGGCCGGGGCCAGCTGGTCCGGCGCCGTCAGGATATAGTCGCCTCCGCAGCCGCCGGCCAGGGCAGCGAGGCACAGAATCGCAGCCGTACGAATCATCCGTCGTTCCTTCCAGAGTGTTGACGATCTTCTCGCCTCTTGGCAGAACCGGGCTTGGGGAAAATCCCTTGGCATGAAACCGCCGGTCAGCCGATAAGGTAAGCAATACGACAAGCTTTTACCAGCCCCAGGAGTTCCAGATGGTTGATACACACGGCGACAGGACCGGACAGTTCGTCAACGAAGACCCGTGGCGGGTCTTCCGGATCATGGCCGAGTTCGTCGAAGGCTTCGAGACGATGAGCCAGATCGGTCCGGCGGTGAGCATTTTCGGCTCGGCCCGGACGCCCCGCAGCGACTCTGACTACACCCGCGCACGCAAACTGGCCCGCATGCTCGCCGAGGACGGCTTCAGCATCATCACAGGCGGCGGGCCGGGGATCATGGAGGCCGCAAACCGCGGCGCCGACGACGCGGGCAAACCCAGCGTGGGCCTGAACATCACCCTGCCGCACGAGCAGAAGGCCAACCCCTGGGCGTCGATCCAGCTGGATTTCCGCTACTTCTTCGCCCGCCTGGTCATGTTCGTCAAGTACGCCCGCAGCTTTGTCTGTTTCCCCGGCGGGTTCGGCACGCTGCACGAGTTCTACAACTCCATGACGCTGATCCAGACGGGCAAGGCCGAAAAATTCCCCGTCGTGCTGATCGGCAAGGACTACTGGTCGGGCCTGATCCGCTGGATGAAGCGGACGATGCTCAAGGACGGCTACGGAAAGATCGACCCGGAAGACACCGACCTGTTCACCCTGACAGACGACCTGGAGGAGGCCCGCCAGATCGTCAAGGAAGTCTATCCGACCGACCAGGAGTCCCACCTGCCCCACACGGCCGAGGGTACCGTCATCGGCAAACCCAGCCGCCAGTACGACTCCGACAAGCCCCAGCGCGGCAAGCAGTACGGCAAGAACAACAAAAAATGAGCCCCGCCGCTGCGGGCGGAGATTTGCGATCGGTTCGACGACGGGCTAGAATCCGCGGCCATGCCCTACCCGTTACGCAAACCGAGAGTCGCCCTGGTCCATGACTGGCTGACCGGCATGCGCGGCGGGGAGAAAGTCCTCGAACTGCTCTGCCGTCTCATGCCCACCGCCGAGATCTTCACGCTCCTGCACCTGCCGGGCAGCTGCAGCGAGACGATCGAATCCCGGGCGATCCACACCAGTTGGGTCAACGACCTGCCCCGGGCGGAAAAGATCTACCGCCACCTCCTGCCGGTCCTTCCCGCAGCCATCGAGTCCATGGATGTCAGCGACTTCGACCTGGTGGTCAGCTCCTCGCACTGTGTGGCCAAGGGCATCGGCGGGCGAACCGGCCGACAGCTGCACATCTGCTACTGCTACAGCCCCATGCGCTACATCTGGGCCGTCGCCGACGACTACGACCGGCGGATGGGCCCGGCCGGCTGGGCCCTGAAGGCCTTTCGCCCCTATCTCAAGGCCTGGGACCGACGATCCGCCCAACGCGTCGACCGGTTCATCGGTATCAGCCGGTGCATCGCCGATCGCATCGCCCGCTGCTACGGCCGCAGCAGCGACATCGTCTATCCGCCCGTCGACGTAGACTTCTACCGGCCCGATCCGGGGGTCCAACGCGAGGACTACTACCTGGTTGTCTCGGCGATGGCACCGTACAAGAAGATCGACCACGCCGTCGGGGCCGCCCGGATCAGCGGCCGGACGCTGAAGATCATCGGAACCGGACAGATGGCCGAAAAACTCCAGGCTGCCGCCCCGGACAACGTCCAATTCCTCGGCTGGCAGAGCAACGAGGCGATCCGCGACCACCTGCGCCGCTGCCGGGCGCTGCTGTTTCCGGGCCTGGAGGATTTCGGCATCGTGCCGCTGGAAGCCACCGCATGCGGCGCTCCGGTAATCGCCTTCGCCGCCGGCGGGGCCCTGGAGACGGTCCGCTCGGCCGACGCTGACGACCAGGACTGCCCGACCGGCCTGCACTATGCCCCGCAGACCCCGCAGGCCCTGGCCGAGGCGATCGAACGGTTCGAGCAGCTCACCTGCCGCTTCGATCCCGCGGCGATGCACCGCTGGGCTGGTCGGTTCTCACCGGCCAGGTTCATCGAGCGGTTCGTCGCCGTCGCCGGGCCCCTCCTGGCCCAGCGAGGACTGGCCCAGCCCTGGTGATTCGCGGTCGGGCTTTTCCGGTTCGACCGGGTCGTACCCCCCGGCGGCAAACGGGTTGCAGCGGCAGATCCGCCAGAGGCCCTTGAGCGTGCCGACCACCGCGCCCTTCTTCTGGACCGCCTCGATGAAGTAACTGCTGCAGGTCGGCAGGTACTTGCACTGGCGGCCGACCAGGGGCGAGAGCGTGACCTGGTACAGCCGCGCCAGACCCACCAGCGCCCGACGAGGCAGCTGCCAGACCCACCGGAGCTCGCGCCGCATCATCGGCCCGACCGGTCCCGGCGATACCGGGCGATGGCCTGCTGGCCGAGACGACGGATCGACCCTTCCAGCCGCTGGAGTTTCAGCTGGGCCCCGGCCCGGGGCAGGAGCATGTAGTCCCACCCGCCGGGCAGGTCGTGCTGGACCAGCCGAAAGGCCTCGCGACAGAGGCGTTTGGCGCGGTTTCGACGCACGGCCGAGCCCAGCCGGCGCGAGACCGCCACCCCCACCCGGCTGAACGCAAGCTCGTTGGGCAGGACGAAGAGCGTGAGTTGATCGTCCCCGACACGGATGGCCGAATCGAACATCCGCGAGAACTCGCGCTTCGATTTGATCCGCCGGTCTCGGCCCAGGCGGCGGGGTTGGCTTTGCGGTGCGGACAATCCAGGTTCCTTGATGGCTTGACCGGAGATATTCCGATCCTATACAACAGGGACAAACATTATCTTCCACGGAGACCGACCGGATGTCCAGAAAGACTGCTGCTCCCACCACTGTCGTCCTGCTGGCCCTGCTGCTGACGGGCGGCTGTCAGACCTCCCAAGGCCCCAGCCCGGCCGATACCCGGCTGGCTACCGAACTCTACGTCCGCAGTCAGCTGCTGGCAGAGGGAGGCGACCTCGATGCAGCCCTGGAGGAACTCCGCCAGGCCGTCAAGGCCGACCCGACCCTCTCGATCGCCCATACCTCCATGGGCAACATCTACCAGAAACGAAAAGAGCACCACATGGCGCGGGTGGCCTATGAGAACGCCGTCTCGGCCAACCCCTTCGCCTTCACCCCCGCATACAACCTCGGCGTGACCTACCAGGCCCTGGCCCGCGCCGCCCAGACCGCCGCGGAAGCCAAACGCTACGTATCCAAGGCCGTCGAAACCTACCTGCGGGCCGTGACGCTGAAACCCAAGGACTACGACGCACACCTGAACCTCAGCGCCTGCTACTTCGATCTCGGCAACGCCTCGATGGCCGAACAGTACTGCCGCAAGGCCATCCAGCTGGAACCGGGCCGCAAGGAAGCCCACAAGAACCTCGCGGTCATCCAGCACAGTCAGGGCAAAGTCTACGAGGCCGTCGAAGCCTACAACAAGGCCCTGGAGTTCGACATCCACCAGCCGGACATCCTGCTGGCCCTGGGGGGCATTTATGCCCAGCAGGGGCGGACGCGGGAGGCCATCCGGGTCTTCCTGGCCGCGGCAGAGGAAGTCCCCGCGGACCCGACCCCCTGGGTGCAGATCGGGGCGGCCTACTTCGCCCAGCAGCAGTACGACAAGGCCCTCGAGGCCTACGACAAGGCCCTTGAAATCGACTCCAACTCCGCCGCCGCCTGGCGAGGACGCGGCTATACCTTCATGACACAGTTCCTCCAGGACCCCGAGCAGCTGGACCTGCGCACCAACGCCCTGGACTCCTGGAACCGCTCGCTGGACCTGCATGCCGACCAGCCCAGGCTGCGACAACTGGTCCGCAAGTACACCCCCCGCCGAAACCTGCCGGAACTCTGATCGGCGGCAACCCTCGGCCGCCGGAACTCCGGGCCCTTGAGATCTACTGGACGATCAACTGGTGCTGGCTGCGCTGGACGGCCTGGTGGCGGGCCCAGTTGGGGTCCAGGTCCGGAAAGTCCTGGCGATAGTGCACGCCGCGGGTCTCGGTGCGGCGCAGGGCCAGTTCGGCAATCAGGTACGACGCGGTGAGCATGTTCTGGACCTCCCAGCCGGCAGGGTCGAAGAATTCCTTGTCCAGCACGTAACGACCCCAGAACGAGACGATCTCCAGCGTGTCGGCCAGGTGGTCGCCGCGCCGGACGATGCCCACGTTCCGCCACATGACCGACCGCAGCGAATTGCGGATGTCGACCAGGTCCATCTCGCTGCGCTCGGGCGTGGGGTTGGACCAGGCAAAATCCCGCGGGATGAGGTTGTCTTCCGCCTCGGCCGACTCCCTGCCTGCCAGCTCGCCGCAGCGCTGGCCCAGAACCAGCGCCTCGGTCAGGCTGTTCGAGGCCAGGCGGTTGGCCCCGTGCAGGCCCGTGCAAGCCGCCTCGCCGCAGGCCAGCAGGTTCGCCACGTTCGTCCGCCCGGCCGAGTCGACCTTCGCCCCGCCGATCATGTAATGGGCGGCCGGGTGGACGGGGATCAAATCCTCGGCCGGGTTGATCTCGAACGAGCGACACTGGCGGTCGATGTAGGGGAACCGCGCCGCGAAGGCGGCCGCATCGAGATGACGCACGTCGAGGTATACGTGTGTCGATTCGGTCTTCTGCATCTGGTCGAGGATGGCCCGGCTGACCACGTCGCGCGGGGCCAGTTCGGCCATCTCGTGATAGTCGGGCATGAACCGCTGCATGTTGCGGTTCAGCAGCTTGGCCCCCTCGCCGCGGACGGCCTCGCTGATCAGCGAGCGCGTCGCGCCGGCGACATACAGGGTGGTCGGGTGGAACTGCATGAACTCCACGTCGGCCAGGCTGACCCCGGCCCGGAAGGCGATGGCCAGTCCGTCGGCGGTCGAAACCGGCGGGTTGGTCGTTTCGCGCCAGAGCATGCCGCTGCCGCCGGCGGCCAGGATCGTCCGCCGCGCCTGGATGATCTGCAGCCCGTACCGCTCGTGCCACGTCAGGGCCCCGAGGCAACTGGCTGCGTTCCCGCCGCCCGGCGGGTCGGTAATCAGGTCCAGCACGTAGCAGTCGGACCAGAGCTTGAGGTTCCCGGCCGCCTGGGCCTGGCGGGCCAGCACGTCGACCAGCTCGCGCCCGGTCGCGTCGCCGTGGGCGTGGACGATCCGGTCGGCGCCGTGCCCCCCCTCGCGCCCGAGTTCCAGCTGTCCGGCAGACTCATCGAACGCCGCGCCCCACCCCTTGAGCTGCTCGACCTGCCCCGGTGCCTGGCTGAGCACGTCGCCGACCACGTCCGGGTCGGACAGGTCGCAGCCGGTTCTCAGCGTGTCGGCCTGGTGCTGGCCGATGCTGTCGGTCGGGGCAATCGCCGCCGCCATGCCGCCCTGGGCCTTGTACGAATTCGAGCTGGCCAGGTCCGATTTGGTCACCAGCAGCACACGACAGTTCTCGGCCGCTGCCAGGGCGGCCCGCAGCCCCGCGATGCCCGAGCCGATGACCAGCACGTCGGTAAAGACGTACGGCAGGCGACGCGTCTCGAAGCTGATCAGGTATCTGCGATCCAGGTAAGGATTTGCCATAATGTCCGACAGTGTAGGCAGCCGCGGGCCCGCTGCCAACGCCAAATCCCCCGCAGGCCCGTCCCGGTCGCCCGAGCGGATGGCTATTGTGTCTGGCCCGGCCGGCCGATAAGCTGTTCTGACCCTCGAATACCAGGAAGGAAGCATCATGCGTAAAGAATCGTTGGAGTTTCTCAAGAAGCTGCTGGCCACCCCGTCGCCCAGCGGCTTTGAGACGAAGAATCAGAAGGTCTGGTGCGACTACGCCCGCAAGGTCGCCGACGAGGTCAAGACCGACGCGTACGGCAATGCGGTGGCGATCGTCAACCCCAAGGGCAGCCCGCGGATCGTCCTGGACGGGCACGTCGACGAGATCGGCCTGATGGTCAAGTACATCGACCCGAAGGGCTACATCTACTTCCAGCGGATCGGCGGGGTCGACCCGGCCCTGATCCGCTCCAAACGCGTCGACATCCACGCAGCCAAGGGCGCCGTCCGCGGCGTGATCGGCGCCACCGCCATCCACCTCGGCGACAAGTCCAAGGACGCCAAAGCCCCCAAAATGCACGAGCTGTTCATCGACATCGGCGCCGCCGATGCCGACGAAGCCAGGAAACGCGTGGCCGTGGGAGACCCGATTACCTTCGTCGACGAGTTCGAGATGCTCGATGAGAATATCGGCATCAGCCGGGCGTTCGACAACAAGGCCGGCGTCTGGGCGGTCATCGAGGCCTTGCGCATCGCCAAGAAGTCCGACCCCAAGGCGTGCATCATCGCCGCCAGCAGCATCCAGGAAGAAACGGGCCTCAACGGCGCGCGGATGCAGGGCTTCACCCAGAAGCCCGACATCGCCATCGCCGTCGACGTCACCCACGCCACCGACACGCCGGGCATTGACGTCAAGCAGCACGGCGAGATCCTGCTGGGCAAAGGCCCGGCCCTGTCGCTGGGTCGCGAGAACCACCCCATGCTCACCGACCGCCTCCAGAAGGTCGCCAGGAAAAAAAAGATCGACTACCAGATCGAGACCTTCAGCCTCACCGGCGGGACCAACGCCTACGCCTACTGGACGCAGAACGGCGGGATCCCGGCGATGATCGTATCGATCCCCAACCGCTACATGCATTCGACGGTCGAAATGCTCGACCTGCGCGACCTGCAGAACACCGCTGAGCTTCTGGCCGCTTTCTGCGCCGATGTCAAGAAGAACGAATCCTTCGCGGTAAAGGTCTAGGCCAGGTCGAGCCAGCGCAGCTGCGGGGTCGGGCGGCAGGAACCCTCCCGGCCCCGATTCCTGCGCCGCCGGTGTTCAGGGAGAGGCTTGTGGGTCTGTCGTTGGTTCTGATACATCTCGGCCTGGTCATGGCGGCCGCGGCCCTGCGGTACGGAGGGCGGCACGCTCGGTTCGTCACCCCGACCGGCGGTGACCACGGCATGTGGCCGGTTCTCATCGGGGCCGGCCTGGTCGCAGCCGGGCTTCTGCTGGCCCGGGCCGATCTGCGACAGCGCCGCCGGCGGGTCTCGACGGTCGCCTGGGCCGAGACGCTGCTGGTCTTCGCCTCGCTGCTGGGTCTGGCCTGGGCGGTCCTGCCGTCCAAGCCCCGCGACTTGGGCTGGCTGGACTGGACAGCCCTGGCAGGTTGGCTGGCGATGACACTGGCCATCTTCGCCCGCCATCGCCTCGACGTCCACGACCTGCGCCGGCGCCTGCTGCGGCGCCCGAAATGGCCCGGGCCACTGGCGGTCTGGACGCTGCTGCTGTGCGTGGTAACCATCGCCGGCGGGCTGGGCCTGGCCATGATGATCCACGGGCCGATCCGAGTCCGCTGGGACAAGCTGGCCGTCTCGCTGGCGACGTATCCGCTGTACGCCCTGGCGCAGATGGGGCTGTTCCTGGTCTTTTTGGTCCCGCGGCTGCGGAGGATGGGGCTCGAGCCGGTCGAGCGTGTCGGCATGGCCGCCTGCCTCTTCGCCCTGCTGCACTGGCCCAACGGCCCGCTGATGGTCGCCACGTTGGTCGGCGGGGCCGTCTGGGCGGGCTTCTACGTGCTCAAGCGAACGCACCTGGTCTGGCTGGCGATCTCGATGGGCCTGCTGGCCAGCTGCTTTGCCCGCTTCGTCCCGCACACCTTCGGCCAGAACATGCGGGTCGGGCCGCTGTACGTGGAGCGTGCGTTGGAGTGGGACACCCACGGGCCGGGCCCGCCGTGAACCGTCCGGAAACAGCAACGCAGGCCGCGCCGCGTGTTGCGGCAGCGACCTGCGATGGTTGGTTCGGCGGCGTCGGGGGGTCTCAGCTGGGCAGCCGACTGGTCTGGCCCGGCTGATAGACTTCGCAGAGAGGCACCTGTTTCCAGTGTTGCCCGATCGCATCGAGTTCTTCGGCGCTGCAGCGCGGCAGGAGGTCCGATTCCCGCACGAAGAGGACCGACAGGAGGGTCCGGTCGGCGAAGAGGCGATCGGACTGGATCTGCCAGGCCGCCACTTGACGATGATACGGGTTGTCCTCGATGTAGTAGTGCTTCAGGAAGCTTTCGACATCCCCGAAGCCGGCCTCGACGTAGAGGAACCGCGCGTCCAGGCCCGTCAGGTCCAGGCGGACCAGCACGACCGGGTCGTAGATCTCCTCAGAGTAGCTGCGCTGCGAGCCGAGAATCTCGAAACCCAGCAGTTCGTAGAACTTCGCGTGGCCCGGGCTGACCGTGCCGAGGAAATCGGTGCAGCCGGCTTCGACAGCGTGGGCGAAGCTGCAGCGCATCAGTTCGGTCAATACCGCCGAGTTTCGGTGCGAGTCGCAGACCAGCCAGTTGGTCCCCTCGCAGATCCTGCGGTTCGGGCCTCGGATCGAGTCGACCTCCGCGCCGAACGCGTGGTCGGTCGGCAGGCCCAGCTGGGGGGTATCGACGACGACGCTGGTGACCCCGACAATGTCCTCGCCGTCGGCGGCGACAAAGGTAGCCGTCTGGGGCAGGGCCTCGTACGCCCGCAGGCGCACGCCCGTGGGGTCGGGGTGGATGTAGCCCTGGCGGACGAAAACATCGTGCGTCAGCCCGTAGGCGCCGAGCAGATCCTCGACGGTGACAGCCCGGAAGATCCGGGCGCCCTGGGTGTCATTCGAGAACAGGCCTGCGCGTTTGAGCAGGGACATGCGTCGGTCCTTCTTGTCGTTTCCGACCTTGGACGACGCCTGGGTTCGCCTTGCATTTTCAACCATGGGGAGCCCTCCAGCACACAAAAGCCACTTCGCTTTTCCCCCTGGAGGTACAGTACGATTCGGCGGATTTCCAAGCGAACCGAAGCAAGAAAATGGTGGAAATCACAGAAGCAGGGTCGAGTTTTCCGGCTGGGGGGCCCCTGCGGATCATGCGGCCCGGTCCGCCGCAGACATTATCCTGTAACCAACTATATCGACAATGGTTAGATGCGACTTGTGGCTGGGAGGCCTCTGCCGACCGGGCCGGTCAGCTGTCCTGGAGTTCGTTGCGGATCTGCTCGATGCGGACCCGGATTTCGGGCGGCGCGTCGGTGGCGGCCCCCAGGGGGGCCAGAACCCCGGCGGCAGGGCCGGGACCGTCGGGGTCCGCCTGCTCGTCCTCGTGCGGATCGGCAGGGACATCCGGACTGTCCATCCGGGCGACCAGGTCCAGCAGGGCCCAGTCGGCCTGGTCTTTCAGCCCCGAGAGGACGTCTTCGGCCTTCGCGGCGGCCTGGCCGGCGCGGGCGACAGCGGGCAAGTCGCCTGCCTGCCGGCGGATCTGCCTGCGGCTGTGCTGGAGCTGCTTGCGGACCTGCCGGGCACTGGCGTGGGCCTGCCGGGCCTGCTCGAACCGCTGGGCCAGCGACTCGCCCTCCTGCTGGACCCGGATCTGCTCGGCCAGCGCCCGGCGGGCCAGCGGTTCGTCGTCTCGAGACAGCGCCAACTGGGCGCCCTGTTCGAGGCGCAGGAGCTTGCCGTTTGCCTCGTCGATCCGCCGTTGGGCGGACTTGAAGGCGGACAGCGCCTTGGCCTCGGCCTGGGCGGCGGAATCCACCGCCCGGTCCAGCTCGGCCAGCAGGCCGGGCAGGACGGCATGCGGGGCCTTGAGCGATTCGAGGAACGCCTCGATACGCCCCAGCGTGATGCGTTGGAGTCTGCGGATCAGGGCCATGGCTTGGGTCCCCGAGCGGGTGGATGAAGGCTAGCTTTTCTTCTTCGGCGGTTTTCTCTCGGCCGCTGCGTCCTGTTTCTTTCGCCCCGCAGCCTGGTCGCGTGACTTCTCGGGCAGCGTGTGCATCTCGTCGTTGGCGGCGGCGTTGGCCTGGAGGACCTCGACGAGGTGGCTGTAGCCGTCGATCATCTCCTGGAAGCGGTCGATCAGGTCCTGGACATACTCCACGCGCCCCTTCTCCGAGCGGGCCACCGGGCGCAGCCAGACTTCCATCGTCCGGAACTGCTCTTCCAGAACCGAAGTCAGGGTATCTGCCTTCTTCTGGATCGATTCAGCCAGGGCGTCGGCGCGGCCGTCGTTCTGCTGCGAAAGCAGCTGGACGACCTGCCCGAGTCGCTGCTCGACGGTCGAGACCGCCTGCTGGAGATCCTGGCGGATCGAACCGCCGGGGTCGGTGCGGTCGGCGGCAGTTTCCAGGACCTGGCGGATCGCATCGAGTTGCCGGCCGACCTGGCTGAAGTTGGCGCCGACGGCCTGGGCGAGCTGCTCGGCCGGCCCCTGCTCCGCCTCGGATGCCCTTTCTGCCGCCAGTTGTCCCACGCCGTCGCGGATGGCCTCGCGAATCGCTTCGAGGTTGCCGCCGAAGACGCCCAGCTGGCGGACCGCCTGGTCGAGCTTGTCATCCGAGTCGCCCAGGATGCGGTTCTGCCGGTAAGTCCGGCGGATCTCGTCCCAGCGGGCCCGTTGCTTCTCATCCAGCCGCCCGATCAGCTCCATAAACTTCAGCATGTTCGCCTCGGTCCCGCTGGTCAGCGTCTGGGCGTCCTGCTGGTAGGTCGAGTGGATCAGCGTCCAGAGCTCCTGGTCGTTCATCACCGGCAGGACGCGGGCGGCTATGCGGTTCATGTTCCGGTACGAGCCCTGGAGCAGGAACGGCGGCTCGTTGCGATAGGCGTCGGACTGGGCAGCCGAGGCGATGTACTGCTGGTTGACCTTCAGCACCACGTCGCGGACGACGTAGAGCTTCTTCATCGCCGCGACGAAGTCGTTGATCTCGTCGGGGCTGTAGTTGCCCTCGAACTCGATGCCCTCCCGGCTGTCTGTCTCGGCCAGTTGCATCACGGCGTAGACATCGTCCTGGCTGCGGTTGGCCAGCGTCGAGAGCACCGGGTTGCTGGTCAGGCAGTTCTCGACGTAGCTGGCAACGAACTCGTCGTAGGTATCGCCGACGATGTCGCCGATGTTGTAGGTATCGGCCCGGTTGGCCAGCATGTCCGGGATGCGGAACTTCTCGCCGCTCTCGGTATACGGGTTGCCCGCCATGACCACGCAGACGCGTTTGCCGCGCAGGTCGTACGTCCGCGTCTTGCCCGCGAAGACGCCTTCCATCCGCCGCTGGGCGTCGCAGAGGCTGATGAACTTCTGCAGCAGCTCCGGGTTGCAGTGCTGGATGTCGTCGACGTAGATCATCACGTTGTCGCCCATCTCCAGGGCGAGGTTGAGCTTCTCGACCTCCTCGCGGGCGGCGGCGTTGGTCGCCTCGGCCGGGTCCAGCGAAGTGACCTGGTGGCCCAGGGCGGGTCCGTTGATCTTCATGAAGATCAGCCCCAGGCGGTTGGCGATGTATTCCATCAGCGTCGTCTTGCCGTACCCCGGCGGGCTGATCAGCAGCAGCAGGCCCTGGCGGTCGGTCCGCTTGGACGCACCGGAAGTGCCGATCTGCTTGGCCAGGTTGTCGCCCAGCAGGGGCAGGTAGACGCGATCGATCAACTTGTTGCGGACGAACGTCGTCAGGACGCGCGGGCGGAATTCGTCCAGGCGCAGGTTGTCGGCGAAGCGTTCGAGACAGCTCTTGCGCAGCTGCTGCCAGGCCTGGAAACGCGGGGCGACCTGCTGGTTGTGCTCGGCCAGGTCGGCGGCCAGGTGACAGTAGTTCAGTTGGCAGGTGCCCTGCCGGATCTTCCGGTGCGACCCGGCCAGGCCTTCGAGGGTGCGGGTGATCTCGGCGTGGACGCCCTGGCGGTTGTCGGCGTTATCGGCCAGCAGGGCGGCGGCCTCGTCGGCATACTCGGCCTGGGTCTCGTCTTCGACTTCCGTCAGGTACGAACGCAGCCAGTCGCGGCTGATGCAGAACCGCAACAGGGGCTGATCGGCGAATGTGCGGAGGCCCTGCTCGAAGTCCTCGGTCGCCTGGTGGTCTGCCAGGTGGCTCTGGAAACTGTCGATCAGATCCAGCGCTGCAGTCGAGGCGATCATCTTGCCTCCCGCGGCGATTTCTTCGAAGAGATACTCGGCGGCCGCTGCGACCCACCGTGCTTCGAACAGTTCGCTGTTGGCCTGGACGAATTCGTCGATCAGCCCGACCAGGCGGGCCACGTAGGGCCTTTCGGGCCTGGCTGCGGTAAAAAGTCTCCGCGCCCGGCCGATGCCTGCGATCTGCGCGGCCAGGGCGACGGCCTTGTCCTCGCCGCCGACGAGCATCCAGAACACGCGGGCCAGGGCGCGGGCCTGGGT
Source organism: Phycisphaerae bacterium (assembly GCA_046541415.1). GTDB lineage: Bacteria > Planctomycetota > Phycisphaerae > SM23-33 > SM23-33 > CAZOVB01. The sequence continues at coordinate 6,998 of JBKHDI010000023.1, read as the reverse complement.
CCCGAAGCGCAGCAGCCCGACCGTCGCCTCCAGGCCGATCAGCGCCTGGAGGATCTTGGCCGCGTCGTGGTCGTGGACGCCCTTGACGTACCCCTCTGCGTACCGCGGGGCCATAAAGGCCGAAACCTTCGGGATCAACTCTTCCAGCGGGGCCAGGGAGGCCGCCTCCAGCTGCCCATCGCCCTGGGCCTTGAGTTGTTCGAGCATCTGCCAGGCCAGGTACTCCGAGCGGTAGATCTCGGGCGACTCGCTGAGCACCTCCATGTTCCAGACGTCCTGCATCTGCTGGATTTCCGGTTCGGATACCGGATGAAAGAAGCCCGTGCCGGTCAGGTGATAGAACATTCGCCCGTCCCGCTGGAGCATCGTCAGCTCCAGGTTCTGGCGGTTGACCGCGAAGCGGTGCTCGCCGAGGCGGATGACGTTCTCGCCGTCCTCGTACAAGCCCTTGCGGTCTTTGAGCTGGCGGACCGAATCCTGCTGGATCGCCTTGAGCTGGCTGCGGATGTCCTCGGCCTTGACGGTGTCGCCGATCTGTTCCAGCTGGCGGATGGTCTCGCGGATCCGCTCGATCATCATGTCGCCGGCGAAGTAGGCGTTGATCTCGTTGATCGATTCGAGCTGTTCGACGCGATTGGCTATGCCTTTCAGCACCCGCTTGCCCGCCTCGGCCAGGGCCGACGCCCGCCGGTTCCGCGCCTCGACCAGCTGGACCTTGCGAGACTCGAAGCCGTTGTAGAGCTCCTCGCGTTTCTCGGCCAGGCGGACGATGAACTCCTCGAAGTCGGCGAAGCGGCTCTCCAGCGACTCCAGCTGGGCCATGACCCGCCCGAGGTAATCGTCGCAGGATTCCGGCGTGTCGCAGAGGTCCAGGAAGTTGGCTGCAGACTGGTCGATCAGCTTCATCTGCGAGGCGAACTCCGCCTTGCCCTCGATCCCGGCCAGGTGCTGGATGCGGTTCTTGACGGCGCTGCGAACGCGGTTCAGCTCGGAGTAGACCAGCGAGATCGAGTCGATGATCCGCGTGGTCTGCGTGGCGTCCTCGATCTTGAGGTTCGAGACGATCTCGGTGAGCATCTCCAGGTCGTCGCCGGTCTGGGCGACCTGCTCCTGGAGCTTGCGGGCCTGGACGACCGTATCCTGCTGCTCGACCTGCTCGGCCTGCTGGGCCACCCGCTGGCAGTAAGCGTCCAGCGCGTCGGGGCGCAGCAGGAACTGGACGCATTGGCCCGAGAGATTCTCGGTCGCCTCGACGACCGTTTCTTCGAGCTGCTCGACGCGCTGCTCGTCGACGTAGCGAAGCTCGCCCAGGGAGATGATCTCCCCGCGGATCGACCGCAGCCGGCCCAGCAGTTGCACGAAGGTGTCGATGTTGTCCAGGCTGGCCAGGCTGATCTCTTCCTGGAGCTTCTCGACAGCGGAGACCACCTCCCCGGTGCGCCTGGCGGTGTTCTGGCGGGCGCGGACGACTTTCTCGAACTCTTCGATGGCGGCCTGGGCGGCCTGGCGGATCTGTTCCAGCGGCTGGCCCAGGTTGCCCGCCTTTTCGTCGTTGATCCAGAAGAACGTGTCCAGCAGGTCGCCGCTGCGCTTGGCCAGGTCGACATAGAGGTTGGCGTAGCGTTCCTCCTTGCCCAGCAGGCCCAGCAGTTCGTTGCACTCGGCCATGCAGCGAACCAGCTCGCGATTGCCCACCTTGTACAAAAACGAGTCGGTCTGGACGGGGGCCTTGTAGTCCGGGTCGCAGTATGGCGTCTGCCAGATCTGCAGGGCATGGGTCTTCTGTGGTTCGGAGTCGGCCCGGAAGTAGATCAGCTGCCCGTCATGGAAGAAGCAGTACCCGTGGCAGACCGTCGGGGTGGCGACCTGCTGCTCGATGATGTTGTACGACAGCAGCACGTACGTGCCGGTCTCGCGGTTGAAGAAGATGTAGAGGTAATCCTCGCCGTTGGGCGCAGCCAGGCGCTTCTCGAACAGCAGGTCGCTGGTGTCCAGTTCGAAGAGCTTCTTCTCGCCGGTCTGCAGGTAGTAGCCCTTGGGGAAGATCAGGCCGTGGTCTTCCGGCAGCAGCACGCAAGACTCGGCTATCGCGTCGATCCGCATGGCTTCCTGGACCTTCTCGTTGTAGACATAATAGCGATGCTGCTGTTCCTGGTAGGGTTTGACCCGCAGGAGGATCACGTTGCCCACGCAGGCGTAGGAGATGTCGGCGTCGTCGAGCGTCTGGTCGGGGTTGTCCACCGGTTCGGAGTAGATGCCCTCCCCCGTCTCGGTGTTGTCCTCGATCTTGATCGTCAGGTCCCCGCCGACGGTCTCGACGAAGACGCGGTCCTCGATGCTGATATGCGGGTGACGCCCGGTCCGGTGCATGTCGAGCGTCACGTGCTTCCACTCGAACTGGTGCTGCGGCGGGAAGCGGTACTCGTGGTCGCTGCGATTGTCGATGTACTGCAGGCTGCCGTCCGGGGCGGCGACCCACTTGAAGGTCTTGACGTCCGTGGGGCTCTTGCCCACCCGGAAGACCATGAACAGGTTCGGCCCGATCCGCGCGAACTTCGCGAAACGCGTCTCGCGATAATACTTGTAGAGGTTCTGGAAGTCCTTGACGAACCGCTCGTCCTGCAGGATGCCCAGATCCTCCCGGACGATCTTCTCCTCGCCGATCTGGTAGACGGCGAAGACATCGTCCAGCCGCGTCTCGGTCCGCAGCCCGATGAACACGTTGTAGCCGAACAGCAGGCGGTCGCCCAGGGCGACCATGTCCCGCGGCACGCAGTTGTTGTCGGTCAGGATGCGCTGCGAGCCGAGCAGCTGGAAGTCAATGGCGCCGAAGACGTCCTTGCGCTCGGCGTTGAGTGTATCCAGCCTCTTTCGCAGTTCGGACGCGTGGGCCTGGAGGCGGTTTCGCAGGATCTCGTACGTCCCGCCGGCCAACTGTGCGGAGGCCCGCCCTTCGGCGGGTTCCTGCCCGTCGCCCGGACGCTGCTGGACTTGCTGTGCTTGTTCTTCGGACATAGGGCCCTCGTGGGATTCTCCCCGGCGGGTCGATCCGGCCGACCCGCCGGGAAGACATTGCTGCCTCGATGTGGAAAATCAGGTCTGATCCGCGCTAGCCGGCCGACTTACTCCAGGCCCAGCTCGCTGACCGGGCGGTTGCCCATTCCCATGTCCCTGACGGTCCCGAAGAGCTTCTGGAGCGTGTTCTTCTCGCGCCCGTCGCTCATGCCGATCAGCTTGATCATCAGCGTCGAGATCGTCAGGTTCTTCACGTCCTCGCTGGACAGATCGAACTTGGCGATGTAGTCCTTGAGCTTCTGGGCCGCCTGTTGGCCGTTGCCGCCGATAAACGCGTCTCGCAGCTCCGAGAGCGTATCGGAGTGATCCAGCACGCGGTCGAACTGCTTGCCCAGCGTCACCGAGTTGACCAGACGCTCGAAGAAGCGGTTCTCCCCGCCGATGATGTCGATCTTCGACTGCTTGAGACCCTCGCGGACCAGGCCCGCCTGCTCGGCGGCGATCTTCTTGCGGGCCTCGATCTCGGCCATCTCCACCTGCAGGTCCTTGTCCAGGGCCAGCTTGAACTCCTCGTGGCTCTGGCCGGCCTCGTGGAACTTCTTCATCGCATCGGCCTTCTCGGTAATGCCCTCCGCCTCGGCCGTGTACTTCAGCTTCATCACGTCCGCCTCGGCCTCGCCCTGCTTGCGAGTCGCAGACGCCTTGGCTTCCATCACCTGCGCCTCGGCCACGCCGTCGACCGCACGTTCCTTCACGTGCGCCTCGGCCATCGTCTTGATCGCCGCGGCGTTCTTGTCCGCCGCCTTCTGCTCGGCGTCGGCGTCGATGAGCTTCTTCTCGGCGTACTGCTCGGCCGCACGCTTGGCCGCCTCGGCTTCCTTGATGTCCTTGACCAGGGCCTGCTCGGCTTCTTCCTCAGCCTTGGTGATCTTCACACGCTTGCTACGATCCGCCGTGGCGAACTCACGCGTGTTCTTGATGTTCTCTTCCTCGGCGACGACCGCTTTCTCCGCCTCGACGCGGTCGCGGATCACCGATTGCAGTTCGCGCTTCTGGCCCTCGACGGCCTTGTCCTTGTCCAGGTCCGCCAGGCTCACCACGCGCGTCCGTTCGACGTGTTCCAGCTCGCGGTCCTTCTCGACACGCTCGGTCTCGACCTTGTCCGTCCGCTCCTTGGCCCGGGCAGCGACGATAATCTGCCGCTGCTTGTTCTCGTCGGCAACCTGGATCTGCTCTTCGGCCGCGATCCGCGCCTTCTCCTGCCGCTCGCTTTCCTGGGCCTCGACGCTCTTGGTCTCGGCCGTCTCGCGGGCCTGGATCGTCGCGATCTCCCGCTTCTGCTTTGCCTCGGCCTCGGCCAGTTGCTTGTTCAGCTCCAGGATCGCCTCCTGGGCCTCGACGTTCTGCTGCGTGATCGTCTTGTCTTTCTCACGTTCCCGGGCGTTGGCGAACTCGAACTCCTTGGCCGTGATGACCGTGATCTTCTTGATGCCCTCGGCATCGAGGATATTGTCCGGGTTCAGCAGCTTCTTGTCGGTCTGCTCGAGATAGTCGATCGCCGCGTCTTCCAGGACGTACCCGTTCAGGTCGCGACCGATGACCTGCAGGATCTCCTCCTTGAACTTGTCCCGCCCGGTATAAAGTTCAATGAACTCGAACCGCTTGCCTACCGTCTTGAGCGCCTCGGAAAACTTCGAGTCGAACAGGTCGTGCAGCGAGTTCTCATCGCTGGCCCGCTTGCAGCCAAGGGCCTGGGCGACAGACATGACGTCCTCGGAGGTATTGTTGACGCGAACAAAAAACGACACTTCAATATCGGCCCGGATGTTGTCGTGACAGACCAGGCCCGTATCCCCACGCCGCATGATGCTGATCCGCTTGACCGAGATGTCCATGTACTCGGCCCGGTGAATCACCGGCCAGACCACCATCCCCGAAAACGTCACCTTCGAGCCCCCCATGCCGTTGCGGATCAACGTTTCGCCCTGGGAGACCTTGTGGAAACACTTGATGGCGACGTAAATCGCCAGGAGCACCAGCACGCCGAAGGCGATGCCCGCAATGATCACTCCGGTCTGCACCGGCGCTGCTAACACGTTCATCTTCTATCTCTCCAATTCTACAGGTGCTATCAGGTACACGTTCCTGTTCTTGTCATGATCGAACACCAACGCCTCATCCCCGCGATGAAAGGCCACCTCCCCTTCGCTCAGCACGGATATCACGATCGGAGCGCCACCGGCGCGAATCTCCGCCTGGCCCATCCGTTCCGACGTCACCGTACTCAGCACGCTGCACATCCGCCCCGTCAACTTCAGATTCCGCGCGCCGTGCTCGTCGTTCAGAACCGAAAACAGCCTCCCCAGAGGCCAGCCCACCACCTTCACCGCCGCCAGGCCGATGCCCAGCGACGCAGCCGCCAGCAGCAGACCCATCCGCAAATCGTCGGCCGGGTGGTTGTACTCGTAATTCAGCAGCATCGCCCCGATCCAGCTGCTGAAAATCAGAATGCTCAGCAAAATCATCACCGGCACCTGACCGACGTAGAAGAACGTCAGCATCGCCTCCATCGGCCCGCCGACAGACGAAATCTCCGTCGCATCCACCTCCCCATCGACATCCACGTCCACGTCCAGGTCGATGTCGAACAGGTCCGTCCCCGCAAGCCCCAGCACGACCACCGACCAGTAAATCAGCAGCACCACCGTCAGGATCGAAAACAACGCCACAGAGGCCGAGAACGCAAAGCTGAAAAACTCAATCATCTTCCACCTCCCGCCACCGGGGTTCGCCGTCAAGCCTGTCACGCAGCGACTCCAGCTCCGCCTCGACCTGCATCTCCCGGCTCTGCAGACGCAGCGCCCGGTCCAGACCCTCTTCGTCCCGCATGTCCCGACGGACCTCAGCCTCGGACTCGGCCGATTCGACCTGCTCCTCCAACGGCTCCAGGGCCTCGCCCAACCCGCCAGACGACTTGCCGACCAAAGCCCGGTCGAATTCGATCTCCGCCTCCGCGGCCGTCTTGCGATCCTTCAACTCCGCCAGGCGAGTCTGGGCCTGAATCAACTGGTTCTGCAGGTCACCCAGCGACCTGCACAAACGCTCATACGCCTCCTGGCCGCGATGAATGCCCGGCTGCAACGAAGCAATACGCTCTTCCAACTCCACCTTCCTGACAACCAGCTTCCGGGCCCGGTCTTCCTGCCCCTCGCAAAGCGCCTCACGCGCCTCGGCCAGCAGCCGATCTTGACTCTGGCGGTATTGCTGCGACTTCCGCTCCAGGCGGTGGTACGTCGCCGCGTAGTTCGACGCCGCAGCCCGCCCGGCTTCGATCGCCTGCTCGATCTGCCCGATCCGGTGCTCGCACTCCACGACCGGACCCCCGGCCTTGTCGATCAGCCAACGCACGTTGGACTTCAGAACCCGGTTGATATGTCCCAGAATCGACCCCATCCTGCCGCCGCTCCTAGAAGGATTGAGAAAATGGCCCACGGATCATACTTGAATCTGCAGAAATACGAAACCAACTATCCGAGGAAATCGCTCCCGCCCATGTCCCGATTACTCCCCGCCGACAGCAGGGCCTCTCCGGAAATCCCCCCGAATATTGCGCGATGAAAACGCCCCGCCGCTGCCCCAACCCATCAGCCACGACAGCCGACAGATCCGCCCCAGCCGCCTCACGCTGCATAACCCAAGGTCCCATCGTCTCTCCTTTTCTCAGGCTCCCGACGCCCATGGCCTCCGGGATAACCGCGACGGCCCGACCCCCAGCCAGGCCTCATCGCATCCGGCAGAGCACCTGCCCTGCACTCGCACCCGCCAATCAACCAATCAACCAATCAGCCGATGCAACCCACTTCCACCACCTCAGTCGGGCCCCCCACCCATACATTTCACCAATTCCCTCTTTTCCGCTCTCCTGCTCTCCTGCTCTCGGCGAAGCCAAGTCTTCGTGTTCCCTCCCACCGGTGCCCGGGCCC
>JBKHDI010000022.1:0-48709 GCA_046541415.1 Phycisphaerae bacterium | reverse complement strand
CATGCGGTCGTCGATGTCCAGGCGGGTCAGGTCCAGGAAGCGTTTGAGCGAGAAGTCTTCCAGTTCGAAGCTGGCGGTGACGGTGCCGTAGGCGATGGCGGTCTTCAGCGTGTCGATGTCGACGGCGTCGGCGGCGGCGAGGTGGCCCATCATAGCCCCGGCGAAGCTGTCTCCGGCGCCGGTGGGGTCGATTACATCGCGAGTGGGATAGCCGGCCAGGGGATAGGCGGCCCCGTCCATGAACAGGATGCTGCCGTGCTCGCCCTTTTTGACCACGGCGAACTTCTTGACCAGTTCCGAGATCTTCAGCCCCGCGGCGACCACATTGGTCTGCTGGGTCAACAGCCGGGCCTCGGAGTCGTTGAGCACGATCCCGTCGATCTGCATCAGCAGGGCGGTCAGGCCCTCGCGTTCGGTCTCGATCCACAGGTCCATCGTGTCGGCCACGACCAGTTCGGGCCCGTCGAGCTGGTTGAGCAGCTCCATCTGCAGGAAGGGGTGGGTGTTGGCCAGGAAGACGTAGCGGCTGTCGCGGTAACTTTCGGGGATGCTGGGCCCGCGCTCGCCGAGTACGTTCAACTCGACCGCCAGTGTGTCGCGTTCGTTGACATCTTCATGGTACTTGCCGTGCCAGCGGAAGGTCTTCGAGCCTTCACGGACCTCGATGCCCAGGGTATCGACTTTCGCGTTGGACTCCAGCGGTTCGAGGAAGCCATCGGGGCAGTCGTCCCCGACGACGCCGACAATGCGGGTGTGGTTGAAGAAGCTGGCTGCGTAGGCGAAATAGACGCACGAGCCGCCCAGGGCGTCGACGACTTTCCCGGCCGGTGCTTCCACCGTGTCGATCCCGATGCTGCCTGTGACCAGAAGACTCATGGACGGTTCCTTCCTGCTATGATATCCGGGCGCTGGAGTACATGACAGACTCCCTGCCGTAGTCTGCCCGATCCACCCGCCATTGTCGAGACGCTTCTGTCGTGGTCGGGATGCTTTTGGCCGGACAAGGAACAAATTTTCTCCTGCGCACTTGTCTGCGGTCCGGTGCAGGGCCTAGAACAGGAAAACGGGAGGTCCGGGCCGCCTCAGGGCAAGAGCAATGGGAAGTGTATTCTGGAGGATTGATTTCATGTCTGCGCGATTCTTGTTTCGATTCATCGGTTTGCTGCTTCTGGTTTTGTTTCTGGGCTCCGGGCCTGCAAAGGCGTTGAGCATTCTGGCAAACTACCCCGACAACGGGTTCAGCGATGCGGAGAAGGCGATCATCGAGAACGCCCTGCAGAGGTGGAGAGATCTGCTGCCGTGCAACGATGGTATGCAGATCACCATTGATTTCCGCCGAAGGGCGTTGGATCCGAATGTGCTCGGGGAGACCGGCACGAACTTCAACGCCGACGGACAGGTGACCGACGCGAAGATCACCCTCGATGACGACAGTCTCTCCTGGTCCAACGGCGTCCCTGCCAGCGGCTACGACGCCCAGACGGTTGTAGAGCACGAGGTGGCCCACGCGTTGGGATTCTGGGACGGCCCGAGCATCGGCGGCAACGGCAATGACAGTGCGTTCACCGCCAACATCGGCAGCAACGCCACCAACGGCGAGTTCTACGATTTCAACGGCAATGGTTTACTGGATGGCAATGACGTAGATCTGGTCGACCGCAATGCCGCAGACGGCATTTACAGCGATCATACCCTGGACGGGGGACTGCTGGACGAGACCATCGCCGAGGGAACCCGCCTGCATGCGACGCTTGCCTATGCGAAGATGCTTGGAGATTCTTACGGCTACTGTGTGGCACCGGAACCGATTACGGCGGTGGCCATGCTGACCGCGGTGGCATCCCTGGCCGGTTACACGCGTCGGAGGCAGGCAGCTCGGTCCGGCCGTCAGTGACGACTACTCGTCCTTACCTGCCAGAAACGCCTGCAGGGGCTTGATGTAGCGCGGGTAGGCCTCGATGTGGGGCAGGTGTCCGATGCCTTCCAGTTCCACCAGCGCAGCGTTGGGAATGGCCCGGGCGGCCTGTTTGCCCAGCCGGTCGTACCGACCGAGTTGGCTGCGCAGGTCGTCGTCGACCCAGCCCTTGCCCAGGGCCGTCCTGTCCCGCGTGCCGATGATCAGCAGAACGGGCATTTTCAGGCGGCCGAACTCGTGGACGACCGGCTGGGTGAAGATCATGTCATACGTCAGGGCCTGGGTCTTGGCCATGACGGGGTACTGCGGGCTCTTGGTCATTCCAGCCAGAAGTTCCACCCAGCGGCCGTACTCGGGCTTCCATTTGCCGTCGTAGTAGCTTTCTTTCTGATAGGCCTTGATCGCATCGGCGGTCTTGTTGATCTCACGGTCGTACCAGAAGTCGATATCCTTGTAGGGTACGCCCCTGGCCTTCCAGTCTTCCAGGCCGATGGGATTGACCAGCACCAGCCGGGTCGTCATCTCCGGGTACATCAGGGCGAAGCGCGCCGCCAGCATGCCGCCCATGGAGTGTCCCAGCACGACGGTCTTGTCGACTTGCAGGTGGTCCAGCAGGGCGCGGGTGTTCTGGGCCAGCTGGTGGAAACTGTACTGGTAGGGCAGGGGCTTGGTCGACTTGCCGAAGCCGATCTGGTCGGGGATGATCACCCGCCAGCCGGCGGCAAGCAGGTCTTTGGCTGTATCGCCCCAATAGGCCCCGCAGAAGTTCTTGCCGTGCATCAGGACGATCGTACCTTTCGGCTGGTTGCCATCGGGCTTGACGTCCATGTAGGCCATCTTGACCGGGTTGTCCTGGCTTTGGAAGGCGAAGAAGGACACCGGGTATGGGTAGTCGACGCTCTCCAGGCCGATGCCCAGGGCGGGGATCTGCGACTCGTCGCGGGATTCAGCCAGGCCAGGCGCGGCGGCCAGGAGGCAGGCAATGGTCAGAAGGGCAAGGCGTTTCATGGCAGTCTCCAGTCGATCAGAAGCAGGCAGGTACGGTTCATTGTAGCGCGGCTGGATGGTTGGCCAACCCGGAGGCAATCAGGAGATCCATCGAGGGGCAGGCCAATTCATGCTGGATTTTTGCCTGCCAAGCGGTGACATTGTCTGCTGTTGCGCCGCGGGCTTCCTCTGCCGCGGCCACGCGGAATACAGCACCAAGGACGAACCCGATATGACAGCGCCAGACAACGGACCCGACGCCGAAGCCAGACCCCGAGATTTCATCCGCCAGCTCGTCGCCGACGACCAGCAAAGCGGCAAGTGGGGCGGGAAGGTCGTGACGCGCTTTCCCCCCGAGCCCAACGCCTACCTCCACATCGGCCATGCCAAGGCGATCTGGATCAACTACGGCATCGCCCGGGACTTCGGCGGCCAGTTCAACCTGCGGATGGACGATACCAACCCGCTGAAGGAAGAGTCCGAGTTCGTCGAGGCCATCCGCGAAGACGTCAAGTGGCTCGGGGCAGACTGGGGCGAGAACTTCTTTTACGCCTCGGACTACTTCGAGACCATGTACGAATACGCCGTGGACCTGGTGAAAAAGGGCCTGGCCTACGTCGACGACCAGACCCCGGATCAGATCAGCAGGAATCGCGGTACGCTGACGGCCCCGGGCGTGGACAGCCCGTACCGCGACCGCAGCCCGGAGGAGAACCTCCAGCTGCTGGAGAAGATGAAAGCCGGCGAATTCCCCGACGGCTCGCGCGTGCTGCGGGCGAAGATCGACATGGCCAGCGCGAACATGAACCTCCGCGACCCGGTGATGTACCGAATCGTCCACGCCGACCACCCGCACCGCGGCGACAGCTGGTGCATCTACCCGATGTACGACTGGGCGCACGGCATCGAGGACAGTATCGAGGGCGTGACGCATTCGCTCTGCTCGCTGGAGTTCGAGAACCACCGCCCCCTGTACGACTGGTTCATCGATGCGATCAACCAGGGTCGCGACGAACCGATCCACCACCCCCAGCAGATCGAGTTCGCCCGGTTCAACCTGACCTATACGGTCATGTCCAAGCGCAAACTGCGCAAGCTGATCGAGGACGGCATCGTCGCCGGTTACGACGACCCGCGCCTGCCCACGCTGCGAGGCCTGCGCCGGCGCGGCGTGACCCCGCAGGCCATCCGCGACTTCATGCTGCAGATCGGTGTCAACAAGTTTGTATCCACCGTCGAATACCCGCTGCTCGAACACGTCCTGCGACAGGACCTGAACAAGCGCTGCCAGCGCCGCATGGCCGTGCTGGACCCGCTGCAGGTCACCATCACCAACTGGCCGGAGGGCAAGGTCGACATGCTCGAGGCAATCAACAACCCCGAGGATGAGTCGGCCGGGACGCGCGAAGTGCCCTTCACCGGCACGCTGTACATCGAGCGGGATGACTTCATGGAAGAACCCGTCCGCAAGTTCTTCCGTCTGGCGCCAGGCCGCGAGGTGCGGCTGCGCTACGCGTACTTCATCACCTGCAATGACGTGGTCAAGGACGACGAGGGCAACGTGGTCGAGCTTCTCTGCACGTACGATCCGGAGACCCGCGGGGGCGACGCGCCCGACGGGCGGAAGGTCAAGGGTACGCTGCACTGGGTCTCGGCCGAGAAGGGCGTAAAGGCCGAAGTCCGCCTCTACGAGCACCTGTTTACCCAGGAAGACCCCGAGGACGTCCCGGACGGGCAGGACTTTACCAGCGTTATCAATCCGGATTCGCTGGAGGTCCGCACCGGCTGCGTGCTCGAGCCGGCCGCGGCTGAAGTCCCCGTCGGCCAGACCGTGCAGTTTGAGCGGATCGGCTACTTCTGCCCCGATCCGGACACCACCGCCGAGAACCTGGTCTACAACCGCACCGCGACGCTCCGGGACACCTGGAAGAAGATGCAGAAAAAGGGCAAGGCCAACTAGCCGCCCCTGCTTCCCCCGCGTTTCGCGTGTGGAAACATGGCACCGGAAGATGTGCCTTGTGTCTCCCATTGGTGCCACGACCGCTTGACGGCCATGCCCGAATGGAATGTGCGTACCCGCACGGCCGACAAGCGGCCGTAGCACCGGTCTCTGGGCGGTTGGTCAACAGTCCTGGGTGCCATACTTGTCGCACAGAAGCATGCCGATGACCGACGACCGTCCGCTACCCCAAGGCTCGGCAGCAGATCTTCGGCCGGCGAGTTGACCGGCCTGACCATCGACTGGGGCGATAGAGGCCCAAGGTCGGCTCGCTTCGATCCCGGCCCGGGAATGGTCAGCCCGTGGAGGGCTCCGGCGGAGGCAGGTCAGGGGGTTCGCAGCGTCGTTTTTCCTGCCACGAAAACCTTGTGGGTGACCTGCTGGCCGTCCGGGGTCTTCCAGGTGACGGTCAGCCCCCCGCGGCGGGGCAGGGTGATGGTTTCGGCTCGGCCCGGACGGAGCACGAGCATGGCGACGGGGTTTTCTCCGGCCAGGATGGTCGCGGTGACAGGCCCTCGGGAAACCGGGGGGATTGTCAGCGAAATGTTCCGGGTCGAATCCGAGCCGGTCAACATCGCCCAGATATTGCCCTCCAGGTCGACGGCCAGGACATCCGGTGTCAGATCGCCGTTGAGGTCGCAGACCGCCCCGGCCTGCTGTCCGCCTGAAAGGGCATCCCACGCCTCGAACTGCTCTTCGGTCCGGGTAAGCTCGATGGCGATGGCAAAGTAGTTGAACCCGCGCGAGTAGAACAATCCCGGGGCCGCCTGTCGGGAGAAGACCGCCACCGACTGCCTGCCGTCTCCACCGAGATCGCCGGCGGAGATGTCGTCGATCGGCGCAGCGGTGTGGCCCGACCCGACGGCCATGACCAGTTCGCCGGTCTCATCCATCTGCGAACTCCACTTGCCCTCCGCCGTCCTGCTCAGCAGCGTCAGGCCCCCCTGGCCGGCGACGAAGACATCCAGGCGCCCGTCGCGGTCGAAGTCCCCACAGAGCGTGCCCGACGGCTGGCGGGGCAAGGGCAGGGAGTGGAGCTGGCCGGGGCCGAACTGGCCGGGCTTGCCCTGGCCCGGGTAGATCACCATGCCCTTGTCGAACAGGTGCATCACGTCGGGCAGGCCGTCGTCGTTGAAGTCGGCCACCGTGGCGGCACCTGGCTGGCCCAAGGCCTCGATGCCTTCGGGCCTGGGGATTTTCCGGAACGTGAACCCGCCCGCACCGTCGGCCCCGGCCAGGGTGATCTCCGAGCCGGTCGCGGCGACCAGGTCGCCTGCGACGGTGTGCAGTGAGCGACAGTCTGCCAGGGTCGAGCCGCCCGTGGGGGCGCCGAAGGTCCCGTCGTCTTTCCGGAGCACCAGGCGGAGTCTTTCGCCGTCCCAGCTGGCCAGGTCGACCCGGCCGTCGTTGTTGAAATCCCCGACCGCCGCTGCGCGCGAGCGGCTGGTCAGGCCCAGTTTGGCGGTTACGTCGACGGGGGCGGCCTTGTCGCCCGGGCGGATCATCCGGTCGCCGCCCTGGCAGAGTATCAGCACGCCGTCGGCGGTCATCAGGTGGCCGTGGGCTGGGCCTTCAAGCTTGCCGATCTGCAGTTCATCGTCCCAGTAGAGACCCGAGGCGACGGGGAAGTCAGCCCCGCGGTCGGTGATGGTGTACTCGACCGCCCGGGCCAGCTGTCGGGCCGAGCCGGCCCAGACCGTTTCCAGATCGTTCGGGTCAGGGTGGACAGACCACTTGCCCGGGGCGGTCCGGATCAGCTGCATCCACTTCGTGCCGATCTGCATGGAGGCGACGGTGTTGTCTTCCTCGTCGGTGTCGGACATGACGAACATCACGCCCAGGGCCTTGCTGTCGGGGCTGAACAGGGCGGCCTGGTCTTTCGGCGACAGGGGCGAATCGCTGAAGTCCAGCGAGATCGCCTTCGGCGCGTCCTTCGAGGCGGACTTGTCCAGCAGGACGCCGGTGACCTTGGCTGCAGCCTGGTTTTCCTGCGGTTTGCTGATTTCCAACTGCAGGATCTGCCGGCTGGCGCCGGTGAGGTCGACGACGGTGTAGTTGGGGTTGACCAGCGCCGCGGCCGGTGCAGCCAGGGCCAGGGCCAGGGCTGCAGCGGCCGTGATGCGCAGTGACAGGTAAATACGGGACTTCGGTCTCATGGGTTACTCGTCCTTAACGGCAGGGGGGTTGTTCCAGAGGTTCTCTGCCTGATTCCCGGCCAGTTGGGCGGCCAGGACGTACTCTTCGGCGGCCAGTCCCAGCCAGTCCAGGCTGATCGTCGCCTGGGGCATGGCTGCACCGACGCGCCATGATTCATGGCGGCGGGCGATGGCCTGTTCGATGCGTTGGGTCATCTGCTGCGAGGCCTTGACCTTGGCCCGCATCAGCTGGATGGCCAGTTCGGTCTCCTGCAGCCCTTCCAGGAACATCTGCCCGCGGGTGGTGATCACCGCCCCGTCGGGGCCCGGGCTGGTCAGAGACGGACAATGGCCTCGCCAGAGCCAGCCTTCCTTCGGCGGGGACTGGTAGCGACTGCGGAAGCGCCCGCGGTGGTCGTGCATGCTCGGCCAGAAGTCCAGGCCGATCCGGGCGATGGTCCCGCCGCCGTCCCGGTCGCCATACATGACGGACCGATAGGTCAGCGGACTGGAATCGTAGTGGATCGTCGTCCGCTCAGCCTGGGCGATGAGGTATTCCTGTTTGCCCACCTCGGGCCAGTTTTTGTGAAATTCCGGCAGGCCCCCGCCGTTGGGCCCGATCTTGAAACCGACCTCCACCCCGCCGTGGGCGATGAACTTGCCGTTGACCGGCTTGGGCTCGCGGACCCAGTGGGCATAGCCCTGCCAGCGCATCTCGGGGGCAATTTTCTTGAAGAACTCCACCGTGTAGGGCAGGGGGCGAGAGTCGAAGACCTCGCCCAGCAGCAGGTAGCGGTCATCGATCTTCCTCTCGGCGAGGATGTTGCGGACGCCCTGGATCATCGATTTCCAGAAGGCCTCGCTGCCGGGCTTGCCGAACAGCGGGGCCTCGACGGGCGTCATCTTGCCGGTTCTGGCATCGAGCTTGGTGACCATGATCGGCTTGATGTCGTCGTTGTTCTGGCCCCGGAACCACGTCCTGCAGCCGAAGTCGTGCTTCCAGACCAGCAGCGTAACGACCTTGGGCTTGCCGAAGTACTTCGTGTGCAGGTCGAGGTATCGCTTGAACGCATCGTATTCCGGCTGGAGCTGGCCATCCTTCTCGACCCAGCGGATCAGCCCGTTCTTGTGGTGCAGGTACGTATCGACGATCACGGGCACGAGCAGCACGTCGTTGCCGCTCTTGGCCATGGCCTGGAAGGATTTCTCGATCAGCTTGAAGTGCTCATCCGAGAACGGCTGGACTTTGTAGGTATCGGCCAGCGTCTCGGGCGACTGGTACATGCTGACCAGCGTGGCGTTGTCTTTGTGGTCGGGTACCTGCCAGGGGGATACGAGGATCTGGACGGGCACCTGCCAGGCCGACTTGCCCTGGGTCAGTCGCAGCGTGCCGGTATACCAGCCGCTTTTCTGGTCGCGCGGTATGTCGGCCAGCACCCAGACCGGCTGGACGGGCTTTCCGTCGGCGGGTCTGGTGCTCAATGCGTTGCAGAAGCTTTCGTAGTCGGCCTGGTGGGCGTAGCGGACGCTGAGGGCCTCTTCGGGCAGGGCCGTCTGCCCGTCGGTATGGACCATCGGGCTGATCTTGGCCTGCAGGCCGGAAAAACCGCTCAGGCTGCTGGCAACCACCTGCCCCGAGCACGTGCCGCCTTTGGGCCCCACCGTCCGGATCGGCCGGAGCGGCTCGAGCGGATTGCCCATCGTGATTCCCTCGGGCGTGACGGTCATGTTCCACCAGAGGAACTCGTCGCGGTATTTGCCCGGCTTGACGGCGATCGTGTCCAGCACGCTGGCGTTGCTGACGATGATGTCGTCCAGCAGCTTGTCGTAGGCGATCGCCCCCCGGCCGGACGGGCTGACCAGCTGCACCTTGCAGATTCCGACCGTGGCCCAGGCGTCGCGGCTGTTGGTGCGCATGCCCTTCAGCGGGGCGTAATGCAGCTCGATCGCCAGGACATTGCTGCCCTTGACCAGCACGTCGGAGGGGATCTTCGTTTCCAGCGAGCGGATGCGTTTTTCGTAGCGATCGAGGAATTCCTCAGCCGGCCTGGATGTCCGCCGCAGCTGGTTGCCTTCCGGGTCGACGAAGGCTTGCTTTGGGTAGGCATCGGCCTGGGTGGTGTGGTCGAGCTTGCCGGCCGGGAGGTCCTTGCGGGTGATCTCCTTGCCGTTGACGTACACCACCACGCCGCCGCGATACTCCAGCGACAGGGTCAGGTCGTTCAGTTGCTTCGGGTCCTCTACGGCGAAACGCGTGCGGAGGTAGATCGCTCCGCGCTTGTGGGACTGTCCCGAGCCGTACTCGCCCATCGCCTTGTAGAGGTCCGTGCTGTAGCGCCCCCAGCCGCTGTCGTCGAAGTCGGCCGACTGCCAGTCCGCCGGAGGCGAGGCCGTGTATCCTTCGGCCTGAGTCGAATGCTTCGGGTACTCCGCGCAGGTCAGGAAGACGCGCCAGGGCGTCTGGTTGTTCAGCAGGGCGGTCTGGGCGACGGCTGTGGCCGCGGCGGTCTGGCCGATCAGCAGGGCCAGGCAGGTCAATTGCAGTCTGAAGGCGAATCGCTTCAAGGTTGAGTCTCCTTGCTTGGGTTCTCGGGCCAGCTGCGTGTATCCAGGCTCCGGCCGTCGGTCGCGATGACTTTCAGTTCGGCCGAGCCGGACGCCAGCCGCAGCAGGCAGTAATGGTGTTCTATGGCGAATTCTTTGGAGTGGGGGTTCTGTTTCTCGGCGTCGTCTCGTTTGGGGTACATCCCGGCCCCGCCGCCTCCGGTGACGATCATCGCGGGCCCGTCGGGCAGTTCCGAGCGTTCGTAGCCGTGGTCGTGTCCGGCGAACATGGCCGCGGTGTCGTGGCGGGCCAGGATGGGCACGATCCGGTTGCGGGCCGAGCGGGACGTCCATTCCAGCACGCGCCCGTCGTCGGCCAGCTTGCCATGGTTGCGGGAGGAATAGGCGGGGTAATGGGTGACCAGGAACGTGCGTCTGCCGGGGGCGGATGCAAGCGTCCTGTCCAGCCATTTCGCATCGGCGGTCTCGGGGCGGTAGTCCCTTCCGCCGTCGATGCCGACGATCATCGCGCCGGTGGTCTGGACCGTCCAGGCCGGCCCCGGCGTGCGGTCGCCCAGGAGCGTCTCCAGCAGCGGGCTGTAACGGTCGTGGTTGCCCGGAATCCCGCGGAAGGGCACCGAGGCCAGCAGGTCCTCGGCCGGGGTCAGGAACGTCCGCAGCCACTGGTCCTCGACGAGCCCGTCGACGACGAAGTCGCCTGCGATGATTACCAGATCCGGCTGGGCCTTTGCCACCGCGGCGGCCACGTCCTTCCACGCCTCGCCGGACTGTGGATCGCCGACGATGGCGACCTCCAGCGGCTTATCAGGCCCGGGCAGCGTCTTGAGTCCGGCTGAGACGCTCTGGCCCTGTCCGACGGTAATGCGGTAGTCGTATTTGGTGTCTGCGGCGAGATCATCCAGGTCGAAGCGGTGGACCAGCCCGGGGGGCGACTGGAGCGTCTGTCCGTTGATTTCCAGCCTGGCCGGGACGCGGGCGTCGGTGACGACTGCGATCTGCAGGTCGCGTCCTTCGCGGACGCTGAGGACGGGTCCCATGAGGATTCCCGCAGCCTTGGCGCTGAGGCCGAGCACGGCCAGGCGGGGGGCGTGTCCCGCATCGACCAGTTTGCCTGCGGCGGGCAGGTCCAGCGTCCAGAGGATCTCGTTATCGCCCTGTTTAAGCAGGCCCGGGTCCAGGCCGCGACGGTCGCTGCCGATCAGCCCGTCGCCGCGGGAAGGGACGACCTTGCCGTTGAGCCGCGCCTCCTGGCCGTACGGACCGGTCACGGTGATCGACGCGAATCGCTGCGGGTCTTTGACCTCAAAGCGGCAGCGGGCTTGCAGGTGACTCTGCGGGCCCGGCAAAGACAGTCGCCCGGTGAAAAACCACCGCTCGGGCCCGCTGAAGACCTGGGCGGCCAGGACGTGCTTGCCCTTGTCCAGTTGCATCGAGGCCCGGTGCGTCCCGCCGCGGTCGGCCTGGAGCAGCGATTTGCCGTCGATCCAGACCTTGACCGGCCCGGCCGATTCAATCTCGAAGGCGAGCTCGCCGTCACCTGCGGCCTTCAGCTCTCCCAGGGCCCAGGCCCATCGGCCTGTCCAGGGGGCCCCGTGGCCGACGGTGAAGTCCAGCACCCCGCCGGTGTAGAGGGGCAGGGTCGCCCGACAGGCGCTGACGCCGCCGAGGCTCAGCACGGCCGGGACTTGCTTGCTGTTGCGCGGGGAGTGGTCCTTGACGATCGTAGCATCGTCCGGCCAGGGGGTGAAGGTCCGCCAGCGGTCGGGCCATCGGCCCGGGGCGGGCCCATCGGCCGTGGGGGCCAGGGCCTTGGCATGCGAGTCCAGCCATGGTCCTGCCTGGTTGGCCTTTACCAGCCGGAACTGCCAATCTGCGCTGTCGGTCAGGGTCATCGGCTCCTCGGCGTCATCGGCGGCCCGGCCCGGCCCGGCCATCGCCACCGCCACCATCAGCGTCAAGCTCAAGGTTCGTATCATTTTCTGCCGCCTGCTCCAGGGTTCAGCGTTTCCAGTCGCGATTGGGGAGGCACGTGTTCTGGAACCTGAAACGCCGCAGAGTCCGCGCGCGGCCGGAGAATTTTGAAAAACCGGCCGGAATTTGTCACAGGTGGCCGGAAAACTGCCTTCGATACTGGCTGGGCCTCTTGGCGGCGCCGTCCTCCCCCGGTGCCGCTGAAGATATGTAATCCGCGCCGGGCGGGGCTATTCGTTCGTGCGGGGCTTCCAGTGGCTGACGGTCTCGGCCGAGACGGCCACGCGGAAGCCGAAGTCGTCCTGCCGGACATCGGGGCGGTAGTTGTCGCGGAAGGCGCAGCGGAAGTCCTCGGCGTATTCACCGCGGAACGAACCGCCCTTGACGACCTTGCCCTCGGCGGATTCCGGTCCGGTCGGGTCGACGGTTTTCAGTTCGCTGCCCGGTGCGTAATTGTCATTGCACCATTCCCAGACGTTGCCCGTCATGTCCATCGCACCGCACCAGGTTCTGGCCGCCGACAGGGCCCCGACGGGGTTGGTCCACGCGTAGCCGTCCCTGTAGCCGTCGATGCCGTACGGCTCGGCCGGGTTCTGCTCGATGAATGTCTCGTCGGCGAAGTTGCCCACCGCCTTGCTCGGGGGCCAGCCGTCGCCCCAGTGGTAGAGCTTGCCGTCCTGGCCGCGACAGGCGTATTCCCACTCTGCCTCGGTCGGCAGGCGGCCGCCGGCCCAGTTGGCATAGGCCCAGGCGTCGTACCAGTCCACGCCGACGACCGGCTGGTCCGGTTGGTTGTATCGCTTGTCGTTCCAGAACTCCGGCGTGTGGTCCTTGCCGGCCTGCTGCTTCGGATGGGCCCAGGCCTTGTCACTGCCGGCCTGTTTGACCGCCTCCAGGAAGCGGGCGTACTGGGCGTTGGTCACCGGGTACTTCCCCAGCCAGTAGCCCCGGGTCAGTGTCACCTTTCGCAGGGGCTGTTCGTCGGGGTCGTGGTCGCCTTCGTAGTCGCTGGACGTGCCCATCAGGAAGGTTGCCGGGGCGATGTAGACCATCTCGTCGCTGCGCAGCTGGCCATGCGTCTGGACCGACGCCTCCGGCTCGCCACAGGCAAGGGCCGAGAGCGTCAGGGTAACAAGCAGGGCTCCATACACAACAGGCAATACGATTTTCATTCAGAGACTCCAGCAGCAGCTTCAAACAGGGGTTTCCAACCACCGTGGAGATCCTCGGTGGTCACTTCCCGGACTTTATCGCGGCCGAGGGTGATGGTTCGGTGTCGGGCGCCTTTCTCGAACTGCAGTTCGAGGACCTTGCGCAGCTCGGCGGCGCGGGGGTGCTTGTCGGCGATGGCCTTGGCGATGACGATCCGCGCCTGGGCGGCCTGGACGCCTTGGCGGAGGGCGTCGAAGTGGATCAGCCGCACGGCCCCGTCGGGTCCCCGGGCGGTCAGTACGCTTCGGTAGTCGCGAGCGACGCGTCCGGGAAAGGCCCTGCCGCTTCGCTGGGTTTCCTTGCCGAACCCGTCGGTCCGGCTGGTTCGCCCGGAGACCAGCGTCATCGTCTTGGGCCAGTAGTCCAGGCCGATCCGGGCCAGGCCCACGCTGTGGCCCGTTTTCTGGGGCGTCGCTGCCAGGTCGGGGATGCTGTAGTAGAGCACCGCCGGGGAACCGTCGTGCTGGATGCCCCGACAGGTGCTGACGTACATCGGGGGCCTGGCGGCCACGGCACGCTGGAAGGGTTTGTCCATCGCCGAGATGTTCAGCAGCTCATCGACGGTTTCGGGTGCGGCGGTGTCGACGATCTGGTAGAAAACGGGCCTGGGCCCGCTGACGCCGCCGTAGTTGTGCGTCCATGCGTCCCAGCCGGGGCTCTTGGGGGCGATTTTCTGCCAGAACGCGTCGATCTTGCTGTCCGGGTACACGTCGTCGCCGAAACCCAGGACGATCTGCTCGGGCTTGACGCCCAGGTGCTTGTCCGCCAGTTCGGCTGCGCCCTGGTAGACCTTCTTCCACATCGCCTCGTGGGCTTGGTAGTCGCTGGAAAACTGCAGCGGGCCGATCGTGCCGTCGGGCTTGATCTCGGTCAGGTAGAGCGTCGAGGCCAACTGTCGCAGGCGCGGGTGGCGCTGGCCGGGGCGGATCCATCGTCCCCAGACGCCCAGCACGATCATCCGCGGGCGGATGTTCTGCTCGGCGACGAGTTTGAAGTACCGCTCCAGCTGGGCCAGGTCGGGCTTGAGGCTGTCGCCGTCCTTGGCGAACAGCACCATCTGCGGGCCCGAGCCGACATTGGCGTGCCAGAGGACGGGCACGTAGAGAACGTGGTGGCCGATCTGGCCCAGCAGGCGGGTCGAGGCGGCGATTTTCTCCCAGTGCTCCTCGGAGTAAGGCTTGACGTCGTAGGCAAAGGACAGCTGGGCCGGCGACTGCATCAGCGAGATCCACATCTCCAGCTCAGCCGGCGGGGGCATCTTCAGCGGCGAGACTTCCAGCGACACCGGCACGTCGAAGCTTTCGCCATCGGCGGTGACGCGGATGCTTCCTTTGTACAGGCCCGGTTCGGCCTCGGCCGGGATGTTCGCAGTTACGTACACCACGCCCAGGTGCGACTCTGACGGGATGAACTCCTTCCAGACTGCCGTCAGCGGGCCCTTGTCGTCCCGGCCGGGCTTGGGCGGAAGCTGGTTGGTCAGGTAGGCAATCTCCAGGGTCTCCGCTTCCAGGAAGGGCGTATAGGGCAAGGAGCGTGTTTTGGAAGAGCCACCCCCCAGCGGCTGGGCCTGGGCGGACAGCGCCTTGAGGGGCTTGTCGCGCCGGACGACGATCTGCCCGCAGGCCATGCCGTTACGCGGGGCCAGCAGGCGCAGAACTTTCTCCGCTCCATCCGGTTGGGTCGATTCGCTGGTCCGCTCGCGGGCGCCCAGGTCGGTCCACCATGTTGTTTCAGCCTGCCCGGGCACAGCGGCCCAGGCGCAGATCAGCAGGGCTGCAGCAAGGGGAAGTCTGTTCATTTCTGCCCCCAGTGGAAGCTGCCGTCCTGGCCGTCCTTGGCGAGAATCCCGCCCTTGCCGCCGGAGACATCGACCGCCTTGGGCTGCTGCCTCTGTGGCAGGCCGGAGTAAATGGCCACCCGTCCGCCGCCGCCCCCGCCGCCGGAGCCCTTGTTCTTTCGGCCGCCGGTTTCGCCGCGACAGTCCACGCTTCCGCCGTCGCCGCCGGATGCGTCGATATCCGCCGAATCGCTGATCTCCAGCGCCCCGGTAACCAGCAGGATCGATCCGCCGCTGCCTCCGCCTCCGCAGATCTCCCACGTCCCGCCGGGCCCGCCGGCCGCCAGCAGCCGGGCCTGGGGTCCCAGCGTCATTCGCACCCCGGCGACCAGCGACAGGGCGCCTCCGCCACCGCCGCCGCCGGCATTGGCGAATCGGCGGTCGTTCGACCCGCCTCCGCCACCGCTGCCGCCGAACAGCTCGGTCAGTTCCTTCTCGCCGTAGTCGGCCCCGCCGGGCATGGGGGCTTCGCCCCGGCTTCGGTTGTACCCGCCACGCGAGGCCGGGCTGGAATCTCCGCCCTTGCCGCCATATCCGGCCCCGCTGCCGGCAGCGCCGCCCTTGACCCGCCGGTTAAAGCCCGCCCCGTAGCCGGTCCCCGAGACGCCGCTGTCCTTCTTCGGGGCCCCGCCGTCTCCGCCGTTGGCCGGAGGGGGACCGGACTGGAAGCTCTTGCGCTCCACTCCGCCTTCCCCGCCGGGGCCTCCGGGGGCGGTCTCTCGCCAGACCTCGTGCTTCTTGTACTTCTGCTCGATCTGCTTGCGTATCGCTTTTGCCTCTTTCGTGCTGCCTGCTTCGGGGACTTCCACCCCGTCGGCCCGGGCTGCATCGACCCAGGAGATCATCGGACGCTTCTGCCCGAAGCCCCCCCGGCCGCTCAGGTCGATCGTCGTATTGGCCACCATGTCCGTCGAGGCGATCAGCACCAGTCCGCGGTCGCCGACGACCTGGACCTTCGCACCCTCGGCCAGTTGGATCTGGTCGAAGCAGAAGACCGCCAGTTCCACCTTTCCGCTGGCGCTGCGGCCGAGTTGCCCGCTGCCTTGCTTGACCCCGCGGAAGCTGGGGGCCTTCTCTTCCGAGCCGGTATCGAAGGTGATCGTCTGTCCCCTGGCTACGACCAGATCCCCGTTGGAAGTGAATTGCCTCGGCTGGAACCGGCTGCCCCGCAAGGCCTTGACAGGCGCATCGGCCGCGGCGACCGGCCCGGTCAGGAGGGCAGAAAAGAGGATCGATCCGAACAGAAACAGGCGGGACAAGCAATTCATCGCACGGTCCTTTGTTGATGTAAGGCCCCAACATCGTCGTCAGGCAGGTCCTGACTGCAAGCGGCCCGGTAGATATAACCGCTCGCCGTCCAAGGAGTACCGCTTATTTCGGATTGGCTGCAGCTCCCAAACGCGTCTCGGATGCGCCCTTGCCGGTCGCCGGGCCAGTCGCCCGATCGCCGGAGCAACCGGCCAGGCTGGCGCAAATCTACCCAATCGCTGGCGCGAAAATTCTACACGTGTCGGCGATACCTTTGCCCCGTTGCCGGTATCAACCTCTCAAGCAGGGGTCGGTTGGGCACGAACCACCCCCCGGCTGGCGAATTTCCCCGCAGGAGATTCCGACAGTACTGTTACCCGCCGCGAGGATCCATGAAGACGTACACGCCTGACTTTCTAACGGTTCTTGCCATTGTGGCACTGGCTGCCGCCGGCGCCGCCGCCCAGACGGTCCCGCTGAAGGCAACCCTGGTCGCCGAGAACCCCACCTGGCCCGTGGTCGACGAGAAGAGCGGCGCAGTGATGGATCTGCGGGTGACGCTGCAGATCGAGAATGTCAGCGACAAGCCTGTATCGATTCTCCGGTTCAACGACGTTCGCGCTTACGCAGGCGATCTGGCGGTGGGAGTGACCGACCCGACCGGCCTGAGCGTCCAGCCGTTTGTCTGGCAGATGCCCGCCCCCAAGTCGCGTGACGGCAGCGAATGGGGCTCGAAAGCGTCGCACTACCTGACGCTCCAGCCAGACGAGTCGCAGAAGATCGACCTGACGCCGGGCTTCTTCGGGTATACCCAGCAGGACCCGACGACCGCCCCGCCCAGCGAGTACAAGATTACCCCGTTCGGCCCCCGCCGATACGGACTGGTCCGACACGGCAAGAGCAGCGTCCGCGTGACGCTCAAGTCCGGCGGCGACGCATCGGTCGCCCCGGAGGGTTTCTGGCAGGGCACGCTGCAGGCAGGGCCCCTGGAGGTCCGGCGCGTGGCCGATACGAAGGGCATCAGCGGGCGACTGGCGGGGTACCTGAAAAAGGCGGCCAGGGGCCCGAAGGTCCAGCCCGTTGCGGCGACCTATTTCGGCGGCCCGGACTTTGAAGAATTCCGCGCAGTCGGCAGCCAGGAAGACGGCACGATCGTGGCGTTCGGCAACGCCTGGGGCCCGACGTTCCCCGATACCGGCGACGCTGAGTTGACCGTCCTGGGCGAGAAGCACTGGCTCGACGTAACGCCTTACCAGGGGGGCCAGGAGTACCGCTTCCGGGGTCAGCGCGACGGCCAGGGCGGCCGGATGGTCTTCGCCGGCTTCGACCGGCTGTACCCGAATCGGGCGGGCATGATTGTCCGCTTCGCGCCCGATCTTTCCAAGGTTCTGTCGGTGACGCGGTTTGCCTGGGGCAACGCTTCGATCGACCAGGCCGCCGTCGGCGCCGGAGGCAAGCTGTTTATCGCCGGCCAGTGCACCGAACACTTTGAAGCCATCGCCCGCAAAGCAGGCAAGATGCACGTCGTGCCCGTGCCCGACTCGCCCAAGGCCGGCCCGGTTCGCTACCAGGACAAGGTCGACCTGTCCGGCGACGTCTATGTCGCCCGCCTGTCGCCGGATGCGAAGACCCTGGAATGGGTCGTCGTGCTGCGGGGCCACCGGAGTATCTCGCCGCTCTGGTTCGACAACGCCGGCGGGGTCAGCTTCGACAGCTGGGGCATCAAGCGGGTCGACGCACAGGGCAAGCTGCGGATGGTCGAACTGACCTGGCGCGCCGGCGGGCGGATCCGGACGCTGGGTGTCAACCCGGCCACCGGGGGCGTACTCCGCGGCGGGGACCGCAACACCGGCACGGGGCGCGAGCCTTGGCGCCAGCCGCAGTTGACGATGTACGACGAGGCAGGCCAGCCGGTCTGGAAGATCTACGACTGGTCGCCGGGCCTGGTCGGCCACGACGATTACCGCCTGGTCAGCGATTCTGCCGCCCGGGTCATCGCCTGGGACCGCCAGGGGGACCTGTGGTTCTCGGGCTGGTCCGACGGCGGCAACAGCGTCTTTACCCGCAACCCGGTCGACCTGGACAAGGGCTTGCCCCAGCGGGGCCTGGGCATGAGCCTCTGGGGCGCGGGGGTCGGCTCGTTCTGCCACATCATCCACATGGACGCCGACACCTGGAAGGTCCACGGGTACATGACCTTCGCGGCCTATCTCAACGACTACGACCCGGCGACCAGGCAATACCGCGACAAGCCCAACAGTGTGAGGATCGACAAGCTCGTGCCGTTCTCCGACGGGGCGCTGGCCTTTATGGGCGGCGCGTCGAGCTACCTCGTCCAGACGCCCAACGCCTTCTACCGCCGGCTGGACCAGGACTGGTCCGACCTGCCGGCGGCGGGGGGGTCCGGCCCGTTCTTCTGCGTGCTGGACAAGACTTTGGGCAGCTTCCTGTTCTGCTCGACCATGCCCGCCTGCGACCTGACGGACCTGACCGAGACGTCCCGCGGCCTGGCGGTGGTGTCCACGACCACGGGCATCAGCAAGGATTACCAGAGCCCGCCGGTGGTCAACGCACTCCAGCCGGCCTACGGCGGGGGCAGGGGCGATGGGCACATTCTGCTGATGCAACGACCCGACGCTCTGAAAGGGGCTGAGTGATGAAACGCTTTGCTGTCATATGCCTGCTGGTCGGGCTGGCGATTCCTGCGGTCCTGGCTGATCTGGAAGGGCGCCCCCCGGCCGGGGTCAAGGTGACCTACAACTACGACAGACGCAACCCGGGCTGGTGCAGCTTCCGCCTGACGCTTCGCAACGAGACCAAACCGCGCCCGCTGTTTATCGCCGGGCGGAATGAATCGGGCACGATGACCGTCAAGTTCCCGAGCATGGAGGGGGTCGAGGAGTTCGAGGGCGTGTCGGGCATAAGCGACCTGGTCGGCACGGTCGAGACGCAGTCCACCGCGGTTATCGACGCCGGGCAGTGGTCGGCCAACTGGATCGGGGCCGAGCAGTTTGTCGGCACGGCCTGGCTGAACCAGCAGCAGCGGCCGGAAATGAAGGTACGCATCGTTGACGTGACCGACTGGCAGCAGAAGACCGACGAGAAGCGCAGGCCCCTCGACCGCGACCTGTTCGAGGCGAAGATGGTCTTCGAGCTCCACGTGGGCGACAAGAAGATCCGGCTGACCCGGCCGGTGACGGCCAGGTTCCGCGCCCCGTCCAGCAGGGGGGGCAAATACGCGGTACGCTTCTCGACCGACTTCTCGTTCCAGGGCAGCCAACTGGGCCTGACCGGCCGCGACGCCGGAACCATCGATGCGAAGATGGTTATCGAAGGCTTCAGCACCTTTGCGGGCAACACCGACGAGCAACTGCGGAAATCCCTGGAAGACTCCGAAATCCCGACTCTGGACTGATTCAAGCGACCCTGCCTGACCGACGCCGATACCCGCTGGGGTAACAGAGGAACGTCACCATGCAACCGAACAAGCAGAGACTCGATCGACTCCTGGTTGCGACCATCCTGGTCGTGGTCCTTCTGGGCCCCCGCCAGGTCGTGGCCGAAGACTACGACAACATGCCCGCCGAGGACTACAAGAAGCTCGATACCTTCGAGGCTCATTCGCTCTCCAAGGCCGACAAAGTCTTCGCCGGCGGCGACTACAAACGCGCCGCAGCCGAGTACAACTCGTTCATGCTGGAGTTTCCGCGTTCCAAGGCCGTTGCCTACGCCCTGCTGCGAAAGGCCCGCAGCCTGCAGGAGTCCGACCGGCGCAACGACGCGATCAAAGAGTACAGCATGGTCCTGGACTACTTCCCCAACCAGGTCCGCTACGCCGCGGCGGCCATGTATTACAAGGGCCTGAGCCACTGGCAGAACGGTGATGAAGACAAGGCCTACGCCGTCTGGGCCCAGATGGCCAAGGACAAAGGATATCGCGAGCATCCCCTGGCCGCCGATGCACTCAACCGCCTGGCAGGCTACCTCAAGAAGAAGGACCAACTCGCCCAGGCCATCGACACCTACCAGCAGGTGGCCGAGACGTTTCGCAACTCCCACCCGCAGGCAGCCAAGGGCGCGATCAACGAAGTGGTCTACTACTACATCAAGACCGCCCCGAACGAACCGAAACTCCGCGAGTTCTACAAGCAGGTCCAGCGGTTCGACAGCAGGCCCCGGACCATCGAGGGCGAACTGGAAGACGACTGGGAATACTGGAAGACCGTGCGCCACCGCGTGCGGGGTTACGGCCGCCACTTCGACCAGAAACAGCAACTGGCCGAGGCGAGCTTTTACAAGTACTGGGCCGAGCGGATCGACAACAAGTTCCCCAAGAGCGACGAAGTCGCCATCGACGCCGCCTACTTCCACCTCAAGCACGAGAAGAACCGCCAGAAGTGGATCGAGCGGATCGACGAACTCTACCAGCGCAACGGTCAGGGCGACGACTACGACCGGACGATCCGGTTCATCGATCTGCTGGCCAGTCACGGCCAGAGCGAGAAGGTCCGCCAGTACGTCGAGAAGCTCGACCTGGCCAAGCTGTCCAACGGACAGATCCGCACGATGCTCTTCATCTCGTATGACAAGGTGCGGGATTCGGACCTCGGTCGCGTGCTCTTCGGGCGGATGAACCTGGAAGAGATGGACGACTCGGCCAAGGCCTCCCTGGCCCGGAGCATGTGGAAGCGCGACCCGGAGCTGGTCAAGCGACTCTGTGCTGCGATTGACGATCGCGACATGGGCAAGATGGAACTGCTGCTGTTCCACCAGTTCGAGAAGAACTTCAAGGAAGCCCTCCCGCTGGCCGAGGCCCTGACCGGCTCGCCGCAGTATGCCTCCGAGGCGTGGATGATCAAGGGCGATCTGCTTGCCGGCGAGAAGAAATACGCCGAAGCGATCCCGGCCTACCGCTCCAGCAGCCAGCAGCCGGACTCTCTGTGGAAGATCGTCGGTTGCATGCGCAAGCTCGGGCAGGACAACGCGGCGATCAGCCAGCTGCGCGAGATCGAGAACTTCTTTAAAGAACAATCCCCGCGGGCGGCATTGGCGATCGCCGACGTCTACCGCGATGCCCAGCGCAAGCAGCAGTACGTTGCGGCGCTGCGGGCGGTTGGGAACAAATATCCGAAATCGTCAGAATCCAGACAAGCCCACCTCAGGCTCGAAGCCATGGGCTACAAGGTAACCGGAGGCGTCGATGCCGAAGAATAGAGACAGACTGAACGTTCGCCAGTGCTTGCTGCTGGCCCTGCTGGCCGGGGCCTTGCCCGGAGGCATGCTCCTTTGGGCCGCTGGGCCGGCCGAGTCCGACATCCAGGACCAGACCAACGCCAATGACGCCTTCATGGCCCGGCGACTGTTCCAGCGGGCAGAAGAACTGCTGGAAATGGGCGAGGCCGAACGCGCGATCAAGATGTTCGAGCGGATCGTCAACCAGAACCCCGGCCTGGACATCAAGTACGAGGCGCTGCTGGCGATCGGCAAGTACCATGCCGATTCCAGTCAGCACCTCCAGGCCGTCGAGTACCTCAAGCGGATCAAGCCGATCGCGCGCAGCCAGGAACAACTGACGGGCAAGGCCCTGGAGATCTACCTCGAAAGCCTGTACGTCTCGGGGGTCAGCTACTTCAACCTGAAGAACTACGAGGCTGCCTTCCCGATCCTCCGACGGATCACGCGGGACCATCCCAACAGCGTCTGGGCCAACCAGGCGTACTACTACATCGGCCTCTGCCACTTCGCCCAGCAAAACTGGTCCAAGGCCATCGACGCCCTCAGCCTGGTCGGCACGTTCGTCGACCCCGACAGCCCCAGCGTCGAGTACGTCGAGGCTGGACGACGCTTCTACATCAAGGTCCAGGACGCCGACCTGCCCGTGCTCTACCGCCTGGGCAGGACCACCCGCGTGGAGATCTCCACCAGCCGCGGCGACAAGGAAGTGGTCACCTGCACGCCGCTGTCGCTGGCCCAGTCGATTTTCCTGGCCTCGGTGCCGACCGAAATCGCCGATGTCACGGTCGGTGACGACAAGCTGCAGGTCTCCGGCGGGGACAAGATCGAAGTACGCTACTACGACGACAACACCCGCCAGGGCGAGAAGAACATCCTCCGCCAGGCCCAGGTGCAGGTCGTATCGACCGGCTCGGTGCAGTTTACCACCGGTACGTACGAATCCCCGGCCGCGGCGGCCTTCCTCGGCCAGCCGCTGTTCATCGTCGCCCACGACGCCGACAAGGACGTCTCGGCCCGGGCGGATACCGTCGAGGTGACCCTCGAAGTCCGCTACCGCGTCGAGAGCGACCAGGTCTCCGAGAACATCGTCGACGAGCAGCTGGGCCTGACCGAGCAGCAGGAGTACCGCACGCGGGACCAGCTGACCGTCAAGCTCGAAGAGCTCGGCGAGGGGCCGAGCATCCACTCCGGCCGTTTTGCCGGCAAGGTGCAGATCCAGCCGATCACGATGGACGCCCCAGCCGATACGACCGACCAGAATCTCTCGGCGGCGCTGAACGACGAGATCGTGGTGACCTACCGCGACGAGCTGCACATCCAGGGTGAGGCGACGCGAGACGTGCAGGCGAAGATCGTCGCTTCCGGCGAGATCGACGCGGCGCCGCGTGCGACCCAGTCGATCGTTGCCGACGCGACGCTGCGTGCCCAGGTCCGACTGGTCGAGGCCGAGGCGTTCCTGGAACTGGCCCGGATCTTCCGATCGATGGGCCTCAATGACGGCGGGGACGAAAAAGCCCGCGAGGGCCTGTCGCGGATCAATGAGGTCATCCGCATCGAGACGCCGATCGCCGCGACCTACCACGAGCAGGCGTGGAAGCTCAAGTGGCAGCTGCAGATGGTCCAGGAGGACTTCGCCGCGGCCATCGCCACCTGCCAGCTGTTCAACCAGCTCTACCCGGACAGCCCGTTTGTCGACCAGGCGATGGTCAGCGTGGGCAACATCCGGTTTGAAGCCAAGGAATACGAAGAGGCGATCAAGGTCTTCGAGGCCATCCTGGACCTGCCCAACTCGCAGGCCAAGGCCGAGGCCCAGTATATGATCGCCCGCGCCCTGGCCGCCCAGATCCCCGGCGACGCCGAGCAGACGCCCGCCGCTGCCCAGAAGCTGGAAGCCTCGATCCGCGCGTACAAGACCTGCGCCGAGAAGTACCCCGACAGCGAATTCGCCGGGCCCAGCCTGGCTGAACTGGTCGACTACTACATCCGCACCCGGGATTTCATCCGGGCCAACGACATGCTCGAACAGATCTTCCAGGACTATCCCGACGCGAAGTTCCTCGATGCGATGCTGCTGAAGTGGACGCACGTGGCCTATCTCAACCAGCAGTACGACAAGGCCTACCAGAAGTGCACCCAGTTGATTTTCGAGTACCCCTCCAGCCAATACGTCGAACAGGCCAAGCGCATCCTGCCTCGCCTGCAGCGACTGGCCAAAAGGAATGATGACGATGATTCGCAGAATTAGTTCGCCCCGCACGCTGGCCGTTGTGACCCTGATTGCGGCCCTGGCCGCCCCGGGCCTTCTTGCCGCCGACCAGGATACCGAGGCCCAGGAATTCCAGACCCTGCAGCAGAAGGTCCTGGCCGCAGGGGCCGAGGCCGAAACCGGCGATATCGCCAGGCTGCTGAAACAGGCAGAACAGATGGGCAAGAACTACGCAGCCAACGTGGCGATCAAGGCGTACTTCGCCCGACGGATCGACCCGCCGCTGGAGATCCTCCTGGCCGCCGGAGACACCGCCTACCTCGCCGGTGACTACCGCTCGGCCGTGGCGCGGTACAAGGCCTTCCTGACCCGACACGAGAAGTCCGACGCCGATGC
Source organism: Phycisphaerae bacterium (assembly GCA_046541415.1). Taxonomy (GTDB): domain Bacteria; phylum Planctomycetota; class Phycisphaerae; order SM23-33; family SM23-33; genus CAZOVB01. Next base: position 25,003 of record JBKHDI010000022.1, on the reverse strand, counting down.
CGCCAACGCTGCGGCCCGGCTGACGCATATTCTCATCGACTACCTGCAGACCGAGCAGAACGCCTTTGCGGTCCTGGCCGAGTATGGCCCGAACCTGCGGTCCTTCGCCGACGTCCGCCGTTTCGACGGGTGGTTCTTCTCGGTGGCACGTCGCCAACGGGCCGTGCCCGAAGCGGCCCGCATGCTCGAAGCCGTCTGGCGCCAGAAGCTGGACAAGCCCCAGCGCGACTACTTCTATCGCGACGATCTGAACTGGCTGCTGGACGAACTTCGCACGCCCGGACCGGGCCTCTACGCGGCCTTGCCGGCTGTGAGGTCTTTGACGCGCCTGACCAGCGACGACAAGGCCCTCGCAGCGCGGATCGACCTGTTGGCCGAGAACCTGGAATTCCACGCACGCTCGGCCGGCAAGGACGCCAAGGCGCTGGAGAAGGACTTTGCCCCGGTCATCGCCGCCGCCGAGGCCTGGCTGAAACTCGAGCCCACCGGCCAGACGCTTAAGGCGATTCTCGACCTGTGGGACAACCTGGAAGGCAAGAACAGCGATGACGTCTGGCGAATCGCCGAACAGGCCAAGAGAAAGTGGACGGCCCAGGCGTTCGGCAAACTCAAGGACGATCAGCAGCGTCTCATCTGGCTGGACTGGGCCAGCGGCTGGAACTGGCCCAACCGCGTGATGAGCGGCAGGGACTGGGCCCTGGCGGCGATCGGTCACAGCCAGCCGTTCAGCCGGCTGCACGAGGTCTGGCGGATCCCGTTCGATCTGGAGTCTCTGGACCGCAAGCAGCTTTCGTCGCTGGCCAAGGCCCTGGAAGGCCTGCGGACCAACGTCTGGCCCGTGGCGGCCGCGGCGGTGTCCTCCGATGATTTCGAGAAGTGTCTGGCCCACCTGGCCCGCAATGGCATGCACATCCAGGGGCGCGGCGAGCACAACCTGCGACGCCCCGTCGAGCAACTCTGGGAGATCTACAAGTCGCTGCAGGCCGGAGACGAGGCCAAGACCAGCGGCGACGTCTTCCACAAGGCGATGTTCCGCGTGGGTACGGACATGCTGGCCGATACGGCCGTCTTCGAGATGGACTGGCGACTGGCCGAGAAGTACATGGACTCGGCCAACCGCACCGGGGACAGGCAGGACTTCCTGACGGCCCTGAAGGCCTTGGCCTGGAATACGTGGGAAACTCGGCAGCGCGAGGAGATCTTCCGCGACGCGCGGCGCGACTGGCAGGACTGGGTCAAACACAAGCGGCGCGAGCTTCGCGAGGACAAGAACCGCGACAAGCTCGAACCGGAAGTGCTCAAGCTCATCGAGCAGGTCGAGGACGAGCTCAAGATCGTCGCCGACCGCAACTACCGCGGCGATACGGCGAAAGCGCCCAACGAGTTCTGCAAGAATCTCGTGCTGGCCGAGAACGCCCTGTCCAAAGGCCAGGCCGACCAGTTCGCCCAGGCTGCCGGCAAGCTCTACCAGGCGGTCAAGGACTTCGAGAACAAGAAGACCCCCGGCGGCTGGGCGACGATGGAGAGGATTCTCGGCGACTACCGCCTGGACACCTCGGACCTGCAGGCTGAGATCCTGGTCGACTTCTTCCAGCGTTGGCAGCCGGGGCAGGTCAACACGTACTGCCGTTCGGTGGCCTACGAGGTCTGCGAGAGGCCGCGAAACATGGGCTTCTTCAACTCCGGCGACGATTACCAGAAGCGGATGCTGAAGTTCGCCGAGTCGTTCCGGCAGATCAACATGCGGCTGATCGACAAGGGCCAGTTCGACAAGCGCCTGTTCGATTACTACCGCGGCTCGCGTCGGGGCAACCGATGGAGCAGGAACGACTTCGGCACGGACGTCCTGGCGGCGATCATCGAAAAGCAGCTGTTCGAGAAGAACAACGTGCAACTGGCCGACGATCTGCAGACCGCCGCGACCAGCTACATGTACCTGCTGCGTCACGAGTTTACCCCGCTGGCCTCGAAGTATCCTCCGGGCAAGCATTTTGACGACCTGTTCATCCGCGAATCGCGCCAGCGCAAGTTCGTCGACCCGGCCTACTGGCGGTTCGGACTGAACGAGAAGAAACGCGTCTCGGACGCAGCGGCCGAGATCCTGGCCGCCTACAAACTCGTGCCGTACCGCTACCAGAACAGCAGCGACAGCTACTCCCGAGAGGACTTCGAGGACCTTCAGTCCCGCATCCTGGCCACCGGTACGAAGGCTGCGTTGGCCTTGGAAAAGAAGGTTGTCGACGAGTACTTCAAGACCCGCTTCTCCCCCTCGGCCACGGGGCGAGAGTACTTTGAGCGCGTCGAACGTGGCGCCGCCAAGGGTGACGCCCAGTGGTGGTCGCGGCTGGAGGCCGTGGCCCGGCGACTGGCCGAGAGACCGCACCGCAACAGCCTGCCCGACTTCCGGGGCCTGTATGAACTCTCCGCGGCCGAGTTGACCAACGAACAGACCGATGCGCTGCTGAAATTCGTGACCACAGCCCGGCCGGGATGGTGGCCCCGCGATTACACACGCGAGTTGAGCGATTTGCTGAAGGATTCGCTGCTGGCCCAGGGCCGCATCAACGAACTCGCCCTGGCCATGCCCGAACTCTGGAAGCGTTGCGGCGATACGGGAGACGGCGATTACAAGATCCGTCTGGCACGCTGGGTCAGCCAACTGGCCGAGCAGGGCTACGTCGACCTGGCTGTGGCAATCAGCCAGTCGGCCCTGGAGATGTCGTCCAGTCGCCTGACGCAGGAAGCCCGCCACACGCTGATGGCCATCCGCGCCAAGGGCGGAGCGGGGATGGTGATTCCCGTTGCCCGGTCCGACCCGCGGTACGGCATCTACAGCGCACAGGCATCCTACCTCTCCGGGCAGTTCAAGACCGCCTGGGAGCAGTATCTCCGCAACGAGCGGATCCTGCTGGATGAGCAGTTCAACGTCTACAAGGACCTCGATCCGGAGTTCACCTTCTGGCTGATCGGCAAGAACACCGAGCAGCGGCGCTACGACCAGGCCGAGCAGATCGCCCGGACCATGATGGTCTGGTTCGATTCGATCCCCTCCGGGCTCGACGCCCAGCTTCGCGCTGAGCTGCTGCTGAGCTATGCCAACCTCAGCTTCGCCCAGGAAGAGTTCCCCAAGGCCCGCGCCCAGTTCAAGCGCGTCGCCGATGCCGAGGAATTCACAGGCACGGCCGCCCAGACCCAGGCCAAGATCCGCGTCGCCGAGGTCGACCGCGTCACCGGCCAGTACGGCCAGGCGATCGAGGAACTGACCAAGCTCTCGCACCGCAACGATCGGCAGATCCAGGCGATTGCGTACTACAACCTGGCCCTGGTCAGGTACGACCAGGAGCAGTTTGCCGAGGCCCGGGATTTCCTGGACAAGGTCTTCACCCGTCAGCCGGGCCACCCCCAGGCCCGCGTGCTGGAGGGGCGGATCAACCTCAAGCTCGGCAAGCTGGAAGAGCCTACCGAGCTGCACGTCGGCCCGATCGCGCTGCGCAAGTTCATTGTCCCCGGTTCGCCGCTGAAGGTGACCCTGGAAGACCAGAACCTCGCCCGCGTCGGCAAGGCCACCGACATCGAGATCCGCGCCTGGACCGACAGCGGCGACGAGGAGTTCTTCAGCCTCGTGCCCTTCGGCGACTCGAAGACCAAGTTCCGCGGGGCGATCTCCACCGAGCTGGCAGCGGCCCGCAAGGACGACAACGTCCTGCAGGTCCTCGGCGGCGACCAGGTGCACTACTCGTTCTCCGAGGCCTTCAAGCAGCGGCAGAACGTCAAGGACGCCCAGGTCTACTCGCTGACCGTCCGAACTGACGGCCAGTTGCTGATCTCTTCCGGCGAAATCCTCAGCCAGGCCCAGCGCGAAAAACGGGCCCTGGAAGAACGAATCCGTCGCGAGGCGGGTCTGAAGGACCCCGAGAAGCAGCAGGTCGCCCTGAGCACCATCCGCCAGGACAACCAGATCAAACCGGGCAACCAGATCTACGTTCGCGTGACCGACCTCGACCGCAGCCTGACCGCCGAGCGGGACAAGCTGGCCATCCAGGTCCGCACCAGCAGCGGCGACATCATCGAACGGCTGGAGATTACAGAAACCGACACCCACTCGGGCGTATTCGAGGGAAGCGTCGCGACCGCCTCCGGCCAGGCCCTGGCCTACGCCAGCGACTCGGCCGAAGGACGCGAGGCGAACTTCGTGATCTCCTCGGAAGAGTACCCGGCCTGGGTGGGCATGCCGGTTACCGGTGAGAACCGGGCCAAGACCTTCAGCGTCGACATGAACGACAACGTCGCGCCGGAGAAGATGAAGATCGTCGCAGGCGTTCCGGGCCGCCGCCTGACGCGGTTCATCCTCCAGTCCAGCCTCAACGGCAAGGACTACCGGCCGCTGGCGACGTATCCCTCGTCGGTCGAGCCCTGGGACGGACAGCTCCAGAAGCAGATCGTCCGGTACGTCGGGCGCGGCGCACCCAAGCGGATCGGCGACGTACGGGAGTACATGGAGCAGACGTACTTCGTGGCCAACAAGCCGATGGGCACGCAGCCGGCCAAGACCATCGGCGGCAAGTGGGACTGGCAGCTGGGCTTCGACGAGAAGACCCGCAAGGCCGTAGATCTGGGCAAGTACGGCAACGACGAGTACTGGATGATTCGTTACCGGGTCGCCTTCTACCAGGACGACGCCCGCGAGCGGACCTTCAAGCTCAAGACCAAGGAGTCCGAGAAGACCGCGTACTTCCTGTCCGTCGACGGGCAGGTCGGTCGAGAAAGCCCCACCGAACTGACCACCGTGCTGCACCGCGGCGTGCACGTGCTGGAAGTCTACATCTTCACCGACAAGAACGCCGGGCCTCAGTTCGAGCTTCTCGGGGACATCCCCGACCCGCCGTACATGGCCCCGCTGGAAGAGGCGTTCTACAGCGGCGGACCTCGCCAGCAGATCGCCGAGTTCATCCGCAAGCAGAAGACCCCTGCCAGAATCGTCGCCAACGCCGACGGCACGGAGTTCACCGTCGAGTTCGACGATGCGACCAACTCTCGGGTGGTTCGCCTCCTGCTGGCCGACTACATCTCCGACGCCCCGGCGATCAACAAGATCACCCTGGTCGACCGGCAGGGCAAGACCATCCTGCCGACCAAGGAAGACTTCCGCCAGCTGCGGAAGAACCAGGTCCTGGAGATCGTCCCGGGCGACCGGGTCCGCGTCTCCTATGCAGACCCGACCTTCCTCTCGCCGGAGAATGAGCTGCACGAGGCGTTCCTGACGGCCACGTACAACAACGGCCGCATCGCCGCGACGTTCCTGGAAGTCTATGACGCCGGTGGGTACATGCAGGAACGCTACGTGCCCATGCGGCGATTCAAGCCCGGTGACACCATCGCGGTGCAGATCTTCGATCCCGACGGCGACGTCAGCGAGAAGGCCGACACGCTCGAGTTCACCGTCAAGACCGCCATGGGCGAGCCTGTGAAGATGACCGCCCTGGAGACCCAGCCGCACAGCGGGCTGTTCGTCGGGCGATTGTTCCCGGTCAAGGACGCCCCGTCTGAGCCGAACGAGATTCAGGTCCGGCCCGGCGATACGATCCAGATGGGCTACATGGACCGGGAGAACACCGACCCGGGCGTGCCGTACGTTCGGACGGTCTCGGTCGAGCAGAGTCGCTACGTCCAGCCGGAACTGCGGGTCTTCCAGGTCTCCAGCCAGCCGCTGGAAGCCGAGCAGATCCAGGCCGGCTGGGAGGAGATCCACCAGGCCGCCGAGGAGACGTTCGAAGAACTGGTCCTGCCGCGCCGGAATCTCCAGGCGATCTGGCCGGAGCAGCCCGACGTCCAGACCACGCAGATCGTCGCCGGCGGCCCCTTGCTTGTCGAGGTGCTTCATCCGGCCCAGGCCCGCTCGGTCGAGAGTACCGTCGAGCTGTTCGTCCAGACCTCCACGGGTCGGAAGATGTTCGCCGAAAGCGGCGGGCAGATCCACGGTCCGTTCGATATCAACGTGCCCGGGACGATCCGCCTGAAGACCCGTGCCGGTTCGGCCGGGGCGGGTGGCGAACTGCCTGCCGGCTACAACGAGATCCTGGTCCGCGGCGATGCCTATGCCGCCGATCCGATGACCGACGGGCGGTTCACCTTCTCGGTCCCGATGGAGTTCGGGCCCACGCCGGCGACTTCCCTGGCTGCCCAGCAGGTCCAGACCGGGGCGACCAGCGACAAACCGGTTGCCCTGCAGATTCACGCCGACGATGAGATCTTCATCGGCTTCAAGTACGTCGACGAGGATGCCCCGGACAAGCCGGTCAAGTGGATCACCCGCAAGGTGACCCTCACCGGCGACGCCTTCATGGACGTGCTGGATCGGCGATTCCAGTTGCCCGTCCGCGGGCTGTTCGTCGGCGAGAAGATGTACCTGCGGGTTATCGACCCGATGGCGAACCTGACCAACGAGAAGGACCGGATCACCGTTGAGGTGACCACGCGGTCCGGGACCCGTCGGAAGTATGAGCTGCTGGAGACGTTCTCGAACTCCGGCGTGTTCAAGGGCCTGGCCCGGGTGGTGTACAAGTCCGAGTCGCCCGGCGAGCAGCTCGAGCCCGATGCCTTGCCCGCCGTCTACGGCGACCAGATCGAACTGTCCTACGCCCCCGGCAGCGCCGAAGAAGCGCGAAGCTGGACGGTGGACATCTTCAAGGGCGCAGACGGGACGCTGATCCCGTTCACCAAGCGCTTCAAGGACAAGGGCATCGCCTCGCAGACGCAGTTCCACCTGGCCGAGGCGTACTTCGAGCTGGCCAAGCGCCACCGGGCCCTGGCCATCGAGAGCGAGCAGGAGGAGAACCCCGAAGAGGCCGCCCAACTGCGAGAACTGGCCAAGGGAGAAATCCTCCAGGGCAAGAAGCTTCTGGAAGAGGCCATCCGCGACTTCCCCGACACCCAGGCCCGGGCCCAGGCGGAATACCTGCTGGGCAACCTGGCCCTGGAGTTCGCCGAAGAGGCGGTCAATCCCGAGTCGCAGCGGAAGTTCTACCTCGAGGCGATCTCGCGGTTCAACGACATCGTCGCCAGCTACCCGGAAAGCCCCTATGCCCCCAAGAGCCAGTACAAGAAGGCCCTGGTCTACGAAAAGATGGAGCGGATGAACGAGGCCTTTGCCGAGTACGTCAAGCTCAGCTACCGCTACCCGGATAACGACCTGGTCGCCGAGACGATCGCGCGGCTGGGCCAGTACTTCCTCTCGCGGGGCAAGGAGTTCCGCTTCCAGGCCGACAAGGCCACCGACCCGGTCGAGGCAGTCCAGCTGCGGGACCGGGCGCTGAAGATGTACAAGACGGCCGCGGAAGTCTTCGGCCGCATGGCCAAGCGTTTCCCGCGCCACGACCTTGCGGGCAAAACGCAGGTTCTTTCGGCCCAGTGCTACATGCAGGCCGAGGAGTACGTCGAGGCGGCCAAGGTGTTCGACGAGGTGGTCGCCGGCAAGAACGACCTGCCCAACGAGCTTGTGGCCGAGGCGATGTACTGGGCCGGTGAAAACTACATGCGGATGGCCGAGGCGGAGATCGAGCGTCGCGATGCGTCGCCGCCGCTGGTCGAGGCCTACCGGATGTTCAAGAAGCTCACGTGGGAGTATCCGTCGGGCAAGTGGGCCAAGTTCGCCCGCGGGCGCCTGACCGATGCTTCTCTGCAGAAAGTCGCCACGCAGGTCGATGGATAACCAGAGGCCCCGCCGACGATGACCGCCACAACCGACCAACCTGCTGCCGTGACCCGCACCGGCCATGCCGTGCCCGGAAAGGTCTGCGCCCTTGCTGAGACGCACCTGGGCCGGGCCCCGGCCGGGACCTGGCTGGCAACTGCCACGCGGGTTGACGTGGGCAACTGGCTGCGGCGGGCCAGGGTCTACCTCTGCCTCGACGGCGATACGCTGCTGCTGGTGGCAGCGGGGCATGACGGCTACTGCCAGGAGGCGTCGTTAAGCTGCCTGGATGAGAGTATTTACAACCCGGCCACGGGTGCGTTGGTGCTGGCCCCGGCGAAGGACCTGGCGGTCCGGAGCCTGGAGATGGCCCCGCTGGACGCCCGGGCCCTGCTGGAACGGATCGGCTCGGCCCGGACGGCCCGGGCCGAAGATACAGCAAGAAAGGTCTGACATGCTGGATATTCTGTTCGATGGCGGGGGGATGATGATCCCCCTGCTGATCTTCTCGGTGGTCGCCATCGCGGTGGTAATCGACCGGGCGGTGGCGTTCTTCCACTATAACAACGTCCAGACCCGCTGGCTTCGAGCCCGGGTGATGGAGCTGCTGGAAGAGGGCAAGGTCGCCGAAGCGGCCCATCTCTGCGCCGATACGCCGGGGCCTGTCTCGGCCGTGCTGCTGGTGGGCTTGCAGAGCTACGACAAGCACCGCGCCCTGAGCAGCGACGTCCGCGCGCTGACCTCGGTGATGAAAGAAGCCATGGAAGACTACTCCGACCACGCCCTGGCCGCGGTGGAAAAACGCATGACGGTGCTCTCGACCGTCGGCAACGCCGCGCCGCTGCTGGGCATGTGCGGGACGGTGGTGGGGATGATCCGGAGCTTCTCGGCCATGGCCGACCAGGCCGCCACCGGTGGCGGCGGGGCGGTGGCAGCGGGCATCTCCGAGGCGCTGATCACCACGGCCGCCGGGCTGATCATCGCCCTGATGGCCGTAATTCCGTACCACTACTTCAACAGCAAGGTCGAGACGATCGATCTGGAGATCAACGAGACGGTCGCCGAGCTGCTGGACCACGTGGTCACCCGTGTCGAGCCCGCCCGGGCGGCCTGAGAGAACAAGCAGCTGCATGTCGCGCAGACGAAAACAACCTCGCAGGCTCGGGCGGAAGACCGCCGGCGGGATCCCCGTCGACAGCTTCTCCGACATCGCCTTCCTGCTGATCATCTACTTCATCCTGGCCACCACGCTGGTCCGGACGCAGGGATTCTCCGCCGAAATGCCCGGCGGGCAGAAGGCCCAGCAGGAAACCGAAGACAAGACGCCCACCTGCACTCTCCGCGGAAGCGAGATCCTCTGGAAAGACAAACCGGTGAGCTTGGACCAGTTCCGCGCCGAGCTGGCGGGGATGAAACTGGCCGAGAAGCAGGAGCAGGACGAAAAGGTCATCATCCTCAAGACCGTCGAGTCGGTCCCATACGAACAGTACTACCGGGTCTGGGCGGCGATCACCCGGGCCGGCGGCGTGGTTAGCTTCATGGAGGCCGCTGAGCAATGAGTCGCCGACGCCGCAAACGACGAGGCCTGCACATCGCCGTGCCCATCGCGAGCATGGGCGATATCGCCTTCCTCGTGCTGATCTTCTTCATCCTCTGCTCCGAGGCGATCGTGGAAAAGCCCATCGCCAACCTCGAACTGGTCACCACCAGCGAGATCGACCAGCTCAAGGACCGCGGGGCGATCTTCGTGGCGATCGACTCAGCCGGGACGATGCACCTTTCGGCCGGGTACTCCAAGGCGACGATCATCGAGGAAGCCGAGGCGATCAAATGGGCCGTCGCCAGCCGCATCGAGCAGCTCGAGCAGACCCGCACGACCCTTCGCCCGCAAGACAAGTACGTCCTGTTCAAGTGCGACAGGACCGTCGACCAGACCATCTACCAACCGGCGATCAACGCGATCACCGAAGGCGGCGGCGTGATTCTCAACGTCGGCATCGCCGGAAATTGACTTCAGGAGCCTGCAAGATGAACGACACGCAACCGACCGCGTCGACCTCCGAAACCGACCGGGTATCGATGCACGAGCTTCAGCCGGATGAACTGGTCTCGGGCTTCAACCGCTCGCCGATCGTCCTTTACGGCGTGCTGGCGCTGGTGTTTCACCTGGTGATCATCGGGGCCCTGTCGGTCCCGACGCTGATGGCCTGGGCTGGGGTAGGCGACAAGCCGGAAACCCAGCTGGCTGACGATGCCGACGGCGCAAAGGCCGACGAGGCGGGCAAGGAACAGCCGGAGAAGAATCCAAACGGCGCCGCAGCCCAGGAGCCCAAGGCCGGCGACGAGACGGCCTCGAATACCCAGGGCCAATCCAACGAAAACAAAGAGTCCGACCCCAACAGCATCGAGGCCCGCAAGAACACCGACGTCTACAAAGAGGCCACCGAAGCGACCGCCAAGCCGCCGAAGAACCCCGATGAGGGGATCGACGACGAACTGTTCCGTACCGATAACGACCTGTAAACCATGCATCGATCCGATCCCAGTCCGCGTGTAGCACAGATCCTGCTGGCCAGCCTGCTGGCAGGGCTGGCTGCAGCTGCGCTGGGCGGGGCATGGTACCTCCGGTCGGCGACGCTGGATGAGATCGAAAACGGCAGCGAGGTGCTCGAATCGGCCTACGGCGATGCGGGGATCACCTTCGCCGGCGAGACGCTGCTGCTGGTCGGAGCAGGGGTCCTGGCCGGTCTGTGCGTGATCGCCGCGGCCCTGGCGTTCTGGCCGCGACGGCTGAGCCTGGGGGTCATCCGCTTCGTCGGGGCCTGCGGGCTGATAGCAGCGCTGCTGGTGCTGATCTACGTCATCGCGGCGACCTCGACCGCCGAGTCTGCCTGGGCTGCCCGGGACAGCGCACTGGGCACGGGGGAGATGTTCTTCTGGCGCCTGCGGTGGTCGTGGCCTGTTCTGCCCCTGGTGGTTTTGGGCTGTCTCGTACTGGTCCATGGCGCCCGGCGCGTGACACTGCGGCTGTTCGTCGACCCGACCCGCCGCAGCCGTGCCCTGGGCGACCGAATCCTGGAGAACCTCCGCACCGGCGGCGACGACCCGCGGTACCGCCGCAGCATGCTCCAGACGGTCGTGCTTTACCTGGCTGTGCTGTTCGGCCCGCTGTTGATCGGCATGCTCTTCCGCGGCTGCGTCACACCGTACCGCGTGCCTCACGGCAGCGGCGACCCGGTCGTGGCGATGGTCACCCGCGTCAAGCCCAAGCCGAAACCGAAGGAAAAGTTCATCCTCAACCCCGACGCGACCGTCTGGTTCGACGTGCCCGACCTGGACGAGTCGGACCTGGCCGAACAGGTCGACCAGATGACCCAGGAGACCTACGTTGCCGACACCGAGGCCGTCCACGGCAAACTCGGGGCAGGGGGAGGCAAGCAGGGCGGCTGGCCCTGGGGGGACATGGACGGCAAGGTGCGGTTTATCCGCCTGAAATACAATGGCCCGGACTGGGACGACGGCATGCGGAACGGCCGGGCCGACGCCGCCTTCCTGGCCGAGTTCAGGAAGATCACCGGCATGGATTCCTCGAAGGTGGCCCGGGAAGGCGAGGCCCACGAGATTTCCCTGCTGGAAGCCTACCCGAAGGGCCAGGCCCCGCCGTTTGTGTATATGACCGGCTCGGGCCACATCCGCACCTCCAGCCGCGAGCGTCAAGTCCTTCGCGATTACCTGCTGGAGGGGGGCATGCTCTTTGCCGATGCGGGCAGCCCGAACTTCCACCGCCACTTCATGGGCCTGATGCGCCACGTCTTCCCGGATAAGCGGCTGATCGAGATCGCTGATGACGACGTGCTGTTCCGCAACCCGTTCACCTTCCCCTCGGGGCCTCCGGAGTTGTGGCACCACGGCGGCAGCGACTGCATGGGCATCAAGCACAAGGGCCGATGGATCGTCTTCTACCACCCCGGCGACGTCAACGACGCCTGGAAGGTCGGGGCCAGCGATATCTCGCCGAATCTGCGGAACCAGGCCTTCCACATCGGGGTCAACGTCGTCTGGTACTCGTTTACCAAGTACGGGCAGATCGCCCGGAAGTACAGGAACTAGCATGGACTGGTATCTGGCCAAGCTGTGGGACTACTTCGGCCTGCTGGGGATCAGCTCGACCGTGCTGGGCGCCATAGCCCTGCTGGTGCTGCTGGTCGCATGGCTGGTCCGCTGGCGCCCCATGCTGCTGGCGGGAGGGCTGGTCCTGGCCCTGCTGGCCGGATGGCTGGGGCAAGTCAACTCCGACCGGATCGCGATGTTCATGCCCGATACCAGCGACCAGGAGGCCCGCCTGGCCGAGATGCGGGCCCAGCAGGCCCGGCAGGCCCTGGCCGAAACACGGAGCAAGCCCGTCGGCTACGGCGCTCGCCAGTTCGCCGAGAGCGACCAGGCGACCCGCCGCACCCTCGACCAGGCCGGCCAGGAAGAGAAGAACGTTTACGAAGGGCCCGCCGAACAGCAGGCCGTCCCTGCCTGGCAGGCGGGGGGCAAGAAGCAACGCGACCCCGACGCGGTGATCGAGGACGAAACGCTCGATTCGATCTCCCAGGCCGAAGGCGACAACCACGGCTACCGGATCCTGCCGGAGCAGGACGTCTACCGCGCCGACCGATGGGACCGGATCAACCGCGCCTGGCTGACGTGGGTCTTCCGGGCGGGCCTGATCATGCTGCCGATCGCGGCGCTGCTCTACCTGCGGCGGCTGAACCGTCCGTTCGGAACGCCCTGGCCGCTGCCGCTGGACGCGCCCTGGCTGCGGAAGCTCTTCCCGCCCGATCGCAACACCTGGCTGAAGCAGGACACAACCGACGCCGCGGCCGCCTGGCTGCGGTACGTCGTCGGCTCGGGCAAGACGTTCCTCTACTTCGGCCCGTCGGATCCGCTGGCCGAGCAGACCCTGCGCCGCATCCCCCGCATCGGACCCCGACTGGACAAGCACATCTGGGCCGGGCGGGACGATCAGCCCGATGCCCGCTTCCTGCTGGATATGCTCTGGTTTAACCGCGCCGCGGTGGTCGTCACAGACCCCGAGGCGGTCAAGGCCCTGCTGGACGCGATGATCCCGTACCTGGAGCACCGTGCCGCCTGCCGGGCCCAGGCCAGGCAGATGATCCACCTGGTCTGGCAGTTGGACAAGCCCCCCTCAGCCGCCATGGTCGTACGGATGAAACGCCTCCTGGCGCCGACGAATATCTCGCTGGACATCCTCTCCGGCTCGGAGCCTTCGGGCCCGCTGGCCGAGGTGCTGTCCGATTCCCGACCCGTCGAAGTCCCTGCCGCCGCTGTCGCCCAGGCCGGCTGAGCCCTCTCCGCGGCGCCCCGAGACGGCGAGCATCCACCGCTCTGGCGTCGCAATCTCTTGCCCCAGCCGCTGCAGTCGGCTACCTTGTCTGCACGGGACATCCAATCGCCTCGGTGAGTTTGCAGCGAGACCTGCGTCGCCGGAGCGGGTTCCGAAGTTGGGGCAGAAAAATTGAATCGCTTACAAGGAAGGTGAGGCGCATGTCGATTCGAATGAAACTGGCCCTGGCAGCCTTGTGTCCCTGCCTGCTGGCCGCGGCTGCCTGTCAGGCCCAGCCGCAAGAGCCCGGCGCCGGTCAGGCGCCTCCGCTGGTCGTGCCGGTCGGCGGAGAGAACTCCCCAGCCCCCTCGCCGCCGGTGCCGCTGGCAATCGAAACAGCCGAGTGGAACGTCGGCTCGTTCAGCCTGAAGATCCCCACCGGGCGATACACCGCCCCCGAGGGCGGGGCGGCCAACTACACCGTGCCCGGGCCCGTCGTCTCCATCAAGGGTCCCGACGGCCAGTGGCGAGGCCACGGTTACCTCGAAACCTACCCGCGCCTGCTGGAATTCACCGGCAAACGGGAGGGCAAGACCGCGCTGCTGGAATACCGCTTCGAGCAGGACAAGTCGTACACCGTCAAGCTCACCGCCGACGACGGGGTGGTGCTGATCGAGGAGACCTCGAACCTCGGCCCGCGGAACGTGTACGTCTTCGACGCCTACTACAACTGGCAGCCGGCGGCGGGGTTTGTTACCAACCTGCCCGGCAGGACCGCCTCGTTCGTCTACCTGCCGTGCTACTACGACAAGCCCGAGGCGACGCTGAACCCCGCGACCGACCGGAAGAAGACCGACGAAGACGAGAAATGCCTCTCCGACGAGCAGATCCCCGGGGCCGTGGCCGTCACGGCCGCCAATCCGGAATCCAAAGACGTGGTGGGCTTCTTCTGCCGCGATGTCGACAGCTGGGACAACGGCTCGTCGATGGGCATCCAGCTCTGGCAGAGGCGTCAGCGTCCCTCCCAGCCGGCCAGCCGCCATTTCCTGGGCCCTGAGACCAAGAGCGACTCGACGCCCAACCCCCGCACCGCCGGCATGCTCGGCCAGAGCCAGTACGAAGGTCACGTCACCATCGAGCTGAACCTCGGCCAGGGCAGCCGGAAGCTCGGCCTGGTCGTCTGCCCCAAGGGTCAGCCCAAGGCCCAACTCGCCAAGCCCTTCCAATCCGCCGTCCAGGCGAATCAGTAAGAGGACCACGCCATCATGAAAACTGCACACATACTCACGACTCTGCTGGCCTGCGCCTGCGCAGCCCACGCGGCCGACACCGTTGTCGGTACATTCCCGGTCAATGAATACTTCGGCGTCCAGTACGATACCGAGCCGGTCTACTTCGACGTTTCCTTCGACAAGCCCGTCGTCCTCGGGCGGATCGCCCTGAAAGAGGCGGGGCAGTTCGTACCGTTCCAGGTCGAAATCCTCGACGGCCGGGCCGACGCGGTCAGCAAGGCCCGTGTCTGGACGAACGTAAGCTTCCAGCACGTGGTCGATCCGGAATCCGGCAAGAGTTCGGTTGCGCCGGGCAAGGACCGTCACAAGGTCTTCCAGGTCGTCCTGACCGACCGCCAACTGCCTGCCTGGAAGCCGGCCGCGGAAGACAAGCAGTTCGTCGCCGGCATCGTCGGCCCGTTGCCTGTGCACACCGTGACCAACCAGGCCGGCTTTGCCGCCCGCGTGGTCACCATCGAAGAGATAGACGCGAAATTCGCCACCCCGGCCTCGGCCTTTCTGGTCCAGGGTCCCGTCGTCAGCGTGTCGCGGGACGGCGAGGAGTGGATCGGCAACGGCTACCTCGAAACCATGCACCGCGTCATCTCGGTTTCCGGGCAGAGCGCCGTCGGCCCGGTCTTCTGGGAGTCGAAGCTGACTTACCGGTTCGAAGGTGACAAGACCTACACCGCCCGCGTGCGGATCTTCGCGAAAAAGCCCTACGCCCAACTGACCGAAGACTTCGATCTCGGCGGGGCGGCCAAGTATGTCTTCAACTTCGAAGACTGGAAGGTCGACGGGTTCTTTTTCCCGGGCGATCAGCGGCTGGTGAACTGGGAGTCGATTACCGCGAAAAATCCGGCCGGGGATTTCGTGCAGATCGAGGGCCAGAAGGCCCTGGCCCGCATGGTCATCTGGTCGCAGTTCAACTACTTCCGCGGCAAGCAGGAGACGATAGGCGTCAAGGCGGCCGACCCGGAGGCCCTGCGCGACAGCCAGGAGAAGCAGTTGGCCCGCTATAAGGCCGACCTGACCGAGTGGAACAACAAACAGCAGGAGTATCACCAGGCCGTCCAGGCGTACCAGAAGGAGATGGCCGAGTACGAAAAGGAGCCGTCCAAGTTCCGCCGCAAGCCTCAAGCTCCGCGCCAGCCGCGCGGGCGCGAGCCACAGAAGCCCCAAACCCCCGAAATCGAGCAGACGACCTACCGCCTTGGCGGTGCGCCGATTGAGACGTCCGTGCCGGTCACTCCGGGCGGGACAACCACGGCGGTGGGGGCCTTCTACATCCGCCCGGATCTCTGGACGCGGGCGAAGGTCAACCACGTCGACCTCTACATGCGCCCCGAGGTGCCCGACCCCGACGCCCGCACGCCGGCCGAGATCATCGCCCAACGCATGACGCGCGGCGTTGTCGGGCTCGACGGCGCCCGCCAGCGGCTGGCGATGGAGGCCTGGCTGGTCGACGGCCAACGCCAATGGGCCATCTTCGCAGTACCCTCGGGCGAGAAACATTTCTTCGCCAAGGCCCACGTGCTCGAAGGCGTCTGGCCGCTGCGAAGGCTGAACAACCTGACGCTGGTCTGGAACTCCGACGGCTCGGCGGTGAAACCGGAAGATACCATGCCCTCCGACACTCCGGTCGGCGGCCCGGCCGGGGCGGTGCTGCTGGGCACGGGCGGACGCAGCGGCCTGCAGTTTTTCAACGGCTCGAACGGGCACATCCGCTGGACCCCGCCGACAGACGGCTTCGACGGGACAGTCAAACAGACCATGGCCCAGGCCGGTCAGAACGACCGGATGGTCTCCGAGGCGGCCACCTGCTACATGGCCAGTGACGACTCGGCCTATCCGTCCCTGCGGGCGATGCTGCCCTGGTCGGACCCCGAGGCGATCAACCCGTTCTACCAGGGCATGGAGAACATGAACTTCAACGCGGACCTCTACCGCTACATCGCCGGGCACGCCGTGAGGCTGCTGGAGATGGGCCATCCCGAAGGCGGGCGATTCCTCGACCACGCGGAGAAGAGCTTCGATCGGGCCCTGGACACCTACGTCTATCCCGGCTCGGGCTGCTGGGAGGAATCCCACGGTTACGCGTCGCACACGATCAAGGTCACCGGGCCGCTGTCGCTGCTGCTGCGCAACTCCGGGCGCACAAACTTCCTCGACGACATCCGCTACGCCCGCATGGCCGAGTTCTTCCTGGATGTCCATTCGCCGGTCGATCCGGTGTTCGGCAATCGGGTGGTCCCGCCGGTCGGCGACCACGGCCTGAAGAAGGACGGCCCGGTCCAACGGTTCAAGACCTCGATGTCGCTGTTCGGCCAGTCCGACGACCCGGAAATCCGCAAGATCGTACGCCGGATGGCCTGGATGATCCGCGAGCAGGGCGGGGACGTGGATGAGTCGATCCAGTCCCTGCGCCCGGCGATGAAGAGTCGCTGGCTCCGCGGGTACGGCACGGTGCTGCGCGGTTTCGGGGACGAGCCGACCGCATGGCAGCTGACCCTGCCCGGGGCGGTCGGCGT
Source organism: Phycisphaerae bacterium (assembly GCA_046541415.1). Lineage (GTDB taxonomy): Bacteria > Planctomycetota > Phycisphaerae > SM23-33 > SM23-33 > CAZOVB01. Next base: position 8,179 of record JBKHDI010000022.1, on the reverse strand, counting down.
GATCAAGAAGGACGACTTCCAGCGGCGCGACCTGATCCTGACTGTGCCCCGGGGCGCCGACGGGGCGAAAGTAACCGTCAGCGGCGCAAGCCCCACGCTGAACCGCGCCAGCCATTCCGGCCACGCCGTCATCCGCCGCCCAGGCGGCAAGGTGAGCCTCGACGTGGACATGACCATCGGCTCGGACCGTTGGGTCAAGGGCGGACCGGCCAGCTACAAGATCACCCTCCAGCGCGACGGCGAGTCGTGGTCCGGGCGATACGCCGGGACCTTCAACGGCCGGGACGTATCCGGCGATCTGTCTGTCGCGGCCAAGAGGCCCGAGAGCTTTGCCGTCCTCCGCGCAGGTCAGAGTTGGGGCCACCACCACGAGGACAAGGGCTCGCTCTGGTTCTGGGGGCGCAACGTCCACTTCTTCGGCGACTGCAGCTGGGGCTCGCCTCCCGGCGGGACGTACTGGAACCCCTTCAAGCAGGGCCCGGCCAGCGGCACGCAGATTCAACTGGTCGGCGTGACCAACTGGACCCTGCCGTGCAAATACCCGGCCCCGTGGATCAGCGACGAACACTACGGCGACGGCGTGGACTACGCCAACGCCCGCTGCATGTTCCCGTTCAACCCCAGCCTGGACGTCTCGAAGTCGACCCCGGTGGCCCTTCGCAACGGGTATGACCGTCAGGTGCTCTTTGTCCACCCGGACGTGCTGATCGTCCGCGACAATGTCGAGACCAACTGCCCGGCCATCTGGCGCCTGCACTCGTACCAGAAGGACGGCACGAAGGTCCGGGACAACACCGCGACGCTGTCCAGCGAGCAGGGCGTGACGGGTCAGCTGGCGATCCTGCACCCGGAGGGCGTGAAGCTGGAGACCCTGGGCGCCTACCCGCCGATCAACCCGTTTACCGGCCAGCCCCACGGCGACAGCGGCAAGCCCTTCAGTTCGCTGATGCTCCGCTGGCCCATGCCCGCCGAAACCAGCGCCACCTGGGTCTTCGGCGTCCACGGGCCCGGCGAGAAGGCTCCCAACTTCCAGCGCCTCGACGAGGACGGACGCGTCACGCGAATCACCCTGGACGACGGCACGGAGATCATCGCGCTGTTGAACATCCAGCCGTTCACGTGGCAGGGCGAGGGCATCGACTTCGCCGGCAGCGTGGGCCTGGTCATCACGCGCGACGGCAAGACGCAGGCCCACCCGATCCGGGCGGAGAAACTTATCGTCGGGCGCTGATAACCATGCCAAAACGGTCCGAGTGGAGCGTTTCGCTTTCCGGGATTTCCGGATAGAATAGCCGATTCCCCGTCGCAGGCGCGGCGGGGAATCATCCGCGCCACAAGGTAGGACATCATGGCTGAGTTTTGCATCGGGATCGACCTGGGGGGGACGTTCATCAAATTCGGGCTGCTGGACGACAGCAATCAACGCCGCGGCATCTTCCAGCTGCCCACACCGGCGGCCGACGGGGCCCACGCTGTCGTCGAACAGATGGTCGTCGGCGTCAAGAAGCTCCTGGCGAACGAGAAGATCGCCTCCCGAGAAGTCACGGGAATCGGCATCGGAGCGCCGGGGCCGCTGAGTATCTCCCAGGGCGTCATCCATGCCATGCCCAACATCCCGGGCATGGACGGCTGCCCGATCCGCGATCGTGTCGCAGCCGGGACATCCCTGCCGGCCGTGCTGGAAAACGATGCCAACGCCGCCGCGCTGGGCGAGGCGCTCTGCGGGGCCGGACGGGACGTGGAAAGCATGATCCTGCTGACGCTGGGCACGGGTCTGGGCAGCGGGATTATCCTCAACGGACGTATCCTGCACGGCGACAACGAGATCGGCGGTGAGATGGGTCACCTGATCGTCGAGCCGGGCGGGGAACTCTGCGGCTGCGGGCAGCGAGGCTGCCTCGAGCGCTACTGCTCGGCGCGGTTCCTGGCCGAGCACGCCCGGCGGCAGATCGCCAAAGAGAAGTCCGACGGGCCCCTGGCTGCGGTGCTGGCCGAGAAGGGCCGGATCGACGCGCGGGATGTCAACGAGGCCCGCAAGGCCGGCGACGAACTGGCCCAGCGCGTCTGGCAGCGGGCGGCGCGGTTCCTGGCCATCGGCTGCGTGAATCTCTGCCGGCTGTTCGATCCGTCGCGGATCGTCCTGGGCGGGGGGCTGACCCGCGCCGGCGAGGACCTGCTGGACCCGGTGCGCGAACATTTTGCGGATTTGCACTGGTCATTGACCGCCCGGATGACGAAGATCGTCCTGGCTGAGATGGGCAACGATGCCGGCGTGATCGGCGCAGCGGCTGCGGCGTGGCAGGCGTTCGATCCGACCCGATCGGCAGGCAAGTCATCCAGAGAATCCACCACCGCATGAGGAACCGCGCCAGATGAAGCACTACTACCCGAACTTCGATGAGTTCTGCAAGCTCTCCGAACAGGGCAATACGATCCCGGTCTACCGCCAGCTGCTGGCAGACTCGCTCACGCCGGTAACCGCCTACCAGCGCCTGGCCCAGCCGCCGGGGTTCGCCCCCGCCCAGCACGCCTTCCTGCTGGAAAGCGTCGTCGGCGGGGAGCGCATGGCCAGGTTCAGCTTCGTCGCCGCCGATCCCGAGGCGGTCTTCACCGCCCGCGGCAGCGAGATTACCATCAGCCGGCGCGGCAGCGGCGAGGAGACGATCGAGTCCTCCGACCCCCTGGCTGAGCTGAGAAAGCTCGTCGAGCCCTTCCAGGCGGTACACCTGCGCGACCTGCCGCGTTTCACCGGCGGGGTCGTCGGCTATGCCGCCTACGACATGATCCGCTCTTACGAGGACATCGGCCCCGGGCCCGAGGACGACCGGAACCTGCCGGACCTGGTCTTCGGCCTGTACCGGACGACGGTGATCTTCGACCACATTTCCAAGACCATCAAGGTCGTCTGCAACGCCCACATCCAAAACGATCCGGGCCAGGCCTACACCGAGGCGATTGAGGCGGTCGAGCGGACGATCTCCCGCCTGCGCGACGGGACAGGCCAGCCGGTCGGGGAGATCACCCTCGAGGGCCTGCCCCAGAAGCCCTTCCAGAGCAACTTCACCCGTCAGCGCTTCTGCGAGATGGTCGAGAAATGCAGGGAGTACATCAAGGCCGGCGACATCTTCCAGGTTGTCGTCTCCCAGCGGCTGAGCGTCGAGACGGCCGCTAAACCCTTCGACATCTACCGCGCCCTGCGGGTGGTCAACCCCTCGCCGTACATGTTCCTGCTCAACACGCCCGATGCGACGCTGGTCGGTTCGAGCCCGGAGATCCTTTGCCGGGTCGAGGAGGGCGTGGTGACCAATCGCCCTCTGGCCGGGACCAGGCCCCGGGGGCTGACCGAACAGCAGGACAAGGCCCTGGAGCAGGAACTGCTGGCCGACCCGAAGGAGCGGGCCGAACACATCATGCTCGTGGACCTGGCCCGCAACGACGTCGGACGGGTCGCTGCGCCCAAAACCGTCGAGTTGGCCGACGTGATGACCGTCGAGCGCTACAGCCACGTGATGCACATCGTCTCCGACGTCCAGGGCAAGCTGGCCGAGGGGATGACGGCCTTTGACGCGCTGCGGACGGCCCTGCCGGTCGGCACGGTCTCCGGGGCCCCGAAGATCCGCGCGATGGAGATCATCGACGAGTGCGAGCCGACCCGGCGAGGCCCCTATGCCGGCGGGGTCGGCTACGTCGACTTCTCGGGCAACATGGACACCTGCATTGCGCTGAGGACGATGGTGATCTGCGGCGGGAAGGTCTACCTCCAGGCCGGGGCGGGAATCGTCGCAGATTCAGTCCCCCAGACCGAGTACCAGGAGACGATCAACAAGGCCCGGGCCCTGCTGCGGGCGATCGAGGTCGCCGAGGCCGGCTACGACGAGTAGGGCGGCGTCATTCTGCCGGGCGGGCGCCGCGTCGCAGGCGCGGCCTGGCCAGGGCCAGCAGCGACCACCAGGCCACCATCGCCACCGCCGCGCCGAGACAGTCGAAGGCCCAGTCGACCGTGCTGGCCGAGCGGTTGACCAGCGGCTGGGTGATCTCGTCAAATGCTGCGTAGAGGGGCAGGACGACCCCGGCCACCGCGCCCGCCCGCGCCCGAGAGACGCCCCGACAGCTCAGCGTCATCAGCAGGACCATTCCCAGCACGGCGTAGCCGATCAGGTGCAGGACCACGTCACTTGTGCCGGTGGGGGGGATCTTTCCGGCTGGGATGTGGGTGGCAACGAATGCGCCGGTCCAGACGACCGCCAGGATGACCGTCATCACACGACCTCGCCGGGAGACAGGGGGCATGGTCAGTTCTCAAGGCCATGCGGCCGATCGCTTCCCACCCAGGCGCTGTCGTAATCGGAGGCCTTTTGGGGCATCGCCTCGGGCTGGTGGACCGGCAGCGAGTTTTCGCCGGCCTCGACGTCGGCCGAGGCATCGTCCGGTGCAGCCTCAGTGTCGATCTCCGCAGGTGCTTCCTGTTCGACCGGCGGGTGGATACGCGGCCTGCCCTGCAGCAGGGCCAGGACTTCATCGGCCAGGGCGTTGTAGTCGGCGGCCCCGTTGGAGGACGGTTCGTACTGGAAGATGTCCTGGCCATGGGAGGGGCACTCGGCGAGCTTGACGTTTCGCCGGATGACGGTGTTGAAGATGGTCGCATCGGCCCAGGGGACGTTCTGGCCCCGGCTGGAGGCGAAGAACTCTTCCAGGTCGGCCAGGACTTCCCCGGCCAGGCGGGTGTTGCTCTCGTACATGCAGAGGATCACGCCGGAGACCTTCAGCCTCGGGTTGATGCGCTTCTGGACCAGCGAGACGGTTTCCAGCAGCTTGCCCAGCCCCTGCAGGGCCAGGAAATGCGGCTGGAGGGGGATGAACACGTCATCGGCGGCGGCCAGGGCGTTGAGCGTCAGCAGGCCGAGGCTGGGGGGGCAGTCGATCAGCAGCGTATCGGCCGGCAGGGATGCCTTGGCCAGGCTGTCGGCGAGGATCTGCTCGCGCCCGACGGTGGAGACCAGTTCGACCTCCGCGGCGGCCAGATCGATAATCGACGGCGAGAGCAGCAGGTTCTCACGGGCCTGGACGACGGCATTGTCGAACGGTTCGCCGTCGGTGAGGACCTCGTAGATCCCGGTCTCGGGCGCGCCCGGTTCAATGCCGAAATGCAGCGTCAGGTGGGCCTGGGGGTCCAGGTCGATGCAGCAGATCCTGCGGCCCCGCTCGACCAGGGCCGCGGCGAGATTCGCCACGGTCGTTGTCTTGCCCACGCCGCCCTTCTGGTTGAGTATCGCTATGGTTCGCACGGGGGCATTATACGGCATGGGCCGGGCGGTACAAGCTTCTTGACCGACCGCCGCGGCGGGCAGGTTTTCTGCGCAGCGGCGGCAGGAGAACCGATTGATATACAGCTGCCCGACCCGGATGCGAGAAGTCGATTTGGCCCGGGCAGGCCGATCGGCTATGCTGGTACGGCAAGCGAAGGTAAACCAAGGACATTGCAGATGAACCGAAGTATCTATTTCCTGCTGGTTGCGACAGTTGCCTGCGGCGGCTGCGCTGTCACCCAGCCGCAGAACACGCCGGTCAGCCAGAGCCTGGAGCGGGATCCGACCACCGGATCGGGCTTCTACCTCTACGTGCCAAGCAGCTATTCGCACACCCGGCCCATGCCGGTTGTCGTCACCTGCCACGGCACACCGCCGTATGACATCGCCGAGCACCACATCCGCGAGTGGAAATTCCTCGGCGAAAAGCACGGGTGTATCATCGTGGCCCCGAAGTTGATGGGCACGGACGGGCTTCTCGGCGACGGGCCTATTGTCGGCATGGCCAACAGCGAACGGCGGATCCTGAGTATCCTGTCGCTGCTGGCGTATCGGTACAACATCGACCGGGCGAATGTCATGATCACCGGATTTTCCGGCGGGGGCTTTCCGACGTACTGGGTGGGCCTGCGGCATCCGGATGTCTTCAGCGTGGCCGTCTCGCGCAACGGCAACTTCAACCGGAGGAATCTGGAAGGCCTCTACCCGCCGTCGGCCAAGCAGATGCCCATCTACGTCTACTACGGCAGCAACGACCCGGCCACCATCCAGGTCCAGAGTCGCAACGCCATCGAGTACCTCACCGACAACGGGTTCAACGTAAGCAGCAAGGTCCTTTCCGGCGTGGGCCACGAACGCAAGCCCGAGGTGGCCATGCAGTTTTTCCTGGACAACATGAACCCGCCCCATGCGACGCTGCCCTTGCGTCCAGGAGCGGTGTTGACGCGGGGCGACTGACAGGCCCCCCGGGCCCGTCAGTTCAGCAGGTCGACAACCGTTTCGATCGGCAGGGCAGGGGCGATCCGTCCTTGCCTGCCCGTCTGGCCGGACGAGCAGAACATGGAGTTCAGCACGGCCTCTTCGGTGCACTCGATAACCGCCTCGTAAAGCGGATTGATCTGCGGGTCGGTGACGAACTGCAGGTTCATCAGGTCCACCGATTCCTTGGCCTTGCGGCTGGTGCGGTTGGCGGTGGAAAAGGCGAAGACGATCTCCCCGCTCGTGCTGGCTGCGAACGAGCCGACCCGTCCCAGCCCCAGCGCCGCCCGCTTGGAGAGACGACTCAGCTGCGCCGAGAGCAGCGGCGCGTCGGTGGCGACGACCACGATGACCGAACCATATTGCTTGCCCTGGCGGATGTCATAGGGGAACATATCGTCCAGCTGTCTGCCGACCACGGCCCCGTCGACCGTCAGGTTCCGCATCTTGCCGAAATTCGACTGCACGAGCACCCCGATGGTGTGGCCCCCGTCCTTGGAGGGCAACTTGCGGGAACTCGTGCCGATTCCCCCCGCGAAGTCGAAGCTGATCATCCCCGTGCCCCCGCCGACCGAGCCCTGCTCTACGGGCCCCGGGGTGGCTGCGTCGATCGCCTCTGCCGCCTGGAGCGGCCCATTGGCCAGAATCCGCACGTCGTTGAGGAACGAGTCATCCGTCTCGGCGACCAGCGGAATCGTCACGTCGATCTTCCTGCCCAGCTCCGGATGCATCTGGATCATGTGCTGGATGATCCCCGCATGGATCTGGCCGACCGACATGGTGTTGGTCAGCAGGATGGGCGTTTCCAGCCAGCCCCATTCCATCGCCTGGGTCAGGCCGCTGACCTCCCCGATGCCGTTGAGCACGAACCCGCCGGCGACCAGATGATTGTTGAACAGGTCGGTCGAGCCAGGCACGACGGCCGTGACGCCCGTGCGGATGCAGGTTTCCTGCGAGGGGTCGGCCGGGTCCTTGGCGTGGTCGCGGATCTGCGTGACGTGGCCGACCGCGACGTCCTCGACATCGGTGATGGCGTTGTTAGGCCCGGTGGCAAAGCGGCCGACCGTCAGGCCGTGCTCGCGACAGGGGGCCCGATCGGGGCGACTGGTGTTGACCTGAACGTTGGGCGTCAGCGCAATGCCGTACCGCCTGGCGGCTGAGCGGATCACGTATTGCAGGATCTCGGGGTAGCTCAGCCCTTTGTCCTTGGCGACGATGATCAGCGAGCCGTCGGGCATGAGGCGGGGCAGGGGGTTGATCTCCAGGAACCAGCATTTGCCCTCGTCGTCCAGGCGGAAGTCGAAGCGGCCCAGGTCGCGGCAGCGGGAATACTTCAGCACGCGGGCCGCCTGGTCCATCACCGTCGCCCGCTGGTCGGCCTCCAGCGGGGCCGGACAGAGCATCTCGACGCCCTCGTCGGTCTGCTTGAGCTCGTAGTCGTAGATGTCGTGCTCGCCGCGGGCGCCGGAGAAATCGTGTTCCATCACGTCCAGCAGCTTGCCCGGCCAGGCTTCCAGGAAGGGCACGGTCAGTTCTCGTCCTTCGATGTACTGTTCAGCCTCCAGGCCCTCGGGGAATTTCTCCAGCAGTTCGTTGATCAACTCGTGGGCTTCGTCGCGGGTCTGGACGACGGAGTTCTGCTCGATGCCCTTGCTCGTGCCCTCGTAGTTGGGCTTGATAAACAGGGGCAGGGGCATGTCCTCGGGCAACTCGGGCTGATCGGACGTCAGGACCACGCCGCGCGGAACGTTAATTCCGTGGGCAGACATGAGCTTCTCGGTCAGGCGTTTGTCCAGGTCGACCTGCATCAGCGACGGACCCGAGCCGGTGTACGGGATCGACATCTGCTCGAACAGGGCGGGGCAGTATGCCTCGCGGCCCGGGCCGAGGGCTTC